>JAFYJD010000019.1 GCA_017538255.1 Clostridia bacterium | reverse complement strand
TTATATCAATATCGAGGACGAGAAGGATATGGAAACAAGAGTGGATGTGGATGTTCTGTATGTAGGACACTGCGAAACGCTCGAAGAATTGTTCGAGGAATCTCCGCTGATCGTGCGGGCTAAGATCGTTGGAAAGGAAGAAAGACTTGCCGGAGTGCGCTGGCGGCTTGATGTATTGGAATCCAGTCAAAAGGATGTTAAGCAAATAGGTCTGGTGCAACTAAGGGACAAATACCTTCTGAAAGAGGGCTACGAGGTCGTACTTGCGTTGGTGCCCGACTATGAGGAAGGCATCTACTGTATCCCCGGCGGAGGCGACGGCATATTATTCTGCACGAACGGAGCGAAGGTGAACGGCGTTTTGCTGGATTCGCTTTTGAAGAAAGCGGGCTATACGGGCATGAAGGACGCCCTGACGGCGGAAAGCGTCTATGAAATGCTTGTCGGGATAGCGGGATAACGGAGCTAAAAACATAAAGGAAAAACCCGCAACGGACGAAATCAGAGCAAAAAGGCTGCACGCAACAGCATTGCGTGCAGCCTTGCCTTTTGGTCATTTATACCGTTTCATCAGACCTTTTTTGTAGACGCCCCACATGCGGAAGCCCGTGGATACGATCAAAACGCCCGCGGCGACTGCGCCGGCTATTGCGGCGGTCGCCATACCCTTTTGCCAGGCTTCGGCGCCCATTCCCCTGCGGATGAAGTCCATCGTATAGTAGATGCCCGCGCCCGGTATCAGCGGAACGAGCGCGGCGAGCAGATAGCCCGTTGCCGGGAACTTGCGCACACGCGCCATTATCTCCGCGTAGAACGACGAACAGGCGGCGGCGATCAGGTAGGCGACGGGCTCCGAAAGCCCGAGGCGCATAGACATACTGCACACGAACCACGATATTGCGCTGCCGAGCAGGGCGAGGGGGATGCCCCTGCCGTGCATATTGAAGAACAGCCCGAAGCCGAGCGTGCCGATAACGCCCGCGACGCATTGGAGCCATATCGGATGAACTACCGGATCAAATCCCCGAGCCACATTGAAAAAATGACGGGAGAGCGAAACGGCGGCGCTCGTTCCGACAACGAGCGCGACGGCGATGATCAGGACCTGAACGAGCCTGTTTACGCCGCTCATCGTGTCGCCGTAGATGGTGTCGCGCAGACTGTTTGTGAAAAGAAAACCCGGTACAAGTATCATCAGCGCGCCGATTACGGTTATGTCCGTATTGCCGCTCAAGCCGATCGCGCCGAGAGCATTGGCGGCGAACGCAAGGATGAAACTGCATACGAAGGATTTGAAGAAGGCGTTGGCGTGCAGCCTTTCGCTGAAACGGAGCGTTGCGCCGGTCAGCGCGCAGCAGAGCCCCGCCGTGAGCGCCTCGAGCCATTTGCCGCCGAAGAAGACGCCAAAGCCCGCGCCGATCAAAAACGCGCCGAGATAGTAGATAAGGCTTCCGTAGCGGCAAACGCTCTTTTCGGCTTCGTCGAGCATTTTTCTCGCTTCGGCAACGCTCGGCCGCTCGGCGCATATCCTGCGGCAGAGCGCGGAGTATTTTTCGATGCCGTCGATCATCATATCGCCGGATCTAAGGCGGCGCATCTTGGTGATTATCTCGCCGTCGTTGGTTTCGAGCCCCGCTATGATGCAGTTGGGTATGACGAATACATCGACCTTTTTTTGGCCGTAGGCTTCGATTATTCGTGTTATCGTTTCCTCAACGCGGTAGGTCTCCGCGCCGCAGGACTGAAGGCGGTTGGCAAGCGCGACGGCGAACTCCAAAAGTTCCTCGTACTCGCTGCCCGTGCGTTTTTTTTCGCCGGATTCGGCGCGTTTTATCGCGGCTTCGACCGTGATTTTTTCATTGGACGGCGACATGACCCCGACCCTCCGTTTTTTTATAAAATCAGCTTCTGTTGGGAAGTATAACCGCCTTAAAAAGAAAAATCAAGAAAAGTTTTTGGGTTTTTCGCTTTTTTAAGGTAAAATTAAGAAAAACGCATTATAATGAGAGCGCAAGAAGGGGAAAGCCTTTTACATTCACTCCTCTATAATGTATGGCGTGGCGGCGCGGGAAACGGACGACCCGCGCCGTTTCGTATGCCGAAAAATAATTGTGGCGGGCGCGGCGTTTTTTTGATATAATGAGAAAGAAGGGCAGAGACGCAAAAATGCGAATAAGCCCCGGAAAAGAGACAAAACTAAAGGATGTGCGTTTAACGCGAGATAATTATGACAGAAGAGGCAAAAACCGTGAAAAAACTGCGTGTGATGTGGAGAGCGTCAAGGCGATGGCTGTTCATCGTCATTGTCGGCATACTCTTTTATGAACTGCTTGAGCATTTCAGCGTCGTTCGCTTTGCGTTCGGCAAAGCGGTGCGCGTGATGACGCCGATATTCGTCGGCTTCGGGCTTGCTTACATCGTCAACATCCCGTCCACGATACTGCAGCGGACGGTGTTCAAAAAGCACGAAGGCAAGCGGTTTGCGATAGTTCTGTCGAATATCATCGCCTATATCTTCGTTGCGGGGATAGCGGCGCTTTTGGTGCTGCTGATCGTGCCCCGCGCGATAGACGGCGTCAGGATGCTTTTGTCCAACGCCGAAAACTACTATAATGGCCTTGTCGCGTGGCTTGAAAAGGTCGTCAATCGCCTCGATCTCAACGAGGCGGCAACGGCGAAGGCCGTGGAGATGTCCCAAACGCTCGTGGATAAGATAGAGGCGTGGACGCTTGCCACGATACCAAAACTTTTGAACATCACAGTTTCGACGGTCGGCGTGCTTGCCAATGCCCTGCTCGCCGTGGCGTTCAGCGTATATGTGCTTGCGGATAAAAATCGGCTCCTCGCGCACGCAAGGCGCTTTATCCGCGCCGTTTTCAGCGAAAAAAACGCCGAGAGGATACTCGAGGTCTGCACCTTCTCAAACGCCACCTACCGCGGCTATTTTGCGGGGCAGCTCACATCGAGCCTCATAATCGGCATAATGTGCTATATAGGCATGCGCATCTTTGGGATGCCGTATCCCGAGATGATAGCGGTGTTCATCTCGGCGTTTGCGCTGATACCGATACTCGGTCCGTGGATAAGCACGCTTCCGAGCGCGTTCATCATCCTTATGGCGTCGCCCGATAAACCGCTGCTCGCGCTCTGGTTCATCGTTATGGTGCTTGTGATACAGCAGATAGACAACAACTTCATCTATCCGCGCGTCGTGGGCAACGCCGTCGGACTTTCAAGCGCGTGGGTGCTGTTCGGGGTGCTGGTCGGAGGCGGGCTGTTCGGCGTTATCGGACTGCTGTTTGCCGTGCCGACGACGGCGGTTATATATAGACTCGTTGCGGACTGGACGAACGCGCGCGCACGTTCGCGTGGCGTTCCGATAGTGGACAGCGTTCCGCATGAGTTTGACTCAAAGCGCAGGAAGGCCGCGGCAAGGCGGCGGTTTTTCAGCGGCAGGGCAAAAAAGAAAAAAGAGGACGTCGCCGATGGAAAAGGGGAACACGAATAATACGGGCTCATTTCATCCGATAAAGCATTTTTTGGTAATAACAAGGCACAGGCACAAGGTGCTCGGGCATTGCGCGCGCGCGGGGATACTCTGGCGCGGGCTTATGCACGATATGTCCAAATACTCCCCGTCGGAGTTCATACCGAGCGCAAAGCATTTTGTCGGCACGCGAAGCCCCAACGAACTCGAACGCGAGGACAAGGGCTATTCGCTGGCGTGGATGCACCACAAGGGCAGAAACCGCCATCATTTTGAATACTGGACGGACTACAACCCAAGGACCAAGGCGGTCGAGGCCGTCAAGATGCCCCTCGTGTTCGTGATAGAGATGTTCTGCGACCGCGTCGGCGCGTGCAAGATCTACCGCGGCAAGGACTATACGGACGCTTCGGGCTATGAATACTTTGTTCGCGGCAAAGCAAAGGACAGGATGCATAAGGACACGGCGGCGCTGCTTGAGGAGCTGCTCGTTATGCTAAAGGACAGGGGCGAAAAGGAGACCTTTCGCCATATCAGGCGCGACCTCAAAAAGAGAAAGGACTATTAGCGGGACAAGCATCCTGCGCCCGCCGAAGGCGAAACAACTTCTTTGACATAATAAACTGCGTTGCAGCAAAAACTGTGGGGGGGGGTCTTGACACTCACATATACTATATGCTATAATGACCTCGCGGCAAAGGCCCATTGCCGCGAGGTCGGCTGTTTTTAAGCGACCGAAATAATAAAAGAGAGGAGAGATTTTATGAAAAAAAGTTCGATAATTATACTGACTGTCGCGATAGCGGCAGCGGCGCTTATCGCTGCGGGCATATTTGCCTTGCCGAGGATAAGGGCGGAAAAAGCGGCAAAGAAATTGCCGAACGAGATAACCGAATATGACAGAGATCTTGTTAAATTTCAGATGGAAGCCAGAAATATCTACGCGGATGATGTGCAGATCGAGCTTCTTTATAACGGAAAGAAAGAGCCTATGCTGCTGCTTGCGACCACTTCACGGGATTATATCATAATCGAAAGGGCCACGGGCGCGCACCACGAAAGCGGCGGAGGAAATCCGTATCAGGATTATGCTAACGAAACCAAATACTACGGCGGACCGCTGAACTATTATGTTGAGAGGACGATCGACGGCGAGACCGTGTTCTTTGACATACATTTTAAGAAACCGGTCAAGTCATTCAAAACGCCGTCGCTGAAAAAATAGCCGGCGATAAAACCGCCCCGATGAGGGGCGGAACTTAAAAGGAGGCGACATATGCAGGATAGTCAGAATTATGAGTATCATCGGTATCAACCGATAGAGCCGCGAACTCCGAAAAAAAAGAAGCGCACCCGGCTTTGGCTTGCGGTGATCGGCGTCATCCTTGCGGCCGTCATAGTGCTGATAGCGGTCGATACTTATAATATGAAATACGTATACCCGGGATTCAGAAGACCTGCGGGGTCGTATGAGGCGTTGACGAAGGGGCTGAAGAACTTGGACGTGATCTATCCCGAGCGCTCCGCTTACGAGAACGCGAACGATGTGAAGTATTTCTTCCGTACCCGAACTCCGCGCAGGAATACCAAAAACAACGGATACATAATCGAATGGAGCGAGACCGTGGACGGCGATGAATACCGGCACGAGGTCGAGTGTTCCGTTAACCGAATAGAAAACGACCGCGTTTACGGCACGGAGAGCTACAAGGGTACGGTGATACGCTTATCAAAATCGCAGGCGCGGCCCGACAACGACGGCTATATGGGAGTGGAGTTCTTGATAGGCGACGGGCATATTTATATCCAAACGCACTACACGCTTGCGGATACGAGCGAGGCGCACGCGGCCGAAGCGGAAGCAAAACTCCGCGAAAAATTGCTCGCTATCGCGTACGGTATGATAGACGAATCGGAGAATATAGAGGGCTGAGCACTCAAAAACCATTGATAAATAACGAAAAGGCGGCAAGATGTGCCCAAGGCGCACGTTCTGCCGCCTTTTAATTTGCCTCTTGACTTTTTTTGTTAAGTACTTTATGATTATCTCACGACTTTTTTGTTTTGAGCAGGCGTTCGCGGAGCGGATGCGGACGCGCACTCGGAAGGAGACAGTTTTTGATTTTCGGCAAGCATATCAACCGCTACTACCTTAAGTACGCGCCGATACTTCTGCTTGGAGCATTTGCGCTGATACTTGTGGACTACTTCCAACTCATCATCCCCAAACTGTACGGAATGCTGATCGACGGCCTCGACAAGGGCGAGGTGCTCTACAAGGGCGTTTTGACCCCGTTCGATCTTGATTTTCTTTTGGACAAGATATGCCTTCCGATAGTCGGCATCGTGCTGGTTATGGTGCTGGGGCGCTTTTTGTGGCGCGTTTGCTTCTTCGGCTCAGCGATCCGTGTTGAAACGGATATAAGGATCCGTATGTTCGACCATTGCAAGGATCTTTCAAGGGACTATTACCAGGTAAACAAGGTCGGCAACCTGATGAGCCTTTTCACAAACGACCTTGATACGATCCAGGAATGCTTCGGCGACGGAATGCTGATGTTCTTTGACGCGCTCTTTTTGGGGCTCCTCGGCTTCTACAATATGTGGCGTATGGATCCGTCGCTGACGCTGCTGACGCTGATACCGCTTGGACTCATCCTTCTTATCGGCACGCTTATGGGCAAGGCGATGATGAAGCAATGGGAAGTAAGGCAGCAGGCGTTTTCCAACCTTTCCGATTTCGCGCAGGAGAGTTTTTCGGGCTACGCGGTCATAAAGGCGTTCGTCAAGGAACTAAAACAGCTGCTCTCGTTCCGCACGCTCAATGTGGATAACGAAAAGGCGAACGTAAAATACACCAAGATATCCAACCTTATGCACGTATTGATCGTGCTTCTTGTTGAAACGGTCATCTGCGTCATACTCGGCTACGGCGGCTACCTCGTTCACGAAAGCAAGTTCACCGCGGGCCGCCTCGTTGAGTACATAGGCTATTTTTCATCGGTCGTATGGCCCGTTATGGCGGTATCGATGCTGATCGAAAAATCCGCGCGCGGCAAAGCCTCGATGAAGCGCGTTGCCGAACTGCTCGAAGCCGAGATAACCGTTAGGGACGCCGAGGGAACTAAAGCGCTCGACGCTGTAAAAGGCGATATTGAGTTCAAAAACCTCACTTTCCGCTATCCGGACGGCGAGTTCGACGCGCTTCAAGACGTTTCGTTCAAAATCAATGCGGGAGAAAGCGTCGGCATCGTCGGCAAAACGGGCTCGGGCAAGACGACGCTCGTCGATCTGATCCTTCGCACCTACAACGTGCCCGACGGCACGCTGTTTGTGGACGGGCGCGACGTGAACGAGCTTACGATCCGTTCCGTGCGCGACGGCTGCGCCTATGTGCCGCAGGATAATTTCCTGTTTTCGGACACTATCACAAACAACATCAACTTTGCGTTTGACGATGTTGACGATGCGGCGATAGAGAACTCCGCCGTGCTTGCCAACGTTCACGACAATATCGCCGAGTTCAAGGACAAATACGGAACGATCCTCGGTGAAAGGGGCGTGACGGTTTCGGGCGGACAGAAACAGCGCATCTCGATCGCCCGCGCGCTTATGAAAAACGCCGCGATACTGATACTTGACGACTCGGTGTCCGCCGTTGATACCGACACCGAAAAGGTTATACTTGAAAACCTGAAGTCGAGCCGTGAGGGCAAGACGACGATCCTGATCGCGCACCGCATATCCACGATAGAGAATATGGACAAGATAATCTTTATTGAGGACGGCAGGGTGATCGCCGTCGGAACCCACGAAGAACTCGTTGCTTCGTGCCCCGAATACGCGAAAATGGTCGAACTCCAGCGTCTTGAAGACGCTGTCAAATGAGGGGGTGAACTGAATGCGAAACTATTATCCTCTTCTTCTCGTCGGCGGCATAATCGGCATAATAGCAATCGTTTTGATCGTTGCCTATGCCTCGATAAAGGACAAAAAGCAGGCGATCGGCTTTGACCGCCATATGAAGGACGGCGAGATACTTAAACGCCTTATCAAATACGCCACGCCGTATAAATGGAAGTTCCTGCTGGTCGGCTTCATCGTGCTGTTCGGCATCGCCTACGACATACTCTCTCCGATAATCGTCGGAAAGATAACATCGCTCGTTCAGCAAAAGTTTGAATTGTCGGCGCTGTTCGGTTACGTTGCGCTATACGCGAGCATACTGATCGTTTCGATGGTATGCACCTATTCTCAGGCGATAATCCTGCAAAGGATCGGACAAAGGATAATCTCCAATATGCGCGAAGACCTGTTCACGCATATCGAGAGCCTGTCCCACGAACAGATGAACGCCACGCCCGTCGGTAAACTCGTTACGAGGGTAACGAACGACACCAACGCGATCTCGCTGATGTTCACGGCGCTTTTGGTGAACCTTGTCAAGAATATGTTCATCATCGTGGGCGTGCTTGCCGCGATGTTCGCGCTCAATGTAGGCCTTACGCTGATGGTGCTGTGCTTTGTGCCGTTCATCGTGCTGTTCACGGTCATCTTCCGCAAGTTTGCCCGCCGCGCCTACCGCCGCGTCAAGGACCGCACGACCGATATAAACACCTATCTGTCGGAAAACCTTTCCGGCATCAAGATCACGCAGATATTCAACCGCGAGGGCGAAAAACTGCGCGACTTTACCCAAAAGAGCAATGGGCTCGGCAAGGCCAAGCGCGAGCAGATACTCGTATTCGGAGTCTTTCGTCCGCTCGTATATATGCTGTACATCAGTTCCGTTATGACGCTGTTCTATATCGGCGGCAAGGGTTATCTCGACGGTGCGCGCTTCCTCGGGCAGTCGATACAGGCGGGCACGATTGTCACCTTTTATATGTTCATAAACAAGTTCTATAACCCGATCCAGAATCTGGCGGAACAGTTCAACTGGCTGCAAAGTGCGTTCGCTTCGGCGGAAAAGGTATTTACGATAATGGATATAGAGCCCGCGCTCGTGGACGCGGAGGACGCGATAGAACTTGAAGAGGTGCGCGGCGAGATAGAGTTCCGCGACGTATGGTTCCGCTATGTTGAGGACGAATGGGTGCTCAAGGGCGTTTCGTTCCGTGTTGAGCCAAAGGACACGGTTGCTTTCGTCGGCGCGACGGGCTCCGGCAAAACGACGATACTTTCGCTCATCTGCCGCAATTACGAGTTCCAAAAGGGCGAGATCCTGATCGACGGCATTGATATAAGAAAGATCAAGATAAGTTCGCTTCGCAGGCATTTCGGGCAGATGCTTCAGGACGTGTTCCTGTTCTCGGGCACGATAAGGAGCAATATCCTTATGGATCTTGAAGGCGTGAGCGACGAGGAAGTGAACGAGGCCTGCCGCTACGTCAACGCCGATCACTTCATCAACAGGCTCGAAAACGGGCTGGATGAGGTCGTGCGCGAGCGCGGCAACAACTTCTCGGCGGGGCAGAGGCAGCTTTTGAGTTTTGCCCGAACGATCATCCATAAGCCCTCGGTAATGATACTCGACGAAGCCACCGCGAATATCGATACCGAGACCGAGGTGCTCATACAGGATTCGCTTGAAAAACTGATGAATATCGGCACGATGCTGATCGTCGCGCACAGGCTTTCGACGATACAGCACGCGGACAATATCATCGTGCTTTCAAAAGGCGAGATCGTGGAACAGGGCAGCCATCACGAACTGCTCGAGAAAAAAGGCAGATACTTCGATCTGTATACCTTGCAGTACGAAAAAGAAAGGCTCAACAAAGCAAATTAAGATAAAAAAGCCGTTGCGCAAGGCGCGGAACGTTCTGCCGAAACCGGAGTTATAAAGCAAAGAGCCGAGAATATCGTAAGTATTCTCGGCTCTTATTTTATTTAAGGCAGCGGGCGCTCCGTTTTGAGCGCATCCGTGAAGGGAGGAACTACACCTGAAGACCCCTTTCGAGAACGCCGTCCTTCATCATAAACACCTCGTCGGTCTCGGCGGCGATCTCCAGATCGTGAGTAACG
>JAFYJD010000018.1 GCA_017538255.1 Clostridia bacterium | reverse complement strand
TGTTCTCCCGTCGCCCTCGCATCCTTTTTTTCAGCATTTGAATGCTGTTTGTCAATGGCGGCGGTAATCGGAGAGCGTTATCGACACAACTACTAAAATAAGGGTTGACTTTTAATAGTTAGTCTTTCTTATATCCTATAGCCCCAAGCCCGAACCTTCTTATCGCCATTGCGCTGCAAACAAGCTCGAAGATGCCGGGCTGCACAAGCTCCGTATCCGCAAGGTCGGCGATGGTCAGGTGCTTGGTTCCCGAATACAGATCCTTCGCACAGCAGAACAGGGTATAGCCGTTCGGGGTGCATGAGCTTCCCTTGAAACTCTCAAACGCGATGCCGTTTCGGACAACATACCGTCCGGTCTGATTCCACAAGGCTCTGTCCGCAGTCAGAAGATACACAGCGGACATAAGTGCATTGTTCTTACGGTCGAGCTTCGATATTGCCGCCTCGAACGCAAGGCGGTGCTTTTCGTTTCTAAATCTCATTGGATCATCCTCACTTTCTCTTAATAAACTGTTGAGCCGCCGAATGAAGGCGGCGCTGCGTATCCTGCTCATGGTCTCGCGCAAGACATCTGCTCGTCTCGCTTTGCCGGTGATGATGAGCTTTACAAGAAATGGACAGCGCAAGACCTTGCAGCTCGTCCTTTCTCCGCAGTAGGCAAGCCGTCCTTGCGGACACACCTCGGGCGGAGGCTCGAAGCAGTGAACGATAACGAAGCCGCTTGCTCGCGGCTCAAAGTTCGGAACGGTAGTCATAAGTCTTTCCAAAGCTCGCAGCTTCGGTGTTTCGGTGAATAGCATGGTACTTAGCTCCTTTCGCTTGAAATAAAAAAAGCCGACCGTTATTTTCAAACGATCAGCGAGATGGGGGGAATAAAAAAGGGCAGACTTTTTTGCTCAGTCTGCCATAAATTGCTTGATATTCGGTTTTCACATGGGTTCAAGTCCTGTCAAATGGCAAAAATACCCATTTTACATCTATGGATTTGTACAGTAGTTTACAGGCGTTTTGGGCGCAAAAAAACCCGATTTTATCGGGCTTTTTTTGCTCTATATCTTTTTCGTATAGATAACATGGTGCGGTCGATGGGACTTGAACCCATACGGTCTCCCATACGCCCCTCAAACGTACGCGTCTGCCAGTTCCGCCACGACCGCGATTTGGATTGCAAGCGGTATTATACATCGGCGGAGCGAAAAAGTCAATACTTATTTTATACATTTTCTATATATGATGAGCAAAAGCGCGGTGCAGAACGATTGAAAAACAGGCGTGGTTGTGATAAACTTAACCTATATGCGCTATGGAGGTGCAAGATGAAAAACAGGAACAACGGATTCACAAAGGTCTATGCGGTGCCGCCGATCAAAGGCGAAGGCGATGCGCCTTTGAAGGATGAAACGATCGGGGGAGAAGCGGCGGAGTACCCGGCAAACTTCCGCAAGGGCCGCGTTTTTCGCGCTCCGACGCAGCTTGTATACGCGAGCCCCAGTATGTTTCCGCGTGACGAAGCGCGCCCGGTCTACGCCTGCCCGCCCCTGCCCGACGAGCGCGATAACGGGGGAGCATTGGCCGAGGTTTACGGCGCGCCGCCCGTGAACGGTCTGCGCTTTTGCGTTAACTGCGGTGAACGCGCACATCAAACGGATAAGTTCTGCCGAAACTGCGGGCAAAAACTGCCCGAGCCCAATAAAAAAGGCAAAAAGAACGCGGCATACGAGATAATGGAGTTGTAATGGACGGCTATTTGCTTCGCTCCTGCGTGTGGGAGATAACGCTGAAATGCTGTTTTTCCTGCAAATACTGCGGCTCAATGGCGGGAAAAGCGCGGGAAAATGAACTCAATACCGAGGAATGTCTTTCCGTTGCGGATCAACTTGCGGCGCTCGGCTGCGAGCGTGTATCGCTCATCGGCGGCGAGGTGTTTATGCGCCCGGATTGGGCAAAAATCGTTGAACGGCTTATAAAAAACGGTATAAGCACCGCGATCATCACCAACGGGTTTCTGTTTGACAAGAGCATACTCGATACGCTCAAAACACTCGGAGTGGAATCCGTTGCGGTATCCGTGGACGGCATTGAGCCCCTGCACGACGCGTACAGGCAAAAGGGCAGTTTTCGCCGCGCGATGAGCGCGATCGATGCATTGAAAGCGAGCGGCACCCCCGTATCCGTAATAACCACACTGAATGCGGAAAACGCGCCGTTTATTGAAGAACTATATGATATTTTGAAAAATAAGGGCATAGATGCGTGGCAGATACAGGCGTGCTCGCCAATGGGCAACGCACACGGGGGAGGGATCGATCACCGATTCGATTTCGGCGCGGTCATCGACTTCATTATGCGGCATTCGGACGCGCCGTTTGCGCTCGGGATAGCGGATAATATCGGCTATTTTACCGAAAAAGAGGGTTTTTTGCGCGGCATTCGGGACGGAAAAACCGTGTTTTCGGGGTGCGGCGCGGGGCTCTCCGCGATAGGTATAGACAGCGTCGGGAACGTGCGCGGATGTGAATCCATGTACGATGAAGCGTTCAATGAGGGCAATTTAAGGGAGCGTTCACTCTCCGAAATATGGTCTGATCCTGGAGCGTTTGCCTATAATCGGGGCTTTTCGACCGCTCTTTTGACGGGAAAATGCGCCGAATGCGCCCTTGGAAAGTACTGCGCGGGTGGCTGCCGCTCGTATAACCACTTCGTTCACGGCAAATTATATGAATCACCGTACTGCGCAAGGGTAAAAGAGGCCGATAAGGCGTTTTAATGCCTGCCACGGGAGCGAGGAAGAGGTAAACCTTCCTATTTATATAATAGTGCATATAACTTACATGGTCATCTAACATACAGCAGTCTGCGCTTGCGCGGGCTGCTTTGATATTTATCTAATTAGCGGCAGAAGCGAATTGAACGGCAAAATCGGATTAGATGGACGTAATAATGGGGCAAATGCGTGGGAAAATGTATGGATTTTACGCTCATAAAACCGGAAAATGGCAAAAATGAGGGGAAGGGATTAGATGAAAATGCAAATTACTGAGTATATTTTCACGGTGCCGAATTAGATAAACTTTAAATCGATCAAACCGCGGCAGAAAAACAGCGCAAAAAAAGAGCCGAACTGTGCGTCGCAACAGCGAAATAAGCCTTATTACATCTGTAAAAAATCGGATGCGCTAAAAATGAGCGGCGCAAAATGCGGGAAACGGGTCGGACTCGGCTTATCGCCCCCAAAAAAACGCTGAAAAATATACTGATAAAAATGCGGCAGATGCGCTTGACAAGATATTTACACTTAATTAAAATGCGACACCGTAAAAGCGTTGGCGGTCTTGTGCGCCGCCGTGCGACAGAATTTGGTTCACAACTGCAAATCAGGAGGAGACAATGAACAGCAAATCAACTTTCACCAGGATCGTAGCAAGCCTGCTCGCTATCATTATGGTATTCGGCGCCTTTACCGCCATCAGCGGCATCTTCGGTAAAGCGTCCGCCGCTACCGTTGATCCCGAGACCGGCGAGATCACCTACGGCGCAAGCAACAGCGCGATAGTCCTCAACAAGGATGCGTGGCTCGCTGCCGACGGTACCTACTGCATCGACCTCACCGCTTATATCACCGGTGAGAAGCCGATCGCCGAGCAGCAGAACGAAGCCCCCACGGACTTCATCATCGTTATGGATCAGTCCTGTTTGATGCAGGATAACGCGTCCTATGATGATAACGAATACGGCTTCGGCACTTTTTCCATTGACACCTACAAGCAGACCGCCGTTAAGTCGATCGCTCACGCTCTCATCGAAGAACTCCGCAGCCCCGCTCACGGCGGTGCGGATCACCGCGTAAGCCTCGTTGGCTTCGGCGCTTACAGCTGCAATGCCGGCGACTCCGCCACCGGTCTTTACGACACCAATGGCGATTGGTACAACTACCAGTTCTCCGGCACCTCCACCTATGCCGTATCCGCTCAGCATAAGTACAACGATACCCTCACCTCCGTCAACACCGCCGAAGGTTATGCCGCGCTCAACAAGGCGCTCCTTCGGAGCCCCATCAGTTCCGGCGCTTACACCAACGCAGGTCTTGATATGGCAAGGGGCATCATCGCCGCTACCGGCAACGATACCTACACCGTTTACAATGCGGACGGTTCCGTTTCCAACGTTCCCCGCAACAAAGTCGTCATCCTCATCACCGACGGTACCCCAGGCTGGGACGGCTTTGATATGAACATCGCTGCCAATGCGGTCAACATTGCGACCTCAATTAAAAAGGACTACGGCGCCAAGATCTACAGCGTCGCCCTCAGCACCGAGGTCAACGAGTTGGTTAACTCCTACGACTGGGCCGGTTGGAGCATTTTCTCCTCCAACTACGGTTGGAACAACGACGCCGCCGCTATCAGCAGCCACGCTTACGACCCCGCTTACGGCAACGCCAGCGGCGCCTACACCACCGCAAAGTACAACACGCTGAGATTCAACAACGACGAGTTCTACTCCCGTGATTTCACCACCGTTATCTCCAGCGTATATCCCTGCACCGAGAACTACGGCCCCAACGGCCCCGTTGTTGCTAAGTACATTACCAACAGCGAAGCTTACAATGAGGTCGGCCAGAGTTCCAGCGGCGCGCTCTCCTACAGCTATATCCCCGCTTACAACTTCAACGGCAACTGGTCGGGCACCTACTACACCCGCAGCAAGAGCATCGGTTACTTCTACACCGAGGCAAACGGCAGCCGTAAACTCATAAGCGGTTTCTATGACAACAACGTAAGGAACTACAACAACAGGATCGCTTACAACAACCATCCGCTCGATAAGGCAAACGAGTCCGCGTACAGCAAGTACTACTTCAAAGTACCCAACGCAAAGGTCCTTGTGAACGGCAGCTACACCGCGCCCGACTACAGCAATCCGACGCAGCAGCTCCGCTCGATGATCAACACCTTCATCACGGAGATCCCCACCGTAACCAACTTCGCCTCCACCGGCTCGATGAACACCATCGGTGATGCCTACATCAAGGACATCATCTCCGAGTACTTCAAGTACCACGACAGTTTTGACGTCAACACCAATGTCAAGACCTTCACCCAGGATGCCATCGGCTACCAGAACGGCGAATACGTCTTTGAAAACAACCTCGTTCCCTACAACGGAGCGATCGTCAGCAGGAACGGCGACGTCGTTACCGTCGGCGGCTTCGATTACGACGCCAACACCTGCTATATGGACAGCACCGTTCACGGCAAGAAGTTCGTCGTTCAGATCAGGGGCCTTCTCGCGAAGTCCGATACCATCGGCACCGTTGAGATCAGCAACACCCCCACACAGATCTCCGGCCTTTACTCCGGCGCTCCCGCCGGCGGCAACAGCGGCAGCAATGCCCCCGCTGTTACCGGCGCTACCCTTTACGATATAACCGTAAAGCCCGATTCCTCCAAGATACCCACGATCAGCGTTGAACCCGCCGACGCGAACTATACCGTGGTTTGGACTTCTTCCAACACCAATGTCGCTACCGTGGACGCCAACAGCGGCAAAGTTACCGGTAAAAACCCCGGCACCGCCACCCTCACCGCGAAGATCACCGATAAGGTAACCGGCGAGACCATCACCAAGGTTTCCGCCATCACCGTTCCCCAGCCCACCACCGGCAATAACGGCGGCAGTTCCCCGATCAGCCAGATCGCTTCGATCCCGGCCATCAAGCTCATCAAGGGTTCCGGCCAGCTTCCCGTTATCAACGTTATCCCCGCGAATGCCGATTACAGCGTTTCTTACAGCCTCAGCAACCCCAACGTTGCTACCTTCAATGAGGACGGCCTGCTGATCGGCCGCACCGAGTGGACCTCCGGCACCATCACCATCACAATCACCGATAACGTGACCGGACAGACCTACCCCCGCACCGTCAACATCACGACCTATCCCGACTCCTCGGCAGTCAACGTTTCCACCGTTGGTCTTAACAACATAACCGTTGTTGCGGGCTCCTCCAAGACCCCCGTTCTCAGCGTTACCGGTACCAACTCGACCAACCCAACGAACTACAGCACCACCTGGACCGTCGGCGATCCCACCATCGCGACCGTGAATGCAAACGGCAAGGTAACCGGCGTCAAGAACGGCACCACCGCCATCACCGCGACCGTTACCGATAACAAGAGCGGCACCGTCAAGACCGCGTCCGCGACCGTTACCGTTGTCGGCGGCGCAGCGAACAACACCGCGCCCATCACCGGCGCTTCGGTAGAGCCCCTTCTCGTTGTCAAGGGCTCAAGCAAACTCCCCTGCTTCTACGTATCCCCCAATGAGGCGGACTACACCGTAACTTGGAGCAGCGGCAACCCCTCAGTAGCGAGCGTTGATCCCGCCACAGGTATGGTTACCGGCGTCAATGCAGGCGCAGCCACCGTTACCGCCACCATCGTAGACAACGCCAACAACACCACCGTCACGAGGACTGCCAATGTTACCGTTATCAACGACTCAAACGGCAACACCAGCAGCAGCGACAGAATCATCGTTGTGGACGGCGAAGAAGCGATTTTCCCCGTACCCGTCGTAAGCATCCGTGCCAAGCAAATCGTTTACGACTTCTCGCTGAAGATCCAGGACGAGGATGCCCGCGCCTTCTTTGAAACCGATGAGAACACTCACGATGTTAAGCACATTCTCACCATCGACGACGCTTACATCCAGCAGACAAAACTCGCAAACGGCAGTTACGATTATCACGACACCTACCCCTATGCCAACACCGCAAGGCATCTTGAACTTGCCGAGCACTTTGAGGTAGGCATCGCAGGGATCGACAAAAACGGTCAGCACGATCATGCCGCGAATAACTGCCAGCCTTACGTTGTCATCAAGAGCATCAACGGCGATAAGTACGACGCTGCGACCCTGCTCGAACTCACCTCTTATCGCAAGAGCATCGTAACCGGAGAGTCCGAGCCCGTTTATGAATGGTGCAGGGTATACTTCCTCCCCGCGACCAACGTTCATTATGAGGAAAGCCTCATAAGGTTCAGCGACAGTTCAGAAAACGACGCGCAGTGGCAGGTCGAAGGCATCGCAAACGGGCAGACCTACGACGTCAATACCAAAACTCTTATCGCCAATACCAAGTACGACGACGCGAATCAGGATACGGCCAACACCATCTACGGCTTTGAAGGCGAATATCAGAACAACTTCAACGGCAAGATGCGTGAGACCCACGGCGACAGCAACGGCAGGGCTATGAGCGTTACTGTCAACAAAAACCTCTACGACCTCGTACGCAAGGGCTCCGCAAGTTGGCCCAACGCACAGTTCGAGTTCCGCGGTACCGGCTTTGAAATTATGAGCCGCAGCGGCCTTGACACCGGCGTCTTCGCAGTAGACGTAGTTCCCGCAGGCCAGAACTGGAACTACAGCCAGACAGGCGCATCCAAGCATCTGGTAGTAGACACCTTCTTCAGCCAAGGACTCCTCTATCAGATCCCCGTTATACACATTACCGATCTTATGTGGGGCGAGTATCAGGTCCGCGTGACCGCTTTGTACAACGAGGTCTACGATCACATCCTCGGCAGCAGGGGCATCACTCAAACCACCAAGAGCGGCACCAAGGGCGGCAACGTCGTATCAAATATCCCCGGTCTTGAAGCGGGTGTTGAGTACGAAGTCGTAACCGCTTGCGACAACCCCGATACCCTTGTTTCGATGAGGGCGGCAGGCGGCACCTTCACCTGCTACATCGACGCCGTGCGCGTATACAATCCCCTCGTTGCATCACTCTCCGACAGCGAACTCAAGGGTCATCTGTACTATGAGGCCGATGAGCACAACCCCGAGTTCTCTCAGATCCGCAGGCTCCTCATTGCACAGGGCGACTTCGGTTCCGGCGGTCGTATAGACGGTATGATCTACTACGACGGCAGCGAAAGCAACGTTATTACCGTTGACGAATACGCGTACTTTGGCCCCAACAACGAGACCTACATCAGGTCCAATCACGGTGTAGCGTTCACCATCAAGGACTATGTCGAGGGCGAGACCAAGATCCAGATCAGCGCAAAGAGCCCCAACGCCAAGTCCGTTGTAATGCGAGTAAACGGTCAGAAGTTCATCGTTGACTCCGCCACCGAAATGTTCTTCGACATCACCGACGCCATCGAGGACGGCCGCGTTGCAATCACCTGCGATGCCAACGGCGAAACCGATATCCTCTCCGTTTGCCAGATCAAACTCATCACCGGCGTCAAGACCAGGAGCATTTCCTCCAGTTTCTATGTTGACTCCGCGACCATTGCAAACGCGACCGAGGTCAATGCGGCTCCCGCTGTCAACCTTTCCAAGCCCTATAACTTCAAGGGCCAACTAGTTGACAATATGCCCACCATCACTTGGTCTGCGGTTTCCGGCGCCGTATCCTACAACGTATACCGCGCCACCAAGGCCACCGAGCTCTACACGCTGATCGGCAACACCACCGAACTCTGTTTCGTTGATACCGAAGAACTGAGCCCGCTCACCAGGTACTACTACAAGGTTTGCGCAGCCGATATTCATGGCAATGAAGGTCCCTTCAGCAACTATGCCTATGTGACTACCTACGGCCTCAAGGCTCCCACGATGACTTTAAGCATAGTGGAGCGCAAGCCCATGTTAACATGGAACGAGATTACCAATGCTACCAAGTATCAGGTTTACCGCAGGAGCATTGACGGCGAATATGCCCTTATCGCGACCGTCATCGATACCACATTCGCGGACGAAGATGAGACCTTGGAAGCCGGCAAGAAGTACTACTACAAGGTCTGCGCAATTGACGATCTCGGCATCACAGGCGCATTCAGCAGGGAGCGGTATATCACCACCTACTACATCGCAACTCCGGTTGTGACCCTCGCGCTTGCAGAACGCAAGCCTCAGGCAAGTTGGAAGGCTGTTGCCAACGCTACCAAGTATGAGGTTTACCGCAAGAGCGTTGACGGCGAATACTCCCTTATTGCAACCGTTACCGGCACCACATTTAGGGATGAAAGCAGCCTTGAAGCCGACAAGAAGTACTACTATCAGGTGCGTGCGCTTGATGACTACGGCACCGCAAGTGCATTCAGCAAGGATAGGTACATCACCACCTACTATGTCGCAGCCCCCACAGGGGTCAAAGCAACCCTCGACGGCAGCACTCCGATTGTTACATGGTACGCAGCAAAAAATGCAACGCGCTATGAAGTTTATCGTGCGCTCAAAGATGGGGAGTATACGTTGATCGCGACCGTAACCGACACCATCTTCGAGGATGACTCCGCGCTCACTGCCGGCAGTAAATACTACTACAGACTCCGTGCGCTCGATGATTACGGCACCGTCAGCGCATATACAGCAGCCAGGTATGTTACCATTCCCAAAACGACCGCGCCCGCTTACGCAGCGCCCGTTACGGAAGGCCGCTGACACCCACTCCGCCAGATCCGCTCCATTTTTGCCGCGATGCGTTCCTGCGCGCATCCGGGACGCCCGCGACAGAATGAGGCTCCTTCTGTTCAGATGCTAAACTACCGTTATGGCATCGCTTCCTGATCAGACGCACAACTGATCCACGAAAATCGACCCTGCATATGCAGGGTCGATTTCGTTTGCTAAAAAACACTTGTGTAAAATGAAAAAAGCGACTGAACTACGCGGCGGGAAAGAACACTCAGCACAACTGAAAAAGCGGAGCCGCCCCAGCAGTCATCGGGCTTTGAGCGTAAAGCATATGGCGGTTGCGGGCTTTAATAAAAGCAACAAACGCGCGGGCGTGCGGCCCGCGCGTTTGTTCGCCCCAAAAGGCGCTTGTTTCTGTGACAGTGAGTGATTATTTGAGTTCGATCTCTGCGCCGGCCTCTTTGAATACGGCTGCGAGTTTCTCTGCGTCTTCCTTGGAAAGGCCTTCCTTGAGAGTGGTGGGGCAGCCTTCGACGGCGTCCTTTGCTTCCTTAAGGCCAAGACCGAGTTCCTGACGGACGATCTTGATGACGTTGAGTTTGTTTGCGCCGAAGCCCTTGAGGACAACGTCAAACTCGGTCTTCTCTTCTGCGGATTCTGCGGGGCCTGCTGCTGCGGGGCCTGCAACTGCAACTGCGGTAGCGGCTGCGGATACGCCGAACTCTTCTTCAACTGCGTGAACGAGATCTGCAAGTTCGAGAACGGTAAGGGATTTGATGTATTCGATAAACTCCTGCTTATTCATTTTTGTTTCCTCCAATTAAGATTTTTTGTTTGAAAGCGGGATGCGCGGTCTTATTCGGCCGCAGCGGGGGTTTCGGCACCGTCGCCGAGTTTTTTGGCAACCTGATCGAGCGCGATGGCCAGACCCTGAACGGGGCTGATCATGCTGCCGAGCATACGGGCGATAAGAACTTCGCGGGAAGGCAGATCCGCAAGCGCTTCGATGCCTTTGACATCGGTGACCGCGCCGTCAACAAGACCGCCCTTTACGGCGCACTTCTTGACCTTTTTAACGAAATCCTTGAGGATCTTTGCGGGCGCGACTGCGTCTTCGTAACCGAACGCGAAAGCGGACGGCCCTTTGAGCATCTCGTAGACCTTCTCGTCCATATTGAGCTCGCGGCAGGCTCTTTCGACCATTGAGTTTTTAAGAACAACGTACTCGACGCCGGCTTTGCGCATCTGGTTGCGAAGATCGGTATCTTCCTCAACGGTGAGTCCGCGATAGTCGAACAGAACGATGGACTGAGCCTTCTTGATCTTTTCGCCGATCTCTTGGACGTGCTGCTCCTTCATTTTGATAATGGAAGCATTTGCCATTTGGTGTTTCCTCCTTGTCACAGTTTCAAACAAATATCCCCCGGCAGTTGGCTCAAGCCACAGCGCGGGGGCGAGGAACAGTATCATAAGCCCATAGGGGCGTACTCGGTTCTGTTTGCTTCACCTCGGCGGGATATTGAGCCCATAACAGGCACCTGCTGTCTTTGGCGGATATTCATTTGCCGCTACATTATAATAGCCGCTGCGGACTTTGTCAACCCTGAAAAATGCCGAAACAAAAGTATATTTCAGCCTTGACGAAGATGGGACACGCGGGGATATAATGATTTTGGCAATATACCGCATCAATATAATAAACAGTATAGAATTATCATAAAAAGTATTGACACATTCCCCTTTTGAGATTATACTGTAATGGATTGGATACGCTCGTTTCGGGGGGTTTTTATCTCTTTGGACAGTCGGTTTTGGACGGATCCTCGGCTTTTTTCATAGAAAACAGATATCCCGCGGGACGAGCACTGCCAACGCAACCTTATAAGGAGGATAAATCATGAAGAAATCTTTCAAAGGCTTTCTTGCCTGCCTTCTTGCTCTGATGTTGGTACTGCCCGCATTCAGCGGCGCGATGGCGCAGATCGAAAGCGAACTCAAACACACAGACGACTTTGAGTTTCGTTCCGGCACCGGAGCACCCGCAGTCGTAGAGTCTGAGATCAAATCTTTCGATGCTTCGACCATCAGGAACGGCAGAACTTTTGCGGCGGCCGATGTTGAAACCAAAGAAGCGGTCCAGCCCAACGATATCGTTATGATTATGGTTGAGCTCGAAGATGCTCCCGCAGTAGAAGCTACCGCCAATTTCAGGAATGCGACCGCGTATCGCGAGATGCTTCTCACTTCCCAGAAGAAAGCGGCAAACGCTATCACGGTCAACTGCGGCGTGGATGTAAACGTTCTTTACAACTACACCGTTATCTTCAACGGCTTTGCGTTCGAGGGCGAATACCGTCTTGTTGAGGAAATCAACAAGCTCGACGGTATGCGCGCTTTCGTAGCCGGCGAGTGGGAAGCCCCCAACCTCGTTACAAGTGTTGATCAGGTCAGCGCGCCCGCTGCTTGGGATCTCGGTTATTCCGGCCAAGGCTATGCTGTTGCGATCATCGACACCGGCTGCAAGGTGGACCATCCCGCTTTCTCCGTTCAGCCCGATGAAGCGACCGTCATGTTCACTAGCGACGATATCCAGGCGTTCATCGACGGCGGCGAGCTTCAGGGCAACGGCGCGGACGAAATGACCTTGGAAAATGTTTACTACAGCGCAAAGATCCCCTTCCGTTGGAACTACTTCACCAACGTTTCCAGCGTAGCACACGGCTCAAGCGACCACGGCACCCATGTTGCGGGTATCACCGCAGGCAATAACGACGTAATCAGGGGCGTTGCTCCCGATGCGCAGATCGTTGCGATGCAGGTATTCAACCCGAAGACAGGTACCGCCAGTTGGGCAGTTATCATTCGTGCTATGGAAGACTGTGCCATTCTCGGCGTTGCTGCGGCAAACCTGTCGCTCGGTTCCGCCTGCGGCAGCGAGGAACTCTACGATCCGTCCTATGCAGAGGTTCTCGAGCGCTGTGCGGACGCCGGCGTTAATATCGCCATGAGCGCGGGCAACGACTACGATGCCGCTATGGCAAACCGCTGGGGCGGCAACTTCGGCATTACCCAAAACGGAAGCCTCACTTTGAACGGCTACACCCTCGTTAACAACATCGACTTCGGCGTTGTAGGTTCGCCTTCCACCTGGCCCTACGGCGTATCCGTTGCCGCTGTTCAGAACGCAAAAGCTCAGAACTACTTTGTGGAAATTGACGGCGTTAAGTATATGTACACCGAAAACGCCGCTAACCCCGTGTTCCTCAGGGACGCTCTCGGCGGTCAGACCGTTGAGTTCGTATTCATCGAGGGCCCCGGTAATCCCGGAGATTTCGAAGGCGTTGACGTAGACGGCAAGGTTGCCTTCGTACAGCGCGGCTCCATCAATTTCGTTGACAAAGCGGCAAACGCAGAGGCCGCCGGCGCCGTAGCGTGCGTTGTTTACAACAACACCACCGGCACCATCAATATGGTTACCTACGAAGATGGCGGCATCCCCCACGTGGCGATGACCCTTGCGGACGCTCAGGCGATCCAAGAGTCCGGCGCGACCGAGATGTTCATCGGCAAAGAGATGGGCATATTCGAAGTTGACAACGGCAATATGACCACCGGCTTCTCCAGCCGCGGCTTCACCGCGAATATGGCTATGAAGCCAGAGATCACAGCTCCCGGCGGCGCGATCTACTCCTCGACCGATTCGTCCGTTTCCGGCGTTGATTACGAGGCTTGGAACGGCACATCGATGTCCTCTCCGCACATTGCCGGCGGTATGGCGATCATATCCGAGTATGTTGACAACAACTTCCCGGATGCATCCGATTACGAGAAGCAGTGCATCGTTACTCAGATCCTCATGAGCACCACCACCCCGATCTACTCCGAGAGCGGCGAATACGCACCCGTGCATCAGCAGGGCGCAGGTGAGATGAACCTTGCAAAGGCCACCACCACCACCGCTTACATTACCGTAGAGGGCACTCAGGGCAACCGTCCTAAACTCAACCTCGGCGACGATCCCGAGAAGACCGGTGCTGATTACGAAGCAACCTTCACCGTACACAACTTCGGCGAAGAAGAACTCAAATACAACATTGCGCCCAGCGTGCTCCTGCTCAAGTTCGCAAATCTTCAGGAACTCAATGGCGAAACCGTTCGCGTATACTACGGCGGAACGATGAACCTTGCCGCGAGCGAGGAAGACGAAGCCCTGATCGGCGACGTCAACGGCGACGGCGAGATCAATGTTGTTGACGCGATCCTGATCTCCAGGATAGCGCTTGGTATAATCAGCGTTGATAACGTTGCGGCTTACGACATCGACGGCGACGGCGAGATCACCGTTGCGGATGCTATCCTCGCAACCCGTATCGCGCTTGAACTTGAGGAATGTCAATACCGTCAGGTAGACTTCGGCTACATCAACTTTGAGATGCCCGGTGTTGTTACAGTTCCCGCCGGCGGCGAGACCGAAGTCAACATCAAGTTCTCCCTTGATGACGAAGAACTCATCCCGTACCTTGATTACTACTACACCGCAGGCGCAATGCTCGAAGGCTTCTTTGAGTTGATGCCTCTTGAAGGCGATCTCAGCCTTACCGTACCGTTCATCAAGTTCTACGGCGACTGGAACGAGTCCGCGACCCTCGACTACGGCTACTACTACGAGGATGCTCCGTGGAACAGCAGCAACTTCCCCAACACCGTTGGCTGCAAGTCCGGTAAATCCATATTCGGTCTCGGTATCAACCCCTATGTTATGACCGAAGATATGAGCTACTATCTCGAGGACCGCAATGCGATCTCCCCGAACGGCGACGGCTTTATGGATACCGTGGACACCCTCTATGCAGGTCTGCTCCGCAACTCCTACATCACCTACACCATCGAGGATCCCAACGGCACCGTTCTCCAAACCATCACCGAAAGCGGTATTGCCCTCGACGGCAGTGCGGATACTCTTTGCAACAAGGACTATCTCAACAGGAGCGGCAACCGTTATCAGTTCGGTCTCTCCTACTGTGCGTTCCCGACCAACATCAACTTCACCCAGTTTGGTGAGGATGTTGTGATCCATCTCATCGCGGATCTTGAGAATGACGGCATGTACACCACCAACGCGTTTACCCGCGATGTCAACCAGAATCCCGAGTGGAAGATCCCAGTACACGTTGATACCGTTATGCCGACCGTTGAGATCGTTGAGTTGGGCGATCAGCTCACCGTTCAGGTAGGCGACGATCACTATGTTGCGGCAGTCATCGTTATCGAATCGAACGGCACTACCGAGAAATCCGCCGAAGGTCTGTTTGAGACCGAGCGCGGCGTTTCGACCGAACTGACCATTGACATCGTGGAAGGCGAGTACCTCCTTGTTGCGGACTACGCAGGCAATGAGGCGATGTTCATGTTCGACGGCGAGGAACTCATCCCCGTTGAAGCTCCCGAACAGGAAGAACCGTACTACTCGATGAGTTTCGAGGCCGATGAAAGCCTTGACGAATGGTACGTGATCGATGCGGATGGCGACGGCAACAACTTCGGCATCTCCTCAGTTCAGGAGTATGCTTATGACGGAAAGAGTTATGCAAGTTCCAAGTCCTGGAGCAGTGCCACCGGCGCGCTTACTCCCGACAACTGGCTCATTACGGCTCCGATCACACTTCCCGAAGGCAACCCGACCTTTAGCTTCTGGGCTTCCGGCTTTGAGCCTAACTACTGCTACGAGCATATCGCGGTGTATATCATTGAGGCTGCAAACTTCGACCTCACAACCAATGGTTTCATTGAGATCTTGCCCGAAACGGTTATGACCGAGGAGTGGCAGCAGTTCATGATCGATCTGACCGAGTATGCGGGCAAGGATGTTCGTATCGCGGTCAGGCATTTCAACTGCACCGACGAGAATACGCTCAAGGTTGATCTCTTGCAGATCTGGGAATGATCCTATGAACTTCCGCTGACGCGGCAATGCCCGTTAACGGACAATACCTAAACATAACGAACGGACGGCGCAAGCCGTCCGTTCGTTTTTGTTTTTTCGCACAAACTCCACACGCGCCGCCAAAATGCGCGGCGGCAAAGCGACAGCGTTCTTTGCGCCCATATGCTATCATCAAAAGAAAACGGCAAAGGAGCGAAAAAGTGGAGACCTTGAAAAAATACGCGCTTTCAACGCGGCGCGCGGTCGGGTTTTTTAGGCGGGAGCATATCGCGTGGGAATACATAATGCCGAGTATGCTGATATTCCCGCTCGCGTACTTTGCGCGCGGGCTAAACGCCCTGCTTTTTTTGGACATATACGTGCCTGCCGTGCCGTTTGCCGCGCTTGCGGCGGTCAGCGGGCTTTGGATGGCGCGGGATACAAAGCGCATCCTGCCCGCCGCCTTAGCTTCATTGGCGGGCTGCGCCGCAGACAAAAACTTGCTTGGCGCAGTCGCCGTAATACTGCTGCTTGCGCTTATCGGCCTTCTGCGCGGCAGCGACGGTATGACAGCGGCGATAAAATGTGCCCTGAGCGTTGCTCTGCTGTTTGTGCTTATACCAATAGGGCTTGTATGCGGGCTGTGGCGCGGCGTTGACGGCGAGGGATATCTTGCCTATATCTGCGCGGCAGGCGTGTGTATGGCTCTTATGCTCGCATGCGCGCACGGCTTCGGAGCACTTAACGCATTGGACAAGCGTGTGCTGACGGATGAAAAACTGATCGCGCTCGCTGTATGCGCGGGCATGGTGATAGCCTCGCTTGGGCGCACGGCGGTTTTCGGAATACGGCTCGGCGTGGTGATGACGCTGTTCTTCTCGCTCGCCGCCGTTCGCGTTCGCGGTGCGGCGGGGGTGGCGGCTGCTGCGCTTATGGCGATATGCCGCGTAAAAGCGGCTGATGCGGACTATATGTTCATTGCGGTCATAGCATCGTGTGCGCTTGCGGCGGCGCTTGTCCGACCGCTCGGCAGGATAGCCCTCGCGGCGGCGTTTGCGCTGCCGGCCATATGCTTTTATGTGTTTATGAGCGGCACGGGCGCGCCGAACTTTCGAGAACTGATAATCGCTTTTGCGGCGTTTTTGCCGATAAAGGAGAGCCTGACGCTGCGCATTCGCGCGGGGTTGACCACGGAGCGCACGGAGAAGGCGGAGCGGCGCGCGCTGTTTGCGCTTATGAAACTCGCGATGCTCGCGCACACGCTTGACGAAATCGCAGAACTGTTCCCGCCCGACGGCGCCAAAACGATACGCCCGATAATAACGGGTACGGCGGAGTGTTTAGGGGAGATAGCATCGTTTAGGGAAAACAAAAAGCGCAGCATAGTACTCAAATGCGGCGTGCATTGTCTTAAAAAGGACGGCAGCGACGCCGCCGGCGACAGCGCGCTTACCGCATCTTGCGATTTTGGCTCCGTTGCCGTGATAAGCGACGGGATGGGAAGCGGCAGACGCGCACGCTCCGAGAGTCAAATGACCGTCAGCCTGTTTTCCAAACTCGTCGGCTGCGGGTTCTCGCCATCCGCGGCGGCGGAATGCGCAAATGCGCTGCTTGTGATGCGCGAGCGCGGAGAGATGTACGCAACGCTCGACGCGGCGCTCATAGATCCGGTAAGTGCCGGCCTTGTTGCAGTAAAGCACGGCGCGCCGCCGAGTTATATCATCAGGGGCAGCACGCTCTATACGCTCTATTCCGAGGCGCTTCCGATAGGCGCGGTCGAGGGTGCGAAGCCCGCCGTGTTCCGCGAGCGTCTTAGGGCGGGGGATGCGCTTATTATGATGAGCGACGGCGTGTACGACGCCCTTGGGGACGCGCTCAATGACGCGCTCTGCCGCGCTGCGGCGGAAGCAGACCCAACTCTCGGAGCGCAGATGCTCGTGCTAAGCGCGCTTGAAAACGGCGGCGGAGCGGACGATATGACCGCCGTGGTCGTTTTGGCGCAGGCTCGTTATTGATTTGCCGCGCTCAAGATGCTATAATGTGGCTATGAGCAGACGGTTGGGCATCCGCTTCGGCGGCACAAAACGGAATAAAAGGCGTATGCGCATCACTTTCAGGGGCGACGCGGGCAAAAAGGCAAGGATCGCCGTGATAATTGCCGCGTCAGTCGCGCTTACTGTCGCCGCGCTCGTATTTTTTAAGCCCAAGACTCAACTTATGAATACCGCCGAGATGCGAAAGATAGCCGACAGGGGGGTTTTGATTGTCGGCGTAAGGACCGATGTTCCGCATTTTGCAGATAGCGGCGTGGGCTTTGAGATCGAACTCGCAGAGCGTTTTGCAAGGTATCTTTTGCCGGATACGGGCGCGGAATCAGCGGTCAAGTTCGTTTCGGTATCCGCTCCGACGGCGTCAACCAAACTGTCGGACGGCTCGATCGACGCCGCCGTCGCGCTTATGCAGAAGGGCGCAAACGGCAAGTTCGCATACTCCTACCCGTATTATACCGACGAGTGTGTCGCGGCGGTGCGCCACGGCGACGAACGGCGCCCGATAGAAGAGATGAATATTGGCTACGTTCAAAGCACCGCCGGATCGAACGCGCTTTCGCGCTATATCTCCTCGCGCGAGACCAAGGTCGAGCGGACGCTTTTGGATAAGCTGCTCGGCAGAACGCCCGCCGCGCCCGAGAATGCGGTCGTCTATAAAAAAACGGCGTTCGCGTCGTATCCGGATATGCTGCGCGCTCTCGAAACGGGAGGAATCGACTGCGCGGCGATACCCCGTGTTTACTTTGAACGCTATGCAAAGGAGTACAATATAACCGCGCATACGGAAAAACTCGGGAACATCGAATACGCGATAGCGGTATCGGCGGACGAGCCCGCGATCGCACAGCTTGCGGACGTGTTTTTGTACGAACTCAAACAGAGCGGCACGCTCGATGAAATGCTGAATAAATACGGACTCAAAGGGGCGGGGGGATGACCCTTGTGCGCACTTTAAGGGGAGGGTCAGACCCGCCCCTTTTTCTTTTTGACGGCTGCATATTTTGCGCTTTTATAACGGATGCTGTCGTATGATGAAGGGGGCAGGTTTTTTCAACAAACAAAGCCATTATTCGCTCTTGAAAGAAAAAACAACAAACAATATAATAATTTCCCGGGAAATGCGATATAAGGGCGTATTCGCCCAAACCGGCGCATTTAAAAAAACTTCAACATAAAGGCGGGAGTGTTTATGGCGCTTATCGATTATTTTAGGGACAGATCAAAGGAGATCGGCCGCTCGCTCGAGGAACTGCCCGTTGCGCGGATCGTGCCCAATCCGAGCCAGCCGCGCAAGACCTTTGACGATGAAAGCATACAGGAACTCGCGCGCTCGATCGAGAAGGTCGGGCTGATACAGCCGCTCGTCGTGCGGCGAAACGGCGGCAATTACGAACTGATTTCGGGCGAAAGGCGGCTCCGCGCCGTAGAAAGCCTTGGAATGGACAAGGTGCTCTGCATCGTGGACAGGCATACGCAGGACAGCGACTCAGCGCTTATGGCGATAATCGAAAACCTTCAGCGCGAGGATCTAAACTTTTTTGAGGAAGCGGAATGCTACAGTATGCTGATAAGCGAACTCGGCTTTACGCAGGAGGAACTCGCGGAGCGCATAGGCAAGAGCCAGAGTTTTATCGCAAACAAACTGCGTCTTTTACGGCTTGAGCCGCAGGTGAGGGAGGCGATAAAGCGGCGCGGGTTTTCGGAGCGGCATGCGCGTGCGCTTCTCAAACTCGGCGGCTTTACCGAGCGTATGGAGATGATAATCAAGATAGGGGAGGGTGGTTTGAGCGTTAAGGCGACCGAACGCCTTGTCGATAAACGGCTCAACGACAACTACGACAAGGGCGCGATCGGTGCAAAGCCGAGGCCGGTCATCGTGCGCCTTGTTAAGGATTACAAGATATTTATGAACACGATCACGCTCGCGATCGAACAACTGCGCCAGAGCGGCGTCGGCGCGGAGATGGAAAAGACCGAGCACGACGACGGAGTGGAGATACTCATCCGCGTGGATAGGTTTTAACGGGCGCTCTATTGACTAAAACGACCCTTGGGTATAAAATAATACAAAGCGAAAAGAACGGAGATAACAGTAGCTTGAAAGCGATATCCACCGAAAATCTGACCAAATATTACGGCAAAGCGCGCGGCATAATCGATGTTTCGCTCGATGTGGAAGAGGGCGCGATACTCGGCTTCATCGGGCCGAACGGCGCGGGCAAAAGCACGACGATACGCACCCTGCTCGGGCTTATTTCGCCAACGCGCGGAAGCGCCAAGGTGCTGGGGCTCGATTGCCGAAAGGACAGGAAGGAGATACTGCGCTACGTCGGCTATATCTCGCCCGATACGGCGTTTTATTCCGGTATGCGTGTAAGCGAGATCATCGAACTGTCGGCGCGCCTTCGCAAAAAGGATTGCAGCGCCGAGGCAAAGCGCCTTGCGGACAGGCTCGAACTTGATACCAAGCGCAAGGTTGGGGAACTTTCGCTCGGCAACAAAAAGAAAGTCGGTATCGTATGCGCGATGCAGCACGAGCCGCGGCTTTACATACTGGACGAGCCGACGGGCGGGCTCGACCCGATTATGCAGCAGCAGTTTTTTGAACTGATAAAAGAAAAAAACGCCGCAGGCGCAACGGTGCTTCTGTCATCGCATATTCTCTCCGAGGTGTCAAAGTACTGCACCCACGCCGCAGTCATACGCGAGGGCAGGCTGCTCGCCGCCAAACGCCTTAACGAACTCTTCGAGTCGGAAGCGAAGCATATCGTTTTGAAGGGCGTAAAGGCGTTTGAACCGCTCGAAGGTATGCAAACGCTCAAAAAGAACGGGAACGAGGTTAGTTTTATCTATATGGGAGGCGCAAAGGGACTTATCGGCACGCTCTCCAAACTCGATTTTGAGGACATCACGATAACCGAGCCCGATCTGGACGAGGCGTTTATGCACTACTACACAAACGAGGATGACGGCAATGACGGTATTCTCTCTTGAATTAAAGCGCGGCAGGCTCGCACTCATAATATGGACGGCGGCGATAGCGACGATGCTCGCGATAAGCATCTTAATCTACCCCGAGATGAAGGCGCAGATGGACGCGCTCGGCGAAATGTTTTCCGATATGGGCTCGTTTTCCGAGGCTTTCGGGATGGATATGGTGAACTTCGGCGAGTTCAAGGGCTATTTTGCGACCGAATGCGGCAACGTGCTCGGGCTTGGCGGCGCGCTGTACGCGGCGATACTCGGCATCGCCGTGCTTTCCAAGGAACAGAAGGACCGCACGGCAGATTTTTTGCTGACGCATCCGATCTCGCGCAGGCGCGTTTGCGCTGAAAAACTGCTCGCCGTCTATGTGCAGATACTGATACTCAACCTCGCGGTCGCCGTCGTGTCGCTTTTTGCAACGCTCGCCATCGGCGAGAGGATCGACGCAAAGATATTTGTGCTTATATTCCTTGCGTTTTTCCTGATGCAGATAGAGATCGCCTCGATAATGTTCGGGCTTTCGGCGTTCATAAGTTCATCGGGCATCGGGATCGGTATAGGCGTCGCGCTGCTGTTATACTTTCTGAACATTATCGCAAACATCACGGAAAAGACGGAGTTTTTGAAGTACATTACGCCGTTTGCCTACGCGGACAGCGCCGCGGTCGCCTCAAACGCCCGCATCGAAATAAAATACCTCGCCGTCGGCGCGGCGTTTACCGTCATCGCGCTTGCCGCCGGCTTTATAAAGTTCGATAAAAAGGATATTTGACGGCGGTAAGCCGCATTAAACCACGAAACTATACGCCACCATGCACATCGTGCGTGGGGCGTATGTTCATATTTATGCGGGCCGTAGGCGCATTCGGCGATATTTCGTATTTTTCGCTTGACAGTATGGACGATGTTTTCTATAATATAATCGATGGCGGCCGAGCACTTTCGCACATATCCGCGACGGTGCGAACGGCTATGAATAATCAAGAAATCTAAACCCGAAAGGAGACAACAAAAATGGGTCTTATTTCAGCAGGTCTTGGCGCGATCGGAGGCACTCTTGCCGATCAATGGAAAGAGTTTTTCTATTGCGACGCACTTCCCAAGGAAGTTCTTGTACGGAAGGGCCAAAAGCGCGTCAGCGGCCGTTCCTCCAACACCAAGGGCAATGACAACATCATCTCCAACGGCTCGGTCATCGCCGTCGCGGACGGTCAATGTATGATGATCGTCGAGCAGGGCAAGGTGGTCGAGTTCTGCGCGGAACCCGGCGAGTACGTATACGATACCTCCACCGAGCCGAGCATCTTTTACGGCAAACTCGGCAAGGGCATCCTTGATCTGTTCAAGACCATCGGCAAGAGGTGGACTTTCGGCGGCGATCCCGGCAAGGATCAGCGCGTTTATTACTTCAACCTAAAGGAAGTTACCGAAAACAAGTTCGGCACCCCGAACCCCATACCGTTCCGCGTTGTCGACTCCAAATTCGGTCTCGATCTCGACGTTTCCCTGCGCTGCTCCGGCGTTTACTCCTATCATCTCACCAACCCGCTTCTGTTCTACACAAACGTTTGCGGCAATGTTGAACGGGACTATACCCGCGAGCAGATCGATACCCAGCTCAAGACCGAGTTCATCAGCGCGCTTCAGCCCGCTTTCGGCAAACTTTCCGATCTCGAACTCCGTCCCAACCAGATCATTCAGCACAACACCGAACTCGAAGCGGCGATGAACGAGGCGCTCTCCGCAAAGTGGAGCGAACTTCGCGGCATCGAGGTCGTATCCGTTGCGCTCGGCTCCGTTACCCTGCCCGAATCCGATCAGGAACTCATCAAGCAGGCACAGCGCGCCGCTATGATGCGCGACCCGAACTATGCCGCCGCGACCATCGCCGCCGCACAGGCGGACGCTATGAAGGCCGCTGCGAGCAACCAGGGCGGCGCAATGGCGGGCTTTATGGGTATGGGTATGGCGATGAACGCCGGCTCCAATGCCGCAAACCTGTTTGCTATGGGTCAGAATCAGCCCCAGCAGCCCGCCAACCAGCCCACTCCGCCCGCCGCTCCCGTACAGGGTGCGCCCGCAGGCTGGGCCTGCGCGTGCGGTCATACCGCAACGGGCAATTTCTGCCCCAACTGCGGCGCCAAGAAGCCGGAGGAGAAGCCCGGCTGGACCTGCACCTGCGGCAGCGTGAACCAGGGCAATTTCTGCTCCAACTGCGGCACGAAACGCCCGCAGGGCGCGCCGCTCTACCGCTGCGATAAATGCGGCTGGCAGCCCGAGGATCCCGCTAAGCCCCCGGCATTTTGCCCCGAGTGCGGCGATCGCTTCACCGAGGACGATATCGTCAAATGATCGCATTTGATCGTTTGTCAGGCATATAGTTTTACGAGCGGCAACGGCAAGGCGGTTTTTCGCTCTGCCGTTGCCGCCGCTTGAAGAAAGCACGATTCTTTATTATCGATCTTAAACATAGTTTAAAAGACTTTTTGCATTTAAGTATTCTTGCCGGGGTGTGCCCGGCTCAAAAGGAGAGGATCCGATGGCAGGCTTACAGGAATATAAATGCCCGTGCTGCGGCGGCGCGATAGCGTTCGATTCGTCCATCCAAAAGATGAAGTGCCCGTATTGCGACACCGAGTTCGAGATGGAGACCCTCGCGTCCTATGACGAACAACTGAACAACGAAAAACCCGACGAACTCTCTTGGGATACGACCGCCGGCACCGAGTGGCTGACGGGCGAGACCGACGGGATGCGCGTGTATGTGTGCAAATCCTGCGGAGGCGAGATCGTCGGCGACGAAAATATGGCGGCAACATCCTGCCCGTTTTGCAACAACCCCGTTGTCGTGATGGGCAACTTCACTGGCGGGCTCAAACCCGACCTCGTGATCCCGTTCAAACTCGATAAAGAGGCCGCCAAAGCCGCGCTTTACAAGCATCTTGAGGGCAAAAGACTTGTTCCCAAGGTGTTCAAAGACCAAAAGCATATCGACGAGATAAAGGGCTTATACGTGCCGTTCTGGCTCTTTGATACGGACGCGGAAGCGGACATCAATTACCGCGGCACGCGCGTGCGCACCTGGAGCGATTCAAGATACAGATACACCGAAACGAGCCACTATCTTATCAACAGGGCGGGCTCGATCGCGTTTGACGCGGTGTCCGTGGACGGATCCAGCAAGATGCCGGACGATCTTATGGAATCCATCGAGCCCTACGACCTTTCGCAGGCGGTGGACTTCCAGACCGCGTACCTTGCGGGCTATCTTGCCGACAAATACGATGTGGGAGCGTCCGAGAGCGTAGAGCGCGCGAATCAGCGCATAAAGACAAGCACGGAGCAGGTCTTCGCCTCGACCGTGCAAGGCTATGCAAGCGTCCGTACTGAGTCGAGCAGCATCAAACTCTATAACGGCACGGCAAAATACGCGCTGTATCCCGTTTGGCTTTTGAACACCAAATGGGAGGATAATATCTATACCTTTGCGATGAACGGGCAAACGGGCAAGTTTGTCGGCGATCTGCCGATGGATAAAAAAGCCAGAAACAAATGGTTCTTGCTTATAGCGCTGATAGGCGCGGCAGTTGTGTTCGGCGGCGCAATGCTGTTCAACCTGCTGTCATAACGGGAGGTGGGGATTATGAAAAAAAGATTTGCGATACTCGCTACTATACTCACCTTTACACTCGTTATCGCGCTTCCCGCGCTCGCGGCGCAAGCGTCCGGATCCGCGGAATCCACGGCGGTAACGGGCATCATCGCGCAGCAGTCGGGCGCCTATGTTGTGGATAACGCGGATCTGTTGACGGAGCAGCAGGAGAATACGCTCAAAAGCAAACTCGCGTCGATAAGCAGCCGCCACAACTGCGACGTGGTCGTCGTAACGGTGCAGAGCGTCGGCTCGAAGACCCCCGAAGCCTTTGCGGACGATTTCTTTGACTATAACGGCTATAAACCCGACGGCATACTGCTGCTTGTCAGTATGCAGGACAGGGATTGGCACGTTTCAACTACCGGCAAGGGCATCAGCGCCGTCAACTCGGCGGCGCTCAAAAGGATCGAGCGCGACGTCGTCAGCGAACTTTCCGATGCGCGCTATTATAACGCATTCGATAAGTTCGGCGATCTTTGCGATACTTTTTTGACATGTCAGGCGCAGGGCAAGCCCTATAAGGAAAGTCCCGTTTCCGCGGGCAAGGCGGCGATCGCGGCGATTGCTTCCGGCCTTGCGGCAGGCGGCATCGGCACAAGCAGTATGAAGCGCAAACTCAAAAGCGTGCATCGCAAGACCAACGCGGGCGACTACGTCAGGGCGGGCAGCCTCAATATAGTAAGTTCAAGGGAGATGTTCCTGTTCAAAAACGTGTCCCGCGTCGAGATACAGCGCACTTCGTCGTCAAGCGGCGGAGGCGGCGGAACGCATATATCCTCTTCGGGCGTCAGCCACGGCGGAGGAGGCGGCAAGTTCTGATACGATCATAATAAAAGCGTGTACTTTCGGTACACGCTTTTATACTGCAAAAAAGTATGTTTTTGTCCTATCCACGCTCGGCTTACGCCGCTTTTATACGCGAGTTTTGATAGGGAGGGGTCTCGGCGCGTGCGCGATATTCACGGCGCGTTTGAGCCGATCCGGGAGGCGCTGCCACGAAGGTTTGCGTGAGGTTATCCGATGTAGTTGAACACCTTGCGAAGCGCGCGGGGCGAGGTCTCGTGCACGCTTGCGGACATCTCCGTAAGCGAGAAATGCATCGCGTCGCAGGCGTGGTCATAGTAGTAGCCCCAGCCGAAGCCCGCGCGGTAGAACGCGAGTTCGTACAGCAGATAGTTGATGACGGTCGTGGGCACGTTGGCGTGGGTGGAGGCGTGATTTCCCGTATAGGTGAAATCGTAGTACTTTACTCCGCCGCTTTCCTTGATGCCGTTGTAAACAAGATGCTCCCCGACCTCGCTCTTGATGAGCGCGCGGTTTGTAAGCACATTCCTGTTGGCGTCCATAGAGGCGTTGAGGTCGATCGCCGTGCCGAATGAGTGGTGGCTGATAAACTCACGCGAACTTACAAAGCGTGTATTCAAAAGCCCGTTGAACGTCGCCGCAAGTTTTGACAGCTTGATGACACCGCTGTCGTAGGTGCCGTGCACGCGAACATAGGTGGTGTTCATATAGTTTATAGCGGTTTTGAACGAAGCTTCTGCCTTTTTGTGCACATACCAGGTCTTGCCCTCGGGCGAGGTGATGGAGGTAAAATGAGTTTTGAGCCACGCGGGATCGACGGTTATCTGCCGCCCTTCAGCCCATTTGTAGCGGAACATAAACTCGTCGCGGCTGCCGAAGAATTTGAGAGCGGCGGCGTAGTTGTTGCGGAAGTTATTGGATATGAGGTCGATCCATTCGCTCTTGACGACCTTGAACTTACTGCTCTTGAGCAATACTCCTGTTGCCTCGGTCGTAGATACGAATAGTTTGAAAGTATATGTGCCAACGGGCAGGGTCTCAAACTTGACCTTTGCGGTCAGCGAGGCGTTGCCGCTCGCGGGGAAGGTGGGATCTACAAGTTCCACATAGGTGCGGTTCTCGGCCGCGGGGAAGGTTGCCGATTCCTTTATCACCGCGCCGGATGAATCGCCTATGACGGCGATGACCGAGAGTATGGGTATATCCGAGCGCACTACGCCGCCGAAGCAAAACGGCTGACCGAACGGCACGTTCTCGTTTAGGCTCGGAAGCGGGAGCGAAGCATTTTCAACAAACCTGAGCCCCGACTGCGTGGGCGCGGGGGTCGCGGTCGGAGCGGGTGTTGGAGTGCCCGTCGGTGTGGACGTACGAGCGGGCGTTGGGGTGTCCGTCGGAGCGGGTGTTGGCGCGGGCGTTGGAGTATCCGTCGGTGCAGGCGTGAGAGTGGGCGTTGGAGTGTCCGTCGGCGCAGGCGTTATATCGGCGATAAGCGTCGGGGTCGGCGTGATGAATACACCGGTCGGCGTTTCCGTCGGGGAGGTGAACTCGGTCTCCGCAGGCGGCGTTTCCGCGGGCGGAACGGTCTGCGTATGGACGGTCGGCTTGGGTGTGTCAACGGGTATTATTACGCCGGTATCAAGAGCGTTCCTGTTTCGGGCGCAGCCGAATGCCGATACGCAGAGCATAAAGCACACGGCAAGGATCAAAGCGGCAAATCGTTGCATAATACCCTCCCGAAAATAATATCATATCAATTAATAATACCATTTTTTTCGGCTGTTTACAAGTGCGCGGCAATATGCCGCTTGCAAACGCGGTGCGATGCTGATATAATTACGTAAACACACAGGCAAGGAGATCGTTTATGTTTTACGGATGCGAACGAGCGTCGGAACGCGTAAAAAAACTGTATGAGGCGTTTCAAAAAGCGTGGTCGGTCGAAACCTGCGCGCCGCGCTGGCGCGAGGTGTGGTCGAGTGCGAACAATACCGTCGGTCAATGCTCGATAACCGCGTTTTTGGTGCAGGACATACTCGGCGGAAAGGTGCTCGGCATTCCGCTTGAGGACGGCACGTATCATTGCTTCAACGAAGCGGACGGCGCCGTGTTCGATCTTACGAGCGAGCAGTTCGGCGGCAGGCAGCTCGACTATTCCGCGCCCGTGGAGCAGGACAGATCGGAGCATTTTGAAAATGCGGACAAATACGCGCGCTATCTGCTGCTCAAAGAAAGGCTTGAAGCCGCGCTTGATACGGACGGCGCGAATAACGGCAGATCGAGGGTATTTTTCTTTTCCGCAACGGGCAACAGCCTGTTTGCGGCAAAGCGCATTGCGGAAAAACTCGGCGTGAAGGCGGAGTATCTTTGCAAATATGACGGCGGCAAGGTGGACGCGGAGCGCGTTGTGATCGTCAGCCCCGTATACGCGATGGGACTGCCTGTGCCGACCGTGGATTTTATCAAAAAACTGAAAACAAAGGCGGACTGCATACTGGTTTTGACATACGGCGGCGTGCTGATGGGCGCAAAGAGCGCGGCGTGCGCCGAAGCGCGCGAGGCGGGGTTGAATGTACGGGCGGTGTATTCGATCAAATCGGTCGAAAACTTCACCGTGTTCTTCACCGTGCCGAAGTTCTATATGAACAGGGTGCTTAAAAGGATGCCGCAGCGGGCGGACGCCGTCGCCGAGCGGATACTCGCAGGCGAAGCGGTCGTGCCGAAGCGAAAGGGCGGCAGACGGGATTCCGTAAAGATGCGCGAATCGTGGCATAAAATGGGTGCAAAATTGCATTCGACGGACGCCTGTGTGCGCTGCGGCAAATGCGTAAACGTCTGCCCCGCGGAGAATATCGAACTTTCTTCAAGCGGCGTTGTGTTCAAAAACAATTGCATCGCTTGCCTCGGCTGCTATCATAGATGCCCGCAAAAGGCGATCCGATTCGGAAAACACAAAAAGAAGTTCCGCTATTTTTGCCCGTTATCCGACGAAAAGGAGATAAGAAACTAAACCCGTATAAACAAAAAGCGCGCCTTGGGCGGATATGCCCATTGGCGCGCTTTTATAATTGCCGTGCGTTTTCAATGCCCGATGAACTCGCTCTCGAACACCTTGAACTCGCGCTTATTGCCGTCGATAAGACCCTCCGCCTTCATCGCCTTTATCTCGCGCATCATCGCGCTGCGGTCAACGCTCAAATACTCCGCAAGCGCAACAAGGCTCATCGGTATAGTAAAGTATCCGTCCGCATTCTTTTTGCAGACCGTGGAAGCATAACTCAAATATGACAGCACTTTGTTTCTGATGGTGCTCTGGTGCAGCAGCGAAATATGCAGTGCAAGCCCCTGAGATTTTTGAGCCGCCATAATGAACAGGTTGCTGATTATCTGGCTGTGGTGCTCGCAAAGGTTGGCGCAGGGTTTTATGATGTGGTTGTAGTTCATAAACAGAACGCGGCAATCCTCTTCCGCTGTTACGGTATAGACGAACTTTTCGAGCGGAAGCGAGAAAGGCTCGCCGAAAACATCGCCCGCTTCAAGATGCTCTATCAAAAAAACATCGCCGTCTTCGTTGAGTATTTCAAGACGCGCTTTGCCGCTTTCGAGTATTTCGACCTGCGAGGGCGCGCTGGTGCCGTAGGTCAGTATGGTTTCACCATGGGAATATTCCTTCCAGTAGGGCTTGAAGCATGGAAGAATCTTTTCCATGGATTCTTTGCTGATCTGACTAAAAACATTTGTTATTCTCATACCGCACCTCCATTGTAGTTATATTATATCATAATTATATTTAAAGTCAAGCGTTTTTGTTGCTTATGCAACAACAAAGCGCCGATTATTTATATAAAATAGCATATATAACAAATCTCGTGCGTATACCGAGAATCTCATTCCAATGAATACGGAGGTAGAAAAATGCTGTATAAAACAACGGAAGCACACGAACAGTTGCGTCAAAAGGTCAGAGCGTTCGCCGAAAAAGAGATAGCGCCGATCGCGTTTATGCTCGATCAAAAGAACGAGTTCCCCGATGATGCGATAAAACAACTCGGTCAGATGGGTCTTATGGGCATACCGTATCCCAAGGAGTACGGCGGCGCAGGGCTTGATGTGCTGAGTTATGCGATCGCAGTTGAGGAACTTGCGCGCGTAGACGGCGGCTCGGGCGTCATCCTTTCGGCGCACGTATCACTCGGCTCGTATCCCATAATGGCATACGGCACGGAGGAACAAAAACGCAAATACCTTGTTCCGCTCGCAAAGGGCGAAAAGATCGGCGCATTCGGTCTGACGGAAGAAAACGCGGGCTCGGATGCGGGAGGCACCGAAACGACGGCCGTGGATAAGGGCGATTACTACCTGCTCAACGGCGGCAAGATCTTCATCACCAACGCACCCAAGGCGGATACCTACGTCGTGTTCGCCGTAACGACGCCCGATATCGGCACCAGAGGCATCAGCGCCTTCATAGTTGAAAAGGGCTGGAAGGGCTTTGAGTTCGGCGATCACTACGATAAACTCGGCATTCGCTCGTCCTCGACTGCGGAACTCATCTTCAACGATGTAAAGGTACCCAAGGAGAACCTGCTCGGCAAGGAAGGCGAGGGCTTTAAGATCGCCATGTCAACCCTCGACGGCGGCCGCATAGGTATCGCGGCGCAGGCGCTCGGCATCGCGCAGGGCGCGTACGAAAAAGCGCTGCAGGAAGCCAAGGAAAGGGAACAGTTCGGTCAGCCAATCGGCGTAAATCAAGGCATCTCGTTCAAACTCGCGGATATGGCGACCAAACTCCGCGCGGCGCGCCTGCTCGTTTACTCCGCGGCGGAACTCAAAGAGCATCACGAACCGTACGGTATGGAAGCCGCGATGGCAAAAATGTACGCTTCCGATATCGCAATGGAAGTCGTTTACGATGCATTGCAGATCTTCGGCGGCTCCGGCTACCTTAAAGGCATGGAAGTCGAGCGCGCGTACAGGGATGCGAGGATCACCTCCATTTACGAGGGCACGAACGAGATCCAGCGCGTCGTTATCGCGTCGCACCTGCTTGGCAAGATAGGCAAAAAGACCGCCGGCGCATCCAAGAGCGCAGCAAAGAAACCGGCTCCCGTAACGGGCATCAGAAAGGGCAGGATATTCCGCGAGGGCGACGCAAAGGATAAGGTCAACGAACTTGTAGCGGCACTCAAGTCGGACGGCTATGACTTCACCGTCGGCATACCGCTCGATACGCCGATAGCGGAAGCGGAGCGCGTCGTATCCGCGGGTAAGGGAATAGGCGAAAAGTCCAATATGAAACTGATCGAAAACCTTGCGCACGCGGCCGGCGCGGCGATAGGCTCGTCCCGTCCCGTTGCGGAAACGCTCCAGTACCTGCCGCTCAACCGCTATGTTGGTATGTCGGGTCAGAAGTTCCGCGGCAACCTCTATATAGCCTGCGGCATCAGCGGCGCAAAACAGCACCTTAAGGGCATAAAGGACGCGTCCACGATCGTTGCGATAAACAAAAACGGCAACGCGCCGATATTCAAAAACTGCGATTACGGCATCATTGGCGATGTGAACGAGATCCTGCCGCTGCTTGCGGAGGCGCTCGGCACCGGCAAAAAGGAAGAAGCCCCGCCGATGGTCAAGATGAAGCGCCCCCTGCCGCCCAAACCCACCCCCGTCGGCCCGATCTACGTATGCAACGGTTGCGCGCACGAATACGATCCGGATATCGGCGATGAGGATGCGGAGATCGCGCCCGGCACGCAGTTCAAGGATCTGCCCGAGGATTGGGTATGCCCCGAGTGCGCGGAGCCCAAGGCAAACTTCATCATCAGGACGATAAGGGGTCTGTGATAACTGCGCTGACGAATGCTGTATAACTTTAATTGCGAAAGGAGTGCACCCGATGTTTTGTGTAAGAGAAATAATCGCCTATGCAGGCTGCGGCGCGGCGTATGAGGCGCAGAACAAGCCTTCGGATGCCGACGCAAAAGCAGCACAGTCTGCAGACAAAAAACCAGACGCTGTTCGTATGCCAAGACGCTGCGCTTCTGCGCGTCGCGGCCAAAACAAATAACAACACGGCAAAAACGGTATGAATACGAAAGGAGTATAATATGCATTGTGTAAGAAAAGTTGTTGACAACCTGTACTGGATCGGAGCCAACGATCACAGAACGCACCTGTTTGAAAATATCCACCCGATCCCGTACGGCGTTTCATACAATTCCTATCTGCTGCTCGATGAGGAAACGGCGGTGTTCGACGGAGTGGACTGGTGCGTAACGCGTCAGTACCTTGACAATATCGAATACCTTTTGAACGGCAGAAAACTCGATTACTTCGTCTGCAATCACCTGGAGCCCGACCATTGTTCCTCGATGTACGAACTGTTCGTGCGCTATCCCGAGTGCAAGGTCATTGCAACGGAAAAGGCGTTTATGATGATGCGCCAGTTCGGCTACAGGGTGGACGATCATCAGCAGATCCAGGTCAAGGAGGGCGACACCTACACGATCGGCACGCATACGCTGGCGTTTGTTGAGGCGCCGATGGTGCATTGGCCCGAGGCAATGGTCACGCTCGACGTCACAAACGGCGTGCTGTTCTCCGCTGACGGCTTCGGCTCTTTCATCGCGCTGGACGGAAAACTTTGGAACGACGACGTCAACTATGACCGCGACTGGATCGATGAAGCAAGGCGCTATCTTGTTAATATCGTCGGCAAATACGGCCCGCATATCCAACTTCTGCTCGGTAAGGCCGCAAAGGTGCTCGATAAGATCAAGTACATCTGCCCGCTTCACGGTCTTATCTGGAGAAGCGATCTTATGTACATAATCGACAAGTACAATCATTGGTCCACCTACACACCGGAGGAAAAGGGCGTTTTGATCTGCTATGCGTCCATGTATGGCGGAACGGAGGCGGCGGCGCAGGCGCTTGCTTCCAAACTCTGTGAAAAGGGCTTTACAAACGTCAAGGTCTGCGACGTTTCAAACACCCACGTATCCTACCTCATCTCCGATGCGTTCAAGTATTCGCATATAGTGTTCGCATCCGTCACGTACAACCTCAATATCTACCCTGTGATGCACGATTTCCTTGATGAGATGCGTATGCTCAACCTGCAGAACCGCACCTGTGCGATCATCGAAAACGGCACTTGGGCGTGCAAATCGGGCGATCTGATCGAGAAGTTCATCACCGAGAATATGAAGGATATGACCGTCCTCAACGAACGTCTGACGCTCGCATCGACATTGCACGAGGATAAAGCCACCGAACTCGAAGCCCTTGCGGATGCGATCATCGACTCGATGAAAAACGTTTCAACCGACGTTTGATCGCAAGGCCGTTTGGCCGCAAATATGGATTAAACAGAACCGCGCC
>JAFYJD010000017.1 GCA_017538255.1 Clostridia bacterium | reverse complement strand
TCTATGGGGAGAAGACAAATATCAACGAGCTGCTTTCCGTCCCACGTGTACGAGATATACCCGCATGAGGTCATATTGCCCATACTGTCGTAGGTTATGGATTGCCCGTCATACGAGGTCAGCTGGTCGCCCCATTGGGTGTTGTCGTAGCCGTAGCTTATCGTGTTCAGCACCGTGCCGAGGCTGCCCGTGGTGTAGGCATATTTCTTTTTATTGAGAATATTGCCCCATTCGTCGCACTCGTAGGTGTAGGTCGCGTTGTTCGGGTCGTTTGCGCCGTAATAGAGGTTTTCCCTTACAAGCTGATTTGCCGCGTCGTAGGTGTAGGTGAAGTTTTGGCTTCCCTTGGTTATGGAGGTTATGTTGCCGTTTGCGTCGTAGGCGTAGGTGTAGGCGTCGCCTATCTAATCATCAAGTAGTTCGTATACATATTTGCTCCAAACGGTATTCTCGTGTTCCTTTTGAACATAATCCGCAACCGTATCATTTGCAAAGTAAACATAACCATAGTTATAATCATTGAATTCCTCGTCGCCAAAGCAAATGAAATCAATTGACGGAATGTATACGACCCCATAGCTTAGTTCACTCGTACTCAACTCACTTGTAAGATGAATGTACATCTGCTCGGTAATACTGTCTGCGCGCAGACAGAGCGTATCTCTATCGTGTGCCGGATCTTCCAAATACCGCTCGAGCGTTGCGTGATAAGTATAGCCGTAAGGCGTGCTTGATTTAGATTCGCCTGTTCCGAAGTAAACCAAATCGTCTTTTTGCAGCAACGACGACAGTTTCATAAAGACATTCGGCGGCATATAGTAATACTTGGAGGTCAGGCTTCTTTGCTTATACTTTGACGCAGCTTCCCGAAACGCCGTCTTTATATCAATGACCAGCGGATCAACGACAGACTTGATCGCCATTCTTATCGGTCGATACTCGCAATTTGGCGTCATTTCATTATGTGCGTACGGTGCGATCTTTTTATGCAGTTTACAATGTAATTCTTCAACGCCGATGCACTCATAGTTTATGCTTGCGCTGTCATCCGCTATATCCGAGTGTCTGCATACCGTGCTTATTTCGCAGTATTCGCATTTCAAGCAATCTGCGCAGAGATTCTTTGCGTTCTTAAAGTCTTCTATTTCCATCGCAAGCGGCGCTCCGGTAATTCTGTATCCGTTCGCCATAACCGAATCCTCTAATTGTTTGTGTGGATCATACACACATCGGTATACTGTCAATACTTGTTTTCCGTTTATTAAGGAACAGCCGGATAAGAAATAAATATCTGTACCGATCATATAGAAACATCGTGTATAAATCATAAGCGCATCCTTTACTCAATAATCTCAAGGTTCCGGGCTTCCAAACCAAATATGGAAATGTTCATAAAACCCAAAGAACTTATGAAGGGCTGTATGAAAATGCCAATAATAACCCCGGCCTTTAGATAACTCCGGTCCAACAGGCGGCAAACCTCCGCCAAGAATCCAAGCTATATCATATGCATCATCGTAGTATAGGGTGTAAAGTCCCCATCTGCTTTTCTTCCTCAAAGAATCTATAATACTAATATGCGGGATAAAAACTTCCATTGATACAGCAGCTGTATTGGCCCATACTATAGCATCATCCAAGTTCATAGCCCCAGTTAAATAAACAAACTCATCGCCGAGTACAATCACACCATAATATTCGGCTTTCAATGCACTTTCAATTTTGGTTGCGATATCAGCAGCCGCATTAGTTGCTGCTTCAACTGCACAGACAAATGCTGCCACTATTTCTGACACTAAAACTGTCAGCCCTGCTATCCCAGCATTTGGCGATGCTGCCGCACCTCCCGAACCGCCTGTAGCGCTAATACCACCGATGCCGGCATCGCTGACATCATATCTATCAATAAAATGCGCGGCAGCACCTCCTTGATCCTCGAGGATCAAGGGATTATTCAGGCAATACACATAGCTGTTATGCCCCAGCACGCCCTGACCTGTGGAAAGGTACACATCGCTGGAGATGAATCTGCCAATGGCGGGGTTGTAATACCTTGATTGCAGATAATACAGGTTGGTATCGTTATCGTAGACATATCCACGATAACGGAACGGCTGATTCTCTCCTAATGTGGTTGCCAAAGAGCCTGTGACAGAAAGGACTTTGCCCCAACTGTCATAGGTGTATTCTACCACGGTACTGCCGCTTCCGTCAATAAGTTTGACAATGTCGCCCTGTGCGTTTCTGACATAGTAGTACTCTGCTCCATTGTAGTTTACCGAAACGACCTTACCTTGTGCATCGTAACTGAAACGCTGGACGGTATCGCCCTTCTTCATGCCGATCAACACCGAGCCGTTGTAATAGTACTCCGTATTCCATTCAACACCCATCGAAGACCAAGACACCCGCTTGCCGACGCGCAGTCCGTCCTCGTTGTACGAGTAGGATAAGCTAATACACTTCATCGCGGACTTCGCATCGTTCGCGACGACTTTTTTGTATTAAAAACAGTTCTCGTTCAAAAACGCTTCTCTTTCGAAAGGCGGCGACCGCTTGCCCGTTTCGCAATCACGCACGATCTGACTTGACATCAGATGCTGGCCGTGATATTATTGGTGTAATATGGGTTGTTGTTGTCATTTTGGGTAGTTATATGGTCGCAGTAGCCCGTAAAATAGGAGGTCCTTAATAATGTTAAAAACTTATAAGAGAACTCTTGCGGCGCTTATGGTTGCCGTAATGCTTCTTGGCACGTTCGTTTCTTTGCACGGCGCAAGCATTCCGGTTTTTGCCGAAACCGCAAGCGTCGGCACAAGAAACAGTTCCAACGCCGTGCTCGACAAGAAGGCGTGGCTCACCGAGGACGGCACTTATACGATAGAACTCAGCGCGTTCACAAAGGGCAGCGTTGAGATCAGTTCGATCGAAAGCACCGTTCCCGTGGACGTCATACTGCTTCTTGACCAGTCGTATTCGATGGCGGATCACGGCACGCTGCTTGGCAGGAGTTTTGACTGCTACCACACCACCGCTATCAAGGAAGCGTCAAAGAAACTTGTGGAAATGCTCTCCGCAAGTTCCACCGACACCGTGCAGCACAGGATGGCGATCGCGGCTTACGGCTGCGAAAACACGTTCCTTGCGCAGTATTTCCCCAGCAAGGCCGGCTCAACGAACAGTTATCCGTATGCCGGCTCCGAACTCTACGTTGGTTCAAACGAGTTCCGCTATAACGGCACCGGCTGCTCCTATTCTTACGATCCCGAAACCTATGTGGATGAAAACAATATCGGAACCGTTACGGCCGAAGGCATCGATTATTACGACAACGGCGCCCACGGCGGCTATCCCTCCAACTCCGCTCAGGCGCATTACAACGAGGCGATGCGCAACGTGCTCACTCAGAAGAACGATCTTCTTGCCTCGATCGAAGCATACGACCCCAACCCCGCCGATCGCGCGGAGCGCGGCGGTACCGCGATGCACGTCGGTATGAAGATGGTCGAGGGCATTATGGATGCGTACAGGCCTGATCCCACTACGCACGAGAATATGTACTTCAAGCCGGACGCGGATCAAACTCCGACTTATCATTTCGTTGCGAGCAGTTCAAGCCGCGAGTCCTGGTTCTTTGAAGACCCCAACGGCAGCGTCGAATTCTATGTAAACGACCCCGTTAACGGCACCATTGCGAACTGCGGTTACTGCGCCTGCCCATACGGAGATCCCCGATTCACCGGCAGCAACTATCAATTCATTCCCGATATTTTCAACGGCAACGAGTACCAAGGCTCGATAAAGGGCTTCTATACTTGGATAAAGGATACCGATACCGGCAGAAAGACCAAGGGCAACTGGATCAGAGGCTACTGGGAAGAGGATGATAGGCCTTACCAGATGATCAACGGCGTTAAGGTCTACGGCACTTGGGAAAACCGCAAGAAGGTCGTTATCATCTTCACGGACGGCTACGTTGGCGACACCGCCTTCCGCCCCGACTGGGCGAACCTGTGTATGCAGAGCGCCGGCCGCATCAAAAACGGCACCTACGGCGAGGCGGCAACCGTCTACACCGTTGGTCTTGTTTGGGACGAGCCGGAGATGTGGATCCACGACAGGATGGACGTTGCGTGGAATGCGGACTACACCGTCGATCCGCCTATCGAGGCCGATATGGACGATGGCATCTACAAAAACTACATCCATTTCGCCTACTACGGAAGGCAGGTTTTCAATACCGGCGAATACTTCCCTCCCCATTTTTTCGACAATCCCCATAACTCGCTGCTCAAAAAGTTCCTCGGCTATCTTTCGAGCAACTATATTCCCAACGCTCAGGGGCAGTTCCCCACGCAGGCGGTGCAGTATATCGGCGGATACAATCCGACGCTTATCGTTTCCGATCACGACGCCGGCTTCAAAAACCCGAATCTCAGCGCCTCGTATACCAGCGGCGGACTGGAAATCGACAACTACTTTATCGACGCGCACAACACACTCAGCGACCCCAACACCGCGGATATCGAAAACATCGACCGCCTTGTTGAATCGTTCAAACTCATAAGTTCTGAGATCATAACCATAGGATCCGACGGCGGCGCATCCGCCTCGCTTTCAAACGATGCGGTTCTGCGAGACTATCTTTCGAACTATTTCGAGATGCCTGATGATTTCTCTCTTGACAACGTCAAGGTCGAACTCGCGCTTTGCACCGGCATAAACGGCGACAACTACAGTTTCGGCGCAAGATACGATCATCCTTCCGCGATCGTTGACTTTAACACGGGAACAGGCTCCGTATCGGTCAAGAACCTCAAACTCTCCGCCTGCGGCGTTTCGGACAGCGGCAGCGTTTACGGCAACAAGATCTTCGTTACCATTACCGGCATCCTTGCACGCAGTTTCGCGGTAGGCGACAATCTTCCCACGAACGACAATACGCTTACCGGCATCTACGCGGACGAAGACTCCGCGGAACCCGGTCTTAAGTTCCCCCTTCCCAGGGTCGATATCCGCCAGAAATACGTGGTCTACGATTTCTCCACCCTGCTTATGGAGGAGCATTCATACGAATTTTTCGACAAGCGCCCCGATCTGCACGACGTACTGCAGATACTTACCCTTGACGATTGCTATAAGAGCCAGCGCACGGACAGCGGCATTACCTACAACAGCACCTATCCGTACGTCGGATGCACCGATCATGAGGATAAGGTTGGTGTGTTTGAGGCAAGCATCGTCGGCGATTCTCTTGATAACGCAAGTTTCAAGCCCAAGAAGATCAGTTGGAAGGATTACGAACTCGGCGCGCTGCTCAAATGCGATCCCAACAAGAACGACGGCGTCGAGTACGAATGGTGCAAGATCATCTTCCTGCCCGCAACCAACGTTCACTATGAGGAGGACTGTCTTGATTTCTTCAACGGCGGCGGCGCAAACCTCAGCATATGGACGCCGAGCAGCGCGAATACCGCCGGCAACTGGCAGCTTATGAACCGCGGCACTTCCGCAGGCAATCAGAGCAGCGCAAACGGCGGTCTGTACAATGAGTACGGCTATTGCAGCGGCTACGCCGTCGGCGGCCACGAGGACAGCAACGGTATGAGTATGCACGTTAACGTCGATAGTGAACTGCTTGAAAAAGTCAGAAACGGCGCGCAATGGCCCAAGGTGAACTTCACCTTCACAGGCACCGGTTTCGACCTTATTTCCCACAGCGGCGCCAATACAGGCGTTCTCAGCGTGGACATCGTTCCGCACGGTGAAAACATCAACGATCCTTCGATCGGCAGACATATCATCGTTGACACCTATTACGCCAACAACGCGTATCTGTATCAGATACCGGTTCTCAGGGTCGTCGATCTCGAATGGCTCGAGGAGGGCTACGACGTTTGGATCAGCGCGCTTTATAGTCCCCATTTCGAGCATATGAACAAGAGCGGGGTGATAGAAGCGGGTACGATCCCCGGTCTTCCCGAGAACGTTGAGTATGAATTCGTTAAGGCCGATCCCTCGAGCCAGCGCCCCGCAACGAAGCTTGGAGAAGGTTCCTTCGACGTGTTCGTCGACGCGATCCGCGTTTACAATCCGCGCGGCGAGAATATCGAGCCCTTCAGCGGCATCGACTACGTTGCCTACAGCGCGGCAAACGAACTGAATCCCAAGTATGTGCAGATCAGATCGATGCTGCTCGCAAGCGCGGATACGGACACCTCCGCGATGTATATCGACAGCAAGGACGGCGATGTTTCCATCGAGGAATACGGTGTGTTCGGTCCCAAAAACGAGGCCTACCTTTGGGCGGCGCCCGCGGGTCAGAACGCAACTAAAGCCATCGCATTCTCTGTCGCAAATTGGAGCGCACAGACCACAAGGGTGCATATCAGCGCCAAGGCGCCCTCCGGCGTCGTCAGGATGTACGTAAACGGCGAATTCGTTGCCGACATCGAATCCGCGACCGAGCTTTACTACGATATTACGGATATTATCCGTGATACCACCAATGACGGCCACGTCGTTATCTCCGCCGAGCAGGCATCGAACGCGGGAGCGGAGCATCCCGTTCTTTCGCTCGTAAACGTGAAGATCATCGGCCAGACCACAACGCCGAGCGATCCCGAGTACGCCACCGTTACCTGGGTGGACGGCATCACCTACGAGGTGCTCAAGACCAAGACCGTGATCGTTGGCGGCCGGATCACCGACAGCGATTTCCCCACCCCCGTTGATCACTCCGCGGACGGCTATACTTTCGTGGATTGGAGCCACAGCGCGGGGATCGTTACAGGTGATCTCACGATTATGTCGCAGTACACATTGGTTCAGGGCAACACCCTGACCGTACGCTTCAGGGATCAGGTTACCGGACTTGTGTTCCGCACATGGGATGGCATTGAGATAGGTACCGTGCTGGCAATGGAGTACTTCCCGACGGCGCCCGTGCACGAGGGCTACACGTTCGTCGGCCACAACTACACCCCCGGCACTCCGATCTATGAGGATACCGAGATCCTTTATGAATATGAGCAGGAACAGTCCGGCAAGGTTACAGTAAACTTCTATATGGATGCCGGATCGTCCGCACTCAGCGGCGCGCAGCTGCTGTTTGATAAGGATCACAATACCTATGGCGATACCGTACCGGAAATATTCCTGACAGGTCAGGGATATGCTTATGCAAATCCCGCGGCGACCTGGTATGCGGCGATGGAGTATCTCATCCCCGGCGACGCAGACACAGGCGGCATTATTGCCAACGGAAGCACCTATACGAATATCGAGATCGACCCCGGAACCTACGATTTGTACATTATTACCAAGATCAACAATGCATGGCAATGGAGAGGGGAACAATCGTGGTTTGATGATATCTATCTCCCCGCCGGAACGGTGGTCGATATCAGTTATAACGGTGGTATCGATATTGTTGTAACCATAACCACCGACTCAAACAACTCTGTGCGGTTCACCACGAGCGTTGATAAGCCCACCCTCGGCGGCGTTCAGCTTTCAAGCGGCGGTCTTATGTATCCGATCTTCGCGAACATTGAAACCTTCAACTTTGCCGAAGCGATACTCGTCGGCAAACTCGGCGACGCGAATCACGACCGCCGCGTTGATATAACTGACGCGCTGCTTGTAATGCGCCGTGCGCTTGGAATGAATGTCGAACTCGATGCCTATGGCAAATACTGTGCCGATTTCAACAAAGACCGCGCAACAGATATCGCCGATGTGCTTGGTATAATACGCTGTGCGCTTGGTTTGAACTGATCGTCGGTTCAAAAACCGAATAACGATCGACATCCGCTATGCCGCGTCGCCGCGAACGATAAACAGTTCGCGGCGACGTTTTCAGTTCCAACAAGTCTCCCCTTTCCAGCCCGGTCTGTGCGCCTCTGCACAAAAGTCCGTGCTGTGCTTGCGCCGGGGCGGTGGAAACTTCATACCCTCGGTTTCTTCTTCCGTTGAAAGAAAACAGGCTAAAAAGAGTTCCTACCCAAAAACTTCGCCGCATTCTTCGCTTGTCTTGTTCGCGCATTTATGGTAAACTCATATCACAGATAACGCTTGCTTTTTGGGCTTCCAAACGGGAAGCGAAAAGCGGAACGGAGAAGAATATGCTCAATTACACCCACAGCATCCCGACGGTCATCCATTTCGGCAAAGGTCAGATCTCAAAACTCGCACGCTCGCTCACACCTTTCGGCAATCGCGTGCTTCTTGCCTACGGCGGCGGCTCCATCAAAAAAACAGGGCTATACGACGAGGTTATGAAGATACTCGATTCCGAGGGCTTCACCGTTATCGAATGCGGCGGCATCGAGCCCAACCCGCGCATCGAATCCGTCGAACGCGGCGTTAAACTTTGCAAAGAAAACTCGATCGACGTCATACTCGCCGTCGGCGGCGGCAGTACGATCGACTGCGCCAAGGCGATCGCGGCGGGCGTTTTTTACGAGGGCGACCTTTGGGAGATGGTCGAATCGCGGCACGGCATACTGAAGGCGCTCCCGCTCGTTGACATTCTCACCCTAAGCGCGACGGGCTCCGAATACGACGGCGGCGGCGTCATCTCCAATATGAAACTCAACAAAAAACTCGGCAACGCCTACACCTTCCCCGCCGTTTCGATCTGCGACCCGACCTATACGTTCACCGTTTCCAAATACCAAACGGCGGCGGGTACTGCGGACATAATCAGCCATATCTGCGAGGAATACTTCTCGCGCACGCCCGACAGCGACCTCGCCGACGGCATATCGGAAACGGTGTTCAAGTCCGCGATCAAAAACCTGCCGATCGCGCTTGCCGAGCCCGACAACTACTCCGCAAGAGCAAACCTTATGTCCATCTCCTCTATCGCCTGCTCCGGAATACCTTCCTACGGCAAGGACGACACGGGCTGGCCCTGCCACTCGATGGAGCACGAGCTTTCCGCCTATTACGATATCACCCACGGCGTCGGGCTTGCGATACTCACCCCGCGCTGGATGCGCCATATCCTAAAAAAAGACCCCTCCTGCACCTGGCGTTTTGTGCGCTTTGCAAAGAACGTTTGGGGGCTTGACGGCGAGGATGAGACCGCGCTTGCTCTTGCCGGCATACAAAAACTTGAGGACTTCTTCAAGGCGTCGGGTATCCCGATGACGCTCACCGAACTCGGTATCGGTACGGAGCATTTTGAGGCGATGGCCGCTCACGCCAACCGCGGCAACCATTTGAGCGAGGCTTTCGTCCCCCTCACCAACGAGGACATAGTTGAAATATTCACCGCGTGCCTGTAAGACGTGGCGGTTTCTCTTTGCGCTGCTTTTGTTAACGGCACGATCCTCCTTCCCCCCGGATGCGTTCCGGGTTTTTTTAATTTTGGGGTTGACAACAGCAATACTTCGTGATATGATGTATATCACATTGGGAGGTATCGTATGGATATTCAACTGAAACGCGGACTGCTTGATGTATGCGTTCTTGCCGCCATCAAGGGTGAAGAATCCTACGGCTACAAGATAATCAAGGATCTTAAGCCGTACATCGAACTCTCCGAATCGACGCTCTACACCATACTTAAGCGGCTTGAATCGGCAATGATGCTCACCGTGCGAACGGCGGAGCACGACGGCAGGCTTCGCAAATACTACCGCATAACCGCGGCGGGGCTAAATCGCATCGAGGAGTTCAAACTCGAATGGAAAGAGGTCGTTTCGATCTATCAATTCGTTGTTAAGGAGGATGAAAATGAATAAACAGGAGTTTCTAAACGCGCTTGATGGCGCTCTAACGGGGCTCCCGCAAGAGGATGTTTCGGAGCGTTTGGCTTTTTACGGCGAGATGATCGACGACCGTATGGAAGAGGGGCTTTCGGAAGCGGAGGCCGTCGCCGCCGTAGGCGATATCGACAGCATAGTTTCGCAGACCGTCGAGGATACTCCGCTTGCCAAGATCGTCAAACACCGTATGTCCACAAAGCGCAAGATGCGCGTTTGGGAGATAGTCTTGATAGTGCTCGGCGCACCGCTTTGGCTCGCGTTGATCGTTACCGCCGCCGCTGTGCTTATAGCGATGTACGCCGTCATCTTTTCGCTGATAATCACGCTTTGGGCGGTCGAGGCTTCGCTGTTTATAAGCGGACTGGGATGCATCGCCGCCGCTGTACTGCTCTTTTTCAACGGACAATGGCTCGGGGGCGTCGCAACGCTCGGCGTAGGGCTTGCGCTCGTCGGCGTTTCGATACTGCTGTTCTTTGTCTGCGTCATCGCGTCAAAGGGGCTGTTCCGCCTTACAAGGCTTATGGTGCGCGGCATTAAATCGCTGTTTATCGGAAAGGAGAAATCATAATGAAAAAGGCCTTTATTCTCGCGGGGATCGCGCTGATACTCGTCGGCGCCGTGCTGTTCGCAGGCGTTTCTATCGCGATCGGGTTTGACTATAACAAGTTGGATACCCAAAAACTCGAAACGAATACGCACACCGTTTCGGAGCGTTTCAAAAACATCGACATCGGCACGAGCATCGCCGATATCCGCATAAAGCCGTCCGAGGACGGAAGCGTACGCGTCGTTTGTGTCGAATCGGAAAAACTGCGGCACACCGTTTCCGTGGAAAACGAAACGCTGAAGATCGCGCTAAACGACACGCGCGGTATCGGCGACCATATCGGGCTCTTTTACAATTATCGCTCCGAAAGCATAACGCTGTATATGCCGGAAGAGGAGTACGACACCCTTTATATAAAGAATTCGACGGGCGACACGGAGATACCGAGCGGATACTCGTTTGAGTCGATCACCGCTTCGCTGTCCACGGGCAGTTTCGTTTGCGAGGCAAATGTGAGCGGGCTCATCAAGATCAAGACCACCACCGGCTCCATCAGCCTTAACTGTATCAGCGCCGGTGCCGTCGAGGCCGCATCGTCAACGGGCGTAACGAGCATCCGCTCATCCGAGATCGGCGGCAGCCTCATCCTCTCATCGAGCACGGGGCGGGTTGAACTTGAGGATGTTTCCCTGCGCTCGCTCATTTCAGAGAGCAGTACGGGCACGATCAGGCTGAAAAACGTGGTCGCGGACGAAAACATACTCATAACACGTTCCACGGGCGATGTGCATTTTGAAAACTGCGACGCCGCGAGTTTGAGTATAAAGACCTCGACGGGTGATGTGAACGGCACGCTAAAAAGCGGCAAGCGATTTACCGCAAAAACCTCAACCGGCGATGTGAACGTTCCGCAGTCGTCCTCCGGCGGGGATTGCGATATAACCACCACCACGGGCGATATCAAAATACTTATCGTCGAATAACACCGGGCTTTAAAGCATAAAAACGGGGCTGCACTCAGCCCCGTTTCATTATGCTTTTCATATCATCGGGCAGCTTAGATACCGCCCTGATCCGCACCGTCGAAAGCGGATGCGTGAACTCGACCGAGACCGAGTGAAGCGCGGGGCGGCTTATCAGCGCCCTGTTCTCCGTGCCGTACAAAAAATCGCCCGCGAGCGGATGCCCGATATGCGCCGAATGCACGCGGATCTGATGCGTGCGCCCCGTCTCAAGGCGGTATTCGACCAGCGAAAATCCGCAGTTTTCCTCTATTACGCGGTAATTCGTTGCAGCGGGCGCGCCAAAAGGGCTTGCCGCTCTTTTGATCGCTCCAACGCGCGCTATCGGCGCGTCGATCCTGCCCGATTTTTCCGCAAAAATGCCCTCCGCAACGCCGAGATAGACCCGCTCAAAATCGCCCGTATGCAAAAGCGAAGCGGCTTTTTCGTGCATATAGCCGTTTTTTGCTATCAGCATTGCGCCGCTCGTGCCGCGGTCGAGCCGATTTACGGGATGAAACAGTCCCGTTTTGCCGTAATAGGCGTTCACGGCGCTTTCGACCGAAATATCCGCATCGGCATAGCGAGACCCGTGGACAGCGACCCCTGCGGGTTTGTCTATAATAAGTATGTCCTCATCCTCAAACAGTATCGGGAAAGAAAGCGCCGCACGTCCCGTTTCCGCAGGGCTCTCCCCAACCGCAGCGGCAACGGTATCGCCTACTTCAACGCACTCGTTCGCTTTGACGGGCGCACCGTTTTTGGTGATCCCACCCGTCCGTTTGAGCCGCGCGATCAGCCCGCCGGAAAGCCCGAGCCCGCCGCGCAGTATCGCCGCAACGCTTCTGCCCGCGTCCGCTTCGTTTACGCGGTATGATATCACGCGCATTTCGCCGCCCCCTTTCCGATATGTTTTCGCATTGATGATACTATGGAATCGCTCGAATTGCAAGATGCTTGCGAAAAAAATTGGCGATTGGCAACAAACGCGGGATTTAATCAGCAGTTACTCAAGGGGAAGGCAACAAGCGGAAAGAACGCCTTGCGCGTATGCGAGCAAGGCGTTCTGTTTTTGATATAAAGACTATTTTATCACACCGTGATGCCGAGCGCGAGGCGCATTATGGCAATAACATGCGCCGCTATGGGAAACGATGCGAAAAAAGGGTGTGTCGCAGTATAAACTTTTGCAATGCGGCATATACAACAAAACGCTCGACGCACTCAAAAAGGGCAAAAACATCACGCTGCTGACGCTTGAAAAACTCTGTATCATCCTTGAATGCACGCCGAACGATATGGTCGAGTTCATCGAAACGGAACGCGAATAAAACAATAAGCCCACGCCGCCGACTGTCCCAAAAACAGCGGCGGGTTTTTATTTTTTTGCGCCCTCTATTAAAACCCGATCAAATATGCTATAATCTATATATCCTATCAAGAGGGGGCAGAAAAATGAAAACCCACGAACGCTTTTTGAACTATGTACGCATCCACACCGCGAGCAGCGAGGATCAAAGCACGGTGCCGACCACGGCGCGGCAGTTCGATCTTGCCAAGCTGCTTGTTGAAGAACTGCACGCGCTCGGCATCGACAATGCGCGCGTGGACGACAAATGCTATGTTTACGCAAGCATCCCCGCGACGGCGGGCTGTGAAAACGCGCCCGCTGTAGGCTTTATCGCGCATATGGACACCGTTCCCGATTTTTGCGGCGAAAACGTGAAGCCCCGGCTTATCGAGAACTACGACGGCGGCGAGGTCGTGCTCGGCGACAGCGGAAGAACGCTCTCGCCCGAAAAACTGCCGCATCTGCCGCTTTTGAAGGGCCGAACGCTGATCGTAACCGACGGAACGACCGTACTCGGCGGCGACGACAAGGCGGGCATAGCGGAGATAATCACGGCGGTCGAGCGCATATTAAATGAAGGCATCCCTCACGGCAAACTCTGCATCGGCTTTACGCCGGACGAGGAAGTCGGCTCCGGCGCGGATAATTTTGACGTTGCGGCGTTCGGTGCGGATTTTGCCTATACCGTTGACGGCGGCGTTGAGGGCGAGATCGAATACGAGAACTTCAACGCGGCGGGCGCGAAGGTCAAGGTGAACGGCTTCAACATCCACCCGGGCGACAGCAAGAACAAGATGATCAACGCGCTGCTCGTTGCGATGGAGTTCAACGCGATGCTTCCTTTGGAAACGCCGTCCAATACCGAGCGCTACGAGGGCTTTTTCCACCTGACGGATATGAGCGGCAACGTTGAAAACTGCGATATGAGTTATATCATCCGCGACCATTCGAGCGAGATAATGCTCGCAAGAAAGGCGACGATGGAACACGCCGCAAAGATCCTGAACGAAAAATACGGCGCGGGCACCGTTGAACTTGCGATCAGGGATCAGTACCGCAATATGAAGGAGAAGATCGAGCCCTGTATGCACCTGATCGAAAACGCGATCGCGGCTGCGAAGGAACTCGGCGTCGAGCCGCGCGTTCAGCCGATCCGCGGCGGCACGGACGGCGCAAGGCTCAGTTTTATGGGTCTGCCCTGCCCCAACCTCGGCACAGGCGATTTTGCCTGCCACGGCCCCTACGAGCACGTTACCGTTGAGGGTATGGAAAAATGCACCGACTTGATCGTAAAACTTGTTGAAAAATATGGTAAAACAACTAAATGATGCGCTTCACGCCGAAGCATAACTTAAAGCGGACCCGCAACACGCGGGTCCGCTTTGATTTTTGCGTGTGAGCCTGCCGCAAAAGAATATGCGGACAAATCCCCGAAACGCAAAAAATCTCCTTGCTTTTTGGTATAAAATGTTATATAATATTATCCAGCGAGGCATATACCCCGCCCATTATAAATATATCCCGTCAGGCGGGAGGATTCGGAGGAAATATTTTTTATGAAAGAAATCTATGTTGTAAACTGCTGCCGTACCGCTATCGGCTCCTTTGGCGGATCGCTAAAGGACGTTTCTGCCGCAAAACTCGGCTCGATCGTCGTCAAAGAGGCGCTCAATCGCGCAGGCGTTGCGCCCGAGAATGTGGACGAAGTTATGTTCGGCTGCATCCTGACCGCGGGTCTTGGTCAGAATGTTGCCCGCCAGGTCAGCCTCGGCGCGGGCATCCCCGTTGAAGTGCCCGCCTACACCGTAGGTATGGTATGCGGCAGCGGTATGAAGTCCGTGATCGAGGGCGCTCGCGCCATCGCCTGCGGCGACGCCGATATCGTAGTTGCCGGCGGTACCGAGAATATGTCCCAAGCGCCCTACGCGCTGCCCGCCGCCCGCTGGGGCGCGAGGATGGGCAACAACACCCTCGTCGATACCATGATCTGCGACGGTCTTTGGGATGTCTACAACAATTACCATATGGGCACCACCGCGGAGAACGTTTGCGACAAGTGGGGCCTCACCCGTGAGGAACTGGACGCGTTTGCGCTGGCTTCGCAGCTCAAGACCGAGAACGCGCAGAACAGCAACCGCTTTGACGATGAGATCGTGCCCGTTACCATCAAGGTCAAAAAGCAGGACGTTGAGTTCAAAAAGGACGAATTCCCCCGTGCGGGCTCCACTATCGAGGGTCTGCAGAAACTTCGCGGCGCGTTTGCGACAGCCGACGGCGGCAAGGGCGAGCGCGTAACAGCGGGCAACGCTTCCGGCATCAACGACGGCGCGGCTGCGATTGTTCTGGCCTCCAAAGAAGCGGTAGAAAAATACGGCCTTAAACCGATGGCCAAACTCGTAAGCTGGGGTCAGGGCGGCGTAGATCCGTCCATTATGGGCGTCGGTCCCGTTCCCGCCTCCCGTCAGGCGCTTGAAAAGGCGAATATGAATATTCATGATATCGACCTTGTTGAAGCAAACGAAGCGTTTGCGGCGCAGAGTTGCGCTGTCGCAAAGGATCTCGGTTTTGATATGGAAAAGGTCAACGTCAACGGCGGCGCGATCTCGCTCGGCCATCCCGTAGGCGCAAGCGGCGCGAGGATCATAGTTACCCTGCTTTATGAGATGCTCAAGCGCGACGAAGCAAAGCACGGTCTTGCCACCCTCTGCATCGGCGGCGGTATGGGTGTTGCGACGATCTTTGAAAAGTGCTTAAACCCCTATGTAGATAAAGCATAAAGGAGAATGTTTTATGCCCAAATTCGTTTCTATTGAAGAAGCCGTCAAATTGATACCCGACGGCGCAAGCGTTATGTTCGGCGGCTTTATGGGCTGCGGCAGTGCGCACAGGTTTATCGATGCGCTTTCAAAGAGCGGCGTTAAGGACCTGACTATGATCTGCAACGACGCTTCTATGCCCGGCGGACCCCTCGGCGAAGAGTTCTACGGCGTTGCAAAACTTATTCACAACAAACAGATCAAAAAACTGATCGCCACCCACGTGGGGCTTAACCCCGAAGTCGCTACCCAGAGTATGATCGACGGCACGCTTGAGGTCATCCTCGTGCCCCAGGGCTCGCTCGCGGAGATGATCCGTGCGGGCGGTGCGGGGCTCGGCGGCGTGCTCACTCGCGCAGGCGTCGGTACCGTTGTCGAGGATAACCCGCTCTGCCTCGGCAAACAGAACGTAAACGGCCGCGACTATCTGCTTATGGCCCCCGTTCACGCCGATTTCGCCGTCATCGCAGGCGCGAAGATCGACAAAGCGGGCAATGTTTGGTACCAAGGCACCACCTCAAACTTCAACATCGTTATGGCTACTGCGGCGGATACCGTTATCGCGGAAGCCGAGCAGATCGTTGAAAAGGGTGAGATCGAGCCCGAAAATGTGCGCACGTTCGGCGTATTCGTTGACTATGTTGTTGAAGGGGGAAAGTACAATGGATAAGGAACTTATCAAAGGTTTTATCGCGGCATGCGTCGCAAAGGAACTGAATGACGGCGACGTTGTAAATCTCGGCATCGGTCTTCCCACACTCGTTCCCTCATATCTGCCGGAAGGCGTAAATGTGACTCTGCACAGCGAAAACGGTCTTATCGGCGTGGGCGTTGTGAACGATGAAACGCGTGATCCGCTGCACGTAATCGACGCCGGCGGCAAACCATCCGCACCCGCTCCCGGCGCGTGCTATATCGACAGTTCCGCGTCATTCGCTCTCATTCGCGGCGGGCACGTGGACGCGACGGTGCTCGGCGGACTTGAGGTCGACGAGGAAGGCTCCCTTGCAAACTGGCTTATCCCCGGCAAAAAGATGCCCGGTATGGGCGGCGCGATGGATCTGCTCGTCGGCGCGAAGAACGTTATCGTCGCTATGGAGCACACCGCCAAGGGCAACCCGAAGATACTCAAAAAATGCCGTCTGCCCTATACCGCCGTCAAGTGCATCAACAAGATAATCACCGAAATGGGCGTTATGGAAGTGACGGATAAGGGGCTCGTGCTCACCGAGTACAACCCCGAGTTCACGGTTGAGGAGATACAGGCCGCTACCGAGGCCGAACTCATTATCTCTCCCGAACTGAAGAAGATGGTATAAAACTGTTCGGACAATTAACAACCGCCCGCGGAGCGTTCCGCGGGCGGTTGTTAACGGCTATATTCTGTTTTATCACAGTTATTACTCAATTATCGTTTTTTACAATCTGATTTTTTCGATTCTTCATTGTTTTCACGGGTTTCCGCTCTTCTCATTTCGTTTTTTAGGCGCTTCGTCCGGGATCAATGCCGTTGGCATATTTAATCCGATAAGCAGAGAGTCCTCATCATTATATAACTCATATTCGTCTTCCATATGAATATGTTCCCCAAAAACCGACATTGTTTCATTGTTTTCCTTTGAGTATGGTTGTATTCCGCGAGGCACCCTGCACTTTGTGCATATGCCTGCGGTATTATATGTGCAACTCTCTACAGTATTTGTAAGCCCGTTGCAGGTTTTGCAATATTTGATGTGGCTGTTGCCATAAACATCAAAGCTATGGTATTTATAAGCCCATTGGTGAGATGTATGCTGACCTGTAATAACCTTTGCCCCCATAATTTCAACAGCCTGCGGTGTTTGGGTCTTTAGCGGCGCCACCCCATACATCAATTTGGTGCGATTCTTATTTGCGTCATACAAATCATTTAGACCAATTACATGCCCAAACTCATGTGCTATATTTGCTAATTCAACCTGATATGCGAGATTAATTAGTATTTCCCAAGAAGTTAAATGCCCATTCGCATTGACTTGAAAATTACCAAATCTAGCAATTGGAGCATTGTTCGAATATAAATACTCAGCTTTTATTGTCCCTTGTCCGTTAAAAGAAACCTCATTGAAACGTACCGCACTCCTCCAAACATCCGCCGCTGCTCTAACTATGTCTTTGTATTCTTCCGGGAAATTTAAAGCAAATTGATACGTTTGAACGTTCCCGTTTGTATGGATGCTTTCATCAATACTCCATCCCACACTTTCTCCACCTATATAATACCCGCCGTATTCAGGAATATATGTCTTTGCAAGAATGCCTTCTTGAGACATTGTATGCGCATAAGTCAATGTTGATCCTGTCAATACAGCAATGCATAGAGTTATGGCAATGATTATTCTTGTTAGTTTTTTCATATTTTACCCCTTTTCTTTACTCTTTTTTTGTTAATCGACATCCTGCGCTTTGAAATAGGCATCGATATCGTCAAGCGAATGCGCGTATCTTGTGCGACTGAAACAATCCCATTCGGTAAGGATCGGATCATACTCGGCATATGCCGCATAAACCGCCGGGTAGTCCTTCAGTTTATTGGAAACAAACTCAGCCTCATTTTCCTCTTTTGTCAAATATCCTTGGCGGTCAATAACAAATTGCTCGCCGTTTGACAGTTCGACGATATCGCATACCGAAGCGCTTCCTCCGATAATATGGAATGCGTTTTTATACTCGCTGTTGTCGATCCACTTGCCAAGAAAAAGCAAAACTCGGTTTCCTGCGGTAAAAAGCGGGTATCCCGGTATTGTGGCCTTCGAAGTACCCTCCTGCACCAGCACGATGCTTGTCAGTTCTTCTCCTTTATAGACCCGCTCTATCGAGGCTTCAAAGAAAGTCACTCCCAATCCTTCGTCGGTTTCACCCAGCCAGTTGCCAACAGTCAGCGCATATACCGCGTCGGCATTTATAAACGCGTCGGTGAACGAATACGGGCCATAAGGATAGGTGACGAGCATCTTTCCCGCTTTTCTCGCAGGCGGCGTTATCGCTTCGGTCGGCTCGGGCGTGCTTATCGGTTTTTCCGCGCCCGTGCAGGCGGCAGCCATAAAAAGCATAGCGCACAGCAGCAATGCTGCGATTCTAATAAAACCTTTCATATTGTTGATCCTCCTTTTCATATCTATTGCTG
>JAFYJD010000016.1 GCA_017538255.1 Clostridia bacterium | reverse complement strand
CTGTCTGTCAGAGATTGTCCGTCGTACAGCCATGCCTGTCAACTCCTTTTTTCAGAAAAATGGGGGTAAAGCACCATTCTCACACTGCTTCCGTTCTTATTATACCGATTCAAAATCGGCTGCGCCCCCTCAAAAATGATAGTCTTTTAAGAAAAAACGCCGGAAAACCTAAAAAAGGTTGCTTCTCTTAAATTATACCGATCCTAAACCGCGTTCGCCCCCTCAAAAATGATAGTCTTTTGAAAAAAAGAGCCGAAAACCCAGAAGGTTTCCGACTCTTTTAAAACTTATGCTGTTTTCGCATCCTTTACTTGATTCCCGGTATTGCAATTCCGCTTCTGACGGCGTTTACCGCCAGTTCAGTTCGTGAGGATTGCCCGGTCTTGGAGATCAGATTGTCAACATGGTATCGCACGGTAGTTACGCTCACATGAAGCTGCTTGGCAATCTCCTTGTCAGTCATGCCCTCCGCCAGCAACCGCAGCACGTCCAATTCCCGTTCGGTGAACTCCGTACTTTTGGCAAGGCCGAGGGTCGTCACCGGCGGGCTGTCCGGGAAGATATGCTCCCCACCCATCGTCCGATCCATGACCTCCAACATGGGCTTTTCCTGTACTTCCTTGTACCAGAAGGAATCCACGCCGATTTCCTTTGCCCGCTTCAAAAACGCGCCGTCGGGCATGGAGGTCACAACGATGATTTTTGTTTTCGGGTAGGACGCCTTGATCCGCGCGGCGGTATCCAGACCGTTGGAGCCGTCGTTCATCACCACATCCATAATGACAAGATCGACCCTGCCTCCGGCACAGTAGGCGTCCGCAAACTTGGCCGTTTCAACCGAAGCCACCAGTTCATATTTTTCAGATGCAGCGACAAAGTTCTCAAAAAGTTGTCTTGAGATGATCTGGTCGTCTACAATCAACACTTTACAAGGCATCTTCAACCTCCTTTGGCAGTTCCAGTTGAATTTCAAATGCAGGGGCGGATCGGATCGTCATGCGTCCGTCCGCCTGCTCGGTCAGCTCACGCAGGAATTTTAAGCCGCCCTTTTCCGCAACCTCGCCAGCAGGCTGCTCCCCATTGTTGGAAAACACCGCCGTGAGCGCTTCTTCATCCTCGGTCATCACAATACGCAGCTCGTTCCCGTGCGCGTGCCGCAGGGTGTTGGTAAAGCACTCGTGGATGGCGGCGGTAATGATCGCTCTCTGCGGCTCGTTTTGCGGCAGTTCTCCCTTAACCGAGATTGTGAGCCCCAGTCGCGCCGCCATGGAGATCAAAAGTTCATATTCATCCCGCGTTTGTGAAGAACTGTCGTTTTTAAGAAAGGAAATGCTGCTGCGCAGGGTTTCCATCAACTCCGCCTTTTCTTTTTCCGTTCCGCCGTTTACCAAAAACCGCTTGATGGCAAGCAGGTTGCTTCCCAGTTCGTCGTGTATCTTGACCTTGGCGTTTAATACCTCGCGCTCCGCTGTCAACGCCACGATCTCCTGATTGACCTTTTGCAGTTTCTTTCCGAGTTTTGCGACTTTCTCCTGTGCATGCTGCAATTCATGTGTTTTACAATAAACTTCCGTGATATCCGAAACAAGGATCCTGCGAACGGCATACCCCTCATACGGGACATCACCTTCGCTTATCTTCCATGCTGTTCCGTCAGGCAGAACAATGACCTGGTCGCTGCCTATAAATATGCGTTTACACGGTGTCAACAGCGAACCATCATTCAATATCTTATTGAAAGTTTGACCGTCCTCAAGTTCCGCACCTGTAATTCTTCTGCAAAAATCCTGCATGACATAATTGACGAGCAGCGTCTGCGCGCCCGGCGCATAGCAAAGGATGCCGGTAGGCAGGCTGTCCACCGCTGCCTTGACGGACATGGTTGTGATCCGATTCTTTTCGCACAGATGGATATTTCGCAGGAGCAGTACTTCCACGACGGCCGAAGCAAAACAAACAGTAAGCCAGATCCAGTCCGGCACGGAGGCAAAGCCATCCACGATCCGATCGGCAACATCCGAATAGATCAACCCTGTCACGTGCATATCAAAGCATTGTTCCATAAAATAGGACAGATAGAGCAAGGGCAGCGCAAGCCATAGCCACCGATACCGCTTTTGCCGTATGAAAAGCGCGACAAGCATCACGGAAGCCAAGAACAACAGCAGCGCGAAGATACACATAAAGCGTCCCAGTGCCGCTTCATAGACAGGAGAGTTCGGGAACATTCTCATTTCCATTCACTCCCTTCCATGAAGGTGATGACGATGATCATATCCTGATTTTCCTTTGTGATGCTCACAAAGCGTGAAAAGCCGGAAACATCAGGCCATATTCCGTTGCTCTCATAAGAAAAGTTTTCCGCTTTCAGCATCATACGAACAATCAGCTCTTTCCCTGCGGAACGGATCGTAACGGCCATATCCGAAAGGCTGTCCATACACTCTTCCACTATCTGCTCGATATGCTCATAAGCGGCGATCACCATATCGGCGGGATAACTGCCGGTTCCTACCGCGCTTACCGCGGTATTTGCTCCGTACAGCCGCATATAGTCAAGGGATTCTGTAACAGCGGAGGCAAGTTCCACAACGGTCAGCGTTCCGGCTGCAGCCAGCAGTTCCATATTGCTGCGCCGCTTGATATACGCTTTGAGAACAGCGATTGTCGCAAGTTCCTTTGTGCCGCAGCCATGCGATACGTTCAGCAGATCGTCGATCTGTTCAAGTTGTGGCTTTACGATTGAAGAAACGCGCTCGTACAATCTGTTCCTTGTTTCCAACTCCGCCCGTTCCTGCTTGATGCGATTTTCTGCGGAAATATATGCGTTGCGCGTTTCGATCTGCTGCGCTTGCTCAGCAAGTTTCAAGTTCAACTCCTTCACCTGCCTGATATCGACAAGGTATTCAATGCTGCCGCCTGGTATGGGATGGGATACGATCTTTGTATTCTCGCTTTTTTCAAACGGGTACCGTATTCCCGCCGTTTGATAAATCGGTTTGTTTTCTCTATCAAGGATAGCGGCGGGAAGATCGGTTGCGGAAAACAGTTTTTCATAATTATGGTTTGCCGGTATCATGCCCACCTGAATACATGCCTCCAATGAGGCGATCACACAGAATGCAAGCATCTCTCCCATCTGATAGATCCGCGTCGAGAAGAATCGTTGTCCCAAGTCCAACGGATACAGCAAGAAGTAGATTACGCCGATTAAAAGCGGAACGGCTGCAATCCAGCGGTATTTCCGGGCCACATAGCGGCGATTCTTTTTGACTTTGATAGAAAATGCAAGCACATAAAGGCTATATGTGAATATCTCTATAGCATAGTACAGCCATCCGTTTATTTCCTGCCCGTTGTCATCCAGAACGCCGGTTGGAAAAGATTTTGCCCAAAAGTGCAAATCGTTTGTCAAAACACCGATTACCAGCAGAACACCGATCACGATGAAAAGATAATACCAGGGCAATAACGGCTTGTTCTGCGGGCGATGAATATACAGAGCCAAAAAGAAGCACAAAAGAGGCAGCCCCGTCATAGGGATATACATGGCGTACCACAAATACCGCCGTGCTGTGATGTTGCCGTCCAGAAGACTGTATCGGAGAATCTGCAGTAAAAATAAAAGCAGCAGAGCCACCGTGACCCACAGCATCATAGCGCGCAGCTTGTAGTTCGTAACACGCTTAACTACCGAGATCGCCCAAAGAATCGTCAATACGCAGCAGAACATCTGTGAGAAGCAAAGCGCAAAATCCACCTGATACAGAAGGATATGAAGAACGCCGCAAAGGAAAACTGCCGCAGCAAAGAATATGATGTTCCTTTTTATGGCTTTTGAAACGATCATCTGCAGAGTCCCCTTTCCGTGTCTTTCTATGAAGATATCCGCGATTGTTTATACCTTTACTTTTAGCTTTATAAAAGTTTTCTGCTGCTAAATACTCTTCTTTGTTTATGCTGCCTCATTTAACATAACTATTGTTAATGTACTTTTAGAAATAAGGCAATCATCACTGCCGCAATCGCGCAAATTATAAAAACAATAAACCGCTTGTGGCTTTGCACGCTCAAGACGCTTGGGTTATCTCGATCATACCGAATATCCAACGGATCACCTACGTTGCTTGACATCGGCACCGCGATCCGATTTTGGGAAGTTACCATGCGCCCGTCCACACTATACATAACTAAGGCCAACTTGGAATTATATACTTTCATTGTTTCTGCGGCGATCGTTGATACATCAACGATTCTGCCCGTGGTTTTGCATATGTGATCTCTATTTTTCAGAAGAATAATGCCCTCCCTGCAGCCCAACACAAAAAGCGCGAGTGCTGCAAACAGAAACAGCCAAACGACGCTTTCCATTTTTTCACCTCCTGCGGCATTTCCTTTTCCACTTCCGCTGCTTTTAACTCATTTTAATTATATAAAGGCAAACCGACGTTGTCCCCCTCAAAAACATCAGTGTTTTGCTTTCAGGACATGAAAAAACGGCGTACAGAAAAGTTTACCGTTATATACAACACCGACCACCTGCATGTCGGTTTTCTTTCTTGCTTTGCAACATTTGTTGATTGTTATTCGGTTTCGTTTCTATTATACTGTATTCGTGAAAGATAAGCAACACTTGTATTGTTAATGAGGCCGCGTTATGTTTCGGAACTATCTTGTAACTGGAGCAAGCGGGTTTCTCTGACGAACTGTGTTTGCCGAATTGAAAGAAAAATATGCAAATGTATGCGCTTTGGTGGTGGAGAATGACCCGTTTTATCCGGCGTCGATAGCGAAACCGGTGGGATCAAATCGCAGAAAAGGGCTGAAAATCGCACATAGTTCTTTCAAACTTTTGGAAAGAACAGCCTGAAACGAGGGCAAAAACCGAGCGAAGGACAAAAAAGAAAAATCCAGAAACCCGCAGGGTTACTGGATTTTCGCTATGGTGCGGATGGACCGCCGTGTTGCGCAAAAATCCTTGATTTTATTAGGTTTTTTCAAGGTTTTGTGCAGTTTATGTGCAGTGTAAACAGCCCTAACTTAACTCAAAATTATTGTGCATATTTCAGCCTCAAACGCCGCTTCGCGGAGTTGAAAAAGCAGGTCTTTTGAAGCGTTCCCGAATTGCGGAAACCCCGCCCGACTATGGGCGAGGTCTCCTTACTAAATCCTTTATCCTGCGCTTTCCAAAAGTCGCGGTCTCCCTTTTCCTATGCCCATCTGCGCAAGGTACTCGTCCGCCATTGCGATGTTCTCCTGCTGGAAGCTCTCGAATGCATCGCAATAGGTGTTCAATGTGATCCTTATATCCGAGTGGCCTAAAAGGTGTTGAAGGACCTTGGCCTGCATACCCGCCTCGATACACCTTGTCGCAAAGGTATGGCGGAGCGAATGGAGCGAAACCTTGCCCTTGACCTTTTTATCAACAATATCATATTTTGCAACGACTCGCTGAAACTGCAGATTGACCTGTGAGGTGTTTATGACCTTCCCATCGCGAATAAAAAGGTACTCGTCGCCCTCGGCGCACTCAAGTATCTCCTTAACGAGCGGCATAGCGGTTTCCGAGATACGGATGATGCGGGTGCCGTTTTCGGTCTTCGTGCTCTGCGAAACAAAAGCCCTACCTTTAAGATCGCGTGCAATGGTCTTGCTGATGCTGATCGTTTTCATTTTCAAATCTATGTCATCGACCGTAAGAGCATTGATCTCGCCCATCCTCATGCCGGTCAGCATGGAAAGAAGCATCTGATGGGAATAGTTTATATCCTCGGAAGTTAGCACATCATACAGCTTTATCTGCTCGTCTTTGGTCAATGCACGCACCTTCTCGCGGTGCTGAGTTGATCTCGGCTTTCTTATATCCTCAAGCTGGTTTGCGGTGAGGATCTTTCTTTTAACGGCTTCGCGCATCGTTCTCTGCATCATCATATAGATCTTATCGATCACGCTCTGCGCCGCGTGCGTTTCCGTAAGCAGGTATTCCTTCACGCCCGTATAGCTGAGCTTCTGAATCGGCGTGGTCTTCATGTAGGGATCTGCCTCAATGCGCTTGAGCGTTTCGATATGCCTGCTGTAGGTACTTTCCTTGATGTAGTTCATATTCAGATCGTCCTTGAGCATCTGCCTTGTCAGCTCGGGCAATGTGATCTTATTCGGCGCGATATAGGTGCCGGTGATCATACTGTTCTTGATAAGTGTAAGCTTTTCATTGACTTCCTTGATCGTTTTGCCCGTCACGCTTCGGCGAATGGGCTTGCCGTCTTCGTCTGTACCGACAACGATCTGACCGCGATATCCGCTTTGGTATTTGTAAACGGTGCCTTCGCCGTTGCCCCTCTTTCTCTTATTCATTACAATTCCTCCTTTAACTGATTTGGGACACGGATATTCTACTAAGCCCCCGTGTCCCGTTCAAATGTGCGGCGTCAGACACGCCGCTCGGAAGCCCATTTGATGAACTCCGACTTCATTACTTTAAGGTTCTTGCCGCACATAATGAGAGGAAAATCCCTGCGGCGCATGATCTGACGGGCGATGGGAACGGAGCAACCCATAAGCTCCGCAACTTCCCTTGTGCCGATAAAGCGCATACCGTCGTCAAGCTCGATATTCTTTTCGGTATCTTTCATGTTACCTCGCCTCCCTTTGATGCATCAGATAGCGGCAATAGTGATCGACGGCTTTTATCACAAATTCCAGCCGTTCTCTATCGGTAAAACTGTCTGGTATCTTATCCTTTAGCGCTGAGAAAGGAATCCGAACAGTTTCCCTCTGATTGGCTTTTTCCTCCGCCATAATAGAGGCGATCAGCTCAGCAGTAAGCTTGCCTTCACCGCTCAAGCGCTTCATGCGCACCGCCTGCGAGAGTGAAGGCGTTGCTTCGGTTACCGCGATCTCAAATGCAAGGATATCCTGCTCCTCATCCGAAAGATACGAAAGCTCCACCGCGGGGGTGAACGCTATGCGCCCTTCGTCCACCAAGCGGAGCAGGGTGGGGTTGAGATGGGTAAGGCGAATGTAGCGGCGCACAGTTTCGCGGCTTTCGAGATTTGATTCTCCAACGATCTGTGCTGTCGTCAACTTCTCCACAACTTGTGTAGAAGTAAGATCCGTTCGCTTGCCCTGCCTTGAAAGCGCATCGAGCTTGAGCTTATAAGCAAACGCCTTCTCGCTCGGAAGAATATGCTCTCTATGCAGATTGCTGTCCACAAGCGCAACGGCGGCCTCGTCTCGGCTGATGTCGAGCTCCACAACGGGAACGGTTTTCAGCCCAGCGCTTATTGCCGCGTGTGCTCTGCGGTGTCCGCTTATGATCTCATAGCCCGTATCTATCGGGCGCACCATCAGCGGCACCATTATCCCGTGTTCACGGATGCTCTCAATTAGTGCATCCATCTCCTCATCATCACGAACCTCGTACGGATGCCCCTCGAAGGGCTTGAGCTCCGAAAGGCGCACTTCCTTTATATTCTTAAAAGATTTTCCCTTATCTTTATTTATTCTGAATTCTCCTTTTCTTTTTTATTGCATAGGAAAAAGCGCCCACGGGTGTGAGCGCTTTGAGTTAGTAGGTTTAGTTATTCGGTCTTAAGCTTGGTAAAATAATCTGCAGAAATCAAGGTCTATCTTTTCAATCTGTATTTTCTGTTCTTATTTGCGCCAACGGCTTCAATAACGCCTTCGTCGACAAGCTCCTTCAAATAATCCCTTGTGCGGGAAAGCTTCAAGCCGAGGTGTTCGGCGATATCCGCCGTTTTTCCTTCGGGATGATCGGTAAGAAAATCGATGATGCTGTTCTTTACCTCGGCTTTATCGCCGATTTTTATCGCCGATTTATCGCCGACGGTCGGCGATAAATCAAGGGGTAGCGTCAATGTTATCCTTCCCGGTTCGAACTCCTCTTTGATTATCGGTGCGCTCCATTTCTGATCGCGCCAAACTCTAAAGATATTCGGGATGCCGCTTCCTGCGCGCTCGCCGATATCGATGAAGTTGAACATTTTGAGCATGGTGCTGTTTCGCGGATCGGAAACGCCGCCGCTTATCGCCGTTGAAAGCTCGATACGCAGATTGCCGGGGTTGGAGAGCGTTATCACATCCGGCTTTTTGATTATCACAACGCCGCGCCTGCCGTAATAGTCGGCGTTCACAAGGCAGTTTGCAAGCGCTTCGCGCAGTGCCTGATGCACGGGCGTATCGTCCACGCGGGTTATGCCGTCGAGTCTGAAAGGAGTTTTGATATCCTGCCGGAGCTTGTTGTAAACGCGGAAATAGAAATCGTAAACGTTGCCGCTCCAATCGCCCGAAGAGGAAATTATCCTGTCCGTCCAACGGTTCTCGGGATCGTACTGCTCCTGATAATCGAGGAAGTAATCGTTGTATTCACGAACGATATCATATTCGTTTCCAAACATCAAAAGTCCTGCGGAGGTCGGATGTTTTTTGCCGTCCTCGCCGATGCCTATCGCGCCGAGCTTTTGAAGAAACGTCTCGTCGTCAAGCTGCTCCCAAACGTGACCGGGGCGCGAAAACTTCATACGCTGACGAAACCCGCGCACGCTGTCCTGATTAAAAACCGAAAGCTCCATCTCGGAAAGCACCAGCATATCCTGCGTTTTGACCGAAGCATCGCGCACCATCGCCATGTATTCTTCATGCGTGCATTTGTAGTCGCCCTCGCCGTTGCGGCGGTAGGTGTTCAGCGGGTTGCCGTCGATATAAACGGGGCGATAGCTGCGATCGGCGCGAGGAATGTTGATGACCACGATATGATCTCCGTTCACTTCGAGGGGATAAACATCCTTGCTTGAAAGAATATTGATGCTGACCTTGTTCGGATTGTTGACCGAATCCCAGAAATCCTTGATAAGCTTATCGGGATCGGGCAGATCGACCGTTTCAAGCGAATGATCCGGTCTTTCCGCAACGCCAAGCAGAATGATCCCGCCGAGCGTGTTTGCAAATGCTGAATAGGTCTCCCAAATGCTGTTCGGAAGCCCGCCGAGCGCCTTTTTCGCCTCGATCCTGTTGTTTTCTCTATACATATTAAGATTGTTGAAATCGATCATACGCCATATCTCCTTACATATTCAGTATACCATTATTCCGGCGTTTAATCAATTGGAAAACGCATTTTTACAAATATAAGCGTTTATTTTGCGCGTTCGATCTACCGCTGCTGCACGATGTGATCCATCCCGTGCGTGATTTCGCCATTCTCCCTTTCGATCCCTTCGTCAATAATCGCCTGTATCCTCGGAATATCGGCTTCGATATCGGCGCAAAGCTTTAGCTCGCTTCTTATTCTGTAAAGTTCGGCGGTTATCTCTCCGATCTCGGGATTCTTCTCCCCGGTGCGGCGCTGTTCTTTGCGCAGGGCATCGCGCTTTTCGGTTAATACGGATTGCTTTTCGATAAATGCGGATTTGTGATCGATCAGTTGTGCTTCGGTATCGATCTCATACTTATCAAGAAATGCCTGCTGGCGCTTATAGCGTTCAAACTTTTTGAGTTCGCCGCGATCGACCTTATAATAGGTCTGCTTGCCCTGCCCGATGATCCCGAGGACATACATCCAATGCAGAACGAGCGTGCGAAAGCCGTGTTGCTTTTCATACGGCACGAATTGCGGCTTCCATGCGGGGATTATGATCTCATCGCGCTGCTTTTCAAAGCTTTCGTCGAGCATAGCTTCGATATCCTCATCGGTCATGCTTTTGCCGTTCTTCTTCAAGCGCAGCGGCCGCTTTGCACCAATGGGCAGAAACGACGGATACTTGCTTCTAAAGCTGACCTCATAGCCGAGGTTTTCCATAAGGGAGTAAAAATGCGGCACGTCGCAGGCAAGGTCGATGCAGGCACGCATATCGCTTTCGAGCATTTCTTTCATTGTCAATATGCCGCTTTCGTGTACGCGCTGTTCCGCAAAGGTATTTCGCCTTCCCGTATGCTTTTCAATTATCGAAAGACCGTGTTCAAGGCAAATGCTGTCGGATATTTCCCGAAGCTTCAAATGGTCGCGCTTATGATTTTCGTATTTTCTGCCGCTTATAAATGAAACCGAGTTAATAACGAAATGATTGTGCAGATTATTCGTATTGAGATGGGTGGTGATAAGCACCTCGTATTCTTCGCCTCACATACGCCGCGCGGTCTCAACGCCTATCGCGTGGGCTTCCTCGGCGGTGAGTTCTCCTGCGGCGAAGCTCTGATAGCCGTGATACGCCGTATTGCCGCCGAGCTTGCCATACCGCTTTTTCGTTGCCATCATCCATTCATACGCCTGTTGATGCGGGCAGTTCAAAGCGGAAACAAAAAGCTGCTTTTCGGTCTTGGTGGGATTGGCGGCGTATGCGATAGCGTTTTGAAGCTCAGCATCATATTCGGGGTTTGCGGTCTTATCTCTGTTGCTCACATAGTCCAGCACCCTGTTTATGCCGCCCTTAACAGGCCAGAATCCTGTGGTCGCCATCAGCCCGCACCGCTTTCAAAGAAGCTGCGGCGAATATCCGCAAGCAATTCAAGCGCAGTTCTTCCCACGGCATCCGAAGCTTCATTTTTATTTACAAGCTCGATCAGCGCAGAAGTAAATGCCAATAGTTCATCACTCGGAGCGGCTCTCGGCTCGTAGCCAAGCGCCCGCTTGCGAACATACTCGCTTACTGACAGTCCGCACGCTTTCGCCTTGCGCTGAACGGCGGTTTTCTCGGATGCGCTCAAGCGGATATCCAGCCTGCCGTTTCGTTCTTTTTGTTTGTTTTGTGTCTTGCCTTTGTTCATGGCATCACGCTCCTTTCCGGGGTATTAGGGGTGTCCCCTAAAATCAGCGGGAGCAATTTGCTCTCCGCTTCGGAACTTGCCGTACAAGTTCCCTGCTTGCTATAACTTTGGACGGTGAATATGGCGGTTGTTTTCCTTCCTGCGGTCATTGCGGTTACCGATCTTTTTGTCCGATATGCGTGGCGCCACGGGTAACTGCCTAAAATGCGCTTTGGCGCCATGATCGCCTGTTTTGGCGTCACGAAAACAGGTCGAGTGCCGCAAGTACGTTTTTATCATTCTCAGCCCGCTCATCATCGGTCATATCGGAAAGAGGTTTTGCCGTTCTTACAGGTTCGCGGGATGCAAGCTCTATCCCGCTCAATTCCTCGCGGATAGCAGATCGCATCTCGTCCAAAGTGAAGCCGCAGCCGCTCGGACTATTAAGGCGGTCGAAGTATGCTCCAACCGCCTTGATGATGAATGCGCTTATGGACTTTTCTACGCTGCGGTCAATGCCGTGCAGCGCTTCAAACACTTTTCGCTGCTCACCGTCCGCAAGGTCAAATCGAACGCTTATGCGGCGCGTGTTTTTCATTTGCTCTCACCGGCTTTCATCTGCAGTCCCGCCAGATACTCATATCCCTTTGCCGCAGCGTTGATATCTTCGATGAACACCGTCCTATCCTTATTGAACCTATAAAAGTTCTTCACAATGCATCCGCCGCCGCCCGTGATATAAAGTGTCATCGTGCGCTCATCATAGCCGTGCTCGCGCAGCCTTCTGAAAAGCTCGTCGGTGTATCTGCTTGCGGCATTGCGGATAAGTTTCAGATCGTCCTTTGCAATATCCGCCGTGCCTGAAATGAGTATGCGGTCGAGTATCGAATCATCGAGGTTTGCGCCGTGCTCCTTTGAATACTCGGCTCTTGCCGCCTGTACGCATTTAAACGCGCCGAAGTCCTCGGTGAACATTCGCGTTATCTGCGGCTTGCCGTCAACGATAAAAAGCGTGTTTACCGTGCCGTAGCCGATATCCGAGATAACGTTCACGCCCTTCATAGAGGGGGCGAGCTCCGCTATCGCCGCATAGCCCTGCGGATAGATGCGCGCACCGAGTATGCGGATATGATACTCGACTTTGCGGAAGGTGAAGCTCACTTCCTCGTTTCGCGTAAGATACTTTGCAAACTCCGCCTTTTGCCCGCTCGTCCATGTGAGCGGAAGCCCTGCGGCGATGGAGATATCGGCTTCGGTCAAGCCTTCGCCTTCAAGCTCCATAGCTATCCCCGCAAGCATAAGGATATAGTAGTCATCGTCCGTTTCCTTGCGGTTGATGTACTCCTTATGCCCTTCGCCGATGATGTAGTACCTGCCGTCATACACAAGCATATCGCCTGTGAACAGCGGCTCATGGTCATAGCAGACTATGCCTGCCTTGAAAATGTGGTTCGCGGTCTTGATGTTGCCGTAACCGTGGTCGATGCCGATGATGAGTTGGTCATTAAGTCTTATCATGTTAAGTCCTCCTTTGTTCCTCTTTTTTCTTTCGCTCGGTTTCCATCTCAAAGCGCTCATAGCTCCATTGCCACGCAAGCTTTGAAATTAAGTTTTGCACGAACGCGGCCTTCTGTGCCGCGCTCATTAAAGATACATACTCGATGTTTTTGACTTCGTTTCTACTCTTTTCTGCCGAGAATCACTCTCCTTTCATAGTAAAGTTCATTTATTGGTACATGCACCGTATTGTTTTGATGTTTCTCACATGATACAATCGAATCGTTCCGAGCGATATAACCCGATCGCAGCAAAATGAGTTTGGCATCACCTCCTTCCGTGATTTGATGCATTGAACAGACCTTTGGAGAGAGTTTGAAAAAACTCCCTCTACTTATAGGAGAAAAACAGGGCCAAAAACGGAACTGTTTTCGGAAAGGAGATAAATATATTATTCAGATGAAAAGATTGACCGATAAAAAAGTGATGATGTATGACCTTGCGCTTGAAGACAGGTATACCGCTCGATCGATAAGGGACGGGCTCATTTTTGAAAGGATCGCCGATCGTGAACTTGAGGCAGAAGCAAGCTTTATTGCGGAAGAGGAAAGCGGCAGGGAGCTTCTTAAACGCGAGATCCGAGCCCAAGCCCTATTGAGGCTGGAGCTGTCGGCGCGCACGGCGGAAGAGTTCAAAACCGTGACAGACGAATGGGACAGGCTGGATCGAAACAGAGAGCGAAGAGAACGCTATCACGAGGTTTCGCGCGGAGATGTGCCGCTTGAATACGATGCGACATCAT
>JAFYJD010000015.1 GCA_017538255.1 Clostridia bacterium | reverse complement strand
TCGATCCCATCGTTTACGACAGGAGCCTGTTCGTGAATGAGGACGGCAGTTACGCTGACAAAGTCGTTTTGGTCTACACCATCACCGAGGTAAACGGCGGCGCGTCGGGCTACACCTACGACGATAAGGTCATCACCGTTATCGTAACTCTGACGGACAACGGCGAGGGCGAGATCATCGCAGACGTGGTCTATGACGTTGAAGCGACGTTTAACAATACCTATAATCCGTTAATAGAGATCACGGTCAGCAAGGTTTGGGACGACGCAGACGACAGGGACTCCATTCGTCCGAAGAGCGTTTTTGTGAATCTGTTGGCGGACGGCGAGATCCTGCAAACGGCGGAACTCAACGCGGACAATAACTGGACCTATACCTTTACCGAACTGTACAAGTTTGGAAGCGAGGGAAAAGAGATCGTCTACACCGTGAAAGAAGCGGATATTCCGGCGGGTTATACCGTTGAAATAGTCGGCAATGCTTCGGATGGGTTTGTTATCACAAACATCCACAAGCCCACACCGGATACGCCGCAGACCGGAGATGTAAGCAGGCCCAATTGGAGTTATTTGATGCTGTTCGCTCTGGTGGGAGCGATTGCGGCAGGTACGGCGCTGTTTGTGCTGAAGCGTAAACAGAGATAAACAGGACTGCGCCAAAAGCAGGAGCCGATGATATTTCAAGGGAATCTTGTATGAAGGGCGGAGCCGAAAAAGTCCAACAACAAAAAATGAGAAGTCGTCGGGCTTCTCATTTTTTTATGTGCGCATCTGACGAGAGCGCGGTTTATCCAAACGTAAAAACTTCGCGGTGCCGTCCGAAAGAAGGAATGACGCGATCTGCAATTTTGCCGCTTTGTATTGACAATCTTCCGTTTGTTAAGTACAATAATCTTAGTTGAGTTAGGGGCGGCAAACGTGGTATTCCAAAAACAAAGATCTGCGTGCCAAACTTTAGGGCTTAACGACGATGCGCTGTTAACAGGGGCGTTTGGGGGTAAGGAAGATGCGTAAAGCCAGGATATTTTTTATTGTTGGAGAGGTCGTATTTGTCGCACTCTTCATTTTTTCAAGCGTAATGGCGTATCGCCAATATGCCGAGCGCAAAAGAAACGCCGAAGTTTTTGACGAGGTCGCCAAACTGATCCGAACCGTGAAGCCGGCGGGTCAAGGCGGCGCACAGCAGGATCCCACGGGCGCGGCCTATCCCGGAAGCGACCCCAATACGGACCCGGAAACCGACCCGGGAAGCGTTTCAGAGCAAACCGCCTATGAAACGTACAGGGACGTGTATGCCGCAAACAGCGATTTTGTGGGGTGGATCTGCATAGACGGAACGAATATCAACTATCCCGTTATGCAGACTCCCAACAGCCACGATTTTTATCTTAATCACGGATTTGATAAAAAAAACAGTAAATACGGCGTTCCATATGTGCAGGAAAACTGCATAGTCGGAGAATCCGACAATTGCATTATCTACGGACACCATATGAAGGACGGCTCGATGTTTGCCGATCTATGCAAGTATGAAAGCGAGAGTTTTTACAGGGAACATACGACTGTCGGATTTGATACGCTTTCGGGCTTCTTCAATTATGAGATCGTATGCGTGTTCAAAACTTCCGCCTATTCAAACGATGGGTTAAAGTATTATCAGTTTGTGGACGCGGGAAATGCGGAAGCGTTTCAAGACTTCATTCGATCCTGCAAAGCCGTTGCCCTCTATGATACCGGCGTGAGCGCGGAATACGGCGATAAACTTATAACCCTCTCCACCTGCGAGTACAGCCGAAACAATGGGCGTATGGTCGTCGTCGCAAAGCGGATAACGCCCCCTGTTGTGGATGGGAGCGACGCCTGATACCGCAAACGCAGCAATTTTAGCGTTGTATTACTGCGCAAGGAGAAGATGATATTTATGATTTTCAGTTCGTTTTCTTCGGCGTTTGAATTTATTAATTTGGAGGACTTGAAATGAAACACTTAAAAATCCTATGCTTTATATGCATACTTGCCGCGCTCTGCTTTTTGAGCGGCTGCCAAAAGGAAGAGGCGCGCCAACAAGCCTCTTGTCCGGTGGATGAAGAAACGATACTTTCCGCATTGAAAAAAACGGGACTGCAGGGGAAAATATCCGAATCGGAAACGGAGTCCTATAAGGACGGGCATATCCTGTATGTCGTGAGAAGCGAAACGGAAACATACGACGACCCCGATAACGGCGTGCTGGTCGCGGGCGTTTCGTGCGCGGAAACAGAAGACGGGCGTATGGTATCCGGGACATTTGATCGGCTAAATACAGAGCAGTTCTCGTGGGAGGACTGGAAACAGCAAATTGCGTTTGCGGCGCTGGTTTACGGCGGTTTTGATAACGAAGACGCCATATATAAGGCATTCTGCGAAAAAGAACTGCCGGATTCTTCGCCGTTTGTATGGGAGGAAGAGTTGCTTGGCGTGCGTTGCAGCATTACATATCAGCCGAGAAGCTACAAAAGTTATGACGATGGTGGTAATGTAGTGTATAAATACGACGCGATTTTAAGAGTCGACATTTACGAGCAGCCAAGCGCAAATAAATGAGTACAACCCGATCAAGGCGGCGTTGATAACGCCGCGCCGAACTGATGGGCTAAAGCGTGATCGGCTGTATGAAGCAAACTCGGGCAGTCCGGGAAAAAGTGTCGACAGCTGCATACCGCTTTAGTAGCGATAAGGTTTTCGGGACGCACCGCGGTGCGTCCCTTTTTGTTTGCCGCCCAAACAATATAATCCTTGAATATCGGAATAATTGTGCTATAATTTAATCAAACGGAGCATCAAGAAGGTGTTTGAAAGTGGAAACAACGGCAAAGAAAAAATCGTTCTTCGGCAAAAAGGACGTCGATATGACGCAGGGCAACATAGTCGGTCATCTTATAACCTTCGCCCTGCCGCTGCTTTTGGGCAACATATTTCAGCAGCTTTACAACACGGTCGACAGTTGGGTCGTCGGCAAGTTCGTAAGCGACGAGGCGTTTGCCGCCGTCGGAACGGTCGGTCCGATAATGAACACGCTGATAGGCACCTTTATGGGCCTGAGCGCGGGCGCGGGCGTGGTAATCTCGCAGTATTACGGCGCAAAACAGCACGACAAGGTGCACGAGACCGTCCATACCGCGATCACGATGACGCTGATCCTCGGCGTGGTATTTACGGTTATAGGCGTTGTTATGACGCCGTTTATGCTGCGCCTTATGAAAACGCCGGATGAGGTCATACCTCAGTCCACCGCGTATCTGCGCATCTATTTTTCGGGAATAATCGGGCTTATGATCTACAACATCGGCTCGGGCATAATGCGTGCCGTGGGCGACTCGCAGCGCCCGTTCCTGTTTCTGCTTGTGTCCGCAAGCACCAATACTGTGCTCGACCTCGTGTTTGTGATCGGGTTCAAGATGAAGGTCGAGGGCGTCGCGCTCGCTACGATAATCGCGCAGTTCGTTTCCGCGGCGCTCGTTATCTATACGCTGGCGACAACGGATAACTGCTGCAGGCTGAACTTCAAAAAACTGCGCATTCACGGACAGATGCTCAAAAAGATACTAAAGGTCGGCATACCCGCCGCATTGCAGATGGCGGTTACCTCGTTCTCGAATATCTTTGTTCAGTCCTACATCAACCATTTCGGCAAATACTGTATGGGCGGCTGGACGGCGTATTCCAAGATCGATCAGTTCCTGCTTCTGCCGATGCAGAGCATCTCGCTCGGAGGCACTACCTTCGTTGGGCAGAACCTCGGCGTGGGCAACGCAAAGCGCGCCAAAAAGGGCATACTGTATGCGCTTTTGATCTCGGTCGCAACCACGGCGATACTGACCGTGCCCGTTATGATATTTGCGCCGCGTCTTGTGCGCTTTTTCAACGATACCGAAGAGGTGATTAAACACGGCACGATGCTTCTCAGGCTCATTTCGCCGTTCTATGTGCTCTGCTGCGTCAACCAGGTGCTTTCGGGCGCGCTGCGCGGCGCGGGCAACAGCAAGGTGCCGATGTTTATGATGCTCGGCAGTTTCGTCGTATTCAGGCAGATATATCTCTATGTGATGGCGAACTACATCAGCAACACCATACGCCCGATCGCGCTCAGTTATCCCGCGGGATGGATACTCTGCTCGGCGCTGATACTTATCTACTTCTTCAGCGCCAAATGGGAAAGATACCGCCTCGTTGAGGACGAGAAAAAATAACTTCTCGGGCGGCAGGGAGACATTATGGAAAAAAGCAAACAGAGCACGATAGAAGCGCCGCCTTCTGCGGCGGAAAAACCGCGCGGATACTCTGCGGCGGTGCTTGCTTTTCGCGTGTTGGCGATCGTCGTCGCGGCGACCGCATTCTTTCTTTACGCCTTTAAGCATATCCCCATAAATAAACTGCATAAGCCGATAGCGACCTTCGGCGAGGGTGTCGTTCCGTTTTTGACGCTCACCGTATTTACCGCGATCGCGTTCATATTTATACCCAAACTGATCGCGCGCATATTTGGCGAAGGGGAAGAGGTCATTAACCCGATTAAGGCGGAAAACAGAAAAAAACTTGCGCTGAACTTTGCGTTCATTTGCATTGGTGCGCTGATGATCCATATCGTCGCAGTAGTACTCGGCGCGCTCGTCTATTACAAGGTCGACTCATACGCCGCAGGGCAGAGGCTTGACCTTATAAAACTAATCGAGACCGCGTGGATGAAGGGCAATACGGACGCGGGGCATTATCTCGGCATCGCAAAAAACTGGTATGTAACCGAGGGCGACGCGCATCTGCACCTCGTGTTCCTGCCGATGCTGCCTGCGCTTATCGCAAGGCTCGATATGCTCGTACATAACACGTTCTGGTCGGCGCAGATCATAAACGCGGCCGCCACGAGCCTGGCCGCGGGTATGACATATCTTACATTCCTGCCGGTTATGGGCTCAAAGCGCGCAAAGGTCGGCGCGTTTACGGCGATACTGCTGCCGGGTATGATCTTTATGAACTCGCCGATGACGGAGCCGCTGTTTCTGTTGTTCACGGTCTGCGCGTTCTACTTTATGGCAAGAAAGCGCTTTATCGTCGCGGGCGTTTTCGTGGCGCTTGCGGGCTATACGCGCTCGCTCGGCGTTGTCGCGGCTCTGCCGCTCGCGATAGTCGGCGTCGGAGAGGTCGTGCGCCTGATAAGGGAGAAAAAACCCTTCGTAAAGACCCTCGCGGCGGTCGCCGCCGCGCTTATAATCAGCACGCTCGGTACGCTCGAATACCTCTATATCAACTATCGGCTATACGGCAACTGCCTCAAGTTCCTGGAACTGCAGCAGCATTGGTACCAGTACACGAGCCCGTTCTACGATACGCCGCGCTATATGCTGCAAAGATTCGTTTCATCCTGGACGGAAGGCGGCGCGGAAAAGGCGATCGCGCTCTGGGGCGCGGGTCTTATTGCGATCTTTGCTTCGCTGATCCTCGTGCTGATAAAAACAAAACGCCTGCCCGCGCACTATACCGCGTACTTCCTTGCGTATTTCGCGGTTTCGATCGGCGTTACGTGGCTGCTGTCGGCGATGCGCTACATTTCCGCTGCGATGCCCGTTTCAGCGGCTCTCGCGCTTATGTGCAAAAAAAAATGGCAGGCGGCGCTATTATTTATCCTGCTTGCCGCGATGTACCTTGCCTATATGTATATGTATATGATGCGCTGGGACGTGTACTGACAAGCATTGAATATTTAAGGGACTCCGATTTCGGAGCCCCTTTTGTTATGCAAAAGATATTATTATTCCTTGGAGATATCGTTCACATCGTCGATGCTGTCGCCGCCCGCGCCGGGGCCGACGCGCCCCGCAATCAGATAGGCGCTGTCGATCGGATCGTACACGATGCGCTTAAGCAGGCGGAAGCCCTCTATACAGCCCGTTGACGCAACGTGTGTGCGAGGGCCCGTACAGGGCTGGACGCGGTCGCCGATGCGCACGTGTCCGTCGTCCACATAGGATATGGGCAGATCGTTTTTTATGCAGTCTTTAACGTAGTCTTCCATTGCCTGAAGATCGACATCGGGCGGGGGCTCGGGGAACGCCAGCACAAAGCCATGCTTGATGTCGCGGTGTCTGCATCGTGCAAGTTCCTTTTCGCCGAGGAAGGCTTCGCAGAGGTCTTCGGCGGTATGCGTCATACGCCGTAGTTCCACGCTTCGCGCCACGCGTTCGTGCAGTTCGCCGGGAAGGGGGCCGAATATCGTCGGACGGGTGATGATGACCTCCTCGCCGATGCCGATCAAAAGGTTGGCATTGACGCCTTTCATAAGCGGATAGATAAGGTCAAAATGCTCGACTATAACGCGCTTGCCGTTTTTTACGGCGCGGGTTATCGCCTCCGCCAGCGTGCCGAGTTGGGTGAACGCCGCCTCGAAGCGGATATCGAGATGATAGGTGTGCGCGGTAAAAAAGCCGTATTCGCTCTGATCGATAAGCGGCAGGGGGCGGATATTCACGCCGTCGTCATCGTTGGTGAGTTCGAGCCCGGGAAACATTCCCTTGATTATCATACTTTTGCCGGAACCCGATTCACCGATGATGCCGATAAGTTTATCGTAGGGCGAAAGATACATCTGCGCTATCTGCATACCGAGATCGTACATCCTGTCGCGCCCGCGCGGCGCGAAGAATACGCTGTAATAGTGGTTCGTTTGCATTCTGCCGGAATATGACATACGCTTGATACTCCTTTATTTCTTCTGCGGCGGAACTCCGCCCGTCTGTTCGCCTATATTATAAAGCATTTTTCGCCGCGCTTCAAGTAAAACGAGACGGAACGCCAAAAAACAGCGCGGCTTTGCCTGCGTTTATGCGCTTAAACGCATTTTGCTATTGAATCCCGAGCCAAACGGGTTTATAATAACTGTGTATGTAAAATCCAATGCGGGGCGGCAGCGGAGTTCTTTTGCGCCGTATGCCGCGCCACGCCGAAAGGAAGTCAAAATGCGCAGAAGTATGCTCTTTTTGCCGGGCAATACGCCGAATATGATAATAAACGGCGACAGCCTAGGAGCGGACAGCATCATTTTGGATCTTGAGGACGCCGTATCGCCGGATGAAAAGGACTCGGCGCGCCTGCTCGTGCGAAGCGCCCTTGCCTCGATGGGCTTCAAGGGCGTTGAGATAACCGTTCGCATCAACTCGATCGATACGGATTACTGGAAAAAGGATCTGGACGCGGTCGTTCCGCTGCGCCCCGATCTTATTATGCCGCCAAAGGCAAGCTGCCGCGAGGACATCCTCGCCGTGGACGCCTATATCGAAGAGGTAGAGCGGCGCTGCGACATCGAGGTCGGCACGGTCAGGCTTATACCGCTGATCGAAACAGCGCTCGGCGTTGAAAACGCCTATGCGATCGCCTCCGCCTGCCCGCGCGTTGCGGCGATCTTCCTCGGCGGCGAGGATCTGACGGCAGATCTTCGCTGCAAGCGCACCAAGGACGGCAACGAGATCGACTACGCCCGAAAACGTCTTGTTATGGCGGCGCGCGCAGCGGGCGTTGACGTTTACGATACGCCCTTTACCGACGTCAACGACGACGAGGGCATCGAGATCGACGCACAGTACGCCAAGAGCCTCGGCTTTACCGGCAAATCCGCCATCGCGCCGCGCCACGTAAAGACGATAAACGCGGTGTTCAGCCCCACGGATAAGGATATCGAATACGCAAAACTCGTGTTCGAGGCGATCCGTATAGGCAAGGAGCAGGGCAAGGGCGCGGTATCCCTGCGCGGCAAGATGATTGACAAGCCCATCGTCGAGCGCGCGCGACAGACGCTCGAAGCGGCGAAACAACTCGGACTTATTGGGGAGGATACCGATGAGTAAACTCATTTCTTCTATAAAACAGGCGGTCGAGGCGAGCGGACTTAAAAGCGGTATGACCGTTTCGTTCCACCATCATCTCCGAAACGGCGACTATGTGCTCAATATGGTCATGGAAGCGATCGCCGAAAAGGGCATCAAGGACTTGACCGTAAACGCGAGTTCGCTGTTTGACGCGCACCGCCCGCTCAAGGAGCATATCAAAAACGGTGTGGTCTCAACTATCCAGACGGACTATATGTCCCAGGAACTCGGCCGTTTCATCTCCGCAGGCAGTATGCGTAACCCCGTTCAGTTCCGCACCCACGGCGGCAGACCCGCCGATATCGAGAGCGGAAAAACGCCGATCGACGTCGCGTTCATCGCCGCGCCGGCGGCGGACGCAATGGGCAACTGCACAGGCAAGATCGGAAGATCGGCCTGCGGCTCGCTCGGCTACGCGATACCGGACGCAAGGTGCGCCAAGTTCGTCGTAGTGATAACGGACGAACTGCATCCGTATCCGCTCGTCGTGCGTTCGATCCCCGAGACCGACGTTGACGCGGTGGTAGTGGTCGACTCTATCGGCGACCCAAAGGGCATCGTTTCGGGCACAACCAAGATAACGCGCGATCCCGTCGGCCTTTTGATGGCGCAGACGGCGGTCGACGTAATAAAGGGCTCGGGTCTTTTAAAGGACGGCTTCTCGTTCCAGACGGGCGCGGGCGGCGCTTCGCTCGCGGCGGCAAAATATCTTAAGGACGTTATGCTGCGCGAGAAAATCCGCGGCAGTTTCGGCCTCGGAGGCATAACGGGCTATATGGTCGATATGCTCAACGAGGGCTGCTTTGAGTCGCTGCTCGACGTGCAGTGCTTCGATCTCAAGGCGGTGGAATCCATACGCGACAATCCGCGCCACAGCGAGGTATCCGCTTCGCTATACGCTTCGCCGTTTGCAAAGAGCGCGGTAGTGGACAGCCTTGACGTGGTCATACTCGGCGCAACGGAGATAGACACCGACTTCAATATCAACGTGCATACGGACTCCAACGGCCGCATTATGGGCGGCAGCGGCGGCCACAGCGATACTGCGGCGGGCGCGAAACTCGCAATGATAATCGCGCCGCTTTCAAGGGCAAGGCTGCCGATCGTTACCGACAGGGTGAACTGCATCTCGACCCCCGGCAGCACGATCGATGTTTTCGTTACGCAGAAGGGCGTTGCGGTCAACCCGAAGCGGGAGGATCTGCGCCAAAGGCTGAAGGACGCCGGCGTAAAGGTAGTGGATATCCGCGAACTTAAGGCAATCGCGGAGGAGCGCAGCGGCAGCCCGATGAAACCAGAGATAGGCGAAAGGGTCGTTGCGGAGGTCATCTACCGCGACGGCACGGTAATCGACCGCATACGCCAAGTAAACGATAACTGATTTACAGGTAAGGGGAAACTATGAGAGAAATAGATGCAAAACTCATCACCGAAACCGTCGCGAGGCTGGCGGTGGAAGCAAACTGCCTGCTGCCGGGCGACATCAAGAATCGGATCGAGCGCGCCCGCACGGAGGAAAAATGGCCTACGGCGCAGGGAATCCTTGATAAGATAATCGAAAACTACGGCATCGCCGAAAGGGACGATATGCCGATATGCCAGGATACGGGCGTTTGCTGCGTATTCCTCAGAATAGGGCAGGACGTGCATATCGCGGGCGATATCACCGAGGCCGTGAACGAGGGCGTAAGGCGCGGCTATGCCGAGGGCTATCTGCGCAAATCCGTGGTCGGCGATCCGCTTCGCCGCGTCAACACGGGCGACAACACCCCTGCGATGCTCTATACCGAACTCATCCCGGGCGACAGGATCGAGATAACCGTCGCGCCAAAGGGCTTCGGAAGCGAGAATATGAGCCGCCTTAAAATGCTCAAACCCTCGGATGGCGTTGGGGGCGTAAAGGCGTTCGTGCTCGAGACCGTCGAGCAGGCGGGCCCCAACCCCTGCCCGCCGATAGTGGTTGGCGTCGGCATCGGCGGCACGTTCGACAAGGCCGCTCTGCTTGCCAAAAAAGCATTGATGCGCAGCGCGGATGAGCGCAGCGCGGATGGTTACTATGCCGCGCTCGAGGACGAACTGCTTGAAAGCATCAACGCGCTCGGGATCGGACCGCAGGGCTTTGGCGGCAGAACGACCGCGCTTGCGGTCAATATCGAAACGATGCCCACCCATATCGCGGGTCTGCCCGTTGCGGTGAACATCAACTGCCACGTTACACGGCACAAGAGCGCCGTTATCTGATAAGGGGGAAGCAAAATGGAAAGAAAAATCACCCTGCCGATAACAAGGGAGATCGCAAGAACGATCAAAAGCGGAGAAAGCTGCCTGCTTTCGGGCGTCATCTACACAGCGAGGGACGCGGCGCACAAGCGCCTTGTCGAACTCGTCGAAAAGGGCGAAAAACTGCCGTTTGATATCGAGAACGCAACGATCTATTATGTCGGACCCACGCCCGCGAAGCCAGGAAGCGTCATCGGCTCCGCAGGCCCGACCACGAGTTATCGTATGGACACGTATTCGCCAGCGCTGATCGCCGCAGGCGAAACGGGTATGATAGGCAAGGGCAAGCGCGGCACAGAGGTCGTCGATGCGATGAAGAGATATGGCGCGGTGTACTTTGCCGCGATCGGAGGCGCGGGCGCGCTGTTGTCCAGCTGCATCAGATCCGCCAAGATCGTCTGCTATGAGGATCTCGGCGCGGAAGCCGTCCGCAGGCTCGTCGTCGAGGATCTGCCCGTTGTCGCGGTAATCGACAGCGAGGGCAACAACCTCTACGAGGAGGGACGCATGGCATACCTGAACGCTTGAACCGTCCGCCGAAACAAAAACGAAACAAAACCGCTCGGGAACTTTGCTCGGGCGGTTTTTTGACGCATGGAAACAGATCTTCGCGAAAGCACAGTTAACATTTTGTTAATAATTTGACATAAAGATTTAACAATTTACAGCACAAAAAGGGTTGACGGGCAGTATTTTGACATATTATACTATAGATGCAAGAATATGGAAGGGCATATCAGCGGCAGTTGAGGCCCGGAAAGGGGAAAGATGAAAAAACTCACAGGAATAATGTTGGTTATCTGTATGTTGTTGGCGCTTCTTCCCGCCTGCGCGCCTAAAACCGAGCCGAAAAAAGCGCCCGAGTCCGCCGTTCCGACGGAACCACCGACAGAAAAACCGCTTGATCCGCAGTGCGTTGAAACGGCGTGGAAATACGCCGAAACTGCAAACCGCGAATACGGTTTCTCGCTGATAAAGGATACCTGCGAAGCGTTCTATGATGCAAATACCGGACGGCTCGAACGGATGGAGTTTACAAACAAAAAGCCCGAAAACGTGGGCGGTCAAAGCCTTTATGTGTACTTCGATCGAGAAACGGGGACGCAAGTCAGTTACACCAATTTGTGCGGCGATTATCAAGCCGATGCTCCGGATACCTCGTCGCTGAGCGAGGAAGAAAGAACGGTATTGAGCGATGAAACGGCGAGAATGCTGTCGGGAAAATACAATGTGTCCGTTGATGACATAACGGCGGCAGGGTATGCGCTCGACGGCACGGATCGGGATTATGCCACAGTCGCCGAGTACTGCCTTGGACGCTTGGCGGATGAACTTATGAACTGCTCGATGAATAATTCTCAGCATTGTGATAAGGTCGAGATAAGTGTGGCGTATAACACCGTGAAAGCATCCGGCGACTATACGAATTGTGAATATACACTCTATTTTCGCCCGACCTATCCGCAGGTGTTTACCTCGCAACACGGCGATGTCGGCTGCGCCATCAAGCCTTTTGACGATCCCGAACATCCGGGCTGCATCTATTTTGGAGGCTATGTGCTGATGAGCAAGACCGCAAATACTTGGGACTGCCATATCGGTTTTGGTGGAGGATGAGGCGCTTAATAAAACGGAATATTTCGACACGCTGCCGCGAATATGCTTCGCGGCGGTTTTCTTTTTTGCACAAAAACGGCGATTTGAAGCAAAATAGCGACGATTTTTAAATATATTGAACAAATTGTTATATAACTATTGACTTTTTTCGGCAATAGAGGTATGATACGCCAAAGTGAACATTGTTAAATTGCCAACTATGCGCAAAATGCGCTCTTGGCAATGAACAACAGGGCCAAAACAGCTTTTTGCGAGGTGCAATATGGAAAAAGCGAAAAAAACTCTGGTTATCGGCGTTATCGGCGCCGACGTGCACGCAGTAGGCAACCAGATACTCTACCACGCGTTCACCGATGCGGGCTTCAACGTCATCAATCTCGGCGTTATGGTATCGCAGGAGGAGTTCATCGCCGCCGCTATCGAAACAAACGCGGACGCGATAATCGTTTCCTCTCTGTACGGTCAAGGCGAACTCGATTGCCGCGGCCTGCGCGAGAAATGCGACGAAGCGGGGCTTGAAAATATCCTGCTCTATGTAGGCGGCAACATCGTCATCGGCAAACAGCCTTTTGACGAGGTCGAAAAGCGCTTCAAGGCGATGGGCTTTGACCGCTCCTTCCCGCCGGGAACTCCGCCCGAGGTGGATATCGAGGCACTCAAAGAAGATCTTCACGTAGAGGACTGATCCCTTTTTTGGGGGAGCGAGAACTAACGCTTGGAAGATGAATCCGGTTCTGCTGATTGATTTTGGAAGCACATACACCAAGGTTACGGCCGTCGATCTGGACGCGCCGCGCCTTTTGGGAACTTCCAATTCCTATACGACCGTTCAAACGGACATAAACAACGGGCTTGCCGCCGCTCTTGAAAAACTTGAGCAGACGACCGGCAGGCTCGATTTTTCTGCCCGTTACGCCTGTTCGAGCGCCGCGGGAGGGCTGAGGATGCTCGCAAGCGGGCTTGTGCCCGAACTGACGGCGGAAGCGGCGAAGACGGCGAGCCTCGGAGCAGGCGCAAAGGTGCTCAAAACCTATGCGTTCAAACTGAACGAGGACGACGCGGAGGAGATAAAGAGGCTCGATCCCGACATCTTTCTGCTCTGCGGAGGCACGGACGGCGGCAATACCGAAACCGTTATCCATAACGCCAAGGTGCTGGCTTATGTCGGTGGCAATTACCCGATAATCTACGCGGGCAACCGCAACGCTTCGCGTGAGTGCGCGCGCATACTCGAGGGGCGCGAGGTGCATATAGTCGAAAACGTTATGCCCGCGTTCGGCAAACTCAATATTGAGCCGACCCAAAAGCAGATACGCGACGTGTTCCTTGCAAGGATAGTGCAGGCAAAGGGTCTGACGGAGGCGAGCGAACTCATTTCGGGGATTATGATGCCAACGCCGTCCGCGGTAATGGCGGCGATGAAACTGCTTGCCGAGGGTACCAAAACGCAGACGGGCATAGGCGATCTTGTCGCGGTCGACGTAGGCGGCGCGACGACGGATATATACTCCGTATGCGAGGGTCTGCCGGACGATCCGCGTACAAGCCTCAAAGGTCTGCCCGAGCCCTATATAAAGCGCACGGTCGAGGGCGATATAGGGATGCGATACAGCATTCGGGGCATAGTGGACGCGGCGGGGCTTGAGCGCATCGCCAAGATCGCGGGCGTCAGCGAAGACCAAGCGACCGAAACGATAGACCTGTTTGCGACAAAGACGGACACTCTGCCGTTTGACGCGACGTCGCAGGCGGTCGATGAGGCGCTTGCGAGTATGGCTGTACGCGTTGCCGTAAAAAGGCACGCGGGCAGGCTGGAAGAACTGTTCGGGCTCGGCGGGCTCAAACTCGTTCAGTCCGGCAAAAACCTTGTTAACGTGGATAAACTGATCGTTACGGGCGGCTCGCTCATCCACACCGAACACACCGGACGCATCGCGTCCTACGGTTTTTACGACGGCGAAGAGGACCCGGAGTCCCTACGCCCGAAACAGGCCGACGTGCTTGTTGACAGAAAGTACATTATCGCCGCGATGGGGCTTCTTTCGGAGCATCATCCCGACGCGGCGCTTAAAATAATGAAACAGGAGTTAGTGAAAGATGATACTGCAAAATAAGCGAATTCCCGACGATGAGTTCTATTCCATTCGCGAAGAAGTGCTCAAGCAGTGGCCCACGGGCGAGGAAGTCGACTTCAAAGAGGCGATAGAGTACCACAAGGCGATGCCCGCCCACAAGGTGTTCTCCAAAAAACTCGTTGAAGCAAAGAACAACGGCATCACCCTCATCCAGCCTCGCGCCGGCGTTGCGCTCATCCACGACCAGATAGAACTTCTGACCTATCTGCAGGATAAGGGCGAGGCGGATCTTCTGCCCACCACGATCGACAGTTATACCCGCCAGAACCGCTACGAAGAGGCGGAAACGGGTATCCGCGAATCCATGAAGGAGCATCGCTCGATGCTCAACGGCTTCCCGGCGGTCAACCACGGCGTGCAGGGCTGCCGCAGGCTCATCAACAGCCTCGACACACCGATACAGGTTCGCCACGGCACCCCGGACGCAAGGCTTCTGACCGAGATCACCTATGCGGGCGGCTTCACGAGTTATGAGGGCGGCGGCATCTCCTATAACCTGCCCTATGCTAAGAACGTTCCGATGGAAAAGACCATCCGCGACTGGCAGTATGTTGACAGGCTCACCGGCATCTATGAGGAAGCGGGCGTGTCCATCAACCGCGAGCCCTACGGTCCGCTGACAGGCACCCTCGTGCCCGCCTGCATCTCGCACGCGGTCGCGATCATCGAGGCGCTGCTCGCTGCGGAGCAGGGCGTTCGCAATATCACCGTCGGCTACGGCCAGTGCGGCAACCTCACACAGGACGTCGCCGCGATCCGCGTGCTTGACGAACTCACCAACGAGTACCTCGAAAAATACGGCTACAAGGACGTCGTCGTTACCACCGTTTTCCATCAGTGGATGGGCGGTTTCCCGCAGGATGAAGCAAAGGCGTTCGGCGTTATCAGCTGGGGCAGCGCGACCGCGGCGCTCTCAAAGGCGACCAAGGTCATCGTAAAGACCCCCCACGAGGCGGCGGGCGTTCCCACTATGGAAGCAAACGCGCAGGGCCTCAGGTGCACCAAGCAGGTCATCAGTATGCTCTCCGATCAGGTTTGCACCGCGCATAACCTCGAGGAAGAAAAAGAGATGATCCGCCGCGAGACCCGCTGCATCGTCGATAAATGCTTTGAACTCGGCGACGGCGATATCGCGACCGGCACCGTTCGTGCGGTGCTTGCGGGCGTTTTGGACATCCCGTTCGCACCTTCCCGCTTTAACGCGGGCAAGATGCTTCCCGCGCGCGACAACGACGGCGCGATCCGCATCTACGAGATGGGCAACCTGCCCTTCACCGAGGATATCAAAGCGTTCCACCGCGCCAAGATTGCGGAGAGGGCAAAGGCAGAAAAGCGCAACGCCTCGTTCCAGATGGTGATCGACGATGTTTACGCGATCAGCAAGGGCAGACTCGTAGGCCGTCCGCAGGGACTCAAGAACAGCTGAGGACTTTTATGCTGTTTGAACTTCTTTGCGAAGTCTTTGGGGAAGCGATCGGAGCACTGATCGCTTCCGTACGCAAAAAGAAAAAATAAAGAAAAAACAATTTCAACGAGGTAAAATGCAATGAAAATCGTAGACCTTATCTGTTCCGCAGGCCGTACCGGCTTCTATTTCGACGATCAACGTGCCATAAAAGCCGGTGCAAAGTCCGACGGCTTTGCTTACGTCGGCGAGCCAAAGACCGCGGGCTTCACCTCCGTGCGTATGCCGGGCGAGTCAATCTCGGTTATGCTCGTTCTTGAAAACGGCCAGATCGCGTACGGTGATTGCGCGGCCGTCCAGTACTCCGGCTGCGGCGGACGCGACCCCTTATTCCTCGCCAAGGACTTTATCCCGATCATCGAAAAATACATCAAGCCTGCGCTCGTCGGCAAGGACGCGGACAACTTCAGGGCGCTCTCCGAAATGGTCGAGTCCATCACCGTTGACGGCAAGCGTCTGCATACCGCCATCCGCTACGGTATGACCCAGGCCATACTCGACGCCGTTGCAAGGAGCACCGGGCGTATGATGTTCGAGGTCGTAGCCGATGAATACGGCTGCAAATTCGAGGATAAGGAACTCGATATCTTCACCCAGTCGGGCGACGATCGCTACACCAACGCCGATAAGATGATCATCAAGGGCGCACAGATACTGCCGCACGCGCTTATCAATAACGTAAAGACCAAACTCGGCGAAAAGGGAGAACTGCTTCTTGAATATGTAAAATGGCTCCGCGACCGCGTGCTTGCTCTGCGCACGAGCGAAGAGTATAACCCGATCTTCCATATAGACGTATACGGCACGATCGGCGCAGCGTTCGGCAACGACAATTACAAGGGGATGGCCGATTATATGGCGACCCTCGAAGAGGCTGCAAAGCCCTTCCATCTCCGCATTGAAGGCCCGATGGATGTTGAGGATCGTGAAAAGCAGATGCTCGCGCTCAAAGCGATCACCAAGGAACTCGACGATCGCGGCATCAACATTGAGATAGTTGCCGACGAATGGTGCAACACGCTTGAGGATATCAAGTACTTTGCGGACAACAAGGCGGGTCATATGGTTCAGATCAAGACCCCCGACCTCGGCGGCATCAACAACACGATCGAGGCCGTTCTTTACTGCAAAGAGCGCGGCATCGGCGCGTATCAGGGCGGTACCTGCAACGAGACCGACCGTAGCGCGCAGGTCTGCGTACAGTGCGCTATGGCGACCCGTCCCGACCAGATCCTCGCAAAACCCGGTATGGGCGTTGACGAGGGCTATATGATCGTTTACAACGAGATGCAGCGTATCCTCGCATATGCAAAGGCCAAGAAGGCAAGATAAACCAATGCAATAGATAGATCGACCTGCTTATCAGTGGGTCGATTTTTATATTGTGCAAATAAAAATATGCGGCATGTAAAAAGGGGGATTGACAAAACAAATAAAGTATACTAATATTATTGGCACATTAAATACTGCAAAGGAGCGTACGATGAGACTCAAAAGGATCATACCGGCAGCGGGATTTACGCTTTATCTGTTTATGCTCATATGGCTGATTATTTTCAAACTCGATCTTCAAATACCCGTTCCGCCGTGGCTAAGGACGAGAAGCATCAACCTGATCCCGTTTTCGGGGTCGGCACTCGTGAACGGCGGACTTGATCTGAAGGAGCCGCTCTATAATTTTTTGGCGTTTGTGCCGCTGGGACTGTATCTTTCGATACTTAAACTGCCCGAAAAGCCGTGGCTTAGGATCTTTGCGGGTTTTCTTTTGAGCATTGCGTTTGAAACAGCGCAGTACGCTTTTGCGATCGGTGCGACGGATATAACTGACCTTATTATGAACACAGCCGGCGCGGCTGTGGGCGTATTAGCATTTGAACTGTTGTTTTCAAAGCACCGTGAACGGGCGGGAACGGTTATCTCGATCATTCTTTTGACGTTCCAACTGCTTGCAATAGCGGGATACGGCGGGCTTCTTGCATTGCAATAGGCGAGGGCGCGCTCATCAAGCATAAAACACTTGAAACCGAGGCGCATTTGTTATAAAATATAAACTGGACGAATAGAGAGGAGCGGCGGCTCCGCTTTTAGGAGGCGGCCTGTGTACGGCTATATAAGACCGAATATCCCCGAACTTAAAGTCAGGGAAAAACAGCGATACGACGCTTGGTACTGCGGGCTTTGCCGCAAAATCGGCAAGAGGTACGGCTTTGTTGACCGTATGCTTTTGAGTTATGACTCCGCGTTCCTTGCGATGCTCCTTTCGTCCGTTACGGGCGAGACTTCCCCCTGCGAAAAGAACAAATGCCCCGTGCGCCCGTTCGGCAAGAAAAAACTTATGATCGCGGTAAACAACGCCGCGCTCGATTACGCCGCGGATGTTTGCGTGCTGCTTGCCAAGTTCAAACTCGACGACGACGTACGCGACGGCAAAAAACTGCGCGCCGCCGCCAAACTGCCGTTTCTTCGCGCGTTTTCAAAGGCAAAAAAGCGGCAGGGCGAACTCAACTCGCTGATCGGCGCGGGAATAGAAGCGCTCTCCGAAGTGGAAAAACGTTCGGAGATGTCAGAGGACGCCGCCGCAAACGTGTTTGGAGACATAATGCGCGGCATAATGGAGCATTCGCCTGCGGCAAACAATGCGGAGCGCCGCACGGTACTCTCCGAACTCGGCTTTTTCATCGGCAGGATCGTCTACTTTATGGACGCGTGGGACGACCGCGAAGAGGACAAAAAGCGCGGCACCTATAATCCGTTCAATCTGACGAATGCGACGCTCGCCGATGCGGACTACGTAGTCAATTTTTCTATAAACTCGGCGATCTCCGCATATAATCTGCTTGACGGACGTGCGGTAGATTCGTCAATAACCGACAATGTGTTTTTTGAGGGTTTGTTTGCAGAGTGGGACGCAATAACAAAAAAGGAAAGATATAAAACCGAAATGGAAACTACAAATAAAGAAAGGATGGTAAACGCCGAATGAATCCCTATCAGGTGCTTGGTGTATCGGAAAGCGTGAACGACGAAGACCTTCGCGCGGCATATCTTGCGCTCGTCAAAAAATACCATCCCGATAAGTATCAGGACAATCCGCTCAAAGACCTCGCAGGCGAAAAACTGAAGGAGATAAACGAGGCCTACGATACGATAGTTAAGGCGCGCAGCTCGTCATCGGGCTACGCGGGCTCGGCGCGCAAAACGGGCTACGCGAACAGCGGCTCGCAAGCGGGCTCGGCTCATAACTACGACTACACTGGCTCGTCGTATTCGGGACAGTACCAAAACGAATTCAACAGGGTGCGCGAATGCCTCAACCGCAACGCCGTGCGCGAGGCAAGGGCGGTGCTCGAAGCGATACCCCTTCGCAACGCGGAGTGGAACTACCTCTACGGCATAACCCTCTTCCGCTCGGGCGAGTTCTCCGCCGCAAGGAGTTATCTCGAGACCGCGGCAACGATGGAGCCGAGCAACTCCGAATACAGGAGCGCCTACAACAACACCGCCGCGCGCGGCACAAGATCGTACCATACCTATAACCGAAGCGGCGGCGATTCGATGAGATCCACCTGCAACTGCTGTTCAACGCTGCTTTGCGCGGACTGTTGCTGCGAATGTATGGGCAGCGACCTGATACCGTGGTGCTGACGCTATGAAAAAACTTACTTCCACAACCAAACTCACGATAGGAGCGATGACTACTGCGCTCGGCGTTCTGTTTATGTACGCCGCTTCCGTGTTCCCGACAGGCAGGATCGCGCTGATATTTCTTGCTTCGCTCGTTATCTGGATACCCATCAACGAGCGCGGGGGATTGCCCGTTGCCCTTGTTTGCTATCTTGCGACGGCGGTATTGACGCTTATACTTATACCGAACAAACTCTATCCGCTCGGCTACGCGCTGTTTATTGGGCTGTACGGCTTTGTCAAACTCGGCGTGGATAATTTTGTGCGCGACAGGATAATGGCGTTCGCGCTCAAACTCATCATTATGAATCTGCTCGGCGCGGCGATCATCTGGCTCGGCGGGCTGATACTCAAACAGAGCGTGTTCTCGCTGATGCCCGATTATAAACTCGCGGTCGTCGTGATCGTTATCGAAGCGGTGTTCATCGTATACGAGATCGTTTATTCGCTCTGCGTGCGCGTTTTCGATGAACGCCTGAGGGACGTCATAATCCCCAAACGCTGAAGACACGGCTGTGCTGCCGTATTGATCGAACTGTTTGGGCAATGCACGAATCTCAAGTTAAAATCATCGATAAACAATAAAAAATACTTGACAAACAGAAAACAACGTGTTAAAATACGCTTGCCGACAGCAAAGGACCAATGAAGAGATGGTATTGCTGAAAACTTGTAATATCGGGATGGAAATATAATGAACAGTGCAAAAAGACTCTTGCGTAAACCGCTGCTGACGCTGATATGGATACTGCTCGTTAGTGTAATGACGGGCTTCCTCGCCGTCGGCAGTTCTTTGTTTTTATCCACAAATAAACTCGCAAAAACGCTCGACTCGAGCCATACCGCGATAGCGGTGCGCGCCGAGCCGGAGGAGCATATCGAATATGCCGAGGACGGAACGAAACTATACTCTTACGCCGACGGCACGTTTACACTTGAGGACAAGGCCGCCATCGAGGCGTTTCCCTCGGTAAAGAAGGTCAGAAGCCATATCCTGACGGGCGGCACGAGCCCTTCGTTCAACCCGATAATAGATATTCAGCGCGCGCTGAGCTGGCGAGCCGAAGGTCAGCTTTCGCCTTATTGGAACACGATAATCGTGGGCAGAGTGCACAGCACAGGCGTGGAGGACGGCCACTATAACTCTATCGGCGTCAACGTTGAAGAGTTCTATCTCGTAAACAGCGAACTAAGCGAGGCCGTTTTGGCCGTTCAGGCGGTCGGAGGGATGCTCGTCGTTTTTGATGCCGAAGGAACGGGATTTGAGGATTGGGAAAGCTGTTTCGAAATGGGCGAACGCTATATCTTTTCCGGACAATTCGAGCCCCAATGGATCACGTACAGTTTCGGCAGGATCGGAGATGAACAAGGCGCGCTGCATATGATGTACTGGCCTGGGCAAATAGAGATGCACGACGGCGTTATGATGTCGGTCTATGATATGATGATGATAAACGAAGACGGCGAGCAGCTGCATTGGCCGAACGACGGAAAGTACCCGCTTTGGTCGTTCCCGCTGTTTGCAAAACTCGAGGGCGATATGAGCGCCGATGAGTTTTTTAGCACCACAGATAAGCAGGTGTGGCGCGACTATCGCGATGCGCTTGAACTGCAGCAGCATTCCCTGCCCGTCATCGGCACGGATAAACTCGAAACGACCTACGCGTTTTTGACCGAAAAGGCAAGGATCGTCGAGGGGCGCACATTTACCGATGAGGAGTACGAACAGGGCGCAAAGGTCATGGTGGTCTCCGACCGTATGGCTAAACTCGGCGGCATCTCCGTCGGCGATACGGTCAATATGCGTCAGTACATCTGTGTGGGCAGCGATCTGAGCTCGCTTGGATACACATTAAGAAACGACCCGATGAACAACCCCGGCATCGGTGATTTCGATATGAATAATGAATACGGCCCCGAGGAAGAGTTCACCGTCGTAGGCATCTATCATCTTGTAAATGACTGGACGGAAGCCTCGTTTGCGTTTACGCCGAACACCGTATTCATCCCACGAAGCGCGCAGATCGAGGGTGGCTTCGGCGAGATCAGATCGGAAGAAGAATCCAAAACAAACATCGCGGGATTCGATATCACAAGGAATCTGTATGGCGTCTACCTTTCGATAGAGATCAACAACGGTATGGTGGACGATTTTCGCAAGAGCATAGAGGAAACGCGCTTTGCAGGCGAGTTCTTCGCATTCGACCAGGGCTTTGAGACCGTGCAAAAATCCTTCAACGGCTTATCGGTTTCGGCGCGACGCATACTGATACTTTCGATCATCGGCTGGCTTCTGTTTTTGCCGCTGTTTTTGATCCTCTTCCAGGGGCATCAAAAAAGCAACGTCGGCATTATGCGCTCGCTCGGAAGCAAGCCTTATAAGCAGACCCTTTATCTGTTTATAAGCGGTATGACCGTAGTCGTCATAGGCGTTGCGATCGGAACGCTTTTGAGCAAAAAGGTGCTCGATCTGATGCAGACAAAGATACTCAAGGACGCGTTTGAAGGACTTGATAAAAGCACATCGCCCGCTTCTCTCGAGATCGCGCAAAAATCGCTTGAGGATATGGTTTCGGGTAGCGCGCTGCCGATGAAAACGCTCGTTGTGATCGGGCTTATGCAGATCGCGGCGTTCACCGTGCCCGTAATCATACACGCGATCGCGCTCGCGCACACTTCGCCGCGCAAGTTGAAAGGATAAATATGGACGGATTTTCGATCAAAAGACTTTTAAGAAGGCCGTGGCTCAGCATATTGAGTCTTATCATCGGCGGCGTTATGTGCTACTTCCTTTGCTATCTTGCAAACTACCGCGCCGATCAGGAGCGGCAGCTTGAGGATCTGCTTGAAAACTACGAGATACAATGCGTTGTTACCGACAGAAAGGGCAGAAAAGCCGACGATCTCAGGATCAGTTCGCGCTATACGGATTTTATCACCGATGAGGAAAACGGGCTCGGTATGTTCACCGACGATATCAGGTTTACCAAGGAGTTTGCGGCTTCAATCGAGGATACAAAGTGGGATCTTGTAGGCATATCCAACCCCAACTGCGACGAATACACCGACGAGCGCTTTGGCGGCGGCTACGAAACGGAAGTTGAGGATTTCTTCGATTCCGAGGAGATGATCTGCCTGATGAGCGCCAAATACTATGAAGAATATAAGGGCACGGAGATAATGCTCGACGTGGTCGATCCGTACGGATTGGCACTCAGTTTGGGCGTCGGAGAGGTCTTCTTAAAGGTTGAAGGCTTCCATAAAGGCAGCGACGATAAGATCTTTATGCCGTATAAAGCCGCAAAAAAACTCTGTTCGCGCATAACCCATTCGATCAGCACAGACACAGTGGTGTTCGTTCTGAAGGATAACAGCAAGGTGGACGAGGTCTACACGGCGGCGGAAACGATGCTTCCCAAGGTCGATCCCGACAGTTATACCCCCGGCTATTCACTCACGATCAAGGATCAGGTCTATAAGGCGAACGGCGCCAAACTCAGGCAGGATATCGCAAGAACGGGTTATCTTTTGACGCTGATATCTATCCTCGGCTTCTGCGCCGGCTTCCTCGTCGGCTTCCTCGGCACAAAGGGCGAAACGCGCAATTACGCGCTTATGCGCACGATGGGTATGAGGGGATTTAAACTGTTTTTGACCGTTTTGTTTGAGCAGCAGATACTCGCATTCATCGCTTGCGTGATCGTTGGAATAATAACAAAACGCCCGCTGACGGCGGCGGTATTCTTCGTTTGCCACGCGCTCGGCACACTGATCGCCGTCATTAAACCCGTTTCGGCTAGACCCACGGAACTGCTTAGAGATCAGGAATAACAAAAAGGAGTACAGTTATGGAAATACTGAGAGCGGAAGACCTGTCGTTTACATACAAAAACAAGTACCAGACCGTCAACGCGGTCAAGAACGTAACCTGCGGCTTTGAAAAGGGCAAGGCGTACGCGATAGTCGGCAAGAGCGGCAGCGGCAAGACCACGCTTTTGTCAGTGCTCGCGGGGCTTGAGGTGCCGACGGAGGGAAAGGTGCTGTTCGACGGGCAGGACCTGTCAAAACTCAACCGAGATACCTATCGCCGCGACCACGCCGCGGTAATTTACCAGAGTTATAACCTATTTCCGCTTTTGACGGTTATGGAGAACGCCCGCTACTCGATGCGCCTTAAAGGCATAAAGGGCGAAGCAGCCGCTAAGCGTGCCGAACAGGAACTGGACGCTGTCGGGATCAAAAAGGAACAGTACCGGCGCTTCCCGCCCCAACTCTCCGGCGGCGAGCAGCAGCGCGTTGCGATCGCCCGTGCGCTCGCGGCGGGCAACGAGATAATCCTCGCGGACGAGCCGACGGGCAACCTGGACGTCGCAAACTCCGAACTTGTAGTCAATATGCTCCTTGAACTCGCGCATAAGGACGGGCGCTGCGTGATCGTAGTTACCCACGATCTCGACCTTGCCGAAAGGATGGACGCGATCTACACCATGTGCGACGGCATTATGACGATGGAAAACACGCTAAAATAATTAAGATAAAAAACCTGCTTCGGCATAACCGCCGGAGCAGGTTTTTTAGTTTGGAAGACGGTTACTTGTTTTCTGCGCGCTTTTTCTTTTTACTGTATCGGTTAAGAAGCAGCACGAGCGCGATCAGCACAGCCGTCACAAAGAAGATGGACAGCATACCGCGGAGCATAACGCCGAGCGAGGCGTTGAAGTCGAACGCGGCGGCTTCGGGAGAAAGCGTGCTTGCAGGCACGGTGGTCTCGGGGGCGGAGAACAGTATCGGGATCAGTTTAGTCATAGGTTTATCCTTTCTCAGCCCAGCATCGAACTGAATATGCTAAGTATCAGGCCGCCCGCGACAACGGACGCTATCTGACCGGAAACGTTCGCGCCGATCGCGTGCATCAGCAGGAAGTTCTGGCTGTCCTCCTCCTGACCCATCTTATGCACAACGCGCGCGCTCATCGGAAAGGCGGATATGCCCGCCGCGCCGATCATCGGGTTGACCTTCTTCTTTGCAAAAAGGTTTATAAACTTGGCAAAGAACACACCGCCCACGGTATCGAAGATGAACGCCACAAGGCCGAGGCCGAGCACGATGAGCGTTTGGAGCCTAAGAAAACTCTCTGCCTGCATCGTCTTTGCGATCGAGATGCCGAGGAAGATCGTGATAAGGTTTGCAAGCACCTTCTGCGCGGTTTCGGAGAGCGAGTTCAGCACGCCGCATTCCCTGATAAGGTTGCCGAACATCAAACAGCCTATGAGGGGCAGACCGCCGGGAGCGACAAAGCCGACGACAGCGGTTATGACGATGGGGAAGAGGATGCGCGTGAGTTTTGAAACATCCTTCTGCTGATATTCCATTCGGATCAGGCGCTCCTTTTTGGTGGTTATCAGTTTGATAACGGGGCGCTGCACTATCGGCACGAGCGCCATATACGAGTACGCCGCAACGACTATCGCGCCAAAAAGACCGGGATTGGATGAACTTATCCCAAGGTGATTTGCAACGACTATGCTCGTCGGACCGTCCGCCGCGCCGATGATCGCGATCGAAGCCGATTCCAGCGCATTGAATTGCCCGGTAAGTATTGCCATAGACAGCGTGAAGAATATGCCGAACTGCGCCGCCGCGCCGAAGAGCATAAGCTTGGGGTCGGTCAAAACGGGACCGAAGTCTATCATCGCGCCGATACCGATGAAAAGCACCAGCGGGAAGAACTCGTTTTCGATGCCGCTTCTGTACAATAGGTCGATGATGCCGCCGGGCTCAGCGATTGTCGAGCCGGGCAGGTTCACGAGGATCGCGCCGAAGCCGATCGGCAGAAGGAGCGTCGGCTCCATATCCTTTTTGATGGCGAGATAGATCAGCACGCCGCCGATTATCCACATGATGGAGTTCATCCAGTTGTCCTGAATGAATTGCCACGCGATGTTTAAAATGTCTCCCATAATAACTCCATTATGCGTTTTTGCGCTGCGCCAAAAGCGCATTGCAAATGCTATTATACCTCAAAAAGCACACCCCGCGCAAGAGCAACAGCGCAATTTATCAAGCAATTTGATCTAAAAACCAAGCAAATGCAAAAAACAGCCGCCCGTATGCGTCGGGCGACCGTATAAATCGGTATTCTGCGTTATACCATCGGCTTTGGTTTTCCAAACTGGATCGCGGCGGAGTGCCGAAGCAGACCGAAGTCCTGCCAAACAAAGCGTAGTGGAACGAATTGTGTCATTTTTGTTAAATCTATTGACAATACCGAACGGTATACTATAAAATAGAAACGAGCCCAAGAACGGGGCTCAAAACAAGACTATGTTAGAGTTATCCCGGCAGACTTGCCACAGCAATAGATATGAAAAGGAGGATCAACAATATGAAAGGTTTTATTAGAATCGCAGCATTGCTGCTGTGCGCTATGCTTTTTATGGCTGCCGCCTGCACGGGCGCGGAAAAACCGATAAGCACGCCCGAGCCGACCGAAG
>JAFYJD010000014.1 GCA_017538255.1 Clostridia bacterium | reverse complement strand
GCCGCAGCGGGCTCGATCGTTACGGTCGCGGAAACCACGTCATAGGGGACATCCTGCGATGTCGAAGTAGGCATATATTTGGCTTTGATTTTAGTGGGCGTCATCTCATAGTCGCCTGCAGCCGCATCGGTCTTTGCCTTGAGGGTGAGGGTGAAAAGTTCGCCTTCCATCGTCATCGGCTTCTCGGGATAAGCTGCAATAACACCGAGAACGAGCAGTTCCCTTCCTGCCTCTTCGTTGTATTCGTAGGTGAGCATAACCGTCGCGCCTTTTTCCATTAGGGCGTCAACAAGAACAGCGCCCTTCTCTTCGCTCACATACTCAAAATTGTCCTCATCAAAGGGGAAATGGAGCTGGAGGCCGTGCATCTGATAGGTGCCGCTGATGCTTACGACAACATCAAACTGCTCGCCGCGTTCGACCTTTTCGGGCGCGGTGACGGTGAATGTGGCGGACCCCGGACCTGCGTCCGCCATGGCGGGGATCGTGACGAGCGAAAGCGCCATCACAATGCCGATCACAAGTGCCAAAAACTTTTTCATTCTTTAATCTCCTTCCAAGAGTGTAATAACTGCCAAAATCAATATTCTGCCGACAAACGCCTTTAAAGCGCAATTTGGCACATATAAATACGATTCGACGATAGTAGTATATCATACAATCGGTATGATTGCAACACTTTTTTATTATTTTTTGTTTCCACTATAAAATTTGTTTCTTCGCAGCACCGCCGATCATCGTTTTTTTGTTATGAATATTGCATTTTTTCAGGCAAAAAACCGCCTCTTTCGACACGGCGTTCTTTGTCAATTCGGCTCCGTTTCGCGCTTGGAAAGCGCATATTCGCTTTTTTTACAATTTTTGGAGTTTGCGGCGGGCTCGTCGGCTATTGGAGTATCAAGAAGCATATCGAATATGGGACGCAGCGCCGCAGTGTCCCCGCTTGTAAAGAAGTCCGCACGGCCCTCACCCGCGTGATTCAACAGGTTCTCCCTTTCGAGCACGCGCCAAAGCTGCCTTGCCGTCGCCCTGTTGCCGTCATAGACGGCGCACTCGCCGCGCATAGTTTTTTTGAAGTATGCCTTGACCGCGTCGCGTATAAAGATGTAATGCGTACAGCCGAGCACGACCGCATCCGCAGTTTCGCCGTGGTAGGACGAAAGGTATTTATCGAAGATATCGTCATAGGCGTGTATTCCAAGTTCGCCCCGCTCAACGCGCGAAACAATGCCGCTTATTCCAACATTGATGACGCGCGACGGGTCCGGCATACGCGAAAGCAGATTGCGGTAGCGGGAAAGTTTTGTCGTTGCATCGGTCGCAAGCATAAACACTTTGCCGTTCCCCTGCTTTTCGCAAGCGGGCTTTATCGCAGGCTCGACGCTGATAACGGGCACGTCCAGTTTTTCGCGAAGGATATTTATCGCCGCGCTCGTTGCGGTATTGCAGGCGAGCACAAGCGCCTTTACGCCGTGTTCCACCAAAAAATCCGCCGCATTAGAGGTGAGTTCGAGTATCTCGTCCTCCGACCTGTCGCCATAGGGCGCGTTAAGATTATCGCCGTAGTATATGTAGTTTTCGTTGGGCAAAACCTTAAGCGCATCCCTTAGAAGGCTTACGCCGCCCATTCCGGAGTCGAATATCCCGACAGGTCTTCCGTCCATTTTTTACCTCACATATCTGTCAAAACGCGCGGCAACCGCTCCGCTTTTTCAATAAAGAGCGCAAGCGCCAAAAGATCCGCCGCCCCGCCGCAGTTGATATTGCGTTCAATCAGTTCCTTATCGAACGCCGCGAGCGCGTTCAGCGCGTCGAGCCTGTCTGCACACAATATAATATGAAGCAATTCCTCTGCGCGAGCCTTTACAAACCGCGCGCCCTCGCTTCCGCCGCGCTTCAGAGCGTTGTTATCGTCAAGAATTGCCATTATGGAGATCAGCGCATACGCACCCGCGAGTGGATCATCACGCTCTCCTTTTAGACAATGATACTCCGTTTTTCGATTTTTTGCAAGCAGCGCGAGCGGGAAACCCGAAAACGCCTGCTCGACCGCACCGCCGACTCCGTAGCGCGCTCTTACCTTTGCACCGTTTGACGCGGGATCGCTCCCATCGCCGAGCGCCCGCGCGGCCGCACCCGCGACCGAAAGCAGCGTTTCGGCGCTCATATTTTCAAAACATTCCGTTCCGTCCACGCCGTTTTCAAGCGCGGAGAACATTCCTTCGGTGGCAAGGTAGGCGCAGGCAAAAACGCCGAGGCCGAGCGCGTATACCGCGCCGCGGTGCGTATTGACGCCGCCGGTTGCGGCGAGCATCGCTTTCTCGGCTTCGATGCCGATGCCGCGAACACAAGCCATAATTTCGGTAATATTTTCCTTGTTTTTTGAAAGACGCGCGTTCAGCGCAGTCCTTGCGATGCACTCAAAATACGGGCGTATCGCCACCGCGCTTTTTTCAAACATCTCAACGCACATATCCGGGTTTGCACCGCAGTTGTTCTCGTCCACAAGGCCGGGCTTCGGAGTAAGATGCACTTCTTCGACCAGCGCTTCGTACGCGAGCGAAGCAATGTGCGCCGAGACGGCGCGCACGAGTATTTCCCCCGTCTTTATTTGCAGCTGCTCAACGCTGTGCTTGCGGCTTCTGGCGCATAATGACGCACGTTCGCCGCAGATAAGGCAGGGGCGCGGCTCGCTCCGCGACAGTTTTTGCGTTTGAGAAACGATCACGTCTATGTCGTAAAGTCTGCCCGCGGGCAAGTTCGTTTCCGCCGCCGAAAACGCTTCCTTGGCGGCTGTCGCGTCGCCCTCCGCTGCGAGCAGCAGTTCTATGCCCGTGTTTTTGTTTATAAAGCGGGCGGCTCTGACGGGAAACCGGAGTTCGGACAGTATTTTCCGCACTTCCGAAATGCCGAAAAGAAACGCCGTATCGGAGAGCGCGCCGCGTTTGACGGGGCCCGCGATGTTGAGCGTTAATGATACAACAAAACAGCCGCCGCGCACCCCGAGCAGTTCCGCCTGTTCCGCGGCGCGGCGTTCGCGGCGCTCCGCCATCTTATCGACGGTAACGTCCGAAAAAGGCCGCGCTTTATTCGGTTTTTCTGCCAAATCAAACATATTTACGTCATTGTTCGCTGTATATAAAGCGGCTTCCTCCTTGCGGAAAGAAGCCGCAGAAATCCGGTTTGGGCTTACGGTACGATCATATCGCTGCATTTTTGGGCGAATATCATGTCCCCCCGCTCCTCCGCGGCAAACGCCGCCTTTCGGTACTTGCTATTCATCCACTCCACAACGGTGGGCAGGTTCTCCTCGTTTGCATAGCGTTTTGCGCAAAGGAAATAGGTCTGGGCAAGTTCTATCTTGCGCTTTTCGAGTTGTGCCGTGCCGCATTCCATCAACAGCGCAATCACATCGCCGTTTGCTTCGTCGCTGCAGAGTTCGCATCTTGACGCTACCGCTGTTATTTCTTCTATGGTCTGTGCGTTGTCAAGGCCTCGCTTTATCGATTTGAGGCGGCTCGCATCTATGCGCTCGCGGTATCCATCCTTATTTGTGATTGAAGCAATGCTGACCTCGCCGCTGGACACATCACCCTCGGCAAACGCCGTTTCCGCTGCCGAGATATAGATCTCGTCGATACGCCTGATATCCTCGTCGTTTGCACCGCACTTGGAATAGCAGGCGGAAGCGATGTCGATATTGCCGTTCACATAAGCAACGTCGCCCGCGCTTTTCCAAGCGGTCTTGGCCAGTTCGGATGCGTTTTTGTAAGTCTTGATCGAATCGAGTTTGAGCGCCGCCTTCATATAGTCGCCTGAATCGTAGAGTTTTTTCGCCTCGTTATATGTTTCCGCAGGCATAATGTATTTGGGCGCGATGTACTGTACATACAGCGCCATAGCGCAAATCGCCAAAAATGCGAGTATTGCCGCAAATATGAGTCCTTTTCTTTTTTTCATTGTCCTATCCTCGGTTTTCTTTGTATTTTGAAAGCGCCGCCGCTTTACTGTTTCGTGATAACTTCGTATGTGGTCGCGGGAACGAGTTTTTTAACGGTCTCATAGTCCCCCTTGCCGAGCGCGCGTCTGACTTCGCTCGCGCTGATCGCGTCCTTGCGCGGTATCTCGATCACCTCGATGCCGTACTCGGGGAGTATGCGCTTCATACTCTCGTTGTATGCGTTAGTTACCCTGCAAAACGGCTCCGTTCCGACAAAGCGTTTGGTTATCCCGAGCGCGGGCGCGATGCGCTTTGCAAAAAGCGTAAGGTCGAGATCTGAGTTTGCCTTTTCCGCCTTCAGTTTATCCTTTATGAAGTAGGTCGGGAAGGTCGAGTGGGAGATCATATAATCTCCGCTCTTATGCAGTATTATGTTTTTGATATGCGCCGTGCCCTTTTCAACGAGTTCAAAGCGCGTTTGGAACGAAAAGTCGGATCTGTCCTCGCTGACGACGAAGACGTGGAGCGTATCCACGCGCGCCGCCGCTGTTTCCATAAGATACTGATGCCCGAGCGTGAACGGATTGCAGTTTGCGACTATCGCGCCCTGCACGCCGCCGCCCTTTTCAAGCGAATCGAGATAATCATCAAGACCGTGCCTGCTGTTTTCCATATAGACGGCACCGCCCGATTCCGCAAGCGTGAAGAAGCCGAGACTTCTGAACATATACTCGTTCTGCGGTTTTGTGAATAGGAAGAGTTTTTTTCTTCCGAGCAGATACGCGCGCGAAACGAGTTTGGAAACGATAGCCGCCGCCGCGCCCTCGCCCTGCAGGGATTCATCCACCGCAATGTATTTGAGCACGCTACCGCAGAGGGAGCCCGTTCCGAGCAGTTCCCCCTCATCGTTTGCGAGAAAGACGGTGTATTCCGCACCACCCTCGTAGCGGAGATCCGAAGATTTAAGAAACTCCGTTAGTTTTTGGAGTTGCGGGCCGCTGAGGCCCGCAACTTCCGAAATCATAAAGTTCAATGCTGTCAGTCCTTATCAGTCTTCCTTGATCTGGCGAATGACGTCTATGACGGTATTGTTCCTGTACATCAGCACGCCTACGATGCGGTCTTTGTACTGAATGGGTTCGGGCTTGCCGACGACCTTTTCGGCGCGCTCCTTAAGTTTCTCGATCGTTGTAACAGGCAGGCCCGCGGCGATGAGTTTCTCTTTCAGTTCGGGACGGTTCGGGTTGACCGCAACGCCCTGATCGGTAACGAGCACGTCGATGGTGTTGCCGGGGGTGCAGATCGTGTTGACACGCTCGCACACGGTGGGGATCCTGCCGCGAAGCAAAGGAGCCGTAACAACGGTGAGGCTTGCGCCCGCCGCGGTGTCGGGGTGTCCGCCGACCGCGCCCCTGATAACGCCGTCCGAGCCTGTCATAACGTTGACATTGAAGTCAACGTCGATCTCGAGCGCGGAGAGGATGACGAAGTCGAGCTGGTTGACCGCAGCGCCGCGGTTTACATAACTTGCGTAGTATGACGCGTCGATCTGCTGATGGAAACGGTTGTTCTTGAGTGAGTTTGCCGCGATGAGGTCGAAGGACTGAACGTCGAGTATCCTCTTAACGAGTCCCTCCTCGTGCATCTGGACGATCTGACCCGTGATGCCGCCAAGTGCGAAACGGCACTTGATGTCCTTTTCGATCATCTTATCTCTGAGGAAGCGCGCCGTTGCAAGGCTTGCGCCGCCCGAGCCCATCTGCATCGAGAAATTGTCCTCAAAATAGCCGCTTGCCTCGATAACATCCGCCGCGGTCTTTGCGATGAGCAGTTCCTTGGGGTTCTTGGTGTAGCGGGTCGCGCCGCTCATAATGCCTTTGGGGTCGCCGATATTGTCCACAACAACAACCCAGTCAACGCGGGACTCGGGTATCCCGAAGGGCGCGTTGGGGAAGTTTACAAGGTGGTCGGTGATTACGATGCACTTATCCGCGTGCTGCGCGTCGAGTTTTGCATAGCCAAGCGAGCCGCAGCAGGACGAGTTTTCGTCGTCGCGGTTATAGCCGTTCGCGTTGCCGTAGGGGTCGCAGCTGGGCGCGCCGAGGAATGCAACGTCGATATGCAGCTCCTCCGTTTCGATAGCCGCCGCCCTGCCGCCGTGTGAACGGAAGATGATCGGAAAATCCATCAGGCCCCTGGAGATCTCCTCCGCCAGTTTGCCGCGAAGACCGCTCGTTTCGATATGATTGATTACGCCGTTTTTGATATGATCGATGAGGGGCCAGTGGCAGTCGGTAAGGCTCGACGCCGCAAGGGTAAGGTTTTTGATTCCCATCTTCGCGATCTGATCGACGACCATATTCACAACGTAATCGCCGTTCCTGAAATGATGATGGAACGAGATCGTCATACCGTCCTTAAGACCGGAACGCTTGATCGCTTCCTCTATCGAAGGAAGCACCTTGCGGCTTGCCTTCTGCCTTTCGTCAAAGCGGACGGTGCTCTTTTTTTCGCAATCCTCGGGCTTGTACTCGCCGTGGAACGCGGAAACTTCGTTTATGTGCGGGATCTTGGTGATATCCATATTAGACCTCCTCAACAGGCATTGCCTTGGATCTCTCGTAAAGTTCAAGCAGGTACTGCGCCCTTGCGACGATGGGTTTGTCGATCATCTTGCCGTTGAGGCTCGCAACGCCGGAGCCCCTTGCGTTCGCCTCGGCGATGGCGTCCATAATGGCCATAGCCTTTTTGAGATCGCGCTCGCTGGGGGTGAACACCGCGTGAAGCGGCCTGATCTGGCGGGGGTTGATGACGGATTTGCCGTCGAAGCCCATCTTGCGGATGAGGGTCGCCTCGGCGATGAAGCCCTCTTCGTTGTTAACGTCGGAGTAGACGGTATCAAGCGCCATAATGCCTGCGGCCTTTGCGGCGTTTACGATCATACCGCGTGCAAACATAAGTTCAATGCCCTCCGGCGAACGTGTGGCCTTGAGGTCGGTAACATAATCCTCCGCGCCGAGTGCGATACCGATGAGGCGCTTTGACGAGAAAGCGATCTCCTTTGCGTTAAGAACGCCGATAGCGCTCTCGATCGCCGCCATCATACCGGTGGAGCCGACGGGGATGCCCGCCTCGCGCTCGATGCGCTCGATCTCCCGTTCGCAGTCGATAACGTCCTGCGCGGTTTCGGTCTTGGGCAGACGGATAACGTCGGGACGGGCGCGAACGATGGCCTCAAGGTCCATAATGCCGATGCCGCTCGACAGATCGTTGATGCGGACGACGAGTTCCTTTTTGCCGTAGTTAAGTGTGGTCAGCGCCTTATAAACAAGAAAGCGAGCCGTATCCTTTTCGGTTATGGCAACGCTGTCCTCAAGGTCAAACATTATGGAATCCGAGCCGTAGATATGCGCGTCACGGATCATACCGGGGTTGTTGCCCGGAACGAAAAGCATGCTTCTTCTAAGTCTTCCGCTCATTTTTTCTTTACCTCGTTGAACACATAATCGGTGCTCTCTGCGGCGCGGTAGGCGGCGGCCATAGTGCGCGCGGCAACGGTGCAGTCCAAAGCGCCCTTGTCTACCGCGCTGACGCACGCCGAATTGACGCCGAGTTCCGCAAGGGTATCGCGGATGACCTTTTCGATCTGCTTGCCGAACTGCTGCATAACATCGCTTTCGAGCGTAAGGTCTATGCCTTCGCCCGCTTTCGGCTCAACGGTAACGATGATATCGCTTGATTCCATCGTGCCCGCAACGCCGGTCGTGATGATGTTCATTGTTTTTCCTCCGAAAAAATATGGATTTTTCCTGCCTGCTTTCCGATCGTCATACCGTCAAGCACGCTAAATTTTATTTTATACCAAAATTATTGAAAATTCAACCCCCGAAGCAGGTTTTTTAGTTAAAAAAATAATAAAAAAACATACGCACCGCAGGCATCAAACGCGATGCGTATGCAATATTATTTTCGGTTTTCGATCATAAAGAGTTTATCCAAACGTGATCTTGCCGCAAAAAAGCAAAAGCACCTTGCGCGCAATCGGCAGCCTTACATTTTTGCTCCTTTCAACCGGCGAAAACCGCCGATCCCGTTTTGCGTTCTCACGCGTCCTCCGTTTCGACGATCGATCTGACCTTCTTTTTTATCCTTTGGATCGCGTTGTCGACGGCTTTGACGGTTCTTGCGGTCTTAAGCGCGATCTGCCTGTAACTGTTTCCGTCAAGATACAGCGAAAGCACCCGTTTTTCAAACTCCGTCAGTTTTTCGCGGATCCCGCTGACCAGAGTTCTTTCGCGCTCGCGCCAGATCAAGACCTCATCGGGGCTTTCCGACGCCGCCGCTTCGAGCCTGTCCACAAGCGTTTCGGACGCGTCGCCTTCATCACCGAGCGGCATATCCAGCGAAAGTGAGGTGTTTAGCGGGATGTGCTTGTTGCGCGAGGCGTGCGCTATCGCGGCTTTTATCCTGTTTGCGATGCATACTTCGGCATATCCGCGAAAACGTGCGCCCCTTTCGCAGTTGAAATCGCGCATCGCATTGTACAGCCCGATCGAGCCCTCCTGCACGAGGTCGGCGTTGTCGCCGCCCAAAATGAAGAACTCGCGCGCCTTTCGCTTGACCGCGGGCATAAAGCGCTCGATAAGAACGCGCTCCGCTTCCCCGTCGCCGTTTTTGGCAAGCGCGGCAAGCGCCTCGTCGCTCATCGCGTCGTAATTCGGTTTTGAGCCGTTATCGGTCATTCGATGTTTTTAAGCCCCTCATATAATTCGTTGAACGAGCGGTTTTTCGCGCAGCGCCCGAACGAAAGCTCCCTGTCCTCCCCGAATTCGAGAAGAAAGCATTTTGTGAGCTCCTCCACGGTCTGCTCGAGCGCCGTGAAGAACTGCGTGTAGGCAAAATCGCGGGCGCTCGTGCCCTCATCGAAGCTTGCGGTGATCAGCGATTCGGTTACCTGATCGAGCGGATAGAGCTTTATATGCATCAGCTCGTGAACGATGACCTCCTCGATATTGGTCTGCTTCGGCGTGGCCGCGTTCAAAAGCAAAATTGCCTTTCTGTCATCGCAATCTATCTTGAAATCGCCCGTCTTTCGCCACTCGGGGTCGCGCACGAACTCGAGTTTCACATCCCATTGCGGTGAGATGCGAAGCTTTTTTACGTATTTTTCAAAGAGCTCCCGCGCTTTTTCCTCGTTCATTGTGCGTCCTGCCTGTTCTTTTCAAACATTATGATAGCTGCCGCAACCGCCGCGTTCAGCGAATCGATGCTGCCCCTGAGCGGTATTGAAACGAGAAAATCGCATTTTTCCTTGACGAGCTTTCCGAGGCCGTCGCCCTCGCCGCCGATGACGAGCGCAAAGCCGCCCTTCATATCGGTTTTATACATACTCTCGCCCGCCATATCCGCACCCGCGATCCAGAGGCCCGCTTGTTTGAGCTGCTCCATCGCGGAAACGATGTTCACAACGCGTGCGATGCGCATATGCTCCGCCGCGCCCGCCGATGTCTTGACCACCGTGGCGGTAACGGGAGCCGAGCGCCGCTTTGGTATCACAACGCCGTGCGCGCCCGCGCATTCCGCGCTTCTGATGATCGAGCCGAGGTTATGGGGATCCTCGATGCCGTCCAGGAGGATAACGAAGGGTTTTTCGCCCTTTTCCTCGGCGTAGGCGAGTATATCCGAAAGTTCGGCGTATTCAACGCCCGGTATCTCCGCCACGATGCCCTGATGATTGCCGGGCTTTCCGTCGTGCCCAAAGGGCATACAGAGTTCGTCCAGTTTGCGCCTGTCCGTCTCGCGGATGACGATGTTCTTTTCGCGCGCCAAAGCGACGATCTCGCCGAGAGAGCCGTCGTGTTCCGCCGTAACAAGGATACGGTCTATGCTCCTGCCGCTCTTGACCGCCTCGCGCACGGGATTCCTGCCCATAATGATATTCGGCAGATTCTCGGGATCCGCAGGTGTTTCCTGCATAAAGCCCCTACTCTCAAAATGCGGCCTGTCGTCAAAGCGGGGTCTGCCCTCGAATGGTCTGTGTTCGCCCTCAAAGCGGGGCTTGCCCTCAAAGGGTCTGCGTTCGCCGTCGAAGCGGGGCCTGCCCTCAAAGGGTCTGCCGCCGAAGGGTTTCTTCTCACCGAAGCGGCGTTCGCCGCGCTCGCCGAAATTGCGCTCGCCCTCAAAGCGGGGCTTGCCTTCAAAAGGCTTGCCGCCGAAGGGTTTCTTCTCACCGAAACGACGTTCACCGCGCTCGCCAAAACTGCGTTCGCCGAAATTGCGCTCGCCGTCAAAGCGGGGCTTGCCCTCAAAGGGTCTGCCGCCGAAGGGCTTTTTCTCTCCGAAGCGGCGTTCACCGCGCTCGCCAAAATTGCGTTCGCCGAAACTGCGCTCACCGTCGAAGCGGGGCTTGCCTTCAAAAGGCTTGCCGCCGAAGGGCTTTTTCTCGCCGAAGCGGCGTTCACCGCGCTCGCCGAAATTGCGCTCGCCGTCGAATCGGGGCTTGCCCTCAAAAGGTCTGCCGCCGAAAGGTTTCTTCTCGCCAAAGCGGCGCTCGCCGCGTTCGCCGTTCCTGCCGCCGTTTTTGCCGTTGTAGTTCTTCATATTTGCTCCTTATTGGGTTTATTGACTATTCGATCATTCGGCCTCGGGCGCGTGCCCGTCCGAAAGTATCATTTTCATGATCTCTCCAAGCCGCCCGTTTTCGCCCGACAGATACAGGCAGCCTATCAGCGCTTCCAGCCCCGTCGCCGTGCGGTATTCCATAATGGACGTGCTTTTGGGCACCGTTCCGATATGCGCGTTGCGGCCGCGCCTGAATACCGAAAGTTCGCTCTCTGTCAACATCGGCTCGATGCGCCTGAACGCCGCCGCCTGCGCTTTTGCGCAAACGAGTTTTGCGGCGCGCTGATGCAGGCCGTGCACCGTAAGCGTCGTTGAGTCCAAAAGCATTGTGCGAACAAAAAGGTCGTATACCGTATCTCCGATATACGCGAGCGAGAGCGGCGCAAGCTGCGTAGGATCCTTTATCGCCTCGCCGATCGGCAGGCCGAGCCGCACCACCTCTATAAGATCGCCGCTTTGAGATGATTTTGTTAGTTCATTTGCATATTTCATCAGTATACATTATAACTCAAAATTGTATTTTTTCAAGTGATTTTATGCCGAAAAATGTGATTTTTTTCAACAAAAAGAGGGAGCAGCATTATGCGCCTCCCCCAAAAGCGCATCCTGCGTTTTTGGGGTGTGTATCAAAAAACCCGACCAAGCCGTCAACCTCATACAGGATTATATTCTTATAGTCCGTTTCGCCGTTTTCATATTCGATGCGAACATGCCTATCTGCCGTCCGAAAAATCGGCTTTTGCTCTTGTTTGGCGGCGCAAATAATGATATACTCATATTTGGGGGCATACGCGCCCCACAAAGCGAAAAGAGCGGTTTTATTGTGGACGGTATAAGGGCATTTATCGCCGAGATAGTCGGTCTCGGCGCATACAGCATCATTTTGAGCGGCGCAAAGGGCGGCGAATACAAACGAATAAACATAGTTTTTTCGGACGGCTCCTACTTTGCGGAAAAACTGACCGAAAAGCAGGCGTTTCACGAGCGTTTTTCCGCTGCCGACGCCCCGGAGCGCATATTTGAACTGTTCTCCGGTTTTTCGCAGATAAACGCGTGGGGTTTGGACACCGAATACACCGCGCGCATCACCAAAAAGGGCAAATTGCTCGCGGGCAAACACGCCGCTTCATCCGCGCCCAAAATGGCGGGCGGCGAGCGCAAAAAGAACTATCTTCTGCCCGATGGCACGGTAGTTGCGCCGCTTGTGGATATGGGCGTTATGGCTGAGGACGGCCGCGTGAATCATCGGGGCTACGACAAGTTCCGTCAGATCAATCGCTTCTTGGAGTTCATAGACGAGTTTATCGACGAGGAGGATATGGCGTCGGGGCGCCCGCTCAATATAGTGGATTTCGGCTGCGGCAAATCGTATCTGACCTTTGTTGTGTATTACTATTTTACCGTTATACGCAAAAAGCGCGTGAATATGACGGGAATCGACCTTAAGCGCGACGTTATCGACTTTTGCGGCGCGCTTGCCGAAAAATACGGCTATGACGGGCTCAAGTTCTACTGCGGCGACATTGCCGATTTTGAAAGGGCGACCTCGGAGCGCATCGACCTTGTGATCTCGCTCCACGCCTGCGACACAGCGACCGATCTTGTGCTCTACAGCGCTGCGCGCTTTGGAGCAAAATACATCCTCTCCTCCCCCTGCTGCCAGCACGAACTCAACAAAAGCGCCGACCTTTCGGCATTTCCGCTCTTTGACGACGACGGCATTTTGAGGGAGCGCGCGTGTGCGCTGATGACGGATTCGATACGGCAAAAACTGCTTACGGCGCTTGGGTATACCGCGCGCGTTATGGAGTTTGTAGAACTGTCGCACACGCCAAAAAACCTTATGATACGCGCAAAAAAGGCGGCTATACCGCATAAAAAGCGTTTAGATGCGCTGAAGGAGGTCGAGGCGAGCCTTGCCGTTATCCGCACGGAGCAAAAACTGCATTCGCTTCTCTCGGAAGCGGGTATGCTCTCGGGTCTTTGCGACGAATGCGCCGATAAAGATAAAAAGGAGGACGCCCAATGAAGATACTTATCACCGCTTTCGATCCGTTCGGCGGCGAAAGCGTCAACCCCGCCGAACTGGCCGTTTCGCGCCTTTCGACCCGTATCGCGGGCGCGGAAATAATAAAACTCATCGTGCCGACGGTTTTCGGCGCGTCCACCGAGACCGTGCTCGCCGCGATCGAAGCGGAACGCCCCGACGCCGTTATCTGCATCGGGCAGGCGGGCGGGCGCTGCGCGATAACGCCGGAGCGCGTTGCCGTAAACGTCATCGACGCGCGCATCGCAGACAACGCGGGCAATCGTCCCGTTGACGAGCCCGTTATAAAGAGCGGTCCCGACGCGTATTTTTCCACGCTGCCTATAAAAGCGATCGTCGAGCGCATCCGAGAAAGCGGCATCCCCGCAAGCGTTTCCGAATCCGCGGGCACTTTTGTTTGCAACGCGCTTATGTACGGCATTCTGCACGCACTCAAAACGCGCTTTTCGGGCATAATAGGCGGGTTTATACATATCCCGTTCGCACCCGTTCAGGTCGCGGACAAAACCGCGCCGAGTATGAGCCTAAATGATGTGATAACGGGCATCGAGGCCGCCGTCAGCGCGACGGTCGACGCCCTCAAAAATAAACAAAAACAGTAAAGGAGTCCACAAATATGGCAAAGTTCAACGAAAAATACTGCCTTTCCGCCTTTGAAAAACTGCTCAAAGCGGACAGCACGACTGGTCAGTACGAGGAAGTTCAGCAGGTGCTCATCGGTCTTTTGGACGAGATGCACATCCCCTATCACACAACGCACAAAGGCGGCGTTATTGCGGATCTCGGCGGCGAGGGCAACGCGCTCGTAGTCACCGCGCATCTTGACGATATCGGACTTATGGTGCGCCACATCAACGCAAACGGCACGCTGAACGTATGCCCCGTCGGCGGGCTGTATCCGTTCTACTGTATGACGGAGAACGTGCGCGTACACACCCGCGACGGCAAGGTGTTCACCGGCTGCATCTGCCGCAGCCCCAACAGCGTGCACGTTACAGAAGAGGAACTGCGCGTCGTTCCCGCCGATTACAGAACGAATGTTTGCGTCGTTTTGGACGAGGACGTTCACTCCGCAGCCGATACCCGCGCGCTCGGAATCGAAACCGGAGATATGATCGCGCTCGAGCCGCGCTTCACCCTTGCAAACGGCTATATCAAATCCCGCTTTATCGACGATAAGGCCTGCGCCGCCGTGCTGCTTGCCGCGATGAAGGAGATAAAGGAAAAAGGGATCAAACTTAACCGCAGGGTCTACGCCTATTTTGCGATGTATGAGGAGATCGGACACGGCACAGCATGGCTGCCCGAGGGCGTAAAGGATATCCTTGCGATCGATATCGCGCCGACGGGTCCCGATCAGAACTCGGACGAAAAGAAGGTCTCCGTTTTTTGCAAGGATTCCCGCTATCCCTACCATTGGGCGATGACCAACGAACTGCGCGAAACGGCGATAAATGCCAAAGTGGATTTTGTTATGGATATCTTCACGCCGCACTACGGCACGGACGCCGACGTCAGCGTTGCCGCCGGCTACGACATCAGGCACGCCGCTATCGGTCCCGGCACTTCCAACAGCCACGGCTATGAGCGCACGCATATGGACGGTCTCAAAAACACCTATCTGCTGCTGCTTGCCTATATGACGCTATAAAAAAAGCAGGACTAACCCGCCACTATGCAAACAGAAAAACGGCATATCGCTTGGATATGCCGTTTTAAGTTATGCCGTTACACTTTAAACTCGTCTATCGCGGAATCGAGTGCGTCGACATCAAACAGATCCAAAAGCACCTCGACGGGGCAAACTATGCGCTCCACCGAAGGGTGGAAATAGAATACGCAGGTTCTGCTGTCCGGCATAAACTCGTCGCCGTTGATGCTCCAAAGGATGATGCGCTTGTTGCCGCGCGTTGCTATCGCCGCGCCGATCTCCGTATGTGTACTGCTGCCGCCGGGAAGCAGCGCGATCACAAGTTCCGCGTCGCGCACGGCGCGAAACTCGTTGAACGCCACCGCGCTCATACGCGCCTGGCCGTCGTAGCGCACGTCGCCGTGCTCCGTCCAGTCATAGGTCAGATCGTGACCGTGATCGATCAGCACGTTTGCAAGCCGAATGCCGAGCGCCGCGTTTCCGAGTCCCGTTGCAATGTAAAATCTCATCTTGTTCTCCTTTGTTGGGATCGCTCCGGCCCTCCGAAAAGGGACAGAGCGGGATCAGGTCTTTATTATCATAGCATAAGCGAGCAAAAATAGCAAACAAAAGCGAAGTTTTTTCTCGAAAATGCGTTTATTTTTCTCCATAGCGGGCAAAAACGATAAATATACCGAAAAAGCCCTTGACAAACCCCCTGTATTGAGTTAAAATATTCAGGCACTTTGAGTGTGGTATGCGCCCGTAGCTCAGCGGATAGAGTGCCCGGCTACGAACCGGTAGGTCGCAGGTTCAAATCCTGCCGGGCGCGCCATGTCGTCGCAAGCTTCTCTCTGCTTGCGGCGATTTTTTATGCTTTGCAACAAAAATCACCTCGCGCACGTTCCGCTGCTCCTCCTTTCCGCAAAAATCCGTAAAATCTTTTTTCGGTAGGATAACACAAATTATCTATACGAAAAAGATATAGAGCAAAAAAGTCTGCCTTTTTATTCCCCCATCTCGCCGATCGTTTGAAAATAACGGTCGGCTTTTTTCATTTCAATCGAAAGGGGCTAAGTAAATCATGCGGGAAATTATCTCCATATTCGGCAACGCCCCAACACGCAAACAATATAATGTGGTGAACGCGGTTTTCCGCATTGACCGAGCTTCTAACGCATGTTATACTGTATATAAAGGTTTTCTTAGAGTATGGTAATCTGAGAAAATCAATGTATGCTACGGCTTATGTATGGCTTGATGCCGCACAGATTGCTCGCAGTTGGTTTTAGTGTGGTTTTACAGAAAGTACTTGATGTTTTTGGCAACTACTATAAATGTAATGAATAAGCAATATGGAAAGATTGACGGAAAAATACAGTTCTCAATGATGTCTGAAAAGGATGCAGGAGCGCGTTGAGATAAACCCAAAATAAACAGACAACGGAGGATCCCAACATGAAAAGGACATTAAGAGCATTCTCGTTTCTGATGGCAGTTATCTGCCTGTTTGCCTTCTCGCTTTTCGAGCCGATCTACGCTATTACGGAGCAGAAGGCTGCAGACAAACAGACGAGCGAAGCCATAGCCGAACTGAACGACATATGGGACGAGAGCGAAAAGGGCTCCTCACTTGCGTACAGTCCGATCGTCGGCGAACTGACGGATCAGCGGAGCGAGGATACGAAGCGACTTCGCAGAGCGGACGGAGCGATAGAACTGGTCATGTATTCCACCCCCGTACACTATGAAGCGGACGGGAAATGGAAAAATATAGATAACACGCTTATAAGCAAAACAAACGAAAAAGACGTAAAAACATATGAAAACCTTGCCAGCGATTTCAAGGTGCGTTTCGGAGCGGAAGAGAACGTTATAACGGTAGAGTATAAGGGCGAAACACTTACATTCAGGCAGATATTCGATGAAGGCGACAGGATAACAAAAGCGAGTGTAATAGAAAAAGAAACAAAGCGAGACGGTTTGACCGATGCGGAAAAGGACGAACATTGGCGTTCTCCGGCGGAACTTTCGAGCGCGATAGTTTATTCGCAGGAAAGCATACGCGGAGAAAAATATCCCGACGTCGAGTACAGGTTGAACGGCAAAAGCCTTTCCGAGTTTATCACTCTTAACGAAAGGCCTCTTGCAGCCGCAGTTTATAAGTACAGAGTGGAAAGCAGTCTCAAACCTTTGCTTGACGGCAACAGCGTGCGCTTTGTAAACAAGTCAGGCGATACCGTGCTTAGTTTCTCCGCGCCGTATATGACGGATGCAAAGGGCGAGGAATGCTATGATTTCAAGGTAAGCATTGAAGAAGCCGATCAAGGGTACGTCTATACGATGATCCCGAGCGAGGAATGGCTGAATGCCGAGGAAAGAGCCTACCCCGTCGTTATAGACCCGGATGTAAAGCCGGATTACAGCGGTACAATCACCGATACGGTTATAAGCGAGGTAAATCCGAGCACCCATTACAACCCCAATGTGGACAGGATAAAGATCGCGGGATCCCCAAAATATCGCAGCCTGATAAAGATGAACACGCTCCATCCGCTTTCTGCGGGCGACGTCATCCTGCAGGCAACGCTTGCCTTGTCGCGGTATGACGCAAATACCAATTACGGAAAAGAGATCGACGCGTACAGGGTTTTTAGACCGTGGAACGAAAACAACGTAACGTGGAACAACTTTTACGCAAACAGCAATGCTGTAGACACATCCCGTGTCGAAAGTTTTGTTATGTCGACAGTCTATAATGATAAGAACTATCTTGACATAACCGATCTCGTGAAGCGGTGGTATGCGGGGGCGTATACAGCCGAATACACCGCTATGGGTGTACCGGAACAATACGGCATCATCCTGCAGCTTGCGGACGGACTCAGCAACGGCTACACCGAATACCGCTCGGCGGAGTACAACAACACATATACCATTTCGCCGTATTTCAGCATCGTATACATAAACTCCACAGGTCTTGAGAGCAGATTCTCCTACAGCAGCCAAAGCGTTGGCAGAGCAGGCACGGGCAGCGTCAACCTTTACAGCGGCAATCTCACTTTCAGCGTATCGGATGCCGAAATAATAAACGGCGCGCTGCCGATCTCTGTCACGCATACATATAATACCAACGATAAGAACAAGGATATAGGCTACGGCTATGGCTGGAGGCTCAATTACGCGCAGTACATAGAAGCGGTCGCGCTGAAAGATAACAATACGACCGCCACGTATTACGAGTACATCGACGGCGACGGCACAAGACATTATTACAAAAAAGAAACAAGCACAAAATATGTAAACGAACTGGACAAGGACTCGGTTCTGACCATAAACCGTTCGAGCGGTATTCTTACGATCACCGACAAGGGCGGAAACAAACTCGTCTTCACAGGCGGTTCGTTCAATCACGATAACGACAGCAATACGCAAAAGGAGTTTCTCGGTCATCTCACAAGCGTGGAGGACGCCAACGGCAACAAAACCCTGATCACATACGATACCGCGTCGGTAAACGGCTCGGTATTCAGGAATATGCGCATCACCTCCATAACGGAGAAACTGGCGGGCAGTTCCGCGGGACAGAGCATAACGCTCTCGTACACGGGCAACAGGCTTACGCGGATGACCGCTCCGAACGGGCTCGATCAGACGTTCGGCTACAACAGCAGCGGCGATCTCACGTCCATAGGCTATACCGACGGAAAGAGCGTTGCATATGCATATAATGCCCACAGGCTCACGAAGGCAACAAATATCGATAATTACAATATCAATTACGAGTACAATACCTCGGATCGTGTGACAAAGGCAACGGAAAAGGCAGGCACCACCGCAGGCAATTATCTTAATTATGATTACGGCTGGAATGTGACTGCCGTCACCGACAAACAGAGCCGGGATACGGTTTATCAGTTCAACAACGCGGGACAGGCCGTAAGCATCCGCAACGCGGAAGGTCAGGCGGTCTTTGCCGCGTACAATAAGGGCGAACGAGAGATCACACAGCTTGCCGCAGTATCAAAACTTCAAAACACGGTCGTCAATCTGCTCAAAAACCATGGCTTTGATATAGGCACGGGCGGTGCGGGCTGGACTCTTGGGGGAAGCGCGCTATTCTACGGCGGTTATCCGCATACCGGGCAGAACAGCGTAAAACTTGCGGCGAACAGCTATGTTGAACAGAGCGTTGCCGTACAGAGCGGCAAGACCTATACCTTCTCCGCATATTTCACCGGCGCAGCGGGCGGCTATGTTCAGGTGCTTAACGGCTCCACCGCTATTGCAACAAGCGATACGGTCGAAACCTACGGCGCCACCGGCGTCGATTGGGCAAGGGGCGCTGCCACATTCACGGTGCCTTCCGGAGTGAGCTCGGTCAAGGTCAGGATCGCCAAAAACAATGTAAACACAAGTTATACCTATGCTGATTCCGCCCAACTCGAAGCGGGCGAAACTCCGAGCAGGTACAATATGATCGTAAACAGCGATTTTGCGAACGGCTTGAATCATTATACCCAAAATGAAGTGGGCAGTTCGCAGGACTTTGCGGTCATAGTGCAGGATACGGATCCGGGGCATCCGTCGGGGCTTTCGTCAAGCGCAGTCAAAATAACGGGCAAAGCGACCACATCAAGACATATATACCAAACGATAGAAGTACGAGGCGGCAAAAAGGGCGACACTTACTCCTTCGGCGGCTGGTGCAAGTCCGATTCCGTGCCGCTTACGCAGCAGTACGATTTTGTCAACAATACCGTAAGGGAATACGGTCTTAAATGCCTGAAGGTGCAGTTCTATAACGGAAGCGCTTTGGTAAACCAAGTGAATGCGTACTTCGCGGCCGATACGACCGACTGGCAGTTCACAAGTTCGAGCGCGGTCGCCGCCAACCCCTACACAAAGGTCAGGCTGATCGTCTGCTTCGATTACACGAGAAACACCGCACATTTCGACGGTCTTCAACTCTACCGCGAGCAGTTCTCACAGAGTTATTCCTACGATGCAAACGGCAACCTTAAAGGCTATACCTCGCTGATAGGTCAGGAGCCCACCCTCACCTACGACAGCAACAACAATGTGACCTCTTCAAAGGATGCAAGGGGCAATACAACAAACTATACATACAATACCTCCGGCAATGTACACCTGCTCAAAACCGCTACAACGCCGGAAAATACAAAGACCGAATACACCTACGATACGAAGGGCAACGTAACGCAGACAAAGGTGAGCGACAAAAACAATTCATCGCTCTATATGACTGCGTCCACGACCTATGATTCGGCCTCCGCGCTTGCCACCGCTGTCACGGACGCCCGCGGCAACTCCGTCACCTACGGCTACAACAGCGCCACACGGCAGCAGACGAGCATAACCGACGCAAAGGGCAACCAAAGCACATACAGCTACGGCAACGCCGCATCCATGCTCCGCCTTGCAAGCCTTTCAAGCGCAGGAACGGGTACGGTGAACTATACCTACGACCAGTACGGCAAACTGACGCGGATCGCAAGAAGCACAACAAACTACAACTTCACCTATGATTCCTGGGGCAGACAGCTTGCCACCAAGGTTGGCAACACCGCGCTATCGACCAATGAATATGACGACTACGGCAAGCTTTCAAGCATAACCTATGCCAACGGCTTCAAGACCGAATACGAATACGATAATCTTGACAGAACAAGCAAGATCCATGAGCGCGCGAACGCCTCCGCTTCGCGGCAGCTTGCTTATGAATTCGTCTACGACGGCGAAGGCAATCTCTATGAACTTCGCAACCACAAGACCAATCGCGCAGTCTTCTTCGAGTACGACCACGCCGGTCGCTGCATGGCAAGCACGGAAAAGCGCTTCACCGTAACGGGCGGCAAACCGAGTTATACCGACACGGTTTCGGGCTATAAGTATGAG
>JAFYJD010000013.1 GCA_017538255.1 Clostridia bacterium | reverse complement strand
TTTTATTTAAGGCAGCGGGCGCTCCGTTTTGAGCGCATCCGTGAAGGGAGGAACTACACCTGAAGACCCCTTTCGAGAACGCCGTCCTTCATCATAAACACCTCGTCGGTCTCGGCGGCGATCTCCAGATCGTGAGTAACGATTATCACGCAGCGGCCCTCCTCGCGTGCAAGCCGCAGCAGGATGGAAACCACCTGGTCGCCGTTGGTGATGTCAAGATTTCCCGTTGGCTCGTCGGCAAGTATTATGCGGCTTTGCGCCGACACCGCGCGGGCGATGGCGACGCGCTGCTGTTCGCCGCCGGAGAGGCGGGACGGAAGGCGCTTGAACAGTTCCTCCCCGATGCCGACCGAGAGGAGCGCGGCCTTTGCGCGCCGCTTTGCCTCGTCATTTTCAATATTCATCAGTTTAAGAGGGAACATAACGTTTTCCTCGGCGGTGAGCAGCGGAAAAAGGTTAAGGCTTTGATAGATAACGGCGGCTGAATCGCGGCGGTAGGCGTCCCTGTCGAGGGTGGAAAGCGATTTGCCCTCGAACAGTATCTCGCCCTCCGTGGGCGTTTCAAGCCCCGCCAGCAGCGAGAGCAGCGTGGTCTTTCCGCTGCCGCTTTTGCCGACTATCGCATAGGCCTTTCCCGTTTCAAAGCAGCAGGAAACGCTTTTGAGCGCATCAACACGCTGATAGCGGTTGACATAGGCGAACGAAACTTCTTTTGCGGTCAAGATTTCCATAATTCAGTCCTTTCTATTCCTGTTCACGGAGCAATCTTGCGGGGGAAACCCGCAGGGCGCGAATAACGGCTATGAAGCAGCCGAGCGAATACAGCGCGAATACCGCAAGCGCGGGAAGCGGCGAGCGGAACGCGGCGCCCGCGATGATGCAGGCGGCAAGCGGCAGGGCGAGCTGTTCCAGCATAGAGGAAACGAAGAGTTTTTTCTTCGTCATACCCGCGCTTCTTGAGAGCGCGTAGGTGGTTTTTTCGTGCCGCGTAGATATGAAGCCGATAAGGAAGCCCGCAGCAAGCGTCAGCGCGAGGGCGATGGGGATAAATACGTTCGTGCGTTCGATATTTCTTTTAAGCGCATCCACGGTGGAGTTCAGATTTTCGTCGTGCACGGTGATGGCGAAGCGGTGTTCGCCGGATATGCCGCCGGGGATAACGCTTCCGAAAACGTCGGACGCAGCGTCCCGAAGTTCGTCCAGCCTGCGGTTGTCGCTTGCAAGGAACGCCAGCGAATCGAGCGTGCGCCAGCGCGTTATACGGTCCACTATCAGTTCCCCCGCCTCAAACGGCATAAATAACTTTTTGCCCGCGCCCTTATAATAGCCGGCAACGGTGAACTCCGCACTGCCCACGCCCTTGTCGGGCTCGTCGGGGTATAAGCGCTTATCAACGTGAGGGTCGGTGACGACGGCGGAAACGGTCGTTTCGCCGCCGAGTTCGTTGAAAACCTCCTCGGAAACGATAAGAAGCGGCTCGCAGGAGGTGTAGAAATCCTCGTAAAACAGCACAACCTCGCCGCCGAGCGCGGGATCGAGTTCGTCGATCCCCTTGGGGCTTGTAAGCGCGATAAGATTGAGTTCCGAGCCGAAAGCGCACGATACCTCAAGCTCCTTCGTCATACGAAGATCACGAACGAATTCGGGAAGTCGGTAGTATTCACGAAGCGTGACGGCCTGCGCCGCGCCCCAGCCCATACGCAGGGAGGTGGACTGCGTTCCGCCGATATTAGTGACCACACAGAGCACATCGGAATTGTCTATCGCCGCTTCGAGCTTCGCTTTTTGATCGCTTCGGTAAACGGAGAGGAAGCAGAGCAGCGCGGAGAGCGCAAGCGACACGAGCGCGGCGCAGATATGCTTCAGCGGTGCGCGCTTCATTCGGTTGAAAAAGAACGGACTCATATCATTTCACCAACAGTTTTCTCGGATCCTTTTTCGATAGGTGCGCCGCGTGCGCATAGAGCAGAACGGCGGCAATAATCAGTTCGATAAGCGCGATCATAGCGTACAGCCAACCGGGAAGCCTGTCCCCGGCGAGCGATTCGCGCATCATTTCCGCGTTCTCGCCCATCACGGCTCCGGCAAGCTTATCCGCGATAAGCCTTGCGAACGCCGCCGAAAGCGCCGTGCCGACGGCAATTCCGACAGCGGCTATCACAAGCCCGCTTATGAAAAGATAACGCCGTGTGCGCCGCGGCTTTGCGCCGAGCGAGCGCATTATGCCGAGCGTTCTGCGCTCCGGCGCCTGATACAGAAGCAGATACGCGATAAACAGCAGCAGCGCGAGCGCGCAGGTCATACAAAGCAGCTTCAGCGCGGACGCCCAAACGCCCTCAACGGAGGCTTTGACCGCCTCGTAGCCCTGATCGAAGCAGAAGAAGGTTTTGCTGTTCAGCCCCTTTACTCGCTTTACAAAGTACCCATTCTCACCAAACGGAATATTCTCATACTCGCAGTCGGCTTCGAGCTTTTCAAGAAACTCGTCCATACTGCCGTTTTTGAGTATTATGGACATATAAACGCCGCAAACTCCGCCCATGCTGATATCGGGCTCTTCAACTTCACACTCTATGCCGTCCGAAGAGAATCCGGTGATTGTTTTGGTGCCGAGCTTCTTCGAGGGGCCGCCGAAGGCAAGCTCCGTCTGCGCCGCGCGGGGCATAAACAGCGTGTTTGGCGTGAAGGAGCAAATGGCGTCCTTCCACTCGTTCTCGATGCGGTAGAGGCCGACTATCGTGAATTCCTCAGCTTCGCCATCGGGCAGGCCGTGGAAGAACACGTTGGCGCCGAGCGTTGGGTTGTTAAACGCGTCGGATGCAGAGTAGTAGTCGTTATAGAGGGAGGAATTGCCCTCATCGTGTCCGATGGCCGGGCGGAACTGCTTTATGGAAACCTTATCGCCCACGGAGAGTCCGGCACTGCTCGCCACGCCTTCGTCCATTACCAGCACCTTTGCGCCGGTATCATACTCGTCTTGCGTGAAACTTCGACCCTGAACTATGCTCGCCTCGTTTTGAACGAAGGAATACATACTTTCAAGGCAGTTCGTTCCGAGCACGGGGAAGGAGTGCTGCGCCATGCGGGATTCCTTTATAAATTCACCCCAAACCTCGTCCTTTGCAAGCGCCTCGGCGGTGCCGTTCCATTCCACGGCAACGGGCACGCGCTCGCCCCTTGAAAGAAGCTGCATAGTCATGGTGTGTGGGGTATCATCATCGGTCGGCAGGGGATCATAATCCACCGTATATTCGACGTCGCGGTAGCAAACGAGGGAGTCGCCCTCGATAAAGGCGCCGTTGATAGAGCTCTCGCTTATAAGATTGACGTTCGGGCAATACGGCAGATTCCTGTCGGGATAATCCATGCCGGGGCCGCTCGGAGTCGGATCGTAAGCGCCGCGCACGGCATACCGCTTGCCGACCTTGAAGAAGGAGGTCGTGTCGTCGCCAAAGGCATCGAAAACGAGCAAAACTCGGCCGTTATACCGGTCGTCTTCATACCGCGAATAGAGCGGGTAATCGGGATGTATGGCAAGCGCCTCATCCACGCGGAGTATGGCGCAGTTGGCTCTTAAGCTAACGTCGCTTCCAAGCCCGAACGCGGTGAGATCGGTACGCGTCGGGCCATCGGGATCCATGATGAAGGCGCTTTCGACCTCGCCTATCAGTATAACGCCGCTGCTGCCGTCGTTCATCCCGTATATCTCGTGCTTCACGTCGAAGAAATCGGTGAGACCGAGCTTCGTGTAAACGCCCTCGATGTATGCGCCCGAAAGATAGCGCAAATCGATATCCTTCACCTGCGGCAGTGAGCGAAGATAGGCTATATCATCATCGTACAACGGGCCGCTTTCAAAGTCTGTGGTGGCATAACTGCCTTCTTCGATTTCTTCAAAAGGGCGCTTATGAACGGCGATGGTCATTAGCTTGGAGTCGAGCTCCCGGCGCATTGTGTGCGCGGCGTGCAGCACCGATGCGCCAACGCCGATAAGCAGCGCGGCAAGTGTCAGCACCGCGACCCAAACAGCCGTTGAAACGGGTCTTCTAAACAGTCGTTTTACAATATCCAAGGGGCGAACCTCCTTTTTATTGTTTGGTTGCTTAAAGTTTATCATATCCGTTCGATATTTGTCAATGCTATATATTGATAAAAATAAAATTTGTGCTATAATATGGCTTGAAAGCAAGGAAAATGCTGCGGAAGCGGAGGTTTTCGCAGAACGCTACGGAGGCTTAAGAGAATGCCAGATACAGGTCATTCCTTCATATCGTATTTCAAGCGGGCGACAAGTCCGCTCATCGTGCTGCGCTTTCTTTCGGACAGACCGATGTACGGCTATGAGATATCCGCCGCGCTGAAGGATAGAAGCGACGGGCGCTACACGATCTCCATACTCTATCCCGTGCTCTATCGGTTGGAGGAGCAGGGCTATATCGCTATCTCGGCTACGGAGGTTTCGGAGGGGCGCGCAAGGAGTTATTATTCGATAACGCAGCAGGGCCGCGCATATCTCGAAAAAACGATAAAGGGATATGAGGAGATATCGGAAGTATTTGAAACTTTGATGAAGTAGAGCGCGGGTATCTTTGCCGATACCGAACCGTTAAGGAACGGATTTTTTACGCGGGCTGCGGCTGTTTTGGGCGCAGAGGCCCGTTTTTTTGCGTTCTTTTGGCGGGGCGGGGCGGGCGTGCATATAAATAATGAACAAACCGCGCATTTAGCCCCCAAAACTATTGACAGAGGATAAGTTCAACGATATAATAGAACGAATGCATATATGCTGCCGTTAGTGTTGGCTGATATTGTCTATTGATTTTGAGTTGACTGCGGGGCATCGCATTTAATATATATAGGAGGTAAATGTCTGTGAAGGATTGGTTGATATATGCAATTCCCGCGATCACCTTCGTGATAGGCGCCCTGATAGGCGCATTCGGGATCCATATGTACGATAAGCACAGCGCAGAATCCAAGGTCGCCGAAGCCGACGAAATGGTCAAAAAGATGATCGACGACGCGCAGAAGCGAGCGGAAACCATCAAGAAAGAGACGCTCCTTGAAGCGAAGGAAGAGGTCTATCGCATCAAGAGCGAGAACGAAAGAGAAAACAAAGAACGCAGAAAAGAACTGCAGCGCGCCGAGAGCCGCCTGCAGCAAAGGGAAGAAAGTTTCGACAAGAAACAGGACGGTCTGGAACAGCGCGAACAGCAGCTCAACAAGCGCCTCAAGACCATGGACGCAAAGGAAGCCGAGATCGACAGGCTCTACGAGCAGCAAAAGACCGAACTCGAACGCGTTGCGGGGATGTCCCAAGACGAAGCAAAAGAAGTGCTTCTTGCAAACGTTGAAAAGGACGCAAGGCACGACGCCGCTCTCATCATCCGTGATATAGAGGCAAAGACCAAGGCGGAGGCGGACAGGAGAGCGACCAACATCATCTCTATGGCGATACAGCGCTGCGCGGCGGATCACGTCGCCGAGACCACCGTTTCGGTAGTTGCGCTGCCCAACGATGAAATGAAGGGCCGCATCATCGGCCGCGAGGGCCGCAACATCCGCACCCTCGAGACAGCGACGGGCGTCGATCTCATCATCGACGATACCCCGGAGGCCGTCATCCTTTCGGGCTTTGACCCGATGCGCAGGGAGATAGCGAGGATCGCGCTCGAAAAACTGATCCTCGACGGCCGCATCCACCCCGCCAGGATCGAAGAAATGGTCGAAAAGGCCCGCAAAGAGGTCGAAAACCAGATCCGGGAAGCGGGCGAACAGGCGGTGTTCGAGGTCGGCATCCACGGTCTGCACCCCGAACTCGTCAGGCTCCTCGGCAGGCTCCGCTACCGCACGAGCTACGGGCAGAACGTGCTCAAGCACTCGATCGAGGTCGCGCATCTGTGTGGACTTATGGCAACCGAACTCGGCGTAAACGTTCAGCTCGCAAAGCGTGCGGGACTTCTGCACGATATCGGCAAGGCCGTCGATCACGAGATCGAGGGCACCCATAACCAGATCGGCGCCGATCTTGCAAAGAAATATCGCGAAAACAACCAGATCGTGCATTGCATCCTCGCTCACCACGGCGACGTGGACCCCGGAACGGTCGAAGCGGTGCTCGTACAGGCGGGAGACGCGATATCCGCGGCACGCCCCGGCGCAAGGCGCGAAACGCTTGAAAACTACATCAAGCGCCTTGAAAAACTCGAGGAGATCGCAAACTCGTTCGACGGCGTCGACAAGAGTTTTGCCATCCAGGCAGGCAGGGAAGTGCGCATAATGGTCAAGAGCGATACCGTTTCCGATACGGATATCATCGTCGTCGCAAAGGATATCGTAAAGCGCATCGAAGCCGAACTCGAATACCCGGGTCAGATAAAGGTCAACGTCATCAGAGAAACAAGGGCGACCGAGTACGCAAAATAAAACCAAACAGCAGAATAAAACCCCGCTTCGGCGTTCTCCGCGGCGGGGTTTTTGCTGCAAGATCGGTTCCGATACGGTTTTGAGCGCCTTCGATCGCATGATCGCTTTGCAGATATCGCGGAGAAAACTCCTGCTTGATTTTTTTTATGTTTTTATATTATAATACAAAAAACGTAAAGAAAGGAGCTGCAAAATGAAAGGGAAGCTTTTTATCTCATTATTATTTACGCTTTTGCTCATATGCGGATGTAAAACTCAACCGTCTGTCGACAAAGAAAAAGCTGCCGGCAATTTGGGAAAATACAGTTACACCGCCCTAAACGATTTGCCCGCCGATGAATTGTTTTCGGTTTTATCGGATAACGGTCTTATGCTAAGCGACGAACTCAAACTGAAAATGTCGGAGCGCGAGATTGCCGAATGCATCAAACAAAACTTCGAGCAATTCAGCATTGGGATGGCATCCTCCGCAGACACCGCATATGCCGAACTTTCCTCGGCTGTAAACGGGATATGCAAAGAGATCGCCGACCCAAACGCCGAAGAGGATCGGATAGTTTTTAAGCCCGGCGCATATCGCGATAAAAAATACAGCGACGAAGATCTTGAAAATATGTCTTCAAAAGAACTCTATATGGTATTTAAAGACAACGGGCTTGTTTTTCCCGATGAACTGAAGGGATTGGGAAGCGATTATTTTCTTGCCGTGTATCTTAAAGCCAACTTTGCCTCGTTTAAGGAAGGTTTTACCGCGCTGTCCTATGCCGCACATTCCGATGTTGCCGACAGTATTTATAATATTTACAACCGTATAACAAAATAAGGAGGTATATTACTTTGAAACGATATCTATTGGTACTCCGCGCTTACAAACACTCCTTATTAGATTTCTTAATTCTTTGACAATACGCAAAAACCCTGCCGCGGAAAACTCCGAAGCGGGGTTTTGCTTTTTGCAGGATTTTCGTTAGCGGGTTTTTCGGAGAAAACAGCCGCAAACGGGGAGGAATCGCATAATTTCAGTACATACCCGGGGCGAAAAAACTCCATATCCCGTTCATAACGGCAATTAGTACGAGCCCGACGACGGTGGGAACGAGAAACGCCAGAAGCATCCATTTGACGCCGCCCGCTTCCTTTTTGACGGTCAAAAGCGTTGTGGAGCAGGGCCAATGGAACAGCGTAAATATCATAACGGAGCACGCCGTTTTAAGAGTCCAGCCGTTTGATTGAAGAAGCGAGAGCAGTTCCGCGCCGCCCATCGCCTCGCCGAGCGCACCGCCGCCCGTGTATGCCATAAGGATGACGGGCAGAACTATCTCGTTCGCGGGCAGGGCAAGGATGAATGCGGCAAGGATCGTGCCGTCCAGCCCGAAAAAGCGCGCGGGCGCGTCAAGCAAAGCGCAAAAGGATGAGAGCAGGGTCCCCCCGCCCGCCGGTATGTTGGCGGCGGCGTAGATGACGAGCCCTGCGGGCGCGGCGACCGCCACGGCGCGCACGAGCAGGCGCAGGGTGCGGTCGAGTACGCTTCTTATTATAAGGGGAACGAGTTTTGGCGGGCGGTAGGGCGGCAGTTCCATCAAAAACGGTGAACTTTCGCCGCGAAAGAGCGTTTTTGAAAGTATTTTGGTAGTGCCGAGCGTTACGGCGACGGCGAAACAGATCAGCCCCGCGAGCGCCGCGGCGGACACGAGAGGCGAAGCGCCGAGCGCACTTTTGAACAGGAACACGGAAACGAGCGTTATCAACAGCGGAAAGCGCCCGTTGCAGGGCACGAGGCTGTTTGTCAGCATCGCCGAGATGCGCTCGCTGCGGTTTTCGATGATGCGGCAGCCGACGACCCCCGCCGCGTTGCAGCCAAAGCCCATCGAAACGGTCAGCGCTTGCTTGCCGCAGGAGCCGCAGGCACGAAAACAGCGGTCAAGGCAGAACGCCGCGCGCGGCAGATAGCCAAGATCCTCCGCGAGCGTAAAAAGCGGAAAGAATATCGCCATCGGCGGGAGCATGACGGAAACGACGCGAAAGACCGTGCGAAGCATACCGAACACGAGCGCGTCGCGCAGCCACGGGGCGGCGTTGACGGCACAGAGCGCACGGAAGACGAGCGTTTCAAGCCGCGAAAAGAGCGAATACAGCAGTTCGGACGGGTAGTTTGCGCCGATGAGGGTGATGTAAAAAACCAGCATCAGCAAAAGGAACATCACGGGAAACGCTGTGTATTTTCCGACGGCGGCTCGGTCGAGCCGTTCGGTCAGCGAGCGTTTCTCCACGTTTTCGGTTTTTATTGCGCCGTCGAGCACGCGAGAACATTCCTCAAGGCAGGCGATAGCGGCGCGTTCCGCCGCTTCTCCGCCGTCAACGGGCGGCAGAAAAGCGCGGTAGGCGGCGTTTCCCCCGCTTTCGGGCCGCGCGATGACCTCGCGCACCGCCTTTTCAAGCGCGCCGAGACCCCTGCCGCTTCGCGCCGTGCAGGGGATGACGGGCACGCCGAGCCGCTTTGAAAGCAGCCGCACGTCGATGCGCGTGCCGTGCTTTTCGGCTTCGTCGATGAGATTCAGGCATATGACGGCGCGCGAGGTAAGCGCAAGCACCTGCAGCGCAAGCGCAAGGCTCGCTTCGAGCCCAGAGGCGTTGACGACCGCGATGACGGCGGAGTATTCGCCGCGGATGAGCGCATCGCGGGCGATCGATTCCTCGAGCGACGCGGGCGAGAGCGAACGGCAGCCGGGCAGATCCACAAAAACGAGGTCGCGCTTTTTGCCGCGTCCGCTCGCGAGCGAAACGGTTTTGCCTGACCAGTTGCCGGTATGCTGTTTGAGCCCCGTCAGCGCGTTGAACACCGTGCTTTTGCCGACGTTCGGATTGCCCGCAAGCGCAACGACGGGCAGACCGTCTTTATTGTCAGCGGCGATTTTTTCGCGCAGCGCGCCGCGCCCGCTTGAAGATGAAGTGAGACCCATATCATACACCTTGCCTTTCCGTGGGAAGTACGCGCACAAGCGCGGCGTCAGCGTTCCTGATCGCCGTTATCGAGCCGCGCACGAGATAGGCTGCGGGATCGCCGAGCGGCGAAACGAGCGTTTTTTGAACGGGCTCCCCCGCGAAAAAGCCGAGTTCGGTAAGTTTGAGTTTTAGATCGCCTTGCGCCAAAACGCGCTCTATTCGGGCGCGTTGGCCCTGTTTGAGTTCGTTCAGTCCGATCGGTCCTTTATCGCCGCATTTCTCCATAGCGCACGCTCCCCAATACATATTTAATGCCATAGTATGCGTTATATAGCGTTTTAGCGAATAAAAATCGACATATTTCGTTGACAAAGCGCCCAAGGGGTTGTATAATGCCCGTTATAACAGCAAAGGAGAAAGTGCAATGAAACGAATCCGATTTGTTGCTTTGGCGCTGACCGTCGCGGTTGCGTTTGCGGGAATGGGCGCCTGTAAGTTTATTAACAATGGAAGCGAAACGCCAGCGGCTGTTTCGCCGACGTCCATAGATGAAACCGCTATGCCCACCGCCGAGTCGCCACTGCCCACGGAGGAACTCACCGATGCGCCGTCCTCGGACATACCCGTAAGCGATGTGCCTGAGAGCGACGCCCCGAGCGAAGCACCTACGGATGAGCCGACGCCTGTGCCGACTACGATGCCCAATGACGGGTGTTTGAGATGGCGCATCGACCTTGACGGCGACGGCGAAAGCGAGTACTTTGTCGTCGATCTCAACGAATATCTGCTCGCGGCAGGTTCGGGCTACGAAACGGGAAGCACCTGTCCGTACATCGAGAAAAACGGCGTTAAGGTCGGCGCTCTCGGCGAGATATCAACCGCGCACGTTTCACTAAACACCTTCGCGCTGACGACTGTGAACGGCAGGAACTATCTGCTTGAATACGCGCCCTACTCCGGCAGCGGCATACACGCGTTCAATTATACCCTCTGGTGCATAGAGGACGGCAAACTCAAAGCCGCGGAGACCCGCAGCGCGGAACTCTTCATCTCGCCGGGGCGTCCCGCCGAGTACAACGACGTTGACGAGGTGCTGGCGTTCTACACTTCCGCGCAGCGCGTTTGGGAGAACGGAAGGCTCATCCTCTCGAGCGACTGGATGAACGTGCTCTCGTCCGGCATCTACACCGCCAAGGACGGCAAGCGCATCAAGGAGACCGCGTTCAACGGCACGTTGTTTTCGACCTATGAACTCATAACCCCCGTCGACACGGAGAAGTATCGCTCCGCAGCGCTCTTCTATAACGAGGCGCTTTCATATAGGGAGGATATGGCCGTGCTCGACAATGCGTTTACGGGGCGCGAGGGCTACAGCAAGGATATGGATATGCGCGACAAGGTGGAGTACAGCAACTTCGTCATCGCGGAGGATCGCGCGGCGGTCATCGCCTCGCAGGAACTCGACATCGTCGGAGCCGACGGCTGGACCTATGAGGTGGTCGAAAGATCGCGCGACGCAGCGGGCAACACGCATTTTGTGCTCAAGTTCCCCGCGAATCTGTTCGCGGACGCGGATCCACGCTATGTTACCATCGACAACGAGGTTATCAAAAGCGTATCGCACACCGCGCCGTAAGGCGGATAAAACCGAAAAACTAAAAGCAAAATAAAAAACTTCACGGGTTGGGGCGCATACGCCCTTCTCCGTGAAGTTTTTGTTATCGGTCGATCGGCCGAGTCTTATTTGATGAGCTGCTGGGGCTCGTCCTCATCGTCTGTTTTCTTTTTGCCGGAGAGCATAAAGTTGGTGATGATGCCGAGGATCAGCGCGCAGGCGATGGAGGTGACGGTGATGGTTTGGCCGTTCTTGAGCGCGAAGTTGAGCGCAAGACCGCCGACGCCCGCGATCAGGATGACGGATACGACAAAGAGATTGCGGTTCTCATTGAGATCGACGGGCTGGAGCATCTTAAGACCCGATACCGCGATGAAGCCGTACAGCGTCATACATACGCCGCCCATTACGCAGGACGGGATGGAATCGAGGAATGCAACGAAGGGCGATATGAACGAGAACAGGATCGCGAGCAGCGCCGCGCCGGTTATAGAGATGACGGAAGCGTTGCCGGTGATCGCCACGCAGCCGATGGATTCGCCGTAGGTGGTGTTGGGGCAGCCGCCGAAGATCGCGCCGACGAAGGAGCCGATACCGTCGCCAAGCAGGGTGCGGGAGAGGCCGGGATCGGTGAGCAGATCCTGACCGACGATCGTGGAAAGGTTTTTATGATCCGCGATATGCTCCGCAAACACTACGAAAGCGACGGGGATATAGCCAACGGCGATGGTGCCGATATACGCAAGGTTGAGACTCTTGAAGCCGCCGTCCTTGAACGCTTTAAGGAACGAGAATTCGGGCAGCGAGAGGAAGGTTGAGAACTTTACACCGTCCTTGACGAGATTCTTGATCGGCGCAAAATCGATGATGCGGAAGGCTTCGTTGCCCGCGCGGCCGACGAGCGTGAATATGAACGCGACGGCGTAGCCCGCGAGGATACCGATGATGAACGGGATCAGGCGGAGTTTTTTGCCGCCGTAGGTGGAGCAGATGATGACGACGAACAGCGTAACGAGCGCGCAGATTAGCGCGACATAGGGGGAAGCGGTGGCGATGCCGCCCCTTGCGAAATCGCCCTTCATCATATCGCCGACGGCGTTGCCCGCGAGCGAAAGTCCGATGATCGCGACGGTAGGTCCTATGACGACGGCGGGCATAAGTTTGCCGATCCATTTAACGCCGACGAATTTAACGACGATCGCGAGGATCACATACACAAGACCCGCAAGACCCGCGCCGATGATGAGACCGGCGTAGCCGAGGGCCGCGGTCGCCGCGCCGGCGAACGCCGCAAACATCGAGCCGAGGAAGGCGAACGACGAGCCGAGGAAGACGGGGCTTCTGAACCTTGTGAACAACTGATAAACGAGGGTACCGACGCCCGCGCCGAACAGGGCCGCGGATGCCGACATTCCGTTGCCGACGATCGCGGGAACAGCGATTGTTGCCGCCATTATCGCGAGCAACTGCTGAAACGCGAAGATCAGCACGGAGCCGAACTTGGGTTTGTCGTGGATGCCGTAGATGAGTTTCATAGGTGCGCTCCTTGTGCTTTTTTTCGACGACAGCGCGCCCGCTCCACGGACGCGCCTGCGCATCGATTTTATATACAAAATGATACCTTATTCGGGCTTGTTTGTCAACAAAATGCGACAATATATATTGAAAAAACGACCCTCGAAGGCGGTATGGACGGGGTCGAAGCGGGCGCGCTTGCGAACGGCGAAAGACCCCGCTTTGGCGCATGCGGCGAAAAATGCCGCCGTGCTTGAAAAAAGCGTTTGTCAAGCCCCGTGAGGAGTGCGTATATTGGAACATCACGCAAAAGACACGCGATTTTGAGAGCGTAAAAAAGCGGGTTTTACACGCACTTATCCTTGTTATCCGCAGAGTTGTCCTTAAAAAAAGCGCAAAAACAGCGGCGTTTTCGCAAACTTATCCACATTGTCCTTGTGGAAAAGGCTCAAAAATGTGGATAACTTATTTCGGACGAGGGCGAAAAACCTGTACAAAAATCAGCGCATACAACACAAATAATATATTTTTGCGTTTTCCAGACGGCGGACAAAGGGCTCAAAACGGCTGCTAAACGCAGCGCGGCGGAGTGCCTGCGCGGGGAGGCAGGAAGCGGTGGGAAGGCGCACGAGTTGATATTCTGACGCGGCGCGGGCACACGGATCGTCTGCAAACCGTATCGGAGCGAAGCGTATCCCGATGAGCTGTTCTGCGCTCTTTGCTATATTTGGGCTTGGCTCCAAACTGCAATATATAAGAAAGAAGAAGCTTACAACTTCTTCTTTCTTTTTGCGGGTCAAACGCTATGCTGATCTTGCAGATAAAAGGCCGGGTTTACTTCATCGGGGCGCTTCGTTTGAAGTAGCGCACAAAGTTTTTGATCGGGGTGGCATTTCCGAGGTTCGTTTCGTTGATCTCGCCCGCATGCTTGAGCGCAAGTTTTGTCAGGATCGGACCGACGAGTTCGTAAACGAGCGTCGCAAACAGCGCAACGGTAACGACCTGGCTTGCAAGCGAAGCCGGAAGATCCGGGCTTGCGGCGACCATCTGAGCCATACCTATCGCAACACCCGCCTGCGGCAGAAGCGTGATTCCGAGGAACTTTTTGACGTTCTTATCAGAGCGCGCAACGGCAGCGCCGAGGTAGGAGCCGCTGTACTTGCCGAGCGAACGCGCTATGATATAGACGACACCGATGACGCCGACGGAGGTAAGGATCGAAAAGTCGAGTTCCGCGCCCGAGAATACGAAGAACAGCATAAAAAGACCGGGCGTCCAGCCGTCGATTATCTCAAGGGAGCGCACAGCGTCCTTGCGCAGGTTGGAAAATACCGCGCCGAGGAGCATACAGGTCAAAAGCGAGGAAAGTTCCCACATTTCCGAAAGCGCGACGCACGCGAACACCGCCGCGATCATCAGCGAAAGGCGGTTGGCGTTGGAGCGGAAAAAACGCATCGCGCCCGCGAGCAGCGCGCCCATTATACTGCCGACGAGCAGCGAAAGCCCGATCTCGCGCAGGGGATCGAGGATGACGGTCTGAGCGGTCATACCCTTGCCGGACGAGAACGCGATCGCAAGCGCAAGACAGACGGAGAAGATTATAAGACCTATCGCGTCGTCAAGCGCAGTAACGGGGAGCAGAGTATCCGTGACGGCGCCGCGCGCCTTGTATTGGCGAACGACGAGCAGCGTTGCGGCGGGGGCGGTCGCGGCGGCGATCGCTCCGAGCAAAAGGGCTCGCGGAACGCGGTCTTCGCCGGGGATCAATAACAGGGCGGCGATAACGAGCCCTACCGTGACGAACGCCTGCGCGAGCGTGATTATGATTATGTGTTTGCCGAGTTTTTGAAGGAACTTGAGTTTGAACTCGCCGCCTATCGAAAACGCGATGAAGCCGAGCGCGGTCGAAGTAAGCAGTTTAAGACTTTTGATGCTCTCTTCGTTGACGAACCCGAACACGAACGGGCCGATCAGTACTCCGGCGATAAGAAAGCCGGTAACGTTCGGCAGGTTTAGGATCTTCATCAGCCTTGACAGTAAAAGGCCGGCGGCCATCGCGATCGCGATGATGAGTAGGATCTGCATGGTTTGATTCTTCCTTGTTTTGGATGATATTGGGGATTTTTTCCCTGCAAAACACCGGCGGCAAGTGCCGTCCGGTGCTTCTTGTAAAAGGTATTCCGTTCTTATTGAGCGAGGATACTTTGGGCGGTGTAAAAAAGCGTTTATCAGTATTCCTCTATGCCCTCATACGATGCAACGGGAATGGTGAACATAAAGCCCTTTTTGCCTAGACCGTTGGTGTTGCGGCGGATAACGCGCTTGGCGTGCTCCACCTGGTCTTCGGTCAAAACGAGGAACGCGGTGTGGCTCGATTCAAAATCGTGGCTGACGACCTTGCTGATCCTGCCGAAGATCGGCGCGGCGTCGATATCGCTGCCGAGCAGGGCGTTTTTGAGGCTGGTGGACGGAAAAACGATGCCGTTCATCCCGTGCGCTTTGAGTCCTTCGAGCGTGGCGATAAACTCGTCCGAACGGTCGATGGTGATAACGAGCAGCTGCATATTTATATCCTCCTTATCCGAGTTGTTCAATCAGATTATAGAACTGTCGTGCACCTTTGTCAATACGCTTTGCGGATATAAATTATTTAGCCCCCTGTCAGAAAAAATATCAAAACAGTCGGAAATGCATATGTATCTTTAAATTATACTCCTTTGCGAATTCACTATTATACTGCTTTTTTATTTCTATTCTCCGAAATCCTATTGAAATTTGTTATACTTCGTCATATAATTATGATATGCTTAATTATATTGGAGGGTCTTTATGAAACGATTTATGTGCTATCTGCTTGCAATTATGGAATAGTTAAAGGTATTGCCAGTGCCAGCAATGGTAGTTATTATGTTGTTTATACTCCATATTGGGTATTGAACAGCGCAGGATTTACCATACAGGCTCACAATCACTCGTATACGAATTATATGCCGTATAACAGTACGCATCATATGCGCACTTGCCGCCTGTGTAATTATAATCTCTATCAAAAGCACAATTTTTTATGGATAGATGACACGCATTATATATGCAGAAATTGCAATTATAGCAATAACAAGTGATTGCAGCTTTGGCTGACGCTTGATTAAACGAATTTTAATATCAAGGAGGATACTTATGAAACAATCGCTGCACAAACCGCTTTTCTATGTTCTTATCGGTTGCATCGCGCTCGCCGTATGCACGCTTGTTTTGACTGCGCATGCGGCCAAACCCCGTCAAAGAGGTGTATCGGGCTCATCGGACAGTGCGATGCAAAAACTGGAGTCGATCCTGCGCTTTGATGATAAGGACATGTTGCCCGACTATTACGGCGGCGCTTATCACGAATCCAACGGCAGCATCACGGTTTATCTGACCGATATGACCGTTAAGGAGGAGCTCATTGCCGCGCTCGGCGAATATGCCGAGATGGTTGAGTTCAAAAAGGGCGAATTGAGCCTCAAACAAATGATAGGATACGTACACCTTATCTCCGATGAACTCTCCGCGTCGGGCATCCCCGTTAACGGAGGTGGCACTAACGAAAAGGAGCAGAGAATCGTAATTATGATCGAGCCGTCCGCCGTCGAAACGGCGCGATGCTTTGTTGAAGATCATTATCCGGCCATTCCTGTCGAGATACTCGGTATGAGCGAGGTTGATCATCTGATGGCTCCTTTTAAAATCGACGATTGAGCCTGCGTTCAAAGCAGATAAAATGCCGTCTCCTGCCCCGCGTGCAAATGCCCGCGCGGGCTTTTTTTTCGCTCCGCTCCGGTGAAAACGGCCGAAAGACGGCAACGCCCGCCGGCATCCTTCCGGCTCCGTGGCAAAAACCGCGCCTTTTGAATAGAGTGAGTATACGGACGGGAAAAAGACCCGCAAAAAGCGAAACGGGGGAGCAGATATGGACGCCGAAAAATCGGACAAAACCGCCGCGGAAACAGCGGCGAGGCTTGTTGACGCAAGCCTTGTCTACCATACTTTGAAACAGCAGACGCTTGCTGTCGAGCATTGCTCGTTTGAGATAGAAAAGGGCGAGTTCGTCGCGCTCGTAGGACCGTCGGGCTGCGGCAAAACGAGCGTGCTTTCGCTGCTTGCCGGGATAATCGAGCCCACGGGCGGCATGGTGGAGGTAATGGGCAAAAAGCCCGACCCGAGGGATAATATCACGGGCTATATGCTCCAGCGCGACCATCTGCTCGACTGGCGCACGATAGAGGACAACGTGCTGCTTGGGCTCGAGGTCAAGGGCGAACTGAGCGGCAAAAAGCGGGAATACGCGATGGAACTTTTGGATAAATGCGCGCTCTCCGGCTTTCGGCGTCATTATCCGCGCCAACTTTCGGGGGGTATGCGCCAGAAGGCGGCGCTCGTGCGCACGCTCGCGTTTTCGCCGGAGATACTGCTGCTCGACGAGCCGTTTTCCGCGCTCGATTACCAAACGCGCCTCATAATCGCCTCGGACGTGCACGGCATAATCAAGCGCGGGGGCTATACCTCGGTGCTGGTAACGCACGACATCTCGGAAGCGATAGCGCTTGGCGATCGGATACTCGTTTTTACCGACCGCCCCGCGCGCGTTAAAAAGGAGATCGTGCTTGATTTTCCGAAAAGCGGTGAGGGGGAGAGCCCGTCGCCGCTCGAAAGGCGGGCGATGCCGCAGTTCAACGGGTATTTTGACCTTGTATGGCGTGAACTCGAAAGGGGGCGTGGCGAGTGAAAAAGGGAACGAAAAGCGAGCACGAGGCCTATATCGCCCGCGTCAGAAGAAAACGGGCGGCGGTAACGGCGGCGCGGCTGATGATACTCGGTCTGTTCGTTATAATATGGGAAGCGGCGGCAAGAGGCGGCGTTATCAACGCGTTCATCTTTTCAAGCCCGTCGCGCGTCGCGGCGACAGTCGCAAGGCTCTACGCAAGCGGCGAACTCTTCTATCATATAGGCGTTACGATGGCGGAGACCGCGCTCGGCTTCACCGTCGGAACTCTTTTGGGTACGGTGATCGCGGCGCTTCTGTGGTGGAGCCCGACGCTTGAGGAGATACTCGATCCGTTTATGGTGGTGTTGAACGCGCTGCCGAAGATCGCGCTCGGGCCGATTCTCATCGTTTGGGTCGGTGCGGGGATGATGTCCATCGTGGTTATGGCGCTGCTCGTTTCAACGGTCGTTACGGTCATGACGGTGCTGACGGGATTTAACGATATCTCGGGTGAAAAGCATCTTTTGATGAAAACGCTCGGTGCGACGCGGATGCAGACCTTTTTCAAGGTGGTGCTGCCCGCGTCCGTTCCGACGGTGATATCCGCGCTCAAGATCAGCGTGGGTATGAGCTGGGTCGGCGTGATCGTCGGCGAATATCTCGTTTCCAAGGCGGGGCTCGGCTATTTGATCGTATACGGCGGGCAGGTGTTCAAACTCGATCTGGTGATGGCGTCGATAGTGATACTCTGCGCGCTTGCGGCGATAATGTACTACCTCGTTGCCGCGCTTGAAAAAGCGATGCTCAAAAAGCGCGGGGAAGTATGAGCTAAGGCGCGTAAGCGCGGCGCTTTTGTACGCGCGGGAAGCGGCGGAAAACAAACGACGGATCCGTCGGCAGCGCGTTCGACTGCGAGGGATCCGTTCTGATATTGAGCACGGATGACAAAGCATCGGGCGTGCGGTTGTTGTTTGGAGCATCTAAACTCTTTTAGCGATCAATCGGATGGGGCATTTTTGTCGAACATTCTTGCGATGACGCTTACGATCAGTTTGATGTCGGTGTTGGTGGTGTTTATCATAAGGTCGTAATTGAGTTTGTCGCCCCATTTTCTGCCGGTGTAGAACTCGTAATATTTGGCGCGGTTCTTTTCCACCTTGACGATCTGCTTGCGCAGTTCCTTGACGGTCATATGCTCGTTTTCGGGCGCTTTAAGACGGCAGCGATCGATTTTGCTGTTCATATCCGCATAAACGAACAGGCGCAGGAGTTTTTTGTCGCGCAGGATATAGTCGCCGCAGCAGCCGACGATGACGCATGGAGATTTTTCGCTCATCTCGGTGATGATGCGGGACTGCTCTTGATAGATGTTCTGGCTCTGCTCCATAAGCGGATGCTGAACGGGATAAAAACTGTGCCCGATGGTGATCGGCATCAGCGTAACGGGGCGGTGTTCGACTATCTGCTGAACATACTCCTCGGAAAGTTGGGTGCGCTTGGAGATCTCCTCGATGATCTCGTCGTCGTAGTAGGCGAAGCCGAGTTCCTCGGCAAGGCGTCTGCCGAGTTCCCTGCCGCCGCTGCCGAACTGCCTTGAAATGGTGATAACATTATACATATTATGCCTCCTGAAAGCGATTTTTGCGCCGGGTCTTATTCGCGTAGGAACCAAATCTGCGAATAAACGGGGTTTAGTATACTATATTATACCACAACGCGCGACGTTTGACAACCGTTTGGACGGGGTATTGCAATATTTTGATAATATGCTATAATGTGTGCAGCAAAAACCGCTTTTTTGCGGTATATTCGGAGGTAGTTTTTTATGAAAAACAGCACCAAACTTGTTTGCCGCGCGCTTGCGCTTGCGCTTATCGTGCTGCTCGCTTTCGGCGCGGCAGCCTGCAATAAAAGCAACAAGTCCACCCAAAAGACCGACGCGGAACTCGTTGTCGGAACATGGCAGGTCGATATCAATATCGCGCCCGCGCTTGAGAAGAGTATGAAGGAGAACGACAAAATCGACGACCCCGAGAAGTTGAAGTTTTCGGATGCGTTCTTCAAGATAAACCTTGAACTTAAAGAGGACGGAACCTATAAGGTCGCAAGCGATAAGGACAGCGTAACCGAGGCGATGGCGTCCATAAGCAAGGAGCTCGCGCCCATCGTAAAGGATACCTTTATGGCTCAAATGAGCGGTATCGACGAGGCTGAAATTTTGGGAATGTTTGGCGTAGAGTCTTGGGAAGCGCTTGCAAAAGTGATGATGGATGTGGACGCCAAGAATATGGCGTTTGACGGATCGGGCAAATACACGCTCGAGGACGGCAAGATCAGTTTTGAGTCTTCCGACGAGAATGAGGGAGAGAAAAACGAAGCCGCCGACTACACCGTTTCCGATGACGAACTCAAACTCTCGCCCGAGGACGGCAAGAGCATCGAAGGCATTCCGGCGGAGTTCTTCCCCATTGTTTTCAAGAGAGTAAAATAATCGGCTTTCGCCTACCCCGTTTGCGCTGATCGCGAACGGGGTCTTTTTTTACGGTTTTCAATTATGCGTAGTTATGCTATAATAAATCGATACGGATCCGCGGATAATAAACGGGACGAACAACGGGAGAGGATGGACGGTATGAAGTCGAACAGACCTATGAAAGCGGTGCTGACAGCCGCGCTTATACTGGCGGCGCTCTTTGCGTGCGCCTGCAGGGGATGCTCCGAAACGCCTTCGGATCAGACCGTTGTCAACGGCGTCGCCGCGCCGACGGCTTCACCGACGCCTATGCCCACGCCGGAGCCGACGCCGGTGCCAGACAGGCTCCTGATACTCGGCGACTGGAAGACATCCTCCGACATCCTGCCTGCTGTAGAAGCGTACATGGAGGGGCTTGGAATGGATATTTCGTCCGCGTCCGCGGCGGAGAGGGCGATGCTCGATATTGCTTTCACTTTTAACGAGGACGGCAAATTGACGTATTCTGTTGACAGAGCGAGCGCGAACAAGGCGCTTGAAACGCTTGCGCCCCGCCTTGCGCCCGTGTTCAAAAACTCTGTGCTCGAATCGCTCGGGCCGATACTGTCCAAACTGGGCGACAAGGCGATACTCGCGATGCTCGATTATCCATCGTGGGAGGAACTTGCAAAGGCTACGCTGATCGAGGTTATGGAGCCGATGCTCGAGGGCGCGGGACGTTACGCGCTCTATGACGGCAGGCTGATAATGAGCCTCGACATCGGGGAGGAGCGGGGCAACAGGCTCACGCTCGAATACGCGCTGTCCGCACGCGAGATGACGCTTTGCGGAGCGCAGAGCGCGGACGACACCGTTGAACTGCCCGAAAGGATGTTCCCGCTGACGCTAGTCAAGACGGGCGGGGGCGTCGTTTGATCCGGATTTAAGCCCCAAATAACGCCTTTTGCCGCTCCCGATCGGGGGGCGGTTTTTTTGTGCAAAAGAGAAAAAATGCCGCCGTGATTGCAAAAAGAGGGGAAGGAACGCTCCCCCTCCGCGGACGAATTATATATGCCGCGCAAAAAAGTCTTTGAAATAAAGAGAAAATATGCAGATATAGTGCATAAAAATGGACAACATTGTCCGTTTTTATGAATCAAGATTTGCATTTTTTGTAAATGTATGGTACAATGCTAAGGTCCGACATAATGGGGCGGGATGTTCCGCTGTATGTCGGAGCGCAGAAAACAGACGGAACTGTACTGACGGCGACGGATTGTCGCCGCGCCCAAAGTGGGCAAAAGTTCAATAGATATGACGGTTCCGATTCTGTTCATCCCCCAAGAAGAGGGGGATGGCGAGCGGCATTTGATCGTTTGGGAAGCCTTGACCTGAACGGTCCCGATCGGCGCGATACAGGCATGAGCGCTTTTCGCGGCCGCACGCATTCAATGAAAGGAGGCAATATGAAACAGTTGTCTAACACAACAGGACCGGACAAAAAAGAAACAACGGAGATCATCAACAGCGCGTCCGGCAATACCAAGAGCGGCTCCAATGCGCAAAGGAGCGAAAAGCATGGCTTTTTCAGAAGCCTTGCGGGCGGGATATCGAGGAATCGTTTCCTCATCTCGTGCATAGCGATACTCGTCCTCGGTGCGGCGGCCGTTGCGCTCGTCCTCCGAGGAACGAACGCGGGCGTGAACGCCAACAGCGCGGTCGCGGAACAGTATGTAAAAGAAACCTTTGCGGTGCTTCCGCCCGAAATGTACGGCGAGGAAGATCAGCCAAGGACTTTAGGCGAAGTAAATACGCTGGAAGTGGAGACCGTGAACCCATTAGGCAGCACGGGCGGCGAGTTGGCGCCGGTAAAAAGGGAATTCGGCCTATTCTCAAATATCGCGTCCCCCGCGCCCTATATCGAAGAAGTAACGGAAGTCCCCAGTTTCAACCCGATCGAGGTTTGGGGCGACGAAACCGTGCTTGTGAACTACGGAGAGCACAGCGAACTGATACCGGACGTTCAGGAACGCCTGATGGTCCTGTGGTATATGGATCAGGATGAACCCACCGATTATCTCGGAAGGGTAACGCGCGCGGCGCTCAAGGTTTTCCAGCGCAGGTCGAACATCCCCGTAACGGGTGAACTGAACGCTCAAACATACAGGCAGCTCTTCGATTCCTCCGCGAAAGAATATCTCTGCATGATAGGCGATACCGGCGCGGATGTTGAAGAGATTCAAGGCAGACTTTATGAACTCGGATATCTCGACAAGAAGACCGGCGTTTTCGACGAGGCAACGCGCGAAGCTGTTATGGCGTTCCAGAGCGCGAATGAACTCACTGACGACGGCAAGGTAGGCAGAAACACCAAAGAAGAACTCTATAACCCCGAATGCAGGCCCAAGGCATGGTCCGTGGGCGATGAGGGCGGCAGAATACTCGAATATCAACTTCGCCTTCAGGAACTCGGATATCTTACCACCGAGCCCGACGGCAAATACGGCAAGGATACCCAGACGGCGGTGCGCCGCTTCCAGGATCAGAACGAGCTGATCGTCGACGGCTATCTTGGACCCATCACGAGGGAAAAACTGATGAGTGAGGATGCCGTGGGCAACGCGCTTTCTTACGCGATGCAGGGCACAGACGTGCTGAACGTTCAAAAACGCCTGTGCGAACTCAACTATTTGCGTGCGCAGGACGTCAACGGCTACTTCACGGCATTGACCGAATCCGCGGTCAAACTCTTCCAGAAGAACAACGGTCTGCTTGTTGACGGCAAGGTCGGAAGGAACACGATGAACGCGCTTATGGCGGATAAGGCGGTCAAGGCAACCGCGCCCGTAACGCCTGTACCCACGCCTAAGCCCACACCCAAGCCCACGCCAAAACCTACGCCCAAGCCCGGCAGCGGAGCAAACCCGACGCCAAAACCCACGCCCAAGCCCGGCAGCGGCAGCAACCCCGGCAGCGGAACGGTCGATGCAAAGATCAACAAGTTCCTCTCCGTTGCGCGCAGCAAACTTGGATGCAAGTACGTGCGCGGAGGCAAGGGCCCGACTGTGTTCGATTGCTCCGGCTTCGTCTACTGGGTGCTCAACCATTCCGGCGTTACCCAGGGTTATATGACCAGTTATACCTGGCGCAGCTGCAGCCGCTATCAGCGCAACACCAACATCAACAAGGTCAAGAAGGGCGACGTTATCGTCTACTACGGCCATGTGGCGATCTGCAGCGGCAACTGGACGCATATCGACGCCTCCCAGTCCAAGGGCAAGGTCGTTGAAAGAAGTTTCAACTCCAATTACTGGCATAGAAACTTCATATGCTCGTACAGGATATTCACATAATGACTTTTAAGCGCTCCCCGCACGGGGAGCGCTTTTTTGCGGGCTGTTAGCGGTTTTACACGCCTATAACCATCAAAAACAAGAGAATGCTGTAAGTATTCTCTGTTTTTATTTCACGGGGATGTTATGCTGTAAAAAGCCTATGTTTACGCGGATACGCCGCAGCGGAGCGTTATTTTGTAAAAAAACGAAAAAACTTTTCAAAAAAGTATTGACAATTATATCGGCATACGATATAATTGCATCACGATATAACGGATGACGATATAAAGAAAGGCGATATAAATGCGGAGGGAGGCAATTATGAACGAACAAAACGCGTTGACGGAAGCGACGTATTACATACTGTTGTCGCTTGTTGAGCCGAGGCACGGCTACGGCATAATCAAACAGGCGGAAGAACTGTCGCACGGGAGGGTCAGGCTGGCGGCGGGCACACTGTACGGCGCGCTCAACACAATGTGCGAAAAGCGGTGGATAGAGCCGCTTCCCGCGGAGGAAGATTCGCGCAGAAAGGACTACAGGCTGACCGATGAGGGGATGAGCGTCCTTCAGGGCGAACTGAACAGATTAAGAGAACTCGTTATCGGCGGTGAAGCCGTGCTTGGAGGGGAGAAAAAATGAAAAACAACGAAAACATCAAAACGGTCTACAGATGGTACTGGAACTGGGACTTTAAAAAAGCGGAGAGTTGGCTCAACGCGATGTCGATGCAGGGCTGGGCGCTCAAAAAGATCGGCTTCTGCAAATACACCTTTGAAAAATGCGCCCCGAACGAATACGCCATAAGGCTCGAGTTTCGCCCTGCGTTGCAAAAAGCCAACGCCGACTACGTCGCGTTTTTGGAGGATCTCGGCGCGGAGTATATCGGCCGATGCGCGAATATGGTGTTTTTCAGGCGCAAAACGGAACTTGGCGAGTTTGAACTGTTTTCCGACAACGCGTCCAAAAAGGCGCATCTTGACTTGATAGCCGGCTGCGTTTTCGCGCTTATGATGATGAATTTGATAATCGGCATCGTCAACTGCACATTGAACAGGGCGTTCGGTTTCGGCTGGATCAGCCTCGTGGTCGCGGGCATGCTAGCGTACGGCCTCGGCAAGATAAACGCCGCGCGCGAAAGGCTGAAAGAGGACAGCACGCTGTATGAGTGAAGCGCGTAAAAAAGCCGTTTCCGATCGGGAACGGCTTTTATTTTTTTGCTTTTCAGAACACGTTCGCAAAAACGACGATCAGCCAGTCGTAAACGCCGTGCATAACGATCAACGAAACTATGGTGCAGCAGCCGAGTTTGAGTCGCGCGAGCGCGAAGATCGCGCCGATCAGGGCGGTGCCGACGATCTGGGCGATGCCGCCGCCCGTGAAGCAGTGAAAGAGGCCGAACAGCACGGACGATATTAAAACCGTCCACAGGTCGCTCTTTACGATGCGCTTCGGCTTTTCGTACAGAAAACAGCGAAAGATGAACTCTTCCGAAAGCCCAACGGCGAATACCGCATAAAAAAGGTAATAGACGATGTACCAAAGGGGCTGATCCTTGCCGCTGCCACCGACCCAATCGTGCAGACCGAAAAGATGGGGCACAAGGGTCAAAACGAGGGAAAGCCCGACACCGAGCGCGGCGCCCGCAAGTACCTGCTGTATAATGGTGAGCTTTTCGATACGGAGCGTTGCAAGCCTGTCGCGCCTTATAAGAAGTATGATCGCCGTCGGCAGCGCGGCGGCAAGAGTAATAACGGGCATCAGCACGAGTTTGGCGCCGAGCGGAAGCGTTGTGAATACCGTTCTTGAAAACAGGTTGACGCCGTAGATTGCAGCAAGAGTAAGCGCGAAGCCGACGACGGTATCGAGTATCTCGCGCCCGCGCTCGGCGGGTGAGAGATCGGTATTTATCGCTTTATGTATCATTTGTTGCGTCCTCAGTAGCGTTTATCTATCTCGCGGTAAAGGGCGAGGTATTTTTTTGCGCTCTCGGTCCAGCCGAGATCCTTTTCCATACCGCGCTTTATGATGCGCTTCCACGCCTCGTTGTCGCCCCGATAGACGGAGACCGCGTCCGCGCAGGCATTGTAGAGTTCGTTTGCGGAGTAATTGCGGAACGAGAAGCCGTCGCCCTCGTCGGTAAAACGGTTATAGGGGCGCACGCTGTCCACAAGGCCGCCCGTTTCGCGCACGATCGGCACGCAGCCGTAGCGCAGGGCGATCATCTGTGAAAGGCCGCAGGGCTCGAACGCCGAGGGCATAAGGAACATATCCGCGCCCGCGTAAACGCGTCTTGCGAGGGGCTCGTTCATCTCGCAGCGGAACGCGACCCTGCCGCGACCGTAATCGGAGTTTGCTATAAAGCCGAAGCGCTCCTCGAGCCACCGATCGCCCATACCGAGGATGACGACCTGCATACCGAGATCCAGAAGCCCCGGCAGCACGGAGAGTATCAGATCGAGCCCCTTTTGGTTGGTCAGGCGTGATATTACCGCAGCCGTCGGAACGAACGGGTCGACGTTAAGGGCAAGTTCCTCCTGAAGCGCGGCCTTACATTTTATCTTGCCCGAGGGGCTGTTTTTGGAATAGCGGCTTGCAAGCGCCTTGTCCGTCCACGGGTTATAACTGCTGCTGTCGATGCCGTTGAGTATGCCCGCGATGCCGCCCTCGCGGCTCGTCAAAAGCCCGTCCAGCGTTTCGCCGAACATCGGTGTAGTGATCTCATATGCGTAGGTTGGGCTGACGGTCGTCACGGTGTCCGCGTAAACGATGCCCGCTTTCATCGCGTTGATATGCGAGTAGTATTCGATCTTGGAGAGCGCATATTGCCCGATCGAGAGAAGTTCGTTCACAAACTGCGGACGCATCAGCCCTTGATAGCGAAGGTTGTGTATCGTATAGACGGTCTTGGTACGCTCGAACGCGGGGCAAACGCGGTATTGCTCATTGAGAAGCAGAGCGATGAGCCCCGTCTGCCAGTCGTTGAGGTGGATGACGTCGGGCACAAGGTCAAGCATCAGCATCATTTCGAGCACGGCGCGGCAAAAATAGCAGAAACGCTCCGTTTCAAAATCGCCGTCCGTGTAGACGTAATCCTGCTTGAAGTAGTATTCGTTGTCGATAAAATACCATTTGACGCCGTTTACTTCGATCAATTCAACGCCAACATACTGGCTTCGCCAGCCGAGGTTGATGTAAAAATCGGCGATATGGCGCATTCTTTGTTTGTGTTCATCCGCGATACGGCTGTATTTTGGTATGATGACGCTTACGTCTGCGCCGAGGGTGTTGAGGGCGGGGGGAAGCGCGCCGACCACATCGGCAAGACCTCCCGTTTTGATGAACGGGGCGCATTCACTTGCAACAACTGTTATTCTCATAGTAATCTCCCTTGGGCGTCGGTTGCCCGTATCAGCGGAAAGCGGAACGTCTGCGCCAGGTGGGCGGCGCAAACAGAAGAAGTATCGGCCAGACTTCGAGCCTGCCTATCAGCATATCAAAGGACAGGATGATCTTGGCAAAGTACGAAAAATGCGCGTAATACGAGGTCGGACCGACGGCATCGAAACCGGGGCCGACGTTGAATATGCACGCGAACACCGCCGACACGGTCGTTTCAAAACTTTTGCCGTCCAGCGACACGAGCAGTATAGACAGGAAGGTGAGTGCGATTATCGCGGAAAAGTAAACAAGCACCGAACGCACGACGGGCTCGGCAACGGGCTTGTGATCGATGCGCATCGCGTGAACGTACCTCGGGTGCGCAAGGCGGCGCAGTTCGTTCCAGCCGTTTTTGAGCAGGATCATAACGCGCGAGGTCTTGATGCCGCCCGCCGTCGAGCCTGCGCAGCCGCCGAAGAACATCAACAGCAGCAGTATGAACTTGGACAGCATCGGCCAGGTGTTGAAATCCGTCGATGCAAAGCCCGTGGTGCTGTATATGGACGAGGCGTTGAACGCGGCGTGATGCAGCGCGTGCAGGAAGGTGGGGTATTGACCTCGGATATTGACGGCGATCACGAGCGCGGCGACGGCGTAGATGCCCAAAAACCAGCGCAGTTCTTCGTTTTTGATCGCGACGCCGAACTTTTTAAGGAGCACGTAATAGTAGATGTTGAAGTTGACGGCGAAAAGAAGCATAAACACGCCCGCGACGGCCTGCAGATAGTAGGATCTGCCGATCATACCCGCGTCCGTTACCATAAAACCGCCCGTGCCCGCCGTACTCATCGCGGTAGTGAACGCTTCGTAGGCGCTCATACCGCCCAAAAGCAGAAGCCCGGCCTCGACGAGCATCAGCGCAAAGTAGATGCCGTAGAGGATTACGGCGGTGTTTTTTGCCTTGGCGACCAGTTTGCCGACGCTGGGACCGGGAACCTCGGCGCGCATAATGTGCATTGAGCGCTCCTTGGAGAGCGGAAGCACCGCCATAACGAATACGAGCACGCCCATACCGCCGATGAAGATTATCAGACAGCGCCAGAGCCCGATGCCGTGCGGCATAGCGCTTATAGCGCCGCAGACGGATGCGCCGGTCGTGGTAAAGCCGGACGCCGTTTCAAACACCGCGTCGATATAATTTGTAAAGACGCCGCTTATCAGAAAAGGAAGCGCGCCCAAAAGAGACATCAGTATCCACGACAGCGATACGACGACGAAGCCGTCCTTGGCAAAGAAGTTGGTATCCTTGGGCTTGATGAAAAGGAACGCGCCGCCGATCGCGGCGATTATCAGCGCGGAGATCACGAACGCCAAAAGATCGCTACCGCCCGTTGCGGCGGAAACGACGATGCAGGGCAGCATAAGCACCGCCATAATAAGCAGTATCTTGCCCAGCATATTCAGCACCATCCGGTAGTTCACTTAAAAACAAAACCTCCGTGGGATCAGATCGTCTGCGGGACGGGCCCCGTAAGGATGTCCGCAAGATCGTTGAACATTTTTTGTTTTGTAACGATTATCACGCGGTCGCCCGTGCGGATGAACTCCTCACCGCCGGGGATTATCGCCTTGCCGTGGCGCACGATGCAGGCAATCAAAAGGTCTTTTCTAAGATATTTGCCAAGCTTTTTGAGCGGCACGCCGTACATCGGGTGCGAGCCTCTTGCGATGAATTCAAGCGCCTCGATGCGGCCGCCGAGCAGTTCGTGCACGGTTTCGACATTGCTCTCCTCGGGACTGCAGCTCATCGCGCGGACAAAGGCGAGTATCTTGTTTGCGGTTATCTGCTTGGGCGAGATTATCGCGTCGAGCGCGTTGTCGGGCAGAGCGCCGATCAAGTCCTCGTTGTTGACCTTGACTATAACGCTGGACGCGCCCTGCCATTTTGCGGACAGGCCGGTTATGATGTTCGTTTCGTCCATCCCCGTAAGGGCGATGAATGCGTCGGTGCTGTCGATGCCCTCTTCAAGCAGCATATCGTGGTCGGTATTGTCGCCGTGGATAACGAGCGCGTGAGGGAACTCCTCGCTCAAAAACGCCGCGCGCTGGGGGTTGGTTTCGACGATCTTGACCTGCGTGCCGAGTTTTTCGAGCATCTTGGTAAGGTAATACGCGATCCTGCCGCCGCCGCAGATCATGATCGCTTTGACCTTGCGCTTTTTTTCGGGCATGGTTGTGCGCAGGAACTTAGCAAGTTCCTCGGGCGGGGCGGTGATATGTATCTTGTCGCCCGCTTGAAACATAAAGTCGCCGTTTGGTATGAAGCATTCGCTGCCCCTTTGTACGGCGCAGACGAGAAGTTTTATCTTTAAGCGCTTGTATATGTCGTTGAGTATCATATCACATAGGGGGTTGTCCTTATCGAGCCTTATGCCGATGAGTTCCACCTTGCCCTGCGCGAAGACCTCGGCGTTGAGCGCGCTTGGGATGCGCAGGAGCCTTGAAATCTCCTCCGCCGCAGCTAATTCGGGATTGATGGAGAGGGAGAGTCCCAGTTCCTCTTTGAGATAGTCCATCTGCGCCGAATAGATGGGGTCGCGCACCCTCGCGATCGTGCGCTTTGCGCCGAGTTTGTGCGCAATCAGACAGCAGAGCATATTGACCTCATCGTGCGCGGTTGCGGCGATGAGTATGTCTGCGGTGGACACGCCCGCATCCCTTTGAACGCGATAATCCGAGCCGTTGCCGTCTATGCATATCGCGTCCATTTCGTTTGAACTGCGCGAAAGCACATCGGCATTATTGTCGATAATGACGACGTCGTGGCCTTCGTATGTGAGTTTTTTGGCAATGGTCTTGCCGACCTTGCCTGCACCGACGATAACGATGTTCATTTGTTTCGCCTTTCGGTTTGCGCCCAAAGCGTTCCGCTTTCGGCATTATTGTTGCTTTTTAACTATTTTTGTGCATTGGCGGCTTATTTGAATACGCCGCCGTTCGCCTCATGGATCGCATCCGCCTCGGCTTCGAGCGCATCATAAGCCGACTGCGAGAGTTTCATAACGAACATAAGGTTCTGCTTGGAATATTGCGGCCTTTCGACGAGATTCTGGCGCAGTTTGGCAATCTCGCTCTTCCAATGAGACATACTGACGGGATACCCCCAGCGCGCGATCTGGCGCTCCATCTCGGGCTCTATCTCAGCCGCCATCGAGTCAAGCAGCGGCAGGAGCCTGTCGTTGTTGAGGTAGTATTTGGTAACGTAGATATAGCGAACGAGAAAGTCGTGCTTCCATTTTTCGTTGGAAGCGAGTCCGCAGTAAAGGTCCATCTGGCTGAGCGAACCGTTGGCGCTCGGAACGCCCTTCGGATCGAAATAACAATGCAGCACGTCGCCGATGGAACTTGCAAGCGCAAAGTCGGAATCGAAGAACACCGCCCGCCAGCGCACGGTATAGTCCGTCGTGCGCCAATATTTTTGATTGAACATATCCGCGTCGGGAAAATACTGCCTTGCTATAAGATAATCCATAATGCTGTCGGTATCGACCCATTTTTCAAACTCGCTGAACCGAGCGTCGGTCATCGGGATAACGGTGTCGTTCTTTACGCAGTAGCCGCGAACCCGCAAAAAGTCGGAGTTGCTGCCCTCAAGCTCGAGCGTGTTGCGCTTTATGATGTTCGCGGTGTCGGGATCAACGCCGTAGTGGGTCTTGAGATAGTCCTCGTTCATATTTTCTTTGAGGTCGTAAAGACCCCAGTATTCGCCGTTGATATAGACAACGCAGAATCTGGCGGCGGACGCGTCGATGTTGAGATCGAGGACGGCTGTGCTTGTGAACGAGTCCCTGATCCTCGCCTTTGACCAGTCCTGACCTGCGTTCCTCAAAACGAGGCTGCCGAAGGTCGTGGCATAGGACGAGCCGAAGAACGGATAACTGATGCTCGAGCGGCCGTATCCGCCGCGGAAGTACAGACCGAGGGATTTTTGCGCGTACGCACGGGTGCTTGCGCCCGAAACGCGCACGCCGGCGGGGGATTCAACGCCGAGCGCACCGTCCTTTTCGTAGAACTGCATATGGCATTCGCGCTCGACGACGGGCACGAACGCCTTGTTCACGGCATACACCTCGGAAAAGTCGCCCTTGTCTATTGCGAGCGTTACGACGGGCAGGGTGTGCTTGGTTTCAAAAAGATAGGTCGCGGTTGTTATATCGCTGTCCACCATACCGTCGGCGATCACGATGGCGCGCAGCACCGTGTTTGCGTTTATTGGGATGGGCGAGGCGTATACGGCGCTCTCCGCGGTGGGCTTGCTTCCGTCAAGCGTATAGTGTATAACGCCCGAAACTGTCGAGGTATCGATCTCTACGCTGAAAGCGGAGTCGTGGTAGAGCGAAGTATCCGAAAAAACGGGGGCGGAAGCGTAGCGCGATCCGCGTTCGGGCGCGTTCTGTTCGCCCTTGGTGGCGGTCGCAAAAAATACGCGCGCACCGTCCGTGGAGGCGGTCGCCCTGCCGCTTGTTACGCCAAGACGCTGTGCGCCCGACTCAAAACAGTCGCAGACCGCGCCCTCTTCATTGGTAAGATACAGCGTTTCGCCCGCAGGCGAGATGTTGAACGGCGCGGGGGTTGCCCACGCTTTTTTGATGCTCGACGAGCAGTTTATCGTCGCATAGCCGCCGGCGGGGATCGTAACGGAAGAGAGGTCGTGCTTGGTAAGGTCGTTTACGCTGTCCGAAAGATGCCAACCCGTGAGGGAAACGGAAGACGACGAAGCGTTATAAAGTTCCACCCAGTCGAACTCGCCGCTTCTCGGCGCGGTAACGGCGCAAACTTCGCTGATATAAACAGAAGAGGGGTTGAAACCTCCAACCCCAATATGCGTGGTAAACCCGACGGTGGTATTCTTTGCGCCGGGTGTGGGTTTTGCAAAGTACAGTACCGTTCCGTCGTCGCCCCTGCCGATGGAAACATTGTCGTTGATATCGGATGGCACGGCGAGTGTGTCGCGGGTGAAGTCGCTGTAGTTGTAGAGGAAGATGCCGTCATCGGTCGGGGAGAGTTTGAACGAGGTGTGAAGTTCGCCCCCATCGCTCCTGTCCTTGCCGGAAAGGAACACTATGAGGTATTCGCCGCTTGCGAGCGTTATGTCGGGGAACGCCCATTTTGCGGGGTCGAGCGAGTTGTCGGACAGCCAGTACCCAAGAAGCGAAACGCTTTCGCCGGATGAATTATGCAGTTCCACCCAGTCGCTCCTGTCGCCGTCCTCATCGATGATATCGTATTTGTTTTTGGGAAGGACTTCGCTGATGTATACGCTGTTTGCGACGTCCGCATCACGCCAGTTTAGATCGGTGAAGTACTTGTCTGCGTTTTTTGAGCCGGGCGTGGGGATGCCGCTGAACGCCGTGCCGCTTCCGACGCGCACCGCGCATACCGGCTCCGGCATTTCGGGGTCAAACACCATACTGCTTACGATGTTGCCGCTGCGGGTATAGCAGTACAGGCCGTTTTCCTCGGAGTTGAGTTTGAAGGTTGCGTTGAATACGGGATAGGTCGAGCCGTCCGATGCCGTGCTGACGCCCTCGAATGAGTTGCCTGCGAAGGCGGAGCCGCGGAGTTTGACAACGGCATAGCTGCCGGGCTCGAGGTCGTATTCAGGGAAAATCCACTTGTCGTGCTTGGAGGGATTGTCGGTAAGGTGATAGTCGCCGAGATTAACGGTCTTGGAGGAATTGTTCACGACCTCGACAAAACCATCGTCTCCGCGCATGATTTCGTTGACGATGAGCGAAGCGGGCGCCTTGCCGCCGGGCGTTTCCGACGGGTTATACGTGCCGGATACGCCGGTTTCGCCGCCGCTGCCGCCGCGGTTTTTGTTTAGGAAGAACGCGCCGAGCACGATTGCCGTGGCGAGGATGAGTATGAGAAATATCGCAAGCCATGTGTTGATCGACGAGCCGCGCCCGCGAGTGAGGCAAGTATTGTCGTTTCTTTTTTCCATTATCGAAAGTTCCTTTGCAAAAAACCAGTGATTTTTGTTGCGTTAGTGCGTATAAATCGAGCGATCGCCGATATTACACAAGCATATTATACACGCTTTTTTGGCAAAATAAAAGAGGGCTTTTGGATATTATGCTGAATTGGAAAGACAATATGGCATTTTGAGGCGCGAAACGGGATAACGCGCGTTCAAAATCATACATTTTAGAAACGCCGCACGCTGTGAGCCGTGGCGATCAAACAAAAGGAGCAAGGCAAATATGAAAAACGCGGACAAAAAATCGGGAACTTTACGGGGCTTATTAACTGCCGTAGCCGTGAACGGGGCGATACTTTTGATCGTCGCCGTTATGTACATACTCCTGTTTTCGGCAAAGCGCGGCACGCTCGCTGTATCGGCAAGTTCGCCGCACTTTTCGGCGGAGGGCGCTGTCTATAAGGGTGCAAGCGCAAACAACGTCGCGCTCGTGATAAAACTCGAATGGAACACCGCGCGCCTTGAGGAACTTTTAGCAGTGCTCGACGCGCACGGCGCAAGGGCGACGTTTGCCGTTTCGGAGAGCGTGCTTTGGGAGAACGGCGCTTCGGTGCGCGGCATAGCGGCGCGAGGGCATGAGATCGCGCTGATGTGCGATGACGAAAAACCGTCGGAGGCGGCGCTGCGTTCGGCGCTCGCGGCGGCGGATAACGCGTCGATAGCGCGCCCCGAGTTCTATTATTGCGGCAGAAATGCGGATAACGCGGAGAAACGCACGGCGAAAAAACTCGGTCTATTACCCGTCATCGGCTCCGTGGATATAGTTTCGCAGCGGGGCACGAAGGACGAGATTCTTCGGCGCGTTCGGGGCGGCGTTTCGGGCGGGGATATAGTGATCTTAAGCCCCAGCGCGCCGCTTTTGGAGGCGCTTGACGGGATGCTGACTTTTTTTTCGTCGGCGGGCTTGACGGCAACAACAGTTAGCGGTACAATATACCATTGAGAGGGTATGTGCTAAAACGGCGAAAGCCGCTCAAATGCATACCGAAAAGGAAATTTGAATGGACAATATCTTTAGAACAACCCTGCCGAACGGCTTGAGGATCGTCGGCGAAAGGATGGGAAACTATCGTTCCGTTTCGATCGGGTGCTGGGTCGGGGCGGGCTCCGTCTACGAGAACGTAGGAGCCGAGTGCGAAGCGGGCACGGAGAGCGGCGTATCGCATTTTATAGAGCATATGCTCTTTAAAGGTACCGAAAACCGCGGCGCGGACAGGATTGCAGAGGAGATAGACTCGCTCGGCGGCAACCTAAACGCCTTTACAAGCAAGGAATGCACCTGCTTTTACGCAAAGGTGATAAGCGAAAACCTTGTGGACGCGGCGGATCTGATCGCTGATCTCGTGTGCGCGTCCAAACTCGACGCGGACGACATCGAGCGCGAGAAGGGCGTAGTTTCGGAGGAAATATCGATGAACGAGGATTCGCCGGAGGACGTGGCGCACGATACGCTCTGTTCGCTATTTTACGGCACGGACGCGCTGTCAAATCCGATCCTCGGCACGCAGCAAAGCGTGGGCGCATTCGGCGCGGATATGCTTCGCGCGTATATGGCGCGGCGCTATCGCCCCGAGAACATCGTGCTTGCCGCTGCGGGCAATTTTGAGCCCGAAACCTTGAGGGCGGCGGCGGAGCGTGCGTTTGATTTTGAACGCATAATAAGTTTCGCGGACAAAGCCGGATCCGTTGAAAGCGCACCGCGCAAAAGCGCCCATACGGGAAGGATCGCGCTTATCGACAAGGACATCGAGCAGGCGCATATCGCGCTCGCATTCCCGGGCTTTGCAAGCGAATCGAAGGAGCAGTACCCGCTTTTGATGCTCAACAACATCGTCGGCGGCTGTATGAGTTCAAGGCTTTTCCAAAGCATCAGAGAGAAGCAGGGTCTCGCGTATTCGGTCTATTCGTCGCCCACATTCTTTTCAAACGGCGGCTACTTTACCCTGTACGCGGGCACGGGCGAAAAACAGACCGAAAAGGTGCTTGAACTGATGCTCGAGGAGTATGCGAAGGTTTTGAAACACGGCGTTCGCGCCGAGGAACTGGAGCGGAGCAAGCGCCAGATAAGAACGGGCTTTTTGCTTGGGAGAGAGAGCACGGGCGCGCATGCGTCCAGCCTCGGACGGGGCGAACTCTTCGGCAGGAGGTACGCGAGCGTCGACGAGATACTCGCGCGCATCGACGGCGTGAGCATCGAGAGCATCAACGAGATACTGCCGACGGTCTGCGATATGTCGCGCATAAAGGCGGCGGTGGTCGGAAGGATCGAAAAGTATTCCGAAAAACTTGCGAATATCATCGAAGGCGCGGCAAACAACAACTGATACTGCGAGGTAAATATGGACAAACTCGATACTGTTTTCAATATGCAGAAACTGCTCGATGAGGACATCATCAGGCGCAGGGATCTCAAATATTCCGAGGAGGAATGGATGCAGAAGGAGGTGCTCGCGATGCTGAGCGAACTCTCCGAAGTGCTGGACGAGGTCAACTTCAAATGGTGGAAGAACAAAAAGCCCCTCGATACCGAGGCGCTTCAGGGCGAACTTGTGGATATACTGCACTTTTTTGTGAGTATGTGCCTGCACGCGGGGCTTGACGCGGAAAGGCTGTTTCAAAAATACGTAGAAAAGAACAAGGAAAACTTTGACAGGCAGTACGGCAGAAGCGATAAAAAGGGCTACGACCCCGTTGACTGCACGGCTATGAGTGAAGAGTAAAAGGAGCGGGGAAGTGGAGATACTTCAATTCAAAAAAAGGCGCAGGCGCCTGAAAAAGCCCGTGCTCGCGATACTTGCTGTTTTGATGCTTATCGCCGTTATCGCGCTGGTCTTCGTGGCGTTTTTGGGAGGCTCCGAAGGCAAGGTCAAATACGCCCGTATCGAAGAAACGCGCACCTATACCGCAGTCGTGATAAGGGACGAAAAACTCGTAGGCGCCTTTGAAAAAGAGGGAGGCTATTCCGTTGCCGACTACTGCGTTCACGAAGGACAGAGCGTTGAAACCGGCGAGCATATAATGGACGTTTACCGCCTCGGCTTCAGCAGGGAGACAGAACTTTCGCTGTTTAAGACCCGCCAGCAGATATATCTCGCGCAACTCGAGGTCATCGGCGAAGTTCGCAATGAACAACTAAAAAGCCTTGATATTGGCATCGAAAACGCCAAGGGCAGGCTGTCATACGCCGTTATGAACGGCAACGGCGAGGCGGCGCTCGCGGCGGAAACGGAACTCAACGAACTGCTCGAAGCAAGGCGCGACTACCTCAAAAACGAAACGCACGAAACGGAAACGCTCCGCGCCCTATATAAAGAAGAAGACGACAAACTCGACGCTGTGCTTGCGTCAAAGCGCGAACTGTTTGCGGAGGGTGAGGGGCTCGTCAGTTTCTACTTCGACGATTATTCCGCGGCGCTCAACGCCGACAAACTGAATCTCATTACAACGAGTCTTGTGGACGCCGCAACGAAGAAGGACAAGGCGCAGGATTGGATAGGCGCGTCGACGACGGCAGCATACAGGCTCATCAATCCCAATGTGTTCTACTGCGCGTTTTTGACCGCGCCGAACGACGCGCTTCGCGTTGCTCAGAATACGGAATATCCGGTCGAGATCGACGGCTACGGCACATTCGAGGCGGTCGGCGTTGCTTCGTACAAAAGCGGCAATAAGCTGATAAATATCGTTCGAATAGATTCGGGAGTGGAGTCGCTTATAAACGCGCGCAAGGTCAGCCTTAAACTCAAATACTCGGCGGAAGGTTTGTGCGTTGAAAAACGCGCGGTGCAGTATAACGACGGAAGCCCCTATATAGAACTTATGGAGAACGGCAAGCGCACTGGCGTCTATGTCGACGTTCTTGCCGCAAACGCGGACGGCGCGATAGTCATAGCGAGGGATGCGCAAGTGCCGGCGATACAAGAGGGAGAAAGATATTGGATACCCAAAAGGTTAAATGTGGATTTAAAGAAATTGTTGGGCAGGTAAACGAAGCGGAACGCGCCGCAGGCAGGCGCACGGGCGAGGTGCGTATAATCGGTGCGACCAAGTTCAAGACTGCCGAGGAGATATTGCCCGTCATACGCGAGGGGCTCCTTGAAGCGGGAGAAAACCGCGCGGGCGAGTTCGTGGAGAAATACGATTTCTTTATCGAAAACGGGGTGAAGCCGCATTTTATCGGCGCGCTCCAAACCAACAAAGCCAAATACCTCGTCGGAAGGGCGGAACTCATTCAGTCCGTGGACAGGCTGCCCCTTGCCGAGGAGATAAACCGCCTTGCCGTAAAGCGCGGCGTGGTGCAGAACATCCTCGTTGAAGTCAATATCGGCTCCGAGGAACAAAAGTCGGGTGTGCTTCCCGACGAACTTATCGGTTTTCTTAAGGTAGTTTCCGCGATGCCCGGCATCGGGGTGAAGGGTCTTATGTGCATTCCTCCCATGGGGAATGAAACACAAACAAGACCGTATTTTGCTGCGATGAAAGAGCTCTTTGAATCGGTAAAGAGGGAGAATATTCCGAATATCGAGATGAAGGAGCTGTCTATGGGTATGAGCGGGGATTATAAAGCCGCGATCCTTGAGGGTGCGACGATGGTGCGGATCGGCTCCGCGCTGTTCGGCCCAAGAACCGCGGCTGCTGCGGCCGCAGATCGATAATAGCCGATTTCGGTCGAGCGGGGTTGCCACCGCTTTCTGTTTCTCCAGGCGCCAACAACAATACCCAAGGAGGAAAGAATTATGGCAAACGCGTTAAAGAGGTTTTGGAGTTCACTTTTCGAAGTGGGCGACTACGAGCAGGAACTTGACTACATCGACGAGGTGCACGAGGACATACCCGAGCGCGAGCCCGTCGTGGTCGAGCACGAGCGCAGACAGCCGTCAAGGCGCGCTCAGCAGACCAATGTAGTAAGCCTGCCGGGCGCCGCCACAAGCAAGATGATAGTCTACCGTCCCGTAAGTTACGAGGACACCCAGAATATCATCGACAACCTCAAAAGTCATAAGCCCGTCATCGTCAATATGGAGCAGATCGAGGTCGAAACGGCGCAGCGCATTCTGGACTTTATGTCCGGTGCGTGCTACGCGGTAGACGGCAGGGTGTACAAGGTATCCTCGAGGATATTCATCGTTGCGCCTGCAAACATCGATATCATCGGCAGCGCCGAAGGTTTCAGAGAGTGATCCGCTTCCTGAGCGATCAGGGTGCCGAAAGACCGGGTGCGTTCAAGCGTACGGGAGCCGACGGCAATGCCGCCTGCGCTCGGCGCGCCCGGCGCGATCAGGAGGAAAATATGGATAGAAATGAAATAATCAACAAGCGCTTTTCGCACGCCTTCTTCGGCTACGACGTAATCGAAGTGGACGGCTTTCTTGATGAGATAATCAGAGAAATGGACCGTATGCACAATGAACTCGATATTCTGGAACTGCGCGCACAGGCGTCCCGCCAGAGGGAGGAGAGTCTCAAAGCCCGCATAGAGCGCCTGAGCGAAAAACTGGTGCAGGCGAATATCCCCGTTGAGGACGAACTCACCGCCGACGATGCCGCCGCCCTTATCGAAAAGGCGACGCTTGAAGCGCACAAAAACGCTGAAAACGCGGAAACGACCGAAACAGCACCGTCCGCCGAGGAGTCCCCCGAAGAGAGCACAGAGGAGCAGCCCGCAGAGGAACCTGCCGAGGAGCCCATAGAGGAGTCCGCCGAAGAGAGCGCAGAGCAGCCCGCAGAGGAGCCCATAGAGGAGTCCGCCGAAGAGAGCGCAGAGGAGCCCGTCAAGGAGCAGGTCATAGAGAACGCAGAGAAACTCGAAAACGGGATGCCAAAGGATGAAATCGAAGAATTGGATGAAATGATCCGTGAAATGAATGAAGCCCTCGCCGGTGATGTAGGTTCGCTTTCGCGCAATGAGCGCCGTGCCCGCAAAAAAGCGGAAAAAGCAGCGAAAAAACTTTTTGCGGGCGAATGAGAAAAATGTGAGTTGCTTAATAATACCGTGTTAAAATAAGATCCGAGAATACATATTGTATTCTCGGATCGGTTTTTGCTTTAAATAAAAGTATCAGTCTTCGGTGTACTCGCCATCATCCGCGGAAACGGGAGCGCTCTCCGTTGAGGCGGCGATGATCTCGCGCAGTTTTTCGAGGATCTCATTGCAAAGTTCGGGATTGTCCTTGAGGAACTGTCTCGCGTTTTCGCGGCCCTGCCCAATGCGAATATCGCCGTAGCTGAACCATGCGCCCGTTTTGTTGATGAGTTTTTTCTCAACGCCCATATCGAGCACGGAGCCCTCTTTGCTGATGCCCTCGCCGTAGATGATGTCGAACTCCGCGATGCGGAACGGCGGTGCGACCTTGTTCTTTACGACCTTTACGCGAGTGCGGCTGCCGACGGCGGCGTTGCCCTGTTTGAGCGTGTCGACCCTGCGAACATCGAGGCGGACGCTCGTGAAGTATTTGAGCGCCTTGCCGCCCGTGGTGGTCTCGGGGTTGCCGAACATAACGCCGACCTTATCGCGAAGCTGGTTGATGAAGATGACGCAGGTATTGCTCTTGCCGATTATGCCAGCGAGTTTGCGAAGCGCCTGGCTCATAAGCCTTGCCTGAAGACCCACGTGCGTATCGCCCATATCGCCCTCGAGTTCGCTCTTGGGAACGAGCGCCGCGACGGAGTCTACGACGATAACGTCAACAGCGCCGCTGCGCACGAGCGCGTCCGCGATATCGAGCGCCTGCTCGCCGTCGTCGGGCTGAGAGATGAAGAGTTGGTCAAGGTCGATGCCGAGATTCTGCGCGTATACGGGGTCGAGCGCGTGCTCAGCGTCGATGAATACGCACATACCGCCCTTTTTCTGCGCTTCCGCGATGATATGCAGGGCAAGCGTGGTCTTACCCGAGGCCTCGGGGCCGTAGATCTCGATGATCCTGCCGCGCGGAACGCCGCCCACGCCGAGCGCCGCGTCGAGTTCGATACAACCCGTGGGGATGACGTCGACCTTTATCTTGGCAGCCGCGTCGCCCATCAGCATAATAGCGCCCTTTCCGTACTGTTTCTCAATCTGGCTCAATGCAACTTCGAGCGCTTTTTCCTTTGACATAGCAATTCCTCCGTTTGTTTGTTTTGGTTGCCTATAGGCATTATAACACATTACGGTGCGCTTTGCACCGTGTTTTTAAGCAGTTGTACAGCAATTAGTACAGTGTGGAGCCTTATCTCGCGGCGGTTGCCAGAAAATACGCGCCTTACGACGGATTCTCCGAACGGCGAGGCGACGGCGACGAACACGAGCCCGGGCTCGTGGCAAGGGGCGAGGGGCAGCATATTTCCGTTGCCGTCAACAAACGGCCCCGCGAGCCCCGTTACGGCAACGGCAAAGTCCGCGCCGCTGTTTTTTCTTGCGCCAAGCGCCATTTGGAGCGCGACCTCCGCGCTGACGGCGGTCTTTGACCTGATAAGCGCGGTGTCAACACCGAGGCGTTTGGTTTTTGCCGCGTCCGAATAGGTGATAAAGCCGTCCGAAAACCAGCCTGTGCAGCCGGGAACGTCCACAAACGCCGCCGATATGAGTCCGCCCGTAAGGCTCTCCGCAGCGCTTATATAAAGCCCGCTGTTTGTAAGGAGAGCGGCAAGTTCGCGTGTCTCGGCGGATATTCTGTTTTGAAGCGCGGCTTCCGTCATCGGTCGCTAAACAGCGCCTTTGCGCCGATGGTGTAGTCGATGCCCGACCATATCGTCAAAATCACGGCGGCGCAGACGAGGATGAAATCGACGGGAACGCCTATCGCGCGGAAGACCTGCCCGAGCAGCAGTACCGTCAAAAGCGCGGCGAACTGCAGGGTGGTCTTGGCCTTGCCTATAGGCTTTGCGGCGATGACGATGCCCCTTGAGCCCGCGAGCTGGCGGATGCCGCTGACGAAGATCTCGCGCGCGATGACGATTAGCGTGAAAACGGGCATCAGCGCGTTGCCGAAACTCATAACGGGGAAGCGGCAGAGCATAATCATTGCCGCTGAGGTAAGAAGTTTGTCGGCGGTCGGATCCATAAGTTTTCCGAAATCGGTGATGAGGTTGCGCTTTCGCGCGATGATGCCGTCAAGCGTATCCGTTACATACGCCGCAAGGAACAGAACGCCCGCGATTATGTATTTCCATTGGATACATACGCCGTTGAGCGTGGCGAGCGTCCATTTTGAGGGCAGATAGAACGCCGCTATGAAAAGCGGTATCATTATTATTCTGAGCATCGTAAGTTTGTTTGGCAGATTCATATTCGCTCCTTATCGGTCGTTCGGGACTATCTCGCCTTCAAGGTCGTATTCGCCCGCGGCGGTTATCTTGGCAAGCACGTATTCGCCGCGCTTTGGCGCGGTGCGCGATGTCAAAAGGATGCTGCCGTCAACATCGGCGGCTTCCGCATAGGAGCGGCCGATCACCTTAAATCCGCCGTCAACGCGCTCCTCAACGCTTTCAACGAGCACTTCCGCGGTCTTGCCGACGCGCCTTTTGTTGAGTTCGAGCGAGATGCGGGATTCAAGGCGCATTATCTCGTCAAGCCGCCTTCGCGCGGTCTCGGGGTCGACCTGATCCGGCATTTCCGCGGCGGGAGTGCCGTCCTCGGCGGAGTAGGTGAACGCGCCGACGCGGTCGAATGGATGCTCCGTCAAAAAGCGCATCAACTCCTCGTGGTCGGCTTCCGTTTCGCCGGGGAAACCCGTCATAACCGTTGTGCGGAGTATGAAATCGGGCGCCGCCGAACGGATGTAGGAAGTGATCCTCCTGATATGCTCGGCGCTTCCGTGGCGGTTCATACGTTTGAGCATACCGCTTGAAATATGCTGAACCGGCATATCGATATAGTTTACGATCTTTTTATCCGCGACGATCGCGTCCACGAGCGCTTCCGTAACTGTATTCGGGTAGGCGTAAAGTACGCGTATCCAATGCAGTTTTTCTATGCGGGAGAGTTCGCCGAGCAGTTCCTGGAGCATCGGGCGGCCGTAGAGGTCGATGCCGTATGCCGAGGTATCCTGCGCGATGACGGTCAGTTCCGTAACGCCCGATCCCGCGAGCGCGCGCGCTTCCGATACCAGTTGTTCCATCGGGAAACTGACCCTGCCGCCGCGGATGAGCGGTATCGCGCAATAGGTGCAGCGGTTGTCGCAGCCGTCCGCTATGCGAAGATAGGCGCGGTAGGGCGGGGTGGTCAAAAGCCGAGATGTGCCCGCGCAACGGATGATTCCGCCGCTGCGCGCGTCGGACTCGCCCGCGCCCGCGAGCGCAGCAAGTTTTTTTGCAAGAGCGGGGTAATCCTTTACGCCCCAAAACAGGTCTACCTCGGGCAGTTCCTGTTTGAGTTCCTCGGGGTAGCGCTTTGAAAGACAGCCCGTTACTACGAGCAGGCGGCAGTTATCCGAGGGGTATTTATACCGCGCCATATCGAGTATCGCGTCGAGTGAATCCGTCTTTGCGCTTTCGATAAAACCGCAGGTGTTGACGATTATTATCTCCGCGCTCTTCGGGTCGCTGACGACGGTGAAGCCCAGCGAAGTGAGTTCGCCGAGCAGTATCTCCGTATCAACGGCGTTTTTGCTGCAGCCGAGTGAGACTGCGCCGACCTTTGTGTATTTCATCTGATGATCCTTTTTTATTCTAACTTCAGGCGATCATTCGTCGTCATAGTTGTCGCCTTCGTAGTAATCGCCGCTTGGCACAGCGATCGGAGCGCCGCCGAATATCTCGGCGTACTGCGCCGCGCTTATCAGCACGTTGCGGGGCTTGGCGCCGTCTGCGCGGGAAACATAGCCCTTTTGCTCCATAATGTCGATCAGCCTTGCCGCGCGCGCGTAGCCGACGCGCAGCCTGCGCTGTATCATCGATATCGACGCCGCGCCGCTTTCGATCACAAGCCGCACGGCTTCGGGCAGAAGATCGTCCTCCTGCTTGCCGTTGCCCTGTGCGGGCGCGGAGCCGGACGCGGACGATACCTCGGAAAAGTCGCTGTCGTCAAAGTATTGGTTGGTGCAGGGGTTGTCGTCAAAGAACTTGGCGATCGACGCGACCTCTTCCTCGCTGACGAACGCGCCCTGCGCGCGGATATGCTTGCTCGCACCGTTCGGGTGGAAGAGCATATCGCCCCTGCCAAGCAGTCTCTCCGCGCCGGTCGAGTCGAGGATGACGCGCGAATCGGTGCCGTTGGAAACGGCGAAAGCGATCCTTGACGGGATGTTGGCTTTTATAAGACCCGTTATGACGTCAACGGAGGGGCGCTGCGTGGCGACGATGATGTGGATGCCGCAGGCACGGCCGAGCTGGGCGATGCGACAGATGCTTTCTTCAACATCCTTTGAGGCGACGATCATAAGGTCGGCAAGCTCGTCTATGATGATAACAAGGCGGGGCAGACGGTCTGCCTCGTCGGTCTGGAGCGCGTTGTATCTGTCGATCTCCCTTGCGTGAAGGGTCGCCATAAGCGAGTAGCGCTTATCCATCTCGGTGCAGGCCCAGCGCAGCGCTCCCGCCGCCTTTTTGGGATCCTTTACGACGGGGCGGAACAGATGGGGCAGATTATCAAACGACGAAAGTTCGACCTGCTTGGGATCGATCAGGATCATCTGCAGATCCTTGGGCGCGCTCTTATAGACAAAACTCAGGATTATGCAGTTAAGACAGACGGATTTGCCCGCGCCGGTCTGACCTGCGATAAGCATATGGGGCATCTTGGCAAGATCGCCGAGCACGACTTTGCCCGCGATGTCCTTGCCAAGCGCAAAGGTGAGCGGGGATTTGGCGTTTCGGAAATCCTGCGTGTCGATGATGTCGCGCAGGAACACCTGCGCCGTGCTGTCGTTGGGTATCTCGATGCCGATCGCGGATTTGCCGGGGATCGGCGCTTCGATGCGAACGCTTTTTGCGGCGAGCGCGTAGGCGATCTCGTCCGTGAGCGTTGTAACTTTGTTTATGCGCACGCCCACCGCGGGCTGTATCTCAAACCGTGTGATGACGGGGCCGACGCTGATGCCCACAATGCGTGCGCTGACGCCGTAGTCCTGCATGGTCTTGATAAGAAGGCGCGCCTTCTCTTCCTGCGACTCGCTGACGGAGGAATGCATAGAAAGTTTGAGCAGTTCGACGGGAGGGAAACGGTACTCGTATACGGGCTCGACCGCGGGCTCCTCTTCATCTTCAGGCACGATAGAAGCGGGCTCCTCTATTTTTACAGGGGGCTTTTTCGGAACTTTTTGGGGCTCCGGCGCGTCTGCACCGTCGTCGTATCTCTCGATAGGAACTCCTGAAAGAATATCGTCGAGACCCTCGTCCTTGAACGGAACGTCGATCGGGGGCTCGACAGCTGGCGCGCCGCTCATCGGCCCGCCGCCGTTCATCGGGATATAGACGGTGTAATCGTCGTCGGCGATCTTGGCGCCGCCGTACACGGGCGGGTCAAAACTTTCGATAAGTTCGCTCTTTCTGCCGCGCTTTTTCGCGGGTTTGTCTGTTTTAATGGGGCCGGAAAGCGGCAAAAACTCTATATCACCGTCCGATTTTTGGGATTTGGGGCGCATAGGGAGCAGTTCGCGCTTTGCGCTATCGCGCACGGGCTTTGCGGCTGTTTGCGGCTGCCTGCGGCGATAGCCTTGATCGACGTCGCCTGCGGTGAGGGGTTTGCCCGAATGCTCGGCAAAATCGTCGCCGCCGAGTTCCTCGTTATAGAGTTTGCGCCTCTCCCTGCGGCGTTCGGGCGCCGCGGTTTTGTGCGCCTCGCGAAGATCGCTCAGATAGCCGCGGATCGAAAAATGCGTGAGCAGCAGCGCGGCGATGAGTATTATGCCGCAGAGCGCGACTATCGCGCCCGTTACGCCGAGAAGCAGCACGAAAAGGTACGCGAAAAAGCCGCCGAACACGCCGCCGCCGGAGTGCGCCGCGCCGAGTTTATAGGCGTTTGAAAGCGAGGCGAAAAAGCGCGCGCCGACGAGCGAACGCCCGTGCGCGATCACGTGGATCAGCGCGATGACAGCAAGGAATACGGCAGCGATACAGGCGATGGAAGCGGGTCTGAGGTCGCTGCGCGGGAGCAGTATCAGAAGCAAACCGAGCGCGATCAGTATTACGGGAAGCACATAGCCCGCTATGCCGAATAGCCCGAACAGCACGGGCGCGACGGAGGCGAGCAGGCCCGATGAGCCGAAATAGCAGAATATGCCGAGGATGATGCCGACGAGTATCAGCGCGATGCCGCCGATCTCGCGGTGCACGCTGCCGCCGCTTTTGTTTGCGCCGCCGGAGGCGGGACGCTTGCCGCGGCCTGTGCGCGAAACGACGTTCACGTTTTGCTTTGAAGCGGAGCGCGAGGAAGACGGGCGGGACGCGCCGCTTCTTGAAGAAGTTCCGTTATTCGGTTTTTTTGTATTGGAGGATCTGCACGATCTGGTTGTTGACATTGGCGAAAAAACCTTTCGATAGAACTTTGTGCGAAGATTTCGGCGTTGACGCGCCGTGAACACACAATACCAACCTATATTATACAGCAATTGGCGCGTTTTGGGAAGAGAAACCGCAAAAAAATATTTGGAATCGCTTGAAAAACGGAGAATGCACAGCCGCACCGAAACCGAATAAAACGCGCTTTATCAACAAAAACACGAAAAAGGCACGCCGTTCGGCGTGCCTTGAATGCGGTGGGCATTATGCCATCAATCGGGTTCGATAAGGCCGTAGTTGCCGTCTTTTCTGGTATAGATGACGTTGATCTGGCCCGTTTCGCCATTGGTGAATACGAAGAAACTGTGGCCGAGCAGGTCCATCTGGAGCATCGCTTCCTCGATGCTCATGGGCTTCATCGAGAAGCGTTTGACCTTTACGATCTCGGGGCCGTTATTCTCGTATTCGTCCTGATACTCGCCCATTTCGGGAGCCTCGTCATAACGCAGGGTCTTCGAGAGTCTGGTCTTGTGTTTGAGGATCTGGCGGTCGAGTTTGGCGATAACATTGTCGATGCTTGCATACATATCGCTCGTGGTCTCCTCGCCGCGGATAACGCCGCCGCGGTAGGGTATGGTGACCTCGATGGAATGCCTGCTCTTTTCAACCGACATAATTACCGACACATCGGTATCCTGAGGGAAGTATTTTTCCAGTTTTTCGAGTTTTTTCAGGGCAAGTTCCTTCAGGTAGTCGGTGATCTCCATGTTTTTTCCGGTGATAGTGACATTCATAGTTCTACACTCCCTTCATATCTTTACTGCCGCTTTTTGTATGCGGCGCCTTGGGATAGATATATTATACACCACGCCGCCGCGTTTGTAAACCCCGCAGGACCGCTTTTTGCGTATTTCTTTGCGCCGCGCCCCAAAAGGGGCGGGGCTGTCTCTATTCGGGAGCTATGCGGGGTCTCGAAACAGCGCGGCTATCTCCTTGGCAGTTGCCAAGTAGCGTTCTTCATAGACAAAGTCGTATTCCTTAACAAACGCCGCCACGTCCAATTCATAACTTGCGGGATATATAAAATCGGCAAAAAACCAGTCTTCGCTCGAGGCTCGCCCCCTGAGCGTATAGCGTTCGCCCTCCTTCATCGGGAAGTCGTCAAAATCTATATAGAAATATCTGTAATCCATTTCTCGATCGTACGGGAGCTTCACATATCCTTTAACCTGCTTTTTCAGTGCAGTCAGATCGTCTTTGCTCTCTATCGGCGTGTTGTAAGCCTTAGAGAAAATATAGCATTGTATCCCAAAAGACGGCAGCACATAGTTGCCGGACTTAAACGTGACGATATCACCGGGCTTTTTGCCGCCGGAATTATGTTCGTCGTCAATTTGGACGATTTTAGCGGTTATAACAGACTCCCCTTCAACATACCCCCCAAAAGAAGACCAACCTATATAGTATTCTACCGACAGTATCTCGCACTCGGCAATAAAATCATTCTCCCCAAACCATTTTGCCAAAACGTTTGCAAGATCCCCCCTCGGGCTCCATGCACGTACATATTCTACCATATGGCTTATCGGTATCCGCGGCAACGCAAGTATCTCTTCATACGTATATTTATCCGGCAATGGCGTCGGCTCCGGCGTTGCCGTCGGCTCTGCGGTGGGGACTTCGGTCGGTTGTTCCGTAGGCAATACAGGCGTTTCCGATACTGTCGAGGTTGGGCTCGGAGTGTTCTCCACGGGCTTTTGATTATTGCTGCACGCCAAAGCAAACGCCATAGCAAGTATAAGGATCAGCGTAATTGTTTTTTTCATAATATCACTCCTTTCAAATATCAACCCCATTTGTTTCTCAGGTTGATCATATCATGCCATGTGGGGCTATAGCAGTACAAATCGTTTCCATCGTCCTCTTCATAATTCATAATAGAACAAACCCTATTGAAATCACTATAGCCGCCACGCGGGTCGTTGACGACCTCTAAGGTCGCTGAATTTTCCGTCGTATGTGCAAGTTTTAATGCATGCCCGAGTTCGTGCAGTATTATGCTTCTTTTCTTTGCCGTCGACAAGGGTTTTAGAGAATTAAGATATAATGTGATCTGCACTCCATACCAATCTTGGCCGCCCGAATGCAAGTTTCTGGGGTTGTCATTTTCGTTCGGAGGCAGTACCTCCCCGTCCGAACCCTTACCAAGCGTTATTCCAAAGTGCTTCCCATCATTAGTGTATCTTTCCCCGATGATCTCAACAACAAACGGCGTTACACCCGACGGTATCGTAGAGTTGTTCATATGTATCTGTATGTTTTCCGACAGTCCGTTCCATTGCAAAGCTACTGTAAAATCGTTGTATGTAAGTACGTTGTCCCAATATACCGATTCCGGGCCCGATGTTGTCAAGTCTATTCGGATATGCACTTTCTCGCCCTTTTGGACTCGCCTGCCGTTTATAACATACGACCCGCCCCAGTAGTTGTTGAACGTGGAGGTTTCGATCTTTTCAAAGCGCCAGTTTGCGTAATTATTTGCATTGGCGGCGTTGACGATCGAAATATTGTTGTTTGCAGACGACGCCGTAAGCGCCGAATACGAAGTGCCCGATACGGCATTGAGCAGTCTGTAATTGCTTTCCACCTTGGAAACGGTCCATTTCGTATAATTGCCCGCGGTCGTGCTAAAACTCGGCGTACTGCCGCCGGCGCCGCCTTTAAGCATGGATTCGTTAGCTCCGTGGGACGCGGGGTCTTTATAGCCCATTGAGTAAAGCGTATACTCGGTGCCGTTTGCAACCACATACCAAAGCTGTCTGCCGTCCATTGCGTCCTTATTGGCGAGTTTGACCGTGCTGCCGTTGACTGAAAGATACTTACCTTTGGCAACGTTCTCTTTATCATATACACGCAGTCCGATTCAAGCACGGGGCTGTAGACTATATGCAACTCCGGCTTGTTGGGCGACGCGGCTTCTGATGACGCGAAGGTCGTCCAATGTGAAGTGTTGTTTTCGGTATTGTCCTTTAATACAAAACCGTTGTTAGCGTATGCCCCAACCGTCCAATACGAAACTATATCCGTGACATTGATCTTGTACCAATCGTTCGATACGTGCGTTGCCAATGCGGATTGCTGCGCGGTTGCATATCCGGGCATATTGTTCCAAGTTATCGTGCCGGACGTCCATCCGTCAAGAACACGGTATGCGCGCATTGTGGGCGCGACTCCGCTTTGCTTTTTGATGCGTATATATGAGTTGGTGATGCTGCCTGTCACGCTTGCCGGGATATTGAACTTGATAAACGTTCTTCTTACACCGTACGGACTATCCTTGCCCGTGCGCAGCACGTTGGCCATATAAAAGTTTTCGTTAGGTTTTGCGGCGGATACATAACTGTCGTAAGTCTTAGATGCGCCTGTTATCATAACAGAGGGGTCGATAAGTATCGGAAAGACCCTGCTTGGATCGTTAAAATATTCCTTTGAAAGTTCTACGGTTATTTGGGTGCGATCCTTGCCTTTCGGCGCGATCGAGTAATTAAGCTTGTCGGTATACTCCGCAGCGGCATCAAGCGCGAACAGTTTGCAGAGTTCAAACACTTTTTCGCCCTTTGCGTCAACAAACTCCACCGTGCCGTCAGTTGTCTTTTTTGCGCTCAGTCCCTCGGTTTTGAAATCGAAAACGAAACTCGTCGGAGCATTCGTGTCCTTTAGAACAATAAACTCCTTTAGCGTTCCGTTTGCAGATGTGTAAACGATATCGGTCGATTGGAGCGCGTCATAATACGCAATGCAGTTATCGCCGCTGAGAGGATACTCAAACAGCGCGGCATACTCCTTTGCGCCGCCCGGCACGGCACTTGACGCGCGGCTGTCATTGATTACAAACGACAGATCGCTTTTTTCTGTGTCTATAAGGATCGACGGCGCATTTCCGGAAAATGCGAATACCGTATCGCTCGACACGTTTTTATACGCGTAATCGCCCAAATTATCCGAGCGTTTTGCTTCGATGATAGTATTATCTATTTCGGTATATCCGCCGCGTGTGTTTTTGTAATACCTATCTTCCGAATAAACGACGCACTCATAACTGCCGTCGGACAAAAGATAGGTATCGGAATTGGTTTCGCGCAATTCTTCAACAATGCCAACACGCTCCGCCTGCTGCACCTGCTCGGACCGTATCCGCTGCGGGGCATTGCCGAAAGCCAAGATCAGCATCAAAACCGCGCTGATGACAGAGATTGCTTTTTTCATAATGTTTCCTCCTTGATTTTTCTTTCGGGATCGGGGTTTTTGCGTCTCGGTCTGTCGAGAACACAAGGGGGAATTGAGTCCGTTTTGGGGTGATTGCGGACCCGCAAGCGCAGCGCTTTGAAAGCGCTGCGCTCTTATATAATATCATATTATACTGCTACTGTCAATGCTGCTGCGTCAAAGATAGGGTTTTTTGATTTGCTTTTTGCATTTTTAGATGCCGAAGGGGTATAAAAACGGCGCTTCCCTTTTGGGGAAACGCCGTGAAAAGCGGATGACGGAGGCTTATTTGCCTGCGGTCGCGACCATAACGGCCTTGATGGTGTGCATACGGTTCTCCGCCTCGTCGAACACCTTGCTTCTTTCGCAGCGGAAAACTTCGTCGGTAACTTCCTGTTCGGAGATGCCGTACTTTTCGTAGATCTCGCGGCCGACGCTGGTCTCGAGGTCGTGGAAGCTGGGCAGGCAGTGCAGGAAGATGCACTCGGGGTTGCCGGTCTTCTTCATCATATCCATTGTGACGCGGTAGGGGGTGAGGAGCTTGATGCGCTCTTCGAACTGATCCTCTTCGCCCATGGATACCCAAACGTCGGTGTAGATCGCGTCCGCACCCTTGACGTCGTCGATCTTCTCGGAGAACTCGATCTTTGCGCCGGTGGTCTTTGCGAGTTTCTTCATTTCCTTAACGAGGCCCTCCTCGGGGAAGAGGCTCTTGGGAGCGATGCCGACAAAGTGCATACCGAGTTTTGCGGAGATGATCATCAGGGAGTTGCCCATATTGTTGCGGGCGTCGCCGACGTAAACGAGCTTGACCTTGTTGAGGGGCTTTGCGACGTGCTCCATAATGGTGAGGCAGTCCGCAAGCACCTGGGTGGGATGGTACATATCGGTGAGACCGTTCCATACGGGAACGCCTGCGTATTTTGCGAGCAGTTCAACGGTCTCCTGCTTGAAGCCGCGGAACTCGATGCCGTCGTAGAAGCGGCCGAGGACCTTCGCGGTATCTTCGAGGGATTCTTTTTTGCCCATCTGGCTGTTGGAAAGGAAGGTAACGTTTGCGCCCTCGTCGAAAGCGGCAACTTCGAACGCGCAGCGGGTACGGGTGGAAGTCTTTTCGAAAAGAAGAACGATGTTCTTGCCTTCGAGCAGATCGCCCTTGATGCCGGCGCGCTTTTTGGCCTTCAGGTCGGCGGAGAGGTTGAGCAGGTAGCGGATCTCATCGGGGGTGAAATCCTTGAGGGTGAGCAGGCTGCGGCCTTTGAGATTGACGGGCATAATGTTTCTCCTTTATGCATAGTGTTATATGGCGGTTTTGCGCGAAAAAACGGCAAAACCGTGTTTGCCGTATGATTATAACACAACATCTCGATATTTCAAAGCCAAAAAGCCCCCTAAAATAAGTATATTTTGTGCTGCGGGGGCGGAAAACAAAAACCGCCATCACCCAAAAGGACGGCGGGCGATAAAGCGGCTTTTATAAGCGCTCTCTTGGCGGCGGCAAGCGCCGCATTGAACAAAAACAGCGCGAGCATCGCGAAACTTGGGGCGCGTTTTTTATAGGATCCCCGCAGGCGGTCGGTGCCCCAAATTACAAAACGGCCCGTGATGCCTCGATCAGCCGGCGCAGTTTGAGAAAACCGCGACCAAAAGCGCCGTGAATACGGACGCAACGAACAGCCCCGCGAGTACGAAGCATATCACCCTTGCGACGATTTTTGAACGATCCATTCAGATACTTCCTTGAATGCCTTTGAAGATTATTTATTTGGCGCAAAGCCTGAAAACCGAAACGGTCAAGCGGTCAAGCGGAAAACTCGGACGCGGTCTTTGACGGGGCGCGGTTTGCCGCCGTCAAAAGGTAAACCCGCGCGCAAAGTGGAGATAAACGAGCCAGCAGATCAGTCCGACAAGCGCAATCAAACAAACCCCGAGCAGCAGCACCGCCGCGTCGAGATGTATGCGTTTGCGGGAATGCGAGACCGAACGAAGATGCGGCCTGCGCCTTTTGATCGCGCCTTTCATAATGAAAAACCTCCGCCGCCGCGCAGCGCCTGCACGACTACAGCCATTTTATCACAATGGGCGGGTTTTTTCAAGTAAACGCCAAAATGAAACAAATCCGAACAAAAAGGAAGGGGAGAAAGGGCGCGTCGGCGCTGGGCAAGGCGGATTTTTACGTTTTTGCTTGACAATCGTATACGGGGGGGTATACTATATAAATAAGAATAGAAAAAAGACTAACTATTAAAAGTCAACCCTTATTTTAGTAGTTGTGTCGATAACGCTCTCCGATTACCGCCGCCATTGACAAACAGCATTCAAATGCTGAAAAAAAGGATGCGAGGGCGACGGGAGAACAGGAAACAAGGTCC
>JAFYJD010000012.1 GCA_017538255.1 Clostridia bacterium | reverse complement strand
AATGTAAGCAAATACAGAATTGCCGCCAGAAAAGGTTCGGAAGATATTTTCAGTAACGAGTTTACGGTGACCTGGACGGATGATTCGTCAACTTTCGCTTTCACTACACAGCCCGTAAGTGGAACGGCAAAGATTACCGAGTCCTATACATTCAGTTGGGCGATAAACCAAACACCTGATTCCGTGTGGCTGCAGGTATGGTCGCCGGAAGACGGAGATTGGGCAGGCTTATCCGGCTCATTATTGGGCGAGACTTCCCATTCCGTATCGTATGTAAGTATGTTTGCTGACGAAAACGTAAGCAAATACAGAATTGCCGCCAGAAAAGGTGCGGAAGATATTTTCAGTAATGAGTTTACGGTAACGTGGTTGTTTGATATGGCTCCCGATACCTACACCGTCACCTTTGATGCAAATGGTCACGGCACGGCTCCCACGGCACAGACCGTGGAGGACGGCAAGACCGCGACCAAGCCCGCCGATCCTACGGCAAGCGGATGGACATTCAAAGGCTGGTATCAGGACAAGACCTGCAGCATCCCGTTTAATTTCGCTACGCCGATCACGGGCAACATCACGCTGTACGCCAAGTGGACAGAGAACGGCGGTACGGTCACGCCCGATACTTACACCGTTACGTTTGACGCCAACGGTCACGGCACGGCTCCTGCGGCACAGACCGTAGAAGACGGCAAGACCGCGACCAAGCCTGCCGATCCCACCGCAAGCGGATGGACATTCAAAGGCTGGTACAAGGATAAGGACTGCAAAAACGCCTTTGACTTCTCCACCCCGATCACGGGTAATATCACCTTGTATGCGAAGTGGGCGCAGAACAGCGGCGGTCAAGATCAGTCCCCCAAGACAGGTGACGACAGCAACCTGGGCCTTTGGATCGCGCTGATGGCTGTTTCCATGATCGGTATCGGCGGCGCAACCGTTTTCGGCAGAAAAAAACGAACTAACAGATAATATGACAGCATAAGAGTGCGAAACGCCGGGGAACCTTTTTTAGGTTTTCCGGCGTTTTTCTCAAAAGACTATCATTTTTGAGGGGGCGGAGTCGATTTTGAATCGATATAATATGGGCGTAAGCAGTATGAGAATGGCTTTGCTGCGCCCTGCTGCGAAAAAGGAGTTGACAGGAATGGCTGATTGGCGGACAATCTTGACAGACAGACAGACAGACCGACAGACAGATAAGATCCGTCTGTCCTTTTGGACTACCTGTTTGCAACATAGTTATCCAGCGCACCGAGGCAATGGGCTTATTATGCCCTGCGGCTCCGGTGCGTTTTTTGCGTAAATGGGGGTGGTGTGATTTGACCTATCATATTCACGTCAGTCGTGACGCGCCGTTCCCGGTACACGAATCAGTGGATGTTTCAACAAGACGGAAGTACGTCCGTTAATGTGTTTGCAATTGTCTGCGAATATTAGATTTACTGAAATATTTAAGGAGGATTACCATGAAACCCAATAAAATCAAAGCCGTATGTTTGTTGCTTTGCTTTTCGCTTCTAATAGGACTCATACCAAGCTTTGTGTCCGCTGTTGAGGATAGCCAGGTGACAAACGGATATTACGACGAAGAAGGCGTTTGGCATCAGAGCGAAGATAACGGTCCTTTGGAAATCTCGGTCAATGACCACACTTCTTTATCGCTTTCTAAAACAGCGGAGCCTACGGAAAATCCCAATGAATATCTGATTACATTGACGGCGGAGGTTACGTCGACTGCCAAAGTTATTCCCGCCGAGGCAGCGGCAACCGTTCTGGTGATCGACACATCAGGATCTATGGACGGGTGTGCAAGCTGCAAATCAGAGGCTGACATCTTTGGCATCTATCGCCACGCACACAAATGCCCATGCGGAAGCGGAAGAGTTGCCGAAAAGGATTCCCGCATATGCTACGCCAAGCAGGCCGCGCTTTCTTTTTTGAACAGCTTTAAGGGCACTGACGTCAGCGGCAGATATGTGGCGATCATCGGTTTTAATAAGTTTGCTTCTATAAAATGCGATTGGCAGGATATTACTACTGCGGATGGGCTTGCTAATGCGATCGCCGCAATCAACTCATTGTCAGCGTACGACGGAACCAATATGCAGCAAGGCTTGGATAAGGCCATGGGGCTTTTTGCAAGCAATGCAGTCGAAAGTATATCCAAAGACCTTCGTAATGTTTTGGTTCTTACCGACGGTGAACCAACCTATTACGGAACCAAACCCAACGGAAACGGCAGCGATGGCAGCGAGGCCAACAATACCGCCACCGCGAATACGGCAGCCGATTTAAGAGAGATCGTCAACGCCCTTTATACCGTGTGTTACGGAGCTGAGAACCAGTATTGCTATTATGGCGGACCGACGGTCGATGCGTTTTTGAAAAACAGCATTGCAAGCAGTGCAGATTGCGCGTTTAATGCCGAGACCGTCAGTGAACTGAACGCCGCATTTGCAAACATAACGCAAACGATCGTCGAAGAAGCCGATAATGCCTCGGGCGCCTATGTGGTCGATCCCATTCCTCCTAACATAAGCGCGTCCGTCGAACTGGACGACGGAGAATTCATCTGGACGCTGGGCGATGTAGAACCTGTCATAAGCACGGGGAGTGACGGTATTCTTACATACACTTATACATACACCACCTCCTATATGATTACGATCGACGCGGACGGGCAGGGGTTTGACGAGAGCGCATTTTATCCCGCCAACGGAAGAACGACGCTTGTATGGGGAGATTATACGTTTGATTTTCCCGTTCCGGGAATCAAGGGTACAACTTCAAGATTTTCAGTAACGTACAATAAAGGCGAGCACGGAACGTTAAACGACGGTCAAGAAACCGTTACGTATGATAACGTCAAAAAATGGTCGCCGACCGTCACAGAAGAACGTCCCGCGCCTCAAGTGAATGCCGACGAAGGGTGGCGCTTTGTCGGTTGGGAGCCTCTGATTGCTGAAAATGTTGAAGGAAACGCGACCTATACAGCGGTTTATGAGATCATCACCCACGATGTAACTTTTGACGCGAACGGTCACGGCATCGCACCTGACAAGCAGACCGTGGAGCACGGCAAAACAGCGACAAAGCCTGCCGATCCCGAAGTCGAAGGTTGGACGTTTGGAGGATGGTATACCGAGAAAGAGTGTGAAAATGCGTTCAATTTTGCAGCGCAGATCAAAGCAGACCTCATCCTTTACGCCAAGTGGACGGAGAATGAACCCATTGTCATCTATCATACCGTCACATTCGACGGTAATGGTCATGGGACACCGCCTGATCCGGCTATAGTGGAGCATGGTCAGTCGGTCGGCTGCCCTGCTGATCCGATAGCGGACCCGGGTTGGAAATTCATCGGTTGGTATGAGGATGAGGAGAGCACAACTGCTTATGAGTTTTCAAAAGCTGTCCTCACAGATATCACTGTTTATGCCGGTTGGACGGAAGACCCAATGACACCTTTGACGCACACCGTTGCTTTTGACGCAAACGGGCACGGAACCGCTCCAGACGCTCAAACTGTGGAGCACGGCAAGACGGCAACAAAGCCCGCCGATCCGCAGGCCGAGGGTTGGACGTTCGAAGGCTGGTATACCGAAAAAGAATGTGAAAACGCTTTTGACTTTGCCGGCTTGATTGAAGCAGACGTTACCCTTTATGCCAAGTGGACACAGAACGGAAATATTCCCGAAACCCCCAAAACAGGGGATGGCAGCATGATGGAATTGTGGCTGGGACTTTGGCTTGTAAGCGGATGTGGATTAATCACTATGGCTATTTTCAGAGCAAGACGCAGAAAATACGGAAAATAACTTATTGGGAAAGCTTTAAGATCGCAAAATAAAAAATGCCAATACAGAAAAGTCAAAACCTCCGGCTTGGCCGGAGGTTTTGACATAGAAACTCTCATTTTTGAGGGGGCAGACGTTCTTTAGCGAAGGTGTATTATTCCGAATGTTCAAACACTATGTTGGTCGTAACGAATACGTACGTTCAGGCCTTTGACGTTAACAACGGGGAAATGATTATGATGTATATCAACAATCATAGTAAATACTTGAATATCGAAGATAAATCCGTTCAGAGGAATGTTGGATAAGGCGATCCTCCTGCATAAAAGCGGGACCACACTTTTCGTGCAGTCCCTTTGCTTTTTAGAGCGTCGATACTATCCGTCCGTTCGATCATTCAGCACAGCTTCGCGCAAAACTTCGCCGATCGAATCGTTTATAACAAGGTTGGCGTGCGAATCGTAAGGCGTTTTGGATTTGTTGATAAGAACGAGCCTGTCGCCGCGATAGTAATTGATCAGTCCGGCGGCGGGGTAGACCTGAAGCGACGTGCCGCCGACGATCAGCATATCGGCACGCATAATATGAGTGATCGCGCCGGTCAAACAGCCCTCATCTAGCGGCTCTTCATAAAGTACCACATCGGGCTTGATGATGCCGCCGCAGGGGCAATATGGGATGCACTGCGACTTTGAAACATAGTCCGAATCAAATGTCCGTCGGCATTTCATACAATGATTGCGGTGAACTGAGCCATGGAGTTCGAATACGCGCTTGCTTCCCGCCATTTGATGCAGACCGTCTATGTTTTGCGTGATAACCGCCGTCAGTTTACCGCTCTGTTCAAGTTTGGCAAGAGCGATATGCGCGTCGTTAGGTCTCGCGTTCGGCGCGAGCAGAAGGCTTCTATAGTATTTGAAGAAGATATCGGGCTTTTCCACAAAGAAGGTGTGCGAAAGCAGTTCCTCGGGCGGATAACCGTATTCGCTTATGGCTTTGAATATTCCGTTGTCGCTCCGAAAATCAGGTATACCGCTCTCGCAGGAAACGCCGGCGCCGCCCAAAAAGACGATCCTGCCGGAATCGTTGAGCATATGTTTCAGCGACTCGATTTTCGCATTTTTGCCATTTTGCATAAATTGCCTCCAGGTACTTTTTCATATAGACTATGCTGTGGATTTATTATAGCATTTTTATAGGCTTTTTTCAAAGCGAAAAACTTTTGAAAAGTCGTCCGAAAAGCAATATATAGTTTGACATTGCTACGCCACGGGTCTATAATTAAATATTGGAAAATACCTAAAAGTATCACTTCGGAGGTACCTTATGAAACTTTGCGAAATGGATCGTCTGCAACTCGAAACCTTTTATATTTCTGCGCAAAAAGAATACGAAGACTGCAAGGCAAAAGGGCTTAAACTAGATATGTCGCGCGGCAAGCCCGGACGCGAGCAACTCGACCTTTCGATGGGGCTTCTCAATATGCGGATATCGCCCGATGATACCAAGGTCGACGGCGTGGAAGCGCGCAACTACGGCGAGCTTATGGGCCTGCCGGCGGCAAGGCGTCTGTTTGCGGAACTGCTCGGCGTAAAGTATGAACAGGTCTTTGCCGGAGGCAATGCGAGCCTTACGCTGATGTATGATCTTATTGCAAAAGCATATACGCACGGCCTGCTTCACTCCGAAAAGCCGTGGTCAAAGCTTGACAACGTCAAGTTCCTTTGCCCTGCGCCAGGCTACGACAGGCATTTTACGATCTCTACGTCCTTTGGTATGGAACTTATCACCGTTCCGATGACCGAAAACGGCCCCGATATGAACCTTGTTGAACAGTACGTCAAGGATCCCGCTGTCAAGGGCATCTGGTGCGTGCCTAAATACTCAAATCCCGACGGCATCACATATTCGGACGAAACTATAGCAAGGCTTGCTTCGCTCAAACCCGCCGCGCCCGATTTTGTGCTTATGTGGGATAACGCGTATTGTGTGCACGAGTTCGACGGCGAGTTCGTACCGTTTAAAAATATCCTTGACGAATGCGAAAAATCGGGCAACCCCGATATGGTGTTCGAGTTCGCCTCAACCTCCAAGATAACTTTTCCAGGCGCGGGCATCGCTTGCTTTGCGTGCAGCGAAGCCAATATGGCCTATATGAAAAAATTGCTGAACGCGCAGATCATCAGTTTTGATAAAATCAATCATCTTCGCCACGTGCTGTATTTCAAAAACGCGCAGGGCGTGCTCAATCATATGAAACTTCACGCCAAAATAATGAAGCCTAAGTTCGATATGGTCCTCAATTATCTCGAAAGCGGGATCGCGCCCTACGGCATCGCTTCTTGGCATACCCCCAAGGGCGGATACTTTGTAAGCCTCTTTGTGGAAAATGGCTGCGCTAAGCGCGTGCATCAACTCTGCAAGGATGCGGGTGTTGTTATGACCGACGCGGGCGCTACCTATCCTTATAAGCACGATCCCGACGACAGCAACCTCAGGATCGCACCGAGTTTCCCGCCGCTTGACGAACTGGAAGCCGCGATGCAGGTGCTCTGCGTTTGCATCAAACTTGCCGCCGCGGAAAAACTGCTTGCTAACTGAACTGAACCTACTCGATATTAGCATTTGGAGGAAAAAACTATGACCAAAATGATGGACGCACTCGTAAAGGCCGAAGCGGGCAAAGGCCTCACCTTGATGCAGGTGCCCGTGCCCGAGCCGAAGATGGGCGAAGTACTCATCAAGATCCGCAAGACCGCCATCTGCGGCACCGACGTTCATATCTACAACTGGGATGCGTGGTCCGAGCAGCATATCAAGCCGCCTATGCCAATCGGGCACGAATATGTCGGTGAGATCGCCGAACTCGGCGAGGGTGTTACCGGGCTGTACGTCGGTCAGCGTGTTTCGGGAGAGGGCCATATCGTCTGCGGACAGTGCCGCAACTGCAGAAGCGGCAACGGACAATGGTGCGTTCACACCAAGGGAGTCGGTGTTGACCGTCAGGGCGCATTCGCGGAATATCTTTGCATTCCCGCAAGCAACGTAGTGCCGATGGACGGCAACGATATCCCCGACGATATCATATCCTTCTTCGACGCGTACGGCAACGCAACGCATACCGCGCTTATGTTCGATGTGGTGGGTGAGGACGTACTCATCACCGGCGCAGGGCCCATAGGCATTATGGCGGCTGGAATCTGCAAGCATAACGGTGCAAGGAACGTGCTGATTACCGATGTTAATGAGTACCGTCTGGACCTTGCAAAGAAGATGGGCGCGATCCCTGTAAATGTCGCAGCGCAAAAACTCGAGGATGTTATGAAGGATTGCGGCATAAAGGAAGGTTTCGACGTCGGATTGGAAATGAGCGGCAACGGCAGAGCGCTCAACCAACTTATCGGCGCGATGCGCAACGGCGGCAAAGTTGCTCTGCTCGGCATAGCCGGCCCCGGCACCGTGGTCGACTGGAATGAGATCATCTTCAAAGGGCTCACGCTTCAGGGCATCTACGGCCGCAAGATGTATGAAACTTGGTACAAGATGGGTGCTATGATAGAGGCGGGGCTTGATTTGACTCCTATCGTTACGCACCGCTTCAACTACCGTGATTTTGAAAAGGGCTTTGAGGCTATGAACAGCGGTCATAGCGGTAAAGTAGTTCTTGATTGGACAAAATAAATAATTACAATATCGGAGGAAACTATGAAACAGGCATACGACATTTTCCGCGGCGAACTCGCTGCCATCAAGGAAGCAGGAACCTATAAGGATGAGCGCATCATCACCACTCCGCAAAAGGCGCGCATCGACACCATCAAGACCGAGGGCGTTTTGAATATGTGCGCCAACAACTATCTCGGACTTTCCAATAACCCCGATATAATCGCCGCGGCGAAAGCCAGTTATGACGAATGGGGCTTCGGTCTCTCTTCCGTGCGCTTCATCTGCGGCACTCAGCAGATCCACAAGACCCTCGAAAGAAAGATCGCCGACTTCCTCGGAATGGATGACTGCATCCTTTATACTTCGTGCTTCGATGCAAACGGCGGTCTTTTCGAAACGATCCTCGGCGCGGAAGACGCGATCATCTCCGACGAACTCAACCACGCCAGCATCATCGACGGCGTTCGCCTTTCCAAAGCTAAGCGCTTCCGCTATAAGAACAACAATATGGATGACCTCAAAGCACAGCTTGAGGCGGCCAAGGATTGCCGCATCAAGCTGATCGCCACCGACGGCGTTTTCTCGATGGACGGCTTCATCGCCAACCTGCCCGCTATCTGCGATCTCGCTGATGAATATGGCGCGCTCGTTATGGTGGACGACAGCCACGCGGTCGGCTTTATGGGCGACCACGGCAAGGGCACTCCCGAGTACTGCGGCGTGATGGATCGCGTTGATATCATCACCGGCACCCTCGGTAAGGCGCTCGGCGGTGCGAGCGGCGGCTACACCGCGGCGCGTCAGGAGATCATCGATATGCTAAGGCAGAAGTCCCGTCCGTATCTCTTCTCAAATACCCTTGCACCCGCTATCTGCGCAGCATCTATCAAAGTATTTGATATGCTGAACGAATCCACTGCGCTTCGCGATAAGGTGCATGAAAACACCAAGTACTTCCGCGAGCAGCTCAGTAAACTCGGTTTCGATGTTCCCGAGGGAACGCATCCAATCGTGCCTGTTATGCTGTACGACGCGAAGGTCGCGCAGGAGTTCGCAAAGCGCATGCTCGATAAGGGCGTTTACGTTGTAGGTTTCTTCTATCCCGTAGTTCCGATGGGCAAGGCAAGGATCCGCACCCAGGTCTCCGCGGGTCATTCCAAGGAAGACCTCGATTTCGCTGTAAAATGCTTCAAGGAAGTTAAAGAGGACATGGGCATCTGAGCCGGCGATAAATTGAACACAAAACCCTTCCGATGGTAGTGCGGGAGGGATTTTTGTTTTCCGGATAGTTCGGAAGCGGAGCAGGTTAATGCTGAGGTTTATTTCTTGCGAATGATATCGAGCGTATGATGCGATGCTCCGATAAGATCCTGCCGCTCGCAGATCGCGAAATGGTATTCAAGCCATTTTTCAAAGGTCGTTTCGTCCATTTCATCGACGAATTCGCGCATGTAATTGGTCGCACCGTCGGTCGCAACAAGTTTCAACCTTTCAACGGGAAACTCAGCATCGAGTTCCGCTATCTCCTCGGTGCGGATCATTTCAAAGATATCTTTTGCTTCGCTGATGCAATGCCAATCCTCGGTCAGCATATTGTTTTCAAGCACGGTATCAAGACCATTTTGCTTGAAAACATATCCTATGATCGTCGGCTCGTTCATACAGTAGGCAACCATTATCACGCCGCCTGATTTTGTAACGCGAACGGCCTCACTAAGCGCGCGCAGTTTATCATCTCGGGTATAGAGATGGTACATCGGACCAAGCAGCATTGTAAGGTCGTATGCGTTATCGGATAGAGCGGAAAGATCCAGAGCGTTGCCCTGCATTGCCGTAATAGGCTCGCTGCCGTTGAGCTTCCCGCGCAGTATCTCAAGATTGTGCTCGATCAATTCCACGGCGGTTACGCTGAAACCTTGCTTTGCGAGCGTTACGCTGTATCTGCCAGTGCCTGCGCCGACCTCAAGTATCTCTGGCTCGGAAACGCCGTCAAGGACATTACGAATGTATTTCATCGTGGTGAGATACTCTACCTGCCCGTGCTTGGAAAGCAGCCTGCCTTCCTCATCCCTGTTTGAATAGTAAGCGTCAAGAAAACTCATTTTACACCCCTGAACGTGGATTTGAAATGATTATACACTTGTTTTGAGACCTCTTCAATCAATACTTCCGATCAATGATAATATATTTGCCAAAGAGCGGCATATCACCTCTCTTTTATGCTATAATTACAACATTATTATCATAAGAAGGAGGGTCTTTGTATGGAAAAGAAGATCATTCTAAGCGGCATCAAACCGACCGGCATTCCAACACTCGGAAATTACATAGGGGCTCTCCGTAACTGGCGCGAGATGCAGCAGGACGATAAGTATTGCTATTATATGGTCGCCGATCTGCACGCATTGACAGTTCGCAATGATCCCAATGAACTTCGCGAACAGACACGTTTGATGGCGGCGCTGCTGATAGCCTGCGGGATCGATCCCAACAGGTCGCCTCTGTTCATCCAGAGCCACGTGCATCAGCACGCGGAACTCAGTTGGCTGCTCGGATGCACGACCTATATGGGTGAACTTAACCGAATGACGCAGTTCAAGGATAAATCTGCAAAGCATTCCGACAATATCAACGCCGGACTTTACACATATCCCGTGCTTATGGCAGCGGATATCCTCATTTACGGCGCCGATATGGTGCCGGTGGGCGACGATCAAAAGCAACACGTTGAACTTGCGCGCAATATCGCCATACGCTTTAATAACGCCTTCGGAGATACATTCGTTGTGCCCGAGCCCGTGATGCCAAAGTTCGGTGCGCGCATAATGGGACTTCAGGATCCCGGGCATAAGATGAGTAAGACGGATGCCAACCCCAACGGCTATATCTCGCTCCTTGACACGCCCGACGTCATTCTCAAAAAGTTCAAAAAGGCTGTAACGGATTGTGAAACTACTATAGCATACGCCGAGGGCCGCCACGGCTGTAACAACCTTTTGACCATCTATTGTGCCTGCACAGGCAAGAATATGGATGAAGCGGTCAAGGAGTTCGATGGCGCGGGCTACGGCAAACTCAAGGTCGCAGTTGCGGAGGCCGTCATCGCAGAGATAGAGCCCATTCAAACGACGCTTAAGCGTTATATGGACGATAAGGCAGAACTCGACAGGATCATAAAACGCGGCGCGCAGCAGGCAGGGGAGCGCGCTCAACAGACTCTTGACAAGGCGTATGAACGCGTCGGATTGAGGTAAATCAATCAATCAATCAAAAAGCCGAACGATTCCGTTCGGCTTTTTATTATTCAACCACTTTATAGATCTCATCGGCGTCAGGCGGCTCTACGGGCGTTCCGTCGGATAGGCGCACTCCTTCGCCTTCCGCGTGCCCGATTATACGGGCGGGAATGCCAAGCGAGTTTAGAGCTTGCACCATATTTTGACCGTTTGGGCAAGTGATGAGCATACATCCGCTTGAGACAAGCCTCAGAGGATCAAGCGAAAAATGCCTGCAAAGTTTTTCGGTAACGGGATGCACATATATTGCTTCCTTGTCTATAACAAGCCCATTGCCGCTCGCCTCGGCGAGTTCCCACACTGCGCCGAGTATGCCGCCCTCTGTTGCGTCGTGCATTGCCGTTGCACCGTTGTCCGCAGCAAACAGACCTTCGCGAACAACGCTGGTCTGTGCGGCAAACGAATGCGCGGTGGATAGTTCGTCGTCCGTGAAGAACTCGGTACTCACATAATCCGCAAGTATGTTTGCGCCCTCAAGACCCGCGTGTTTTGTCATAATCAACTGATCGCCTGCGCACATGCCGGCTGGGGAGATGATACCGCGCTTGCCTTCACGCGCTATGACCGTCGTGCAGGTGATTATCCGGCTTACTGAATTGGTTATCTCGGTATGACCGCCTATGATATCGACATTAGCATTGGCGGCGGCTTCAACGAACTCGTCCATAAGTTCATCGATATCCTTTTCGGTTATGTCCGGCGGCAGCAGGAGCGTTACCATCAGTCCGAGCGGCTCGGCGCCGGACGCAGCGGCATCGTTGCAGCATACGTTAACAGAAAGGCTCCCGATGCGCGTTTTCGCGGCGGTGATCGGATCGCTTGAAAGCACGGCAAGTCGGCCTCCGACATCGACAGCGGTGCAGTCGACACCGATGCCCGGATACATAACGACCTCTTTGCGTGTATGCTTAAGTTTCGACAGTATCAGCCTGTCAAGCTGTTCGTTTGTAAGTTTTCCAATTCTCATTTTGATTCGATTCTTTCAAAAAACGCATTTTCTGTCAGCACTGGAACTCCGAGCTCGCGCGCTTTCTGCAGTTTGCTTCCCGCATTTTCACCGGCGATCACATAATCGGTCTTCTTGCTGACGCTTCCGGAAGCGCGTCCACCGCGCGCTATGATAAAGTCCTCGATTTGCTTGCGATCCATTCGCTCGAGCGCACCTGTTACGACAAAGGTCTTGCCGGTTATGAAAACGTCCGAACCGACACTTTTCGCTTCGCGAGGGCAAACGCCAAGTTCGAGCAGTTTGTTGATCTGTGCCGTGATATGAGCGTCCGCGAAGAAGTCGATTATGCTGTCGGCAACGATCTCTCCAACATCTGGTATCGATATCAGCGCATCACGCGATGCGACCCTCAATGCATCAAATGACTTGAACTCGCGCGCAAGATCGCTTGCTGTCTTTGAGCCAACATTGGGTATGCCGAGTGCATAGATGAACGCTTCGAGTTTGCAGTCCTTGCTCTTTTCGATGGAATTAAGGATATTTGCTGTCTTCTTCGATCCAAAGCCGGCGAGGCTGGAAAAACTCATTTCGTCAAGTTCGTAGATCTCGGGTATGCTGGATATGGAGAGTTTGTCCACAAGCAGTTCTGCGGTCTTTTCGGAAAAGCCCTCTATATCCATAGCGTCACGCGAGGCGAAATGCTCGATCCTGCCGACGATCTGCGGTTTGCAGGAGAGCGAGTTGGTACAGAACGCGTGCACACCGCGGCGCTCGATTTTCGCGCCACAGGCAGGGCAGAACTCGGGAATGCGTGTAGGACGCTCCGGCGGCGTATCATCAACGCTTTTCAGTATCTCCGGGATAACATCATTGCTTCGCCTTACAAGCACCCTTGATCCGATTCCAACATTCTTTCGCAGGATATCATCATAGTTGTTTAGTGTTGCCTTGCGAACGGTAACGCCCTCGAATTCAATGGGGGAGAGATGGGCAAGAGGAGTCAGTTTGCCCGTGCGACCGACTTCCCAAGTGATATCGTTGACGGTAGTGATTAGTTCCTCGGCAGCAAACTTGTATGCGATCTCGCCGCGCGGAAACTTGTCGGTATAGCCCATCTCGTGAAACAGAGCGAGGTAGTTGAGTTTGATAACAAGTCCGTCGATAAGAAAATCAAGTTTGCTTCTTTTTTCGGTTACCGCACATATTTCGGAAATGAGCGCGTCCAAATTGCCGCTGAAAACATAGTCGCTTACCGGCAGGCCGTTATCCCTCATAAAATCATACATTTCAAAACGGGTCGAAAATGTTTTGCCTTCGATATAACCGACATTGTAGCAAGCGCAATCAAGTTTTCTTGAAGCGGTAACGGAGGGATCGAGATTGCGTATCGCGCCCGCAGCGGCGTTGCGTGCGTTTTTGAGTTGTTCGGAGCCTGTTTGATTCAGCATTTCAAGCACGGACAGGCGCATATAGCATTCGCCGCGCACCTCGAACTTGCCTTTATAAAGAACTTCTTTTGGTATCGATGCGATAGTTCTTGCTTGATTCAATATGCCTTCTCCGACGATGCCGTTGCCGCGCGTTGCAGCCTGAACAAGTATACCGTTATCGTAGGTAAGGTTGATCGTCAGCCCGTCAAACTTGTATTCAAGCAGAAAATCAAGATCCGAGGAATTGCCGCTCGCTTTTTGACAGCGCTGCGCCCATTCGCGTATCTCACCTTCGGATCGAACTTTATCAAGGCTCCACAGTCGCGCTATATGCGTATGTGGCTTGAATGCTTCGGGGGTATTTGCACCAACATTGACTGTTGGAGAATTTGGCAAAATTACACCCGTTTCGTTTTCAAGAACTTTGAGTTCATCCATAAGCGCATCAAACTCCGCGTCGCTCACGACGGGTTCGTTTGAATAGTAATAGGCGTTTGAATACTCATTGAGTTTTTTAACAAGGAGTTTCATCCTATCGAGCATATCAGTTTTCCTCCTTGATAATAGTTAGCGGGGCATAGCCGGCGGCGAGTTTGCGGGGGCTGCCATTATCGAAGTTTATTGTAAGTATGCCCGCGCTCCCTGATTCGGAAACATCCGTTATAGTTCCGTTACCAAACTGAGGGTGCGAAACGCGCATACCTTCTTTATACTTGACAGCAGGCTTTTTGGCGACTGTCGAACTATTGAAAGAATACAATCGGGAAAATGCGGAAGCGCCAGTTGATTTAGGTTTATAGGCAGCGCCGATCGCGCCGAGAATGTCTTCCGCTTTGTTGAATGTATTCTTGCCAATCAGAGGATCAGGAACTGTCTTCTGAGTGCCAGCAACTGAAATAGCGCTTCCGAACGAGTTTCGCTTCATAGGCGTTTTATCGGGATCGATGAGCCCCATCTCGCCAAGGAAGACAGAGGGATCGTTGATTTGGCTTCTGCCGTAAAGCATCCGCTCGTGAGTGTTGAGCACGAACAGTTTTTGCTTTGCCCGAGTTATGCCGACATAGCAAAGCCTGCGTTCTTCCTCGAGTTTGTGCTCCTCGTTTACGGAACGGGCCGATGGGAATATCCCCTGTTCAAGACCGGGCAGAAAAACTACAGGGAACTCAAGCCCCTTGGCGCAATGCAGGGTCATAAGTTTTACGGTGCCGTCACTTTCATCAACACCGTCGGATTCGGTGTTGAGCGCCGCCGTCTCAAGAAAACTGTGCAGAGCATCCCCTTCGGGTGGAAGCTGTTGCTGATGCTCGCTCATAGCGCCGATAAGTTCCGATACATTTTCGGCTCGTGTTTCAAACTTATCGTCGCCGAGGCTTTCGAGGTATGCATAATAATCAATGGAATCGATAATGGCTTTGGCAAGCTCATCAAGAGCAAGTGCGTATCTTTTGCCGAAAAGATCGCGCATAAGGTCGATAAAAGGCGATATTTTCGCGGAAATCTTTTCATTGAGTATGCCGGGAGTTATTGCCGCCATAAACATAGACAGATCGTTTGAAGCGGCGGCCGACTCTATCGCATTGACAGTCGTCTGCCCTATACCTCGCTTCGGTATGTTGATGATGCGTTTGAATGCAACATCGTCGTTCGGGTTTGCGATAAGTTTAAGATAGGCAAGAAGATCCTTGATCTCTTGATAGGCGTAAAAGCGCATACCGCCGATAACGCTTATCGGTATTCCGAAACCTGTTGTCAATACTGATTCTATAACACGGCTTTGTGCGTGTGTGCGATAGAGTATGGCAAAATCATTATAACTCCTTTCGTCATAACGGTGCATATTCGAGATGGTGCGTGCTATGGTGTACGCCTCGTCGCGCTCGTTATCTACGGTTATGAGTTCGACCTGTTCGCCGCCCGGCTTATCTGTCCATAGGTTCTTGCTCTTGCGCGAAGTATTGTTCTTGATAACATTGTTTGCGCAGGTGAGGATCGGTTTTGTTGAGCGATAGTTCTGCTCAAGTCTGATCACCTTGGCGCCGGGGAAGTCATTCTCAAAACCGAGTATGTTTCTGATGTCAGCGCCGCGCCAACCGTAGATGCTCTGGTCGTCATCACCGACAACGCAGATATTGCGGTGTTCGCTTGCAAGCAGTTTGACCAGTTGATACTGCGGATAGTTGGTATCCTGGTACTCGTCAACAAGCACATAACGGAACTTGCGTCGATACTTTTCGAGCGCGTCGGGGCACTCATTCAAAAGCCGCACTGCATAAAGAAGCAGATCGTCAAAATCGAGCGCGTTGCAGTCCTTGAGTTTCTTTTGATAATGCTTGTACAGATTAAGAAGTTCCTCGCCGTGTTCGCCGGAATCGAGAATATAGCGCTCAGGGTGTGGCGAAGTGTTTTTTGCTTCGCTTATCAATGAACGTATAAAACTCTTGGAGGATTTTTTTTCATCAATGTTGAACTGCTTCATCAAGTCGCCGATGATCGAGTTTTGATCCTGCTCATCATAGATAACAAAGCGACTGTCAAAGCCGAGTTGATCGATGTCATAACGCAGTATCTTGGCACAGAACGAATGGAAAGTTGTAACCCACATATCTCCTGCGTCGCTGTCGAGCAGTTTTTCAACACGCTCCTTCATCTCTTTTGCGGCTTTGTTCGTAAAGGTAACGGCAAGTATCGACCAAGGCTGAACGCCGTGGTTGAGGATTAGGCTTGCTATGCGAAATGTCAAAACCCGGGTCTTGCCGCTTCCTGCGCCCGCGAGCACAAGAAGAGGGCCTTCCACGGTTTGCACGGCTTCAAGTTGTTCTTTATTTAGTGATCTCAGATTCAGCATAATCGTTATAGAACGGAATCGACAGCCTGTTTCAGTTTGGCTAAAGCAAGTTTCAAAATATCGAGCGGAAGCGCAAGATTCCAGCGTTCAAACCCGCTGCCGCCTGTTCCGAAAAGATACCCCTCATCGAGTGCGAGACCGTTTTTGATCATCAAATCTTCAAGTGCTTTATCGTCCAGTTTGAGGCTGCGCATATCGAGCCACGCGAGATAAGTTCCCTCGGCGCGCGTAACATTGATCCACGGAAGTTCAGCTTCGATATAACTGCAAAGATAATCAAAGTTTGCGGAGACAGTCCTATTCAATTCGTCAAGCCAGCCTTCGGCCTTTGTGTAGGCGGCGATGGTCGCGGCACGGGCAAAATAGGGGACAAGACCGGAGCCGGCTCGCTCGGCGACCCTGCGGAACCTTCCGGCGAGTTCGTCGTTCTTAATGAAAATATTAGAGCACGAGAGACCGGCAAGATTAAATGTTTTGCTGACGGCTGTGCATGTAACAGTAATATCGTCCATTCCGGGAAGAGTAGCAAAAACGGTATGCTCGACTCCGTTTAATAAAAGGTCATTATGTATCTCGTCTGCAACGACGACAACTCCGGTGCGTTTGCAGATATCGCCGAGGCGCATAAGTTCGTCCTTTGTCCAGACCCTTCCAACAGGGTTGTGTGGACTGCACAGGAAGAACAGTTTTACATCTTGCATAGAAGCTTTCCGTTCAAAATCGTCAAAGTCGATCTGATACCGTCCGTTGTTATTGATAAGCGGACTTTCAACAAACTGCCTGCCCGAGGTTTCTATGGCGTTTTTGAACATCATATATACAGGAGGCTGGATGAGTATCTTGTCGTCGGGTGAGGTGAATGCCATAGCGGCATATCTAAGCGCGGGTACGACGCCGCTTGTAACGATCAGTTTATGTTGGTCGGCATCGAATCCGTGGCGGCGCTTCATCCATGAACGAACGGCGGATTTGTATTCGCCGTCGGCATAAGTGTAGCCGTATATACCGCGATCCGCCGCAGTCTTTATCGCCTCGCGTATATCGGGAGCGACAGCAAACTCCATATCTGCGATCGTCAAGGGCACAAGACCCGAACCCTTGACGGGCTCGGGTGCAAGATCGATCTTGATCGCACCGGTGCCGGTGCGATCAAGATGTGTTGTGAAATCATATTTCATCTGTCTATTTGTATGCGTAGCCGCGATCGAAAGCGCTGATGTTGATCTCAAGGAACTTGGGTTTAACGCATTGCTCGATAGCCTTATGCCATTCGTCCTCAGCGAATGGAAGCATCTTTGCGCATACTCCCATAAGCACAACGTTCGCGGCGCGATAGGTGCCGCATTCGTGCGCTATGTCGACCGCGTTGATCTTGATGGTATTTGCGTTCGCTTCCACACGGCTGAGACAATCCTCGGGATACTTGGTCGAACCGGTTATAACCGGCATCGGCAGTATCTCCTGCGTATTAACGACCATCGTGCCGTCCGCCTTGAGATAGGGTAAAGCGCGGAGCGCTTCGAGGTTTTCAAAAGCGAGCACTATATCGGCCTGTCCCTGCTCAACGATGGAGGAGTAGAGCGGCTGATCGTTACTTATGCGAACATAGGTAACAACGCTGCCGCCGCGCTGGCTCATACCGTGAACTTCGCTGACGCGAACGTCGTAGCCGTTATTCATTGCGAGTTGACCGAGAATCTTGCTGGCGAGCAGAGTGCCCTGACCGCCTACGCCGACGATTACTATATTGTACATACTGTTCTCCTCCTTATGCTTCGGGGTTGAGTGCGCCAAAGTGGCAGAGTTGTGCGCACAGACCGCAGCCAACGCACTGGGTGGGGTCAACAGCAACGCCGGTCTCGATCTTGCGAATGGCGGGACAGCCGATCTTCATACACAAACCGCAGTTGCGGCATTTTTCGCTGTCGCAGACAAACGGCACGCCTGGCTGCTTTACAATCAGCGCACAGGGGCGGCGGGAGATAATCACGGAGAGTTCATCACGCTCGGTCTCCTCGCGAACTACCTTTTCGAGTTCTTTAAGGTCGAACGGATCTACAACTCTCACGTTATTTATGCCCATTGCCTCGCAAAGTTTTACGATGTCTAGCGCTGTCGTGGGCTCGCCGTGGATATCGTAGCCGTTTGCGGGGTTGTTCTGATGACCGGTCATTCCGGTGATGGAGTTGTCCGCAACGATAACGGTGCCGACGGAGCGATTGTACGCCATATTGAGAAGACCGGTCAAACCGCTGTGGCAGAATGTGGAATCGCCAAGAACGGCAACGGTCTTTTTGGCCTGCATAGCGCCGCGAGCCTTTTCCATACCGTGCGCCATTCCGATGGACGCGCCCATACATACACAGGTATCAACCCCGCTGAGCGGCGGAAGCGCGCCAAGAGTGTAGCATCCGATATCGGAACATACCGTGAGTTTGAGTTTGCCGAGGATGTGATAAAGACCGCGGTGAGGACATCCAGGACAGAGCACGGGGGGACGGGCGGGGATGCCCTGAGTGTTCATCGGGCCGGCCTCTTCCGCGCCTTGGAACTTAGCGGCGATCTTGCGCGCAAAGAGTTCGCCCTGAACGCCGGTCAGTTCTTTGCCGGAGCACTTGATGCCCCATGATTTGATGGCATCCTCATAGAAGGGCTCCATATCCTCGATAACATAGAGGGTGTCAACGGCGTTTGCGAACTCTTCTATGAGTTTCCGCGGCATAGGATAGGCAAGACCCAGTTTGAGAACGGAAGCGTTTGGCATTGCTTCTTTTACGTAGTTGTATGCGGCACCCGAGGTTATGACGCCGACTGTGCGATCCGCCCATTCGATCTTGTTGATCGAAAGCTTGTTTGCATCGTTTGCGAGCCTTGCTTCACGCTCCTCAACATAGAGATGCCGACCGATCATATTTGCGGGCATTGAAACAAACTTTTTGATATCGCGGTTGTATTCGCGAAGCGGAAGTTCTATGCGATCTTCGAGTTCGACGAGCGTGCGTGCGTGCGCGATCCTTGTCGTAAGGCGAAGAATGACGGGCGTGTCGTATTTTTCGCTGATATCGTACGCGAGTTTAAGAAAGTCCTTGCATTCCTGACTGTTGGAAGGATCAAGGATCGGTGCGTGCGACGCGCGCGCAAGCATACGCGTATCCTGCTCGTTCTGCGAGGAATGCATTCCGGGGTCGTCCGCAACAACTACGACCATACCTGCGTTAACGCCGGTATAGGTCGCGGTGAAAAACGGGTCTGCCGCAACGTTGAGACCCACGTGCTTCATACAGGCAAGACTGCGTGCGCCACTTACTGCCGCGCCGAGCGCAACTTCGACAGCGACCTTTTCGTTTGGCGCCCATTCCGAGTATATCTCGGGATAGGTAGCTACATTTTCGTTGATCTCGGTGCTGGGAGTTCCGGGATATGCGCTTGAAACGCGGACGCCGGCCTCGTAAGCACCTCTTGCGATCGCTTCATTACCGAGCAAAAGTTTCTTCAATTCTGTATCCTCCTTTAATGCGTAAAGGGACGATTCGCCCTATTTTTCAACTGCTTCTATTATAGTAGATTTTAAGTCGCAAATAAAGAGGAAAATGCAATATATTCGGGCAAAAATTGTATACACTGATACGGGCCAAACACAGGATGACGCATTGTTTTTGGTTGTCAAGAGATATTCCGTGCAATTGCAGCATAATTTTGTATTTTAAACATAAATCGGAATTTTGAGGTTTAACTTTTATTCGTAAAGTGGTATAATAAAATGAATATGTTTACGGGAGGACAGTGTGGGCAAGTTCAAGGTCGTTTCACCGTTCGAGCCGCAAGGAGATCAACCGCAGGCGATCGAATCGCTGTCCGAGGGCGTTCTCTCCGGGGACGGTGTACAGGTGCTTCTCGGCGTAACGGGATCGGGTAAGACCTTTACGTTGGCAAAACTTATCGAGCACGTTCAAAAACCGACGCTCGTCATTGCGCACAACAAAACGCTTGCCGCGCAATTGTGCTCGGAGTTTCGTGAGTTTTTTCCCGATAACGCCGTTGAATACTTTGTTTCCTACTACGATTACTATCAGCCGGAAGCATACATTGCGGTATCGGATACATACATAGAAAAGACTGCCGACATCAATCAAGAGATCGACAGGCTTCGCCACAGCGCGACCTGCTCTCTCAACGAGCGAAGGGACGTAATAATAGTAGCGTCTGTGTCCTGCATATATGCGCTTGGCGATCCCGAAGAGTATTTGAGGATGAGTATTTCCGTAAGGAAGGGCGCTGTTATCGAGCGCGACGCGTTCATACGAAAACTCATCGATATCCAGTATCAGCGAAACGATTTCGAGTTTGTGCGCGGAACCTTCAGAGTACGCGGCGATGTCATTGAAATATTCCCTATGAACTTTTCCGACAGAGCGATCCGCATTGATTTTTTCTGCGATGAAGTCGAGAGCATCAAAGAAATAAACGCTGTTACCGGCGTGCCGATCAATTCTCTTATGCATACCGTCATATTTCCGGCAACGCATTATTCCGCCGGAAGGGAGAAACTTGAGTTGGCGCTTGAACAGATCGAAAACGATATGATCCGGCGCGTGGACGAACTCAAATCACAGGGCAAACTTGTCGAAGCGCAGCGCCTTGAGCAACGCACAAGGTACGATATCGAGATGATACGCGAGATAGGTTATTGCACGGGGATAGAGAATTACTCACGGTATTTTGACGGCAGGGAGCCCGGTCAAGCGCCTTATACGCTTCTCGATTTCTTCGGGGATGATTTTTTGACAATCATCGATGAAAGCCACGTGACATTGCCGCAGATACGCGCGATGTATAACGGCGACCGCGCTCGGAAGACCGAACTTGTAGAATACGGCTTTAGGATACCGAGCGCATACGATAACCGTCCGCTCAAATTCGATGAGTTTGAATCCCGTGTAAAGCAACTTATCTGTGTAAGTGCGACGCCAGCCGAGTATGAACTCTCGCGCGCTGCAAATATCGCGGAGCAGATAATTCGCCCGACAGGGCTCGTTGATCCCGAAATTTTCGTGCGTCCCGCAACTGATCAGATCGACGATCTGATAATAGAGATAAACAGGAACACACAAAAAGGATATAGAGTACTCGTTACGACGCTCACAAAGCGTATGGCGGAGATGCTGACCGAGCATCTTGACTCCATAGGGATAAAGGTGCGCTATATGCATTCGGATATCCAGACGATCGAACGCATGAAGATAATCCGCGATCTTCGGCTTGGTGAGTTCGATGTTCTCGTTGGGATAAACCTTTTGCGCGAGGGACTCGACCTTCCCGAAGTCGGACTTGTTGCGATACTCGATGCCGACAAAGAGGGCTTTTTGAGATCAACGACTTCAATGATACAGACCGTCGGCAGAGCCGCGAGAAATGTTGACGGCTACGTTATTATGTATGCGGATACCGTAACCGATTCGATGCGCCGCACGATAGATGAAACGAGCAGGCGCAGAAATAAACAGATCGATTTTAATAAAGTGCACGGAATCGTGCCGAGAAGCATTATCAAACATGTTCACGGCATAATCGAGATATCCTCGGTTTCAGTGGACGTAAAGGACTGTTTGAGCGCCGCCGAGCTCGAACAGAAGATTGCGCTTATCACCGAGCAGATGCAGAAAGCCGCAATGGAACTTGAGTTTGAGACCGCCGCAAAACTGCGTGATGAACTCTATAAACTCAAGGGCATCGAAGTGAGCGGCAGCACTTCTGCCGAGCCGGGCACGCCTGGCAGCAGAAGAAAATCACGTGGACGCACAAGGAAATAATGGGGGAGTACGCTTGAAAGAATATATTACGATACGCGGAGCAAGAGAGAACAACCTTAAAAACATCACTTTAAGCATCCCGCGAGATAAATTGATCGTCTTTACCGGGCTTTCGGGATCTGGAAAGTCATCGCTTGCGTTTGAAACGATATTTGCCGAAGGTCAGCGTCGCTACGTTGAATCGCTTTCTGCCTATGCACGCCAATTCCTTGGGCAGATGGACAAACCGGATGTGGACTATATTGACGGGCTTTCGCCTGCGGTTTCTATCGATCAAAAGAGCACTTCGAACAACCCGCGCTCGACCGTCGGTACCGTTACGGAGATAAACGATTATCTGCGTCTGCTGTTTGCTAGTATAGGCATTCCGCATTGCCCCAAATGCGGCAAACCGATAACTCGTCAAAGCATCGATCAGGTCGTAGACAAAGTGATGGGGCTTGGTGTCGGCACAAAACTGCAGATCGTTGCCCCTGTTGTGCGCGGCACCAAGGGTGAACATATCAAACTCCTTGAACGCATACAAAAGGATGGCTTTTCGCGCGTTAAGGTGGACGGAGAGGTCTATGTTGTCAACGAAGTGCCGCCGCTTGATAAAAACAAAAAACATAATATCGAAGTTATAGTCGACAGGATAGTCCTAAAGGACGGAATCTCTATGCGCCTTTCGGATTCTCTTGAAACGGCTTTCGCGCTTGGAAACGGACTCGCAAAAGCAGACATAATTGGCGGAGAGGAGATACTGTTTTCGCAAAATTATGCCTGCCCGGACTGCGGCATCAGCGTTGAAGAATTGACGCCGAGGATGTTCTCTTTCAACAATCCTTACGGCGCCTGCCCCGAGTGCACGGGCCTTGGATATAAGGAACAGTTCGATCCTGATCTTATCATCAGCGATCCAGACAAATCGATTATGGACGGAGCGATCGCTGCAATGGGCTGGGGTTCCGGCAATTCCGTTGGCGAAAACAGCCTGCGCTTGATCTACTTCAAGGCGCTTGCGGAGGAATACGGCTTTTCTCTGGATACTCCGTGGAGGGATCTTGATGAGTCGGCTAAGGAAGTTATGCTTTACGGCACGGGCGGCAAGCAATTGATCGTTTCTTATGAGCGCGATTTCGGCAGCGGATCGTTTCAAACTGCGTTTGAAGGCATTGTGCCCAGTATGGAAAGGCGATATAAAGAAACGCAGTCCGAGCAGATGAAGGAGGCATACCGCGAGTTTATGCGCCGCACGCCGTGTCCGGTTTGTGAGGGAAAACGTCTGAAGCCCGAAGTCCTTGCCGTTACCTTAGGCGGTAAATCGATTTCCGACGTCAGCGACCTTCCGATACTTGACGCACTTGGTTTTCTTAATGATATTGATTTGACGGAATCTGAACGAATGATCGCGTCGCGCATATTCAAAGAACTGACCGCAAGACTCAGATTCCTTGCCGATGTTGGGCTCGATTACTTAACGCTTTCGCGCTCTGCTTCTTCGCTTTCCGGCGGCGAAGCGCAGCGGATACGGCTTGCAACGCAGATCGGATCGGGTCTTGTAGGCGTGATATACATACTCGATGAGCCGAGCATCGGTCTGCATCAGCACGACAACGCCAAACTTATTGCAACGCTGAAGGGCCTACGGGATCTTGGAAATACTTTGATCGTTGTTGAACATGACGAAGAAACGATGCTGAATGCCGACCATATCGTTGATATCGGCCCGGGTCCGGGCATACACGGCGGTGAAATTGTCGCCCAAGGCAGCGTCGAGGATATCATAAACACAACTGAATCGATTACAGGTCAGTTTTTGAGCGGAAGGCGAAAGATCGTCATCCCCGAAAAGCGCCGCGAAGTAAATAGTGATCGAATGCTGAAGGTCTACGGCTGTCGCGAGAATAACCTAAATAATATCGATGTTGAAGTTCCGCTCGGTGTGTTCACCTGCATAACTGGCGTATCAGGCTCGGGCAAATCGAGCCTTGTCAACAGCATAATAAAGAATACTCTGCTTAGAAAACTCAATAGGGCTCGTACTTTTTCCGGCGAGTTCGACAGGTTGGAGGGCGATGTATTCCTTGATAAGGTCATTGATATCGATCAATCTCCAATCGGAAGAACTCCGCGCAGCAATCCCGCGACATATACGGGCGTATTCGATATGATACGCGAAGTTTTCGCGATGACGCCAGATGCGAAGATGCGCGGTTTTACTGCGTCAAGATTCAGTTTCAATGTCAAAGGCGGACGCTGCGAATCCTGCCGCGGCGACGGTATTATCAAGATTGAAATGCATTTTTTGCCAGATGTCTATGTTCCGTGTGAGGTCTGCAAGGGCAAGCGCTACAACAGGGAAACGCTTGACGTTCGCTACAAGGGTAAAACGATCGCAGATGTGCTTGATATGACCGTTGAACATGCGTTGGATTTCTTTTCGGTGCATCCGAGGATCGCACGTAGACTGCAGGCGATGAATGACGTCGGGCTCGGTTATATCAAACTCGGTCAGTCTTCAACAACGCTATCGGGCGGCGAAGCTCAGCGCGTTAAACTTGCTACCGAACTTGCACGGCGCGATACCGGCAAAACGCTCTACATACTCGATGAGCCGACGACAGGTCTTCACACCGCGGATGTTGAAAAACTGATAAATATACTTCAACGGCTTTGCTCGTCCGGAAGCACCGTTATAGTTATCGAGCATAATCTCGATGTGATAAAGACGGCGGATCATATCATCGATCTTGGACCCGGCGGCGGCAATAGAGGCGGCAATGTTGTTGTATGCGGAACGCCGGAACGGGTTGCCGAGTGTGAGGCGAGTTTTACGGGAGTTTTCCTGAAAAAGATATTAAATAAAGAAAACTAACAGTGGGGGACAGTATGGCTAACGAAATGCAAAACTGGTATGAGGCGGCGAAGAAACGCTCATCTATCCGCATTTTCAGCGGTAAGGTGCCAAAGGATGACTTCTTTGAACTGAAGGATTTTGCCGACGGATTGAGGAATGACAAAGCCCGCATCGAGTTCAGAGCAAAGAACGATGTTTTGAGCGGTTTTTCGATCTTCGGCGGAGTTGATGGCACTAATTGTTTTGCGGCGGTGATTGTACGCGACAAGTGTAGGTATATGGGCGGCTATATCGGCGAAGCATTTCTGTTGGAATGCATTTCGCGAGGCTACGGTACCTGTTGGCTTGGGACAGGCTTTAAACGCAGTGCGCTGATGAAGTACATCGATCTTGATGCTGATGAAAAAGTCGTCGCTGTCATAGCCGTCGGCAAACCTGACGATATCCATGCGGCTGTCGGCAAAAAGAGCATAGACCGGTTGACCGGGCTTGAAAGGCAGGATTATCTCGCTTTACCGCGCTGGCAGCAGGATGCAGCCAATACAGCGAGGCTCGCGCCGTCCGCAAGAAACAGGCAGCCTTGGGAACTTGATATCCAGAACTCAAAGATCCGCATCATCAGCAACGCAACCAACTTCGGCTTCGGCGATGTCGATCTTGGAATTGCGATGCTCCATATCGAACTCGGCGCTGCTAAACACGGCGTTTACGGCGATTGGGAGTTTGAGAACGGCAACGGTGAAGCTACATTCATTCCGTTTAGTTCTGCTCGGGTTTTAAACGATAAAGAAAGTGGCGCAGAATAATATAATATATAATTATGAAGAATGTTCTAATTTATACTGACGGTGCCTGCTCCGGAAACCCGGGCGTCGGCGGCTGGGGCGCGCTGCTGATGTACGGAAACGCACAAAAGGAAATATCCGGCGCCGAGGAGTATTCGACCAATAATCGCATGGAACTAACGGCTGTCATCGAGGCGCTTAAATGCCTTAAGGAGCCTTGCAAAGTCGAGTTGTATACGGACAGCAGTTATGTTTACAATGCGTTCGTAAGCGGTTGGATTTGGAATTGGCTTAGGAACGGCTGGCAAACATCCAATAATAAGCCAGTCGAAAATCAGGACCTTTGGAATGAACTTATGATCCTTACAAGGGTCCACAGACTTAATTGGAATAAAGTCAAAGGCCACGCGGATAATCCATACAACAATAGATGCGATGAACTCGCAACAAAGGCCGTCGCAGAACTGAAAAAAACTTTGCAGCATAATAACGAGGAATGCTGATCAAGTTTTTGTGCGTGATTTGATAAAACTGTTGCATCAAAATATGCACAAATCGCTTTTTTGGATGAATTCACGGATAATGTCTTAATGGCACAAATTTGTGAGTTTGCCTAATTCCACCCTGAACTATTCGCAAAACTTGTCTTTTGCGAATAGTTGTGTTATAATAGGATGCCCCACCAGATTATTATAAAGGACTAAAAAGAAATTATGAGCGGAAACTATTCTGAACAGCGCGCAAAGAAATACACGATTAAACTGCGCGAACTGCTTGGCGAATTGCCGAGGTCTTGCAGCGACTTTTTTCGCGGCATCGAACAGACGACTTCCGCGCTGACCAGATACGGTTACGCGCTGGATCTCAAACTTTTTTTCAAGTATCTTTTCGATCTCCCGCTCTGTAAAGACATTGACACCATACAGGATATCGACAGTTCGATACTAAACAAGGTTTCTGCGGAGGATATCGAAGGTTTTCTTCAATACATTGCACTTTATCCCGATGATGATCCTAATATAAATGATTCGGATTCCGATAACGAAAACAACTATATATCAAACGGCGAGCGCGGCAAAGCGAGAAAACTTGCTGCAATACGCGCATTTTTCAAATACCTTTATAAACGTGGCAAGGTGAGCGCCAACCCCGCCTCGCTTGTTGATACGCCCAAACTTCATGAGCGCGAGATAATTAGGCTCGAACCGGACGAGATAGTAAAACTTCTCGAACTAATAAGCAGCGGCGAAGGTTTGACCGCCGCACAGAAGCGCTTCCACAATCAAACCAAGATCCGAGACGCGGCGATAGTTACGCTCTTTCTCGGAACGGGTATGCGTATCAGCGAACTTGTTGGCATCAACAACGATGATATCGATTTTGAGCAAAATGAGGTCAGAATCATACGCAAAGGCGGCAATGCTGATGTGTTGGTTTTCGGTAAAGAAGTACGAAGTACGCTGCTTGATTATAAACTCAGACGCGACCTTATCATCGCCGAACTCGGCAGTGAGGATGCATTTTTCCTTTCGCTTCAAAACAAGCGCATCACCGTTCGCGCAGTTGAACAACTGGTGAAAAAATACGCCAAGATCGCGGCTCCGCTCAAAAAAATATCCCCGCATAAATTGAGGAGCACTTTCGGCACCTCGTTATACAGGGAAACTGGCGATATCTATCTGGTCGCGGATGTGCTCGGTCATAAGGATGTCAACACCACTCGTAAGCACTACGCCGCTCTTGCGAAGGATCGCAGGCGCGTTGCCGCCGAAGTCATAAAACTTCGAGATGATACGCAACCCGATGAACCTCCACAAAGCGGCGAACAAAGCAAGGAATAAACACGGTCATGGCTTTACCCTGCGTTTTCTCACTCCCTTTATGCCGATCTCTCTGAACTCAATATCAGCGTTTTGAGTGTTTTCTTTCATTGCTTCGTATGCGAGGATACTCTCCCACTCCGCCGCAAGTTTCGGATCGACTTCTATTGGTTCGGGAAGTTCAAGATCGATCGGCAGATCCAAAAACGCGTTTATCAACGCCTGTTCGGGATCTGATTTATCAATATCGCTATCGGGCTCATTATCGGCCCCGGTATCCTCTATCTCGTCCGCTTTGTATACGATGCTTCTGAACTCATTTCCGGCGCCGCCGTCAATACATTTGCCGCAGTTGTCGCAGGTCTTGCCGGGATCGAGGTCGCAAACAAGACATTCACCACAACTATTACAGATTTTATTCTCATAAAGCATACATTCTTTTAGCATAGCTTCCCCGCCCCCTTATCAAGCAGCATTGTTAAAACCTTCATCGCGGCTAATCTGCCGTGTGAATATGTGAGTGCGCCTTGCAGATATGCCGTATAGGGCTCCACGATAGGTGCATCTGCGGAAAGTTCTATCGATGAGCCCTGCACAAAAGCACCCGCCGCCATGATGACGTCAGAATTATAACCGGGCATCGCGTAGGGTTCCGGCACCACAAAACCGTCAATCGGCGAAACCGACTGGATGCATCTGCAGAACTCGATCAGTTTGACTTTACTGTCAAAGCGAAGCGATTGAACTATATCGCTCCTTAGCGCACTGCTTGAAGGCATGGTTTCAAGCCCGAGCTGCTCGAACAAACGCGAAAACAGAACGCTTGTTTTTAGACTCTGCGCAACAGTATGCGGCGCAAGGAAAAGACCTTGATAAAAGGGTAGATAACTCCCGAAATACGCCCCCGCTTCCCTGCCTATACCGGGAACTGTGAGACGCGCCGAAACGCGCTCGACAGCCTCTCTGCTGCCGGCAAAGTATCCGCCGGTCGGTGCAAGACCTCCGCCAGGGTTCTTAATCAGCGAGCCGACGATGATGTCTGCGCCGTAGTGCGTTGGCTCGAACTCGCGGACGAACTCGCCGTAGCAGTTATCAACAACTATGAATGTGAGCGGTGATATGCGCTTTATCGCACTGAATACCTCCGCCATACGTTCGGGAAGTATTGCCTCACGCCATGCATAGCCGCGTGAACGCTGAACATATACAAGTTTCGGTTGGAGCCTTTCTACGGTTTCCATAATGGCACCATAATCAAACGCGCCATTCTCAAATAGATCGATCTGCTTGTAGTTAATGTTTTGTTCACGAAGGGAGCCCGGTATTGCGAAGTTTATGCCTATTGCGTCAACAAGCGTATCGTAAGGCCGTCCCGAAATGGAGAGCAGTGTATCTCCCTGAAGCAAAAGTCCGGAGAGTACGCAGAATATTGCGTGCGTGCCCGAAACAAGATGCGGGCTCGCAACTGCGGCTTCGGTTTGAAACGCAGAAGCAAATACACGGTCAAGCCCGTCGCGACCGTCATCATCATAGCCGTAGCCCGTTGAAGGCGCAAAATGCCGTGCTGCGATCCTGTTTTCAAGAAATGCGGACAGCACTTTTGCGGAGTTTGCCGATTCGATGCGCTCGATCTCCGCAAACTCCGATCCAAGCGACGCTTCGAGTTCGGTTATCGTATCATAAGCGGCTCTGTCAATTCCGAGTTTTAAGTAAGTATCGTTAAACATATTCCACCTTAATTGGTTGTATTCGTCATAAAATGATCGCATATTGTGTCTGCAATGTCGACGTATTGCGCTGGATCGAGCCAGCGGATGCGCGCGTCCCGTTTAAACCAACTGATCTGGCGCTTTGCAAATCTTCTGGTGTCGCGTTTGATGAGTTCAACCGCTTCTTCATAGGTCAATTCGCCACGCCGATACATCAAAAGCTGTTTGTATCCAAGCCCCTGAAGAGCAGGTACGGACGGATCGATACCGCGCTCAACGAGTCGGTCAACTTCATCCAAAAGTCCGGATTCAAGCATCCTGTCAACACGGATCTCAATACGCTTATAGAGGGCTGGTCTATCGGTGTTTATGCCGACAATTATTGGGTTTATCGGGATATCTTCGCCGCGAGAATTGGAAAAATCGCCTACGGAATCCGACGGGCGCTTCCCTGTCTGCTCGTATATCTCTATTGCACGTATGATTCGCTTTGTATCGTTGCTATGGAGGCGATCTGCGGTTTTCGGATCGATATCATACAGCATACGATGGAGGGTGCCGGGCTTATTTTGTTCGAGTTCGGTGAGCTTTCGACGCAGTTTGTCATCGGGCGGCGCTGCGGAAAAATCCAGAGGGAATACAAGAGAGTTAACATATAGACCCGTTCCGCCGACCACAAGCGCGCGCTTGCCCCTGCCGGTAATATCAAAGATCGCGTCAAGCGCGTCTTTGCGATATTTTGCGACGTTGAATCTCGTATCGGATACATCGACAAAATCTACAAGGTGATGGCGTATGCGCCGCAGTTCATCCGGCGAAGGTTTTGCGGAGCCGATATCAAGATCCTTGTAGATTTGGATTGAATCTGCGGAGATTATCTCGGCATTTATTCGCTCTGCTATATCTATCGAAACGGCGGTCTTGCCGCTTGCCGTTGGGCCTACGATGAAATAAACATAAGGTTTTTGCACGGGTCTTTCGCTCATACTATCCTTTTGAACATCTTTTCAAGATCGGTCTTCGAAATCTTCACTATGACCGGCCGGCCGTGCGGACAGGTCATAGGCACTTCGCCAGTAGCGTACGCGTCGACAATCGCCTTGTATTGACGTACTTCAAGCATATCCCCCGCTTTCACGGCCCGTTTGCAGGAAAGTTTGATTATGCGCTCGCGGATGAGATCGACTTCAGCGGTGTCGGAATAATCCATAAGCGCGTCGATCGCATCGAGCAGAAATCTTTCGGCAGAGGTGTTTACGATGCTAGGCACTTCGTATACCGTGATAACGCCGCCATTGCATTCAAGCACGTATCCGAACTCGGCGAATCGCTCCGTATATCTGACGACACAATCATATGAAACGGGATCGAGCCGAAGCGTGAGCGGTAGCGCGAGGATCTGTGAATCGAACTTCATACTGCCCGATATAAGTCTTTCATACAGTATGCGCTCGTGCGCTGCGTGTTGGTCTATGAAATAGACGGAATCGCCTTGCTGAACGATGACATAACTATCGAAAGCGGCGCCGATTATACGCGCTTGATCTGTATCGAGTTCTATCTGCTGAGGAGCGGGCACATTGACCTTATTTTCGGATTTATCGGAAACGCTGTATACTGGTATCTTATCCGCTCCCTGTTCATAGGTTGATTGCTTGGCTGAATCGATACGCAGCCTGTTTTTGCCGTAATCGGGCGTGAAAGCCGGAAATGTTTCGGCGACGCTGTCGTGCAAAAGCAAATTCGACGGTGTGATGTCAGAATTTGTTTTTTCAGAGATATTGTCAGAGCAATTCACGGAATTTGCGCTTGAGAAGATATCGCGAACTTCGGTCTCTATCTCGGAAATAACCGGCTTTTTATGAACGGGAGTGTAAGCAACATAATCGGAACTCGATTTATCCATTTCTGCCAATGCTGCCGCTTTGGGAGCCGATGTGGATTCTGTGCGTTCGCTTTGGATGTGTGTGCTGAGGAGTTTATCGACATGCTTAACCGGCTCGCTCTTCAGCGCGTCCCCTATCGCCTTGGCGACTGCCGATACGACTCGGCTCTCATTCGAGAAGCGAATCGAGAGTTTGTTCGGATGAACGTTAACGTCGATCTCACGGCCGGAAATCAGAATATCAAGCACAAAGAAAGGGAATCTGTGATTCATCAGCCTGGTCAGGAAAGCGCGCTGCACAGCATTGCTTATAAGCGAGGATTTTATGTAGCGATGATTGACAAAACAGGACTGTTGCAGCCGATTGCTTCGCGCAATGAGTTCACCGCCAACATAACCGGATATGCCAATATAACCGTCATCGTAATCGACCTTATAGAGAGAGGCGAACACGCTGCTTCCGTATACGGAGAAAATCGTATTTGAAAGCACGCCGTCGCCGTAGGAGTGAAGCACGGTACTGCCTGTGTTTATAAGTTTGATTGATATGTCGGGGTTTGCGAGCATTATCCGGGAAACATAGTCGGTTATCATCGCAGCTTCTGCGCGTTGGCTCTTTATAAACTTAAGCCTCGCAGGCACATTGTAGAACAGATCCGAAACTTCGATGGACGTGCCGAGTGTGCAGGCGCAGGGCTCATGTGTTATGACCTTTCCGCCGTCGATACGAAGCAGCGTACCGTAATCGCTGTCCGCTGTGCGTGTGCGCATAACAACTTTTGAAACTGCCGCTATTGAAGCAAGCGCTTCGCCCCTGAAGCCGAAACTGTTGATGCATTCAAGGTCGGCGGCTGTCGCGAGTTTGCTTGTTGCGTGGCGCATAAATGCACGCTCAACGTCTTCGTCAATTATACCGGAGCCGTTGTCGGTTATGCGTATATAGTCAACGCCCCCGCCTCTAAACTCAACGGTAATTGCAGTCGCGCCCGAATCAAGAGCGTTCTCGATCAATTCCTTAACGATGCTTGCAGGGCGCTCGACAACCTCGCCTGCCGCGATCTTGTTTGCGATATTCGGTTCTAATACAATAATTCTTTTCATTTGGTCATCTTCGCTCTCGTGCTTATTTCATAGAGTTTGGCGAGCGCCTCCATTGGAGTCATACGCTCAACATCCATTTTTTTGAGATCATCAACAATAGCTTCTGCGCCATCCGAAGTTCCGGCGGAAGCGCCAAGCAGGCTGATCTGTTCGGAGTCGATGTTAGGCGCAACACGCGAAGCTGCTTTGGTTACATCGGAAGATTCGAGTTCCTCAAGGATCTTCTTTGCGCGCTCGATGAGCGTGTCCGGGAGCCCCGCGAGTTTGGCGACCTGGATGCCGAAACTTTTGTCTGCACCGCCGCGAACTATCTTGCGAAGGAATATGATGGTATCCCCCATCTCCTTTACGGAAATCCTGAAGTTCTTTATGCCGTCGAGTTTGCCTTCAAGTTCGGTCAATTCGTGATAATGCGTAGCAAAAAGCGCCTTTGCGCCGCATTTGTAAGTATCTGCGATGTACTCTATGACCGACCATGCAATGCTCAGCCCATCAAATGTGCTTGTGCCGCGACCTATCTCATCGAGGATCAGAAGACTGCGCTTTGTTGCGTTGTTGATGATGTTTGCCATCTCGCTCATCTCGACCATAAAGGTGCTCTGACCGGTCGAAAGATTATCGGATGCGCCGACCCTTGTGAATATGCGGTCGGTTATACATATGTTTGCGCTCTTTGCGGGAACGAACGAGCCTATATGTGCCATAAGCGTAATCAAAGCGACTTGCCGCATATAGGTGCTCTTGCCTGCCATATTTGGTCCAGTCAGTATTATGACTCGGTCGTTGGACATATTCATCTCGGTAGAGTTCGGGATAAACGCATCCTTGACGCTCGCTTCAACAACCGGATGCCTGCCGTCCTGAATGCTGATCTTGCCGCGTGTATTGATCTGTGGGCGGCAGTAATTGTTTGCCGCCGCAACGCGGGCAAGCGAATAAATAGCGTCGAGTTCGGAGATGAGTTCGGCATTCTTTTTGAGTTTGTCGATAGACTTAACAAGTTGTTCGCGTATATCGTTAAACAGTTCGTATTCAAGCGAAACAAGTCGTTCTTTAGCGCTCAAAAGTTTTTCTTCGGTATCCTTGAGTTGGGGCGTGATGTACCTTTCGGCATTGGCAAGCGTCTGCTTGCGCTGATACTCGTAAGGAACGCTGCCGATAAAGGATTTTGACACCTCGATATAGTACCCGAACACGCGGTTATAACCGACTTTAAGCGTCTTTATACCCGTGCGTTCCTTCTCAGCCGCCTCAAAATCATCGATCCATTTTTTGCCGTTTTCCGCAAGATCGCGCAGTTCATCGACCTCGGCGTTATAGCCGGATCTGATTATGCCTCCGTCCTTCACGGCGATAGGCGCATCGGGCGAAATCGCTGACGATAGGAGTTTTACTAGCGACTCCATCGGGTCGAGATTATCGGCTATAAAGTTTGTTCTTGCGCGTTTGAAACAGAGCGTTATCAAAATAATGTTCGGCACGATCGAAAGCGTGTTCATAAGCGCAAGGCAGTCGCGCGGACTTACTGTGCCGTATGCGATCCTGCTTGAAAGGCGTTCAATATCGTAAACTTTGGACAGGCAGTCGCCAAGCACCTCACGTTCGTTATTTGATATGACTATAGAATCGACGGCGTCAAGCCGCTCGTTTATCGCGCTTTCAAGTTGAAGCGGATGCTCGACCCACCGCCTCAAAAGTCTGCCGCCCATCGAAGTTCTGGTCTTGTCGAGAATGCCGAGAAGCGTATGCTTTTTGCTCCCGTCATAACGTATCGGTTCGGTTATCTCAAGATTATGCCTTGTCGCGGCGTCCAAACTCATATACTCGCTGCATACGATCCTGCCGATGCGCTTTATATGCGCCAGCGCGTTCTTTTGGGTGTCGACAAGATAACTCATAAGTGCGCCGGGAGAGGTAACATCAAACGAGCCGTCGCGGATGCCGAAGCCAGACAGCGTCGAAACACCAAAATGCTCGATCATTTGTTTTTGAGCGCGTGAAATCTCGAATACGCGATCATCAATCTGTTCGACATAAAACTTACTTTTTATGCGCTTTGCAAGAAGTTCGTTCTCAAGCACGGAAGCGGATAAGATCATCTCGCGTGGTGAAACACGCGCAATTTCGTTATAGAGTTCACTTGCGGCGTTCTTTCCGTCAACTACCAGATAGTTGAACTCACCCGTGGAAACATCGCAATAGGCAAAACAATATTTTTGCGTGGCGCCGCTCTTTGCGGCATTGACGGCGGCTATGTAGTTGTTCGCCTTTTCGTCGAGCATCTGTTCCTCTATAACGGTGCCCGGAGTGATAACGCGAATGACATCCCTTTCCACAAGTCCGTTTGAAAGTGCGGGGTCCGTCAACTGCTCACATATCGCAACCTTGTAGCCCTTGTTTATGAGACGCGTTATATATGTATTTACCGAGTGGTAAGGCACGCCGCACATAGGCGCGCGCTCGGGCAGTCCGCAATCGCGTCCCGTCAGGGTGAGTTCAAGTTCCTTAGATCCAGTAACGGCATCGTCAAAGAACATCTCGTAAAAGTCGCCGAGACGATAGAACAGCAGACAGTCGTTGTATTTTTCTTTCAGTTCGAGATACTGACGCATCATCGGAGTAAGGCTTGCCATATATCCCCCTTAATTGGCGATATGCCCAAAGAGCGAATTGAATCTGAAGCCGTCGACCTTGATATCTACAAACGAGCCGACAAGGCTTTCGTCGCCCTCAACATAGACCATTTTGAAATTGGAAAGTTTGCCGAACAAAAGGGGCTCTCCCCTATGATCGACTCCTTCAACGAGTATCTCGCCGGAATAGCCGATATACTTTTCGTTGTTCTCCGGTATAGTTTCGGCAAGAACGGCATTGAGTTTATTTAGCCTGCGCTTTTTCTCTTCATCGGGTATTTGATCCTCCATCCTTGCGGCGACGGTACCCTCGCGCGGAGAGTAAGCAAATGTGTATGCGTTGCTGTATCCGACCTTTTTGACAAGATCAAGCGTCGCTTGAAAATCTTCTTCGGTTTCTCCCGGGAACCCCACAATGATGTCGGTGGTTATCTCGACAAAAGGAACATTTTGGCGCAGTTCGTCAACTATTTTAAGATAATCCGCCGTCGTATAGCGTCTGTTCATCTTTTTGAGGATACTGTCGCTTCCCGACTGCACGGGAAGATGTATATGCTTGCAAACATTATCGAGCTGAGCCATTGCCATGATCAGTTCGGGCGAAAGATCCTTCGGATGGGAAGTCATAAAGCGTAAGCGTTTGAGTTCGGGAACTTCATTGCTGATAAGCGTAAGCAGCCGGGGAAAATCCATCCCGTCGCAACTGTATGAGTTGACATTCTGCCCGAGCAGCGTAACCTCGGAGTATCCGCCTGCTACTACGGAGCGAACTTCGTTAAGGATATCCTCAGGTTTTCTTGACCGTTCCCTGCCGCGCACATACGGCACGATGCAGTAGGTGCAGAAATTGTTGCAGCCGTACATTATGTTCACAAAAGTTGAAAAACCTGCATTGCGCTCAACGGGCAGACCCTCTATCACTTCACCGTCGGAATCGGATACATTAAATACGCGCTTTTTATCAAGGCAGTTTTCGAGCATAGCGGGAAAGTTTTTGAGTTCGTGAGTTCCGAAGATAAGGTCAACGAATGGGAATCTTGCAAAGAGTCTGTTAGCGACCTCTCTTTGTTGCATCATACAGCCGCATACGCCGAGTATAAGGCGAGGGTTGATCTGCTTCAGTTCTTTTATAAAGCCGACATTTCCGAAAGTGCGCTTTTCGGCGTGTTCTCGAACACAGCAGGTGTTGAAAAGGATCAGATCCGCATCCTGCTTGGTTTCGGCTTTTGTGTAGCCCGCGCGAACAAGCATACCCGCTATCTTTTCGGAGTCGTGCTCATTCATTTGGCAGCCGTATGTTTCTATAAAATACCGAAGGTTAAGCCCATCTATTCTCGCCTTAATTCTGTCAAGCGTTTCAAGGCCTTCACCGAGTTCATAGATATGTTGAAGTTCGTTATTCACAATACTTGATTCCTTTGTATTTTGATCGTATCATTATACTACATATATGAACGCTTGGCAATGCCGAATAGGACAAAAAACGACACGATTTATTTTCGGGGGCATTGATAAATCCTAAAAATGATGTTATAATCAACCACAATGTGTCCGCCAATGGCTTTCTCCGTTTTGTTGCGGTATTTCTCGGTTATTTGGGCGGCTTTGGAGGCAGAATGATAGATACTCATTGTCATATCATATTTGGGCTTGACGATGGATCGGATTCGATCGAAACAACGCTTGAGATGGCACATATAGCGGTCTCGGCAGGGATCACGGATATAATCGCAACGCCGCATTGCGTGCCCGGCAGTTTTGACAACTACGCGGGCGATGATCTCGACCGTGCGTTCAAAAATATAAGGACGCTTGTTTCCGATGCAACGGATTCAAGGCTCAATATACATCGCGGTATGGAGGTCTATGCCGCATCATCGACAATCGATCTGCTTGAAAAAGGGCTTCTCGTCTATATGTCGAGATCAAACTATATGCTCGTCGAATGTGCTTTTGATGAGGATCCGGGCTTTCTGCGCGATACCCTTCGCTCGATGATAAGGCGCGGCGTAAGACCGATAATCGCTCATCCCGAGCGTTATTATTTCGCACACGACAGTATTCGCCCGCTTATGGATATGGTGGATATGGGCTGTGCGCTGCAACTCGATACAGCAAGCATCACGGGCGATTTCGGCTCATCATGCCGCCGCACCGCGATCGAACTGCTTGACAGCGGCGCAGTTCAACTTGCGGCGAGCGACGCGCACGACGCTTTTTCACGCGTGCCAGATATGCGCGACGCTGCAAAGTTTGTTGCTTTCAATTACTCAAGCAATTATGCTGATCTTTTGCTTGAGATCAATCCGGCCCGCGTGCTGGAAAACCGCAGTATGCTGTTTAGAGGACAGAACTCGTCAGGACGGCAATCACCTTCGGCAAACCGTTTTATGACCGACGAGGAGTACTGGGGCATTTGACTTTCTTGGGCACTATACTTTCCCGTGTTGACAACGCTTAATATATGTGCTATCATCTACCCGCTGTTAGCCCGCGCTAATCGGCGGGTGATTTTTGTTTGAGGTCAACACTATGAAACTGAGAGATCTTAATATCGGTGAATACGGCACGATAACCGAAGTTGGCGGCTGCGGCGCCCTCCGTCAGCATTTTCTTGATATGGGTATGATCCCCGGCGCGCTCGTATGCATCGTAAAATATGCCCCGATGGGCGATCCCGTAGAACTGCTTATTCACGATTATAAACTCACGCTGCGTCTGTCCGACGCCGCGCTTATTTCCGTTGAGCCTGTCGACAAGCCCGCCAGAGTGGAAACATCCAAGCAAAAGAAACCGCTTAGAAAGAGTGCGCCACATCCCGGCCTCGGCGAGTACGGAAAATCACATCATAAGTCCGATGACGATATTTCCCTGCGTGATGTGGGTACGCTTCGTTTTGCGTTGATCGGCAACCAAAACTGCGGCAAAACCACACTATTCAACCAGTTGACCGGCTCGAATCAGCACGTCGGAAATTTCCCCGGCGTTACCGTCGATCGCAAAGACGGTCCGATAAAGGGCTACCCCAATACCGTCGTTACCGATCTTCCAGGTATCTATTCAATGTCCCCTTATAGCAGCGAGGAGATCGTGTCCCGAGATTTTATTTTGCTCGATAAGCCAGACGGCATAATAAACATAGTCGATGCAACGAACATAGAGCGCAATCTGTATCTCACAATGCAGTTATTGGAACTCGGCGTTCCGACGGTAGTTGCGCTCAATATGATGGATGAACTCAGAAATAACGGCGGAACCGTTGACATCAACCGAATGGAAGCGCTTCTCGGCGTGCCCGTCATCCCAATCTCCGCCGCAAAAAATGAAGGCGTAGGCGAACTCGTTGACCACGCGATCCACGTTGCTTTGCACAAGGAAACACCGCTTAAGCAGGATTTTTGCGACGACAGCGATAACGGCGGCGCGGTGCACCGATGCATCCACGCTATTAGCCACCTTATCGAGGATCATACCGAAGCCGCTTCACTTCCCCTTCGCTTTGCCTCTACCAAGGTCATAGAGAGCGACCATTTGATTATCGACAAGATGCAGTTGGATAGCGGCGAAAAGGATATGATCGAGTCTATCATACTGCAAATGGAGAAGGAGCGTGAGCTTGACCGAAGCGCGGCAATCGCCGATATGCGCTATACGTACATAAAGAAGGTCTGTGCGGAAACCGTCAAAAAACCGCGCGAGACCAAAGAACGGATCCGAAGCGAAAAGATAGACCGTGTGTTGACGGGCAAACTGACCGCCATCCCCGCTTTCATACTCATAATGGGGCTTGTGTTCTATCTGTCGTTCGATCTTATCGGATCGTTCATTCAGGGGCTGCTCGAAAACGGGATCACCGCGCTGTCCGAACTTGTTTCACGTGCGCTGATATCCGCAAATGTGAATCAAACCGTACGCTCGCTCATAACCGACGGCATATTTGCGGGCGTTGGAAGCGTATTGAGTTTTCTGCCGATAATCATTACGCTGTTCTTCTTTCTTTCGATACTCGAGGACAGCGGCTACATCGCTCGTGTCGCTTTTGTAATGGATAAATTGCTGCGAAAGATCGGCCTTTCCGGACGAAGCATAGTGCCGATGCTGATAGGCTTCGGATGCACCGTGCCAGCGGTTATGGCGACAAGAACTCTGCCGAGCGAACGCGACCGCAAAATGACCGTGCTGTTGACGCCGTTTATGAGCTGCAGCGCAAAACTGCCGATCTACGCTTTCCTCGTTGCGGCGTTCTTTCCTAAGCACCGTGCTATCGTGATGATAACGCTGTATGTTATCGGCATCCTTATGGCTGTCCTTGCAGCGTTCCTCTTCAGATCCACTCTATTTAAGAGCGAGCCTGCGCCGTTTGTAATGGAACTTCCCAACTATCGTCTTCCCGGCATCAAAAACGTGCTCCAACTGCTATGGGAAAAGGCAAAGGATTTTCTGTCCAAGGCATTCACCGTCATACTTATCGCTACGATCGTGGTTTGGCTGCTTCAAAGTTTTGATTTCCATTTTGACCTTGTTTCGGATTCAAAGGACAGTATGCTTGCTTCGATCGCGGGTCTTCTCGTACCGATTATGCGCCCGATAGGTCTTGGCGACTGGCGCATATGCACATCGCTTATAAGCGGCTTTATGGCAAAGGAAAGCGTTGTTTCCACGATGGAGATCCTTTACAGCGAGGATATCTCGACAGTTATGACACGCCTTTCCGCGATCGCGCTGCTTGTTTTCTCGCTTCTTTACACGCCCTGTGTTGCCGCGATCGCTTCGATACGGCGCGAACTCGGCAGAAGATGGGCATACGGCGTTGTTGTTTTCCAATGCGCGCTTGCGTGGGTCGCGGCGCTTGTGGCGCGGGCAGCAGCCTATTTGATAGGGCTGTAGACCACTAATTTATTCAAAACAGTTCAGAATCACCGGCTCGAAAAATCGATGTTGACAAAGCGGTTATTTTGGGATAAAATAGATATCAGTTTAATACGGCTATGACGAAGAGGAGTAACCGTTATCCCGCATCAGAGAGACTGCCCCACCGGCTGTAAGGGCGGTTTGCACAAGGCTAACGGAGAAGGTCGCTTCCGAGCCTTCGGGGGTAGCAACCCGAACGATCTTGCCGCGTTAAGGCAATTGAGTGGGGCGGAATCATTCTGCCCAACAAAGGTGGTACCGCGAGCGCACCTCTCGTCCTTTGGGTCAAGAGGTGCTTATTATTTTTTCGGAGGTACATTTTTTATGTGCGAACACTGCAAGACCACAACAGGCATTGATGAGATGCCCAAGACCTACGACCCCTCCACGGTCGAGGAGCGGCTCTATAACGAATGGGAACAGAGCGGCTATTTCCATTCCGAGCCCAACCCCGATAAGCCCCCTTACTGTATCGTCATTCCCCCGCCGAACGTTACGGGACAGCTGCATATGGGGCACGCGCTTGACGAAACGATGCAGGATATCCTTATCCGCTATAAGCGTATGAGCGGCTTTGAAACGCTTTGGCTCCCCGGCACCGACCACGCGTCGATCGCGACCGAGGTCAAGGTCGTTGAACAACTCGCAAAGGAGGGACTTACCAAAAAGGATGTGGGCCGTGAAGGCTTCCTCGAGCACGCCTGGGCGTGGAAAAAGGAATACGGCGGAAGGATCGTTTCTCAGCTTCGCAAACTCGGCTCAAGCTGCGACTGGGCGCGTGAACGCTTCACGATGGACGAGGGCTGCAACCGCGCCGTCATTAAGGTGTTTGTTGATCTTTACAAAAAAGGCCGGATCTACCGCGGGGATCGCATCGTCAACTGGTGCCCCTGCTGCAAGACCGCGCTTTCCAACGCCGAGGTCGAGTTTGAGGAGCAGCCGTCGAATCTTTGGCACGTTCGCTATGACGCGCCTGATAAGAGTTATTCGATAATCTGCGCTACAACGCGCCCCGAGACCATTCTCGGTGATACCGGCATCGCCGTCAATCCGAACGATCCGCGCTATAAGGATATCGTCGGCAAGACCGTCGTCGTGCCGATTGTCGGGCGCGAGATACCGATCGTCGCCGACGAATATGTTGAAATGGATTTCGGCACGGGCGCCGTCAAGATCACGCCGAGCCACGATCCAAACGATTTTGAGGTCGGGGTGCGCTGCGGTCTGCCGCAGATGTGCGTATTTACCGAAGACGGGCATATAAACGAGCTCGGCGGCAAGTACTGCGGACTGACTACCAAAGAGTGCCGCAAGGTATTCGTGGAAGACCTCAAGGAGTTCGGCGCACTCGTTAAGATTGAGCCCTACAATCATAATGTCGGAACCTGCTACCGCTGCCACACGACGATCGAGCCGATGATCAGCAAACAATGGTTTGTTGATATTAAGTATCTGTCCGAGCCCGCGCTGAAAGCCGTTGAGGACGGCAAGATCAAGTTTGTGCCCGAAAGGTATGTGCATACCTATTACAACTGGATGCGCAATATCCGCGACTGGTGCATCTCGCGCCAGCTTTGGTGGGGACATCGCATACCCGCATGGTATTGCGAGGATTGCGGCGAGACCGTTGTTGAAGAGACCGCGCCCGCCGCCTGCCCCAAATGCGGAAGCAAGGCGCTTCATCAGGACGAGGACGTGCTCGACACATGGTTCTCGTCAGGTATGTGGCCTTTCTCAACGCTCGGCTGGCCGGATAAGACCGAAGAACTCAAATACTACTACCCAACCTCCACGCTTTCAACGGGCTATGATCTAATCTTCTTCTGGATCGCAAGGATGATAATGTTCGGTCTGTACGCGATGGATGACGTTCCGTTCGATACCGTGTTCATTCACGGTATGGTGCGCGATGAACTGGGGCGAAAGATGAGCAAATCCCTCGGCAACGGCATCGATCCGCTTGAGGTCATCAAAGAATACGGCGCGGATTCGCTCAGGTTCAGTTTGACCAGCGGCACCGCCGCAGGCACCGACCTCAGGTACATCCCCAAAAAGGTCGAAGCGGCGCGCAATTTCTGCAATAAGGTCTATAACGCTTCGCGCTTCGTGCTTATGAATCTCGGCGACGGCGGCTCCAACAAGATCGATATGGATATAGTCGATATCGCGGATAAGTGGATACTCCACCGTCTGAACGAGGTCATTCGGGATACGACTGCTTATCTTGATTCGTTCGATCTCAATCTTGCCGTTGATCGCATCTACGGATTCATTTGGACCGAGTTCTGCGACTGGTACATTGAAATGTCCAAGCCGCGCCTGTACGGCGATGATGAAAAGGCAAAGGCAAATGTACGCGCGATACTCGTGAAAGTGCTTTCCGACAGTATGAAACTGCTTCACCCGTTTATGCCTTTCATCACCGAGGATATCTACACCCGCCTGCCCGGCAGCGACAGGACAATTATGCTTTCCGAGTGGCCGAGTGTAAATGCGGCGTTTGATTTTGCGAGCGAGGCCGATGCGATGGACGAGTTTATGGAGATGGTGCGCCAGATCAGGAATATCCGTGCCGAGATGAACGTGCCACCGTCCAAGCGCGCGCATACGATACTTGTAACCATACCCAAAAACGAAGCCCTCTGCCGTCAGGGCGCGCAGTATCTTAACAAACTTGCGTTTGCAAGCACCGTTGAGGTGCGCTTCGACAAGGAGGGCATCGATAAAAAGGCTGTGTCCGTCGTTTCCAAACTCGGTGAAGCGTTCATCCCGATGAATGAACTGATCGATATCGAAAAGGAACTCGAGCGCCTGTTGAATGAGCGCAAACGTTGGGAAGGCGAAGCAGCGCGCGCCGAAGGCAAACTCAACAACCCGGGCTTCACAGCAAAGGCGCCCGAGAAAGTGATCGAGGAAGAGAAGGCGAAGCTTGAAAACGCCAAGGAGATGCTCGCCAAGGTCGAAGCGAGGATAGCCGAGATGAAGGCGTAAGTTATGCGCAATATATGTTGCTCTACGGCTTTTTGAGCCGTCGGTCATTTCTTTTCTTGAATTCTCGATTTTGCTTGCATTTTCCCAGTCGCAAGTGTATATAACGCTAAATAAACCTAATCGGGAGGTCCGAAATGATAAAGAATATCTGCATAGTCAGCCTTTCAAAGGGCATCATCGGCGAAAGCTACGTTAAGCACGAAGTGGATATCGGCGTGCGCCGCCTTGAGGAATTCGGGCTGAACGTAAGTTTCTCCAAGCACGCGCTGATGGGAAAAGAGTTTATCGAGAATCACCCCGAAGCGCGCGCCGCCGACCTTATAGAGGCGTTTTGCGATAAGAACGTTGATATGATACTCTGCGCGATAGGCGGCACGGACACCTACCGCCTGCTTCCTTATCTTTTTGAAAACGATGAGCTGAAAAACGCCGTGCGCGGCAACTATAAGCCGTTTCTCGGCTTTTCCGACACCACGATAAACCATCTGATTCTCCACAAGCTCGGCGTGAACACCTTCTACGGGCAGAGTTTCTTGGCGGATATCTGCGAGCTGTACTCAGAGATGCTCCCCTATACGAAAAAGTATTTCGAGGAGCTTATAAGAACTGGCACGATACGCGAGATAACGCCGAGTTCGGTTTGGTACGAGGAGCGCGCAGATTTCGGAGTATCTGCCGTTGGAACGCCGTGCGCCGCGCATAAAAACGGCGATTTTGAGTTGCTGCGCGGACGGAGCAGCTTCTCGGGCAAGGTGCTCGGCGGCTGCATCGACTCTCTCTATGAAATGTTCGTTTGCGAGTGTCACCCGGATATGCCCGATGTCTGCACGAAATACGGACTTTTCCCCACGCGTGAGGATTGGCGCGGCAGGATTCTTCTGCTTGAATCGAGCGAGGAGCTGATGGAGCCCGAGAAGTACAGGGCCGCGCTCGAATGCTTCAAGGCACTGGGCGTGTTCGACTCGATAAGCGGTATACTCGTCGGCAAGCCCCAGGACGAAGTCTACCACGACGAATACAAAAAGGCGCTTCTCGATGTCGTGCCCGAGCAGATCCCGATACTCTGCAATATCAGCATCGGACACGCAAAGCCGCGCTGTATAATCCCGTTTGGCGTAACGGCACACGTGGACGCGGAGAAGCAGGTTATAAAGTTTTATGAGGAATAAGGCGCAAACGCCTAAGCCGTCCGATGTATCGAGGTCTCGGGCGGCTTTTCATATTGAATAATCGGCGGGATTTCGGTATAATAAGCAGGATGAATACTTCTTTGAAAAGAGGCTGGTTATGAAAAACAGGCTTTTGAAAACAGTTCTTATGGCGGTCGGCTATTTCGCGCTCATCGCCGCCGTGACCTTCATCCTTGCGCTCGTCCGCGGCGAGGAATACCGGTTCAATTTCGTTATCTGCGCGGTGGGCGGCGTGCTTTTCACGCCTTTGACCGAGCTCTTCCCCGCAAATAGATGGAGATGACAAAACTGATGCAATATGAAATAAAGATTATCGTAAACGAAGCCGAGAAGCCGCGCATCGCACGGGCCGTGCTTGAAGCGCTTCCCGAATGGTTCGGCATACCCGAGGCGAGGGAGAGCTATATCAAAAACAGCGCCGATAAGCCATTTATCGCGGCATTCGACGGCGAAAAGCCCGTCGGGTTTCTATACCTTGCGGAAACAGGAAAAGCGACCGCTGAACTGCATTGTATGGGCGTTTTGAAGGAATACCATCGCAATGGAGTCGGCCGCGCGATAGTAGAGAAAGCAAAGCGGCTAGCAAAGTGTACCGGATACTCCTTTTTGCAGGTCAAAACCGTTAAACGAGGCGTATACGAGGAGTACGACAAAACAAACGATTTCTATATCGCCTGCGGCTTTAAGGAGTTCGAGATCATTCCTGAACTCTGGGGCGAAAACAATCCCTGTCAGATATACATACTGGCGTTGGATTAGATTTGGTTCGATATGCGACCGGTCCGTCCGGCTAATACGCGCTTGCATTCATAGAGGCTAACGAGATCGCATACTGCTGTTCCGACGATCCGGCACTCTATTCGGATTTTGTCGATGCCCTTATTGAAGAACTGTTTATTGGTTATGAAAGGATAATGTTTGAATGCGATGATTGCGACAAATATATGAGCATTCTTGCTTCAATGTTCAAAGCTCCCCCCTCTGATCGGGTTTGAAACCTATCTTTACGGCGCCGATTAAATAAATATGGTGTCGCAGCAAATGCGTATCGAATGCGTATAATTCCGTTCGCTTGAAATATATTGCCGTTTATGTTGAAAAGCCATTGATTGATATTGCTTTTTATGTGTTTTTGTGGTATGCTATGATTTGGCATATGCGTTTTAACGCGCGATATGAATGTTAATTATTATTACCACGAGAGGGGAATAAGAAAGCAATATGAAGAACTATCAGGCAGACAGCATCCGCAACGTTGCCATACTCGGCCACGGCGGAGAAGGCAAAACCACTTTGACCGAAGCAATGCTTTTCAACGCAGGGCTTATTGACCGTATGGGCAAGGTCGACGACGGCACCACCGTTTCCGACTACGATCCCGAAGAGACCAAGAGGCATATCTCTATCAGCACCGCGGTCGCTCCCTTTGAGTGGAACAACACGAAGGTCAACCTCATCGACGCTCCCGGCTTCTTCGATTTCTATGGCGAAGTTTACGAAGCGCTCGCGCTCGCCGATTCCGCGCTGATCGTATGCGGTGCGGTATCCGGCCCCGTCGTCGGCACCGAGAAGGCGATGAGTATGTGCAAAAAGGCAAAGATGCCCCGTATGATCGTCATCAACCAGATGGACCGCGAGAACGCGAACTTCGATAAGACCGTTGAAGCGCTTCACGATAAGTTCGGCGTCAGCTGCGTACCGATCCAGCTCCCCATTATGGAGAAGGATCAGTATGTTGGTTATGTGGATCTTACCACTATGACCGCGAAGAAGTTCGACGGCAAGGGCGAAAAGGATATCGAGATCCCCTCAGGCCTCGCTTCCCGCGCTCAGGAACTTCGCGAATCCCTTATGGAAGCCGCAGCGGAAGGCGACGAAGAACTGATGATGACCTATCTCGATACTATGGAACTCAGCCAGGATGAGATCATCCGCGGTCTTGCTCTTGGTATCGAAGCGGGCGACGTTACCCCCGTTACCTGTGTTTCCGCGCTTACCAATGTCGGCGTTTACACGCTGATGAACAATATCATCCACTATCTGCCCGCCGCCGATAAGGCCGCCGCACGTCCCGCCGTCAACGCCCGTACCGGCGACGCGGTCGAAGTCAAAGCAAACGGCAAGTTCGCAGCTCAGGTTATGAAGACCGTTGCCGACCCGTTCGTCGGTAAGATCTCCATCCTTAAGGTGTTCGCTGGCTCGATCGACGCTTCCTTCGCCGCGTACAACCCCAATGCCGAAAAGTCAGAAAAATCCGGTACCGTTTATTTGATGCGCGGTAAGAACCTCATCACCGTCGACAAACTCGTTGCGGGCGATATCGGCGCAATGGCGAAACTTCAGTTCACCAACACCGGCGATACCCTCACCGATCCCAATGAGCCCGTGAAGTTCGCTCCCATCGACTTCCCGCAGCCCTGCATCAGCCGTGCGGTCTCCGCAAAGAAACAGGGCGAAGAGGATAAGGTCATTCAGGGCATCACCCGTCTTACCGAGGAAGATCCCACGATGCAGATCGAGAAGAACGCGGAGACCGGCGACGTTCTTGTTAAGGGTCTCGGCGAAATGCATATCGACGTTATCTGCGCCAAACTCAAGAACAAGTTCAAGGTCGAAGCGGATCTCGCAGATCCACGCATCCCCTACCGTGAGACCATCCGCGCTATGGCGGAGGCTGAAGGTAAGCATAAGAAGCAGTCGGGCGGCGCAGGTCAGTTCGGCGTTGTTCAGATGCGCTTTGAGCCCTCCCCCACCGGCGAATTCGAGTTCGTCAACGCGATCGTCGGCGGCGTTGTTCCCAAGGAGTTCATCCCTGCCGTTGAAAAGGGTCTTCGTGAAGCGATGGTCAAGGGCGTTCTTGCCGGCTATCCGATGGTAGGCATCAAAGCCACCCTTTACGATGGCAAGTACCATCCCGTCGACTCCAAGGAAGTTGCGTTCAAGAGCGCGGCAAGGCTTTCCTACAAGGCGGCCTGCGCCAAGGCTAACCCCGTTCTCATCGAGCCCATCTATCAGTATCAGATCACCGTTCCCAACGACTACATGGGCGCTATCATGGGCGATATGAGCGGCCGCCGCGGTCGTACCCTCGGCAGCGAGCAGACCGATGAAGGCACCGTCATCACCGCAGAGGCTCCGCTTTCCGAAATGTTCCGCTATGCGACCGACCTCAGGTCTATGACCCAGGGCCGCGGCTCCTTCACCAGCGAGTTTGTCCGCTATGAGGACGTTCCCGCGAACATCGCCAAGAAGATCATCGACAGCGCCGTTAAGGACGACGATGAGGACGAATAATCCATCAGAGGATAACTTTGGGTGTTGAATTAAACTCCGATAGAATTAGACCGGGCGATCCACAATGGTTGCCCGGTCTGCTGTTTTCATGTATAATTAAATTGTCGAAATAACCGGTCGTAAAGCGAGTTGATTATACTGCTCGCTGCCGCCGACACAAGCGCAACCGCATCGGTAGTCGCCACGCTAATCTTTATCGCAGGCGTAAAGAGCGAAACAGAAGCAAGCAACATAGATAATGCCGCTATGATACCGCACAGGCGAAAAAGATTTTTCGTAATTAAGTCAATCGCCTTTGCTTCTTATTTCTATTACAGCACCGATGCTGTCCACAGCGTCCTCGACAGATTCATTATTCTCAAACCCGAATAAAGAATACTTGCTTTTGCTGACGAGTTTCCCGTTTTCAATAGAAACAACGCCTTGGTATGGGCTCAAAGGTTCGGATGGAACACCGTCAAACACGCGCAAAAACATCAAGTTAGTAGAATCTTTCTTAATGTAACCGTCAAGTTCCTTGAGGGCGGAATCCGGCATTTTTTTAAAATCGCCAAACTGTTTTACGGTAATGATTTCCCCTACTTCGGCCGTGCCCTTTATAACCTGTGAGATTCTAACCTCACACATAGTATAAGGCAGTGCATCATCAGAATCCGATGATGTTTTCAACTTTTCCACATTATTTGCAGATACGGTCTCTCCGATGATGATCAGATCGGCTTCTGCGGTTAACTCATCAATACTGCTGAAGTACGGATAATCTGCATGATACATTGACTGTTCACCCGCAAACTGTCCGCACGCGGCAAGCGAAAGCATTAAAAATACTGTTCCAACAGAAGCAACCGATCGCAGTATGGTCATAAAAAACTTTTTCATATTATGCCTCCTTATTCTCCGTATGCGTAATTGACGCCAGCGATATCATCTGTAGTCGGCCAAGATAAATAGTTTCGATCCCGATCATAATTCATTATAGATAGATTCCCGCTCGAGGGATTATCATCTAAACAGAAAGCATGTCCAAACTCGTGCACGAGAACGCTCGCACGAAAAGTTGCTGATTTGTTCGCTAATAGTTGAGTATTCAGTGTAATCTTGCACTTATAGGCTCTTCCCCAAAAGAACAGATGCTCCCTACTAAGCGGTGTATAGCACCCGTACCAACTTGACGCAAGATTCTCTGCCACAATCGTGCTAACATCGTTTCCTGTGCCCTGAACAATCTGAACACATGTGTTAGTGTTGTGCCATTTAGTCTGTGCAATTCCGAAAACACCCATGGCATCAATTACATTTACAACTACAATTGGCGATCTCAGTCCTGAATCGTAATAGATATACTGTGCAGCTGATGCACCTGATGTTGCAAACAACAGACAGACAACTACTATAATACATATAGTTTTTATCATCCGATGCATATGAATTAACCTCCTGTTAAGTATTGATATAATTATTATACAAGGCATTAGTTCGTTTGTCAAGGGATGCTTTATTATATATTATACTTGTTTCGTTAAATCCTTAATTACTTTTCCGGCTATTATAAGCCCGACGACTGACGGCACGAATGCAACTGAACCCGGTGTAGCGCGCCGTTTGGAACCCAAGGGCAGAAGGCTCTTTTCGTATTCGATATCCGAATCCTTGTGCTCAACAGGCTCCTCTGTTGAGTAGACGACCTTCAACTTCTTTATGCCGCGTTTTTTCAGTTCTCGCCGCATCACGCGCGCAAGGGGGCAGACGGAGGTTTTATAGATGTCCGCCACCCGAAACGCCGTAGGATCGAGCTTGTTGCCCGCGCCCATCGAGCAGATTATCGGCACACCGGCAGCGTTTGCCGCCTCAACAAGCATCAGTTTGCCGCTAACGGTATCAATGGCGTCGATTATGTAGTCGTATTCGGTAAAATCGAACATATCCGCTGTTTCCGGAAGATAGAATACCTTATGGGTGTTTACGATGCATTCGGGGTTTATCGAAAGTGCTCTGTCCCGCGCCGCGTCGACCTTATACATACCAAGCGTATTTTCTGTTGCGATTATCTGGCGATTGAGGTTGGACAGACAGACCTTGTCGCTGTCGATAAGGTCGAGAAAGCCGATGCCGCTTCGGACAAGCGCCTCAACAGCAAACCCGCCGACTCCGCCAACGCCGAATACTGCAACTCGGCGGGAGGCCAGCGACCTTACCGCCTCTTTGCCAAGAAGCATCTCCGTTCTTGAAAATCTTGTTTCGCAAGTCTTTGTATCCTGCATTTTACACCGTTCAACACTTTCTAAATCATGGGTATTAAAACACCGATATCTGCATACATTACAGAAGACAGCAAATGCTGATCCTGTTTTGGAGGCCATCGGTTTTGAATATCTATATCGAATCCAGAGTTTTGGACATCGCAGACTACATAATTGAAACGGGCGCTACGGTACGCGCAGCCGCGGGCGTTTTCGGCGTTTCCAAGTCCACTGTACACAAGGATGTTACGGAACGGCTCAGGCAGATCAACAAGGGACTCGCCGAGCGCGTATCGGCAGTTCTTGATATCAACAAGGAAGAACGCCATATACGCGGCGGTCGCGCGACCTATCTTAAGTACCATTCCGGCGACAGAGCCGAGGGCGCGTGAATCAGTCTGGCTTTTTGAGGCGTTCCGCCTGCGAAGGCCGCAGGTACATCGCCGCGGCGCAGTCCGCAGCAGAATCCGCGGACAAGCAAGCCTCCGCGAGGATATGCTCCGCTGTGAATACATCGCTTCGCATAAAGCAGTCGCCAAGCACCCCATCGCATTCATCCGCAAGCGGCGCTATCTCGCCAAGTACGCACGGCGACGGCTCAACGACCGTTTTCCCGCCGTCAAAGAGCGCATAGTAGCCATTCCCGTTTCTTGCGTCAAGCGCCGTTAAAACCTTCGAGTTCCTGTTTTCCGCAAGACAACGAAGCGCACGGAGCGATGAAACAGGGATAACCTTTTTATTAAGCGAGTAAGCAAGCGCGTTTATAAACGCTATCCCGATGCGAACGCCTGTAAACGAGCCCGGTCCAACGTCAACTGCAAGACAGTCAAGGGTGCAGTAAGACGCGTTTGTTTCGGTCATAATTAGGTCGACTGCATTGGTTAATGCAACAGAATGCTGCGAGCCGCTTTCGTCGACAAACGTATAGAGTCTATCGCCGAGCATCAGCGCGACAGATGGATGTTTTTGTGATGTTGAAACCGCAAGGATGTTCATAGTTCTATCCCATCGACGATCGCGTCATATTCACATCCGTATGAGATTAGCGCTACTTCACGCGGATCGCAGCCGGAGCCATTTATGTGTATTTCAAGGCGCTGTTCAGGCAGCGCGTCAAAACAGTTCTCCGACCATTCCATAGCGATAAGCGACTCACCATCCAGATAGTCTTCAAATCCGAGAGCGTAGAGTTCATCCGCGCCCGAAAGCCGATAACAGTCAAAATGAGCGATATTGATCGAATCTGAAACATAGTTTCTTACGACGGTGAAGGTCGGACTTGCGACAGAATCGATCCCAAGTTCGGCGGCAAAATATCTGATAAACGTCGTTTTCCCCGCCCCCATATCGCCAAACAGCGCAATGAACATACCGTTTGAAACAGTATTAGCGAGCGATGAAGCTAAACCCTGCATTTCGCGTTCGTTTTTAATTATAAAACTTCTGTTCATCAATTGAATGCACCGCGGAGTAAAAGTTCGTTGCGATAGTCAACGAGCCTGTTTTCTTCTATCGCTGAGCGAACGCCCTCCATAAGTCGATAAGTAAAGCGAAGATTATGCATCGTGATAAGCTGGGCCGCGAGGATCTCTCCCGCCTTGATCAAATGCCTGATGTACGCGCGCGAGAAGTTGCGGCAGGCATAGCAGTCGCAGCCTTCTTCAATGGGACGCATATCGTGCGCGAACTCGGCGTTTCTAAGCATCTTTTTGCCGTCGAATGTGAATGCGAGCCCGTTTCGAGCGGAACGCGTTTGAAGCACGCAATCGAACATATCGATGCCGCGCATAGAACCCTCCACAAGGCAATCGGGACTGCCGACGCCCATAAGATAATGAGGCTTATTTACGGGCATATGCGGCATTAAGCTTTCGAGCATCTCGTACATCACGGGTTTTGGCTCTCCGACGGAAAGCCCGCCTATACCGTAGCCGGGAAAATCCATATCGGTCAGCACCTTGGTGCTCTCGATCCTAAGATCCGCAAACATACCGCCCTGGATTATTCCGAAAAGCGCCTGATCCGCGCGGGTGTGGCTTGATTTGCATCTTTGCGCCCAACGATGAGTGCGATTCATCGCTGCGATCGTGTAGGCCCTGTCGCAGTCGGCCGGAGCGCATTCGTCAAACGCCATTGCGATATCCGCGCCGAGCGCCTGCTCGATCTCCATCACGTATTCCGGTGTAAAGAACATCTTGTGCCCATCGATATGCGAACTGAACTCAACGCCTTCCTCGGTGATCTTGTTCATCGCCGCAAGGCTGAAAACCTGAAACCCGCCGCTGTCCGTGAGCATAGGACCGTGCCATTGAGAAAACTCGTGCAGCCCGCCGCATTCCTTTACGAGTTGGTGGCCGGGACGAAGATGAAGATGATAGGTATTTGCAAGCACGATGCCCGCGCCGACCTCCTTAAGATCGCGCGGCGTCATAGCCTTGACAGTCGCCTGTGTTCCGACAGCCATAAAACAAGGCGTTTCGATCATACCGTGCGGCGTGTGAAGCCTGCCGCGTCTCGCGCCGGATTGTTTGCAGGTGCTTATAAGTTCATAACGAACGTGAGATTCCATAACTAAAGCCTTTCAATATCAAATAAAGAACGAAGCGTCGCCAAAGGAAAAGAATCTGTATCTTTCAGCAATCGCGTGAGCGTAGATGCGCATAACTTCATCGCGCGAGGAGAATGCGCTGATCAGCATCAAAAGCGTTGACTCCGGCAGATGAAAATTGGTTATCAGCGCGTCGACCGCTTTGAAGCGATACCCCGGTTTAATGAAAATATCGGTAGAGCCGCTTCCCGGGTGAACAACGCCGTCATCGTCCGCGATGCTTTCAAGCGTTCGACAGCTTGTCGTACCGACGGCGATTATGCGTCCGCCCGCTTTGCGCGCGGAGTTGATTACGGACGCCGCCTCCTCGCTGCATTCGTAACGCTCCGAATGCATACGGTGCTCTTCGATATTCTCAACCGATACGGGGCGGAATGTCCCGAGCCCGACGTGGAGCAAAACATCCGCGATATAAATGCCTTTTTCACGGATCTTTGCAAGAAGCTCATCGGTAAAATGAAGCCCTGCCGTCGGCGCGGCGGCCGAGCCGTTTTCGCGTGCGTATACGGTTTGGTAGCGTGAACTGTCGGCAAGTTTTTCGGTGATATACGGCGGAAGCGGCACTTCACCCGCTCTGTCAAGCACTTCTTCGAATATGCCGCGGTAATCGAGTTCGATTATCCTGTTGCCGTCGAGGAGCTGTTCAACTACGGTCGCGGAAAGTTCGTCGTTTATGCGGAAAGTAAGTCCGACCTTCGCGCGGCGGCCGGGTTTGACAAGGCACTCCCATTTCTTTTCGTCAATGCGCCTAAGCAAAAGAAACTCCATCTGCCCGCCGGTATCGGTACGAGTTCCGAACAGTCGCGCGGGTATGACCTTCGTCGTGTTGCGAACAAGCACGTCGCCCGGCTCGAGATAGTCGATTATATCGGAAAAGATCTTATCCTCGATAAGTTTTGTGCTCCTGTTATAGACCAGCAACCTTGACTTGCTTCGTATGTCTGAAGGCGTCTGCGCGATCAATTCAAGCGGCAGGTCATAATAGAAATCAGATGTCTTCAAATCACATTATCCTCGTTGATGATATCATAGATCAAAGGAATATTCTCGGGCTTTTTATCAAGTATCACGACGGCCTGTTCGATGAGCGATATCACCCTGCTCTCGTTTGATCTGTCGTTGATAAAAAGTTCTGCAATAGGCTCGCCCTTATTAACGCGATCGCCATACCGCTTGTGCATCAGTATGCCTACGCTCGGATCGATGACGTCGGAAGCGACCTCACGGCCTGCGCCGAGAAGCATTGCGCCCAAACCCAAAGATTTTGAATCTATTGCACCTATGTAGCCGCTTTTAAGCGCGGGTACGCAGACAGTTGTTTCGGTTTTGATAAGGAGTTCAGGATCATCGATATAGTCGGTGTAACCGCCGAGTGATTCGATCATTTGGCGCAGTTTATTTAGGCCATCGCCGCTTTTAAGCGCCTGCACGAGCATATCGCGAGCGGTAAGTTCATTTTGGGCTATACCTGAAATAATAAGCATATTTTCGGCAAGCGCGAGTGAGACTTGCATCAGCGGATCGTCGAGCGGGATTATGCCGCTCAAAGCCTCTATCGCTTCTTTGAGTTCGAGTCCGTTGCCGATAGCCATACCGAGGGGGCGATTCATGTCGGTGATGAGCGCGACGGTTCTTTTCCCTGAATGCTTGCCAATCGCGACCATTGTTTTCGCAAGTATTCTTGCGTCGTCGAGCGTTTCCATAAACGCTCCGTTGCCAGTCTTTACATCGAGCACGATGCCGTCTGCGCCCGAAGCGATTTTTTTGCTCATAATGCTTGACGCGATAAGCGGAATACTCTGAACTGTACCCGTTACATCGCGCAGGGCATACATCCTTTTGTCGGCCGGATCAAGGTCTGAGGATTGCCCAATAACGCAGACTCCGATGCGCTTGACAATGGCTTTGAACGTGTCGATGCTTTGTTCGATATTAACGCCAGGTACGGATTCAAGTTTATCGAGCGTTCCGCCGGAGTGCGCAAGTCCACGCCCGGACATCTTTGCGACAACACCGCCGCAAGCCGCAACAAGCGGGGCAACGATAAGAGTGGTGGTATCCCCCACTCCGCCGGTTGAATGCTTGTCGACCTTAAATCCGGGAATATCACCGAGATCAACGGTGTCGCCGCTGCCCGTCATAGCGGCGGTCAGGTCGGCGGTTTCACGGTCGGTCATACCTTTAAAACGGATAGCCATCATCCAAGCGGACATCTGGTAGTCCTCAACTTCACCGCTTAACAGACCGTTTACAAGGAACTCGATCTCCTCTCGGGTGTTTTCAAGGCCCTTTACTTTATTTTCGATTATATCAACGGTACGCATTATTCCACCGTAACGGATTTTGCGAGATTTCTCGGCTTATCGATATCGCAGCCACGCAGAGATGCGATATAATACGCGAGCAGCTGAAGCGGAACGATCGCAAGCGAAGACGCTTCAATTTCGCTGCAAGCGGGTATTCTGATAATATGGTCAGCAACATTTTGGGTCTGATCATCATCGGCGTTGACAAGTGCGATGACCTTGGCGCCCCTCGCTTTTACCTCTTTGATATTGGAGATCATCTTTTCAAGAAGCGGCCTATAGGTGCACAGAGCAATCACAACGGTGCCTTCCTCGATTAGCGATATAGTGCCGTGTTTGAGTTCACCCGCGGCGTATGCTTCGGAATGAATGTAAGATATCTCCTTAAGTTTGAGCGAAGCCTCAAGCGAAAGCGCATAATCAATATTTCTTCCCAGGAAGAATACATCCTGACAGTTGAAATACAGTGAAGCGATGTATTGTATCGACTGGACATCTCGGAGTTCAAGCGCGATGTTGGACGGTATCCGCTGCAAACTTCCAACAAGTTCACACACCTTTTCGCTGCTGATACTTCCGCGAAGTTTGGCCATATAGATGCCGAGTAATTCGACAAGCACGAGTTGAGTGCTGTATGCCTTGGTGGTCGCCACCGATATCTCCGGGCCGGCCCAAGTATAGAGCACTTCTTCGCTTTCGTTGGCGATTGCGCTTGCGACAACATTGACGACGGAAACAACGCGCCCACCCTTGTTCTTTGCCTCGCGAAGCGCGTACAAGGTATCGAGAGTTTCACCGGATTGACTTATAACAATAACAAGCGTTTTATCGTCAACGATCGGGTCGCAGTACCTGAACTCGGATGCGAGTTCAGCTTCAACCGATATGCCGAGCATATTTTTAAGAAAATACTTTGCAACAACGCCGACGTGGTAAGCAGAGCCGCAGGCGGTGATCTTAATTGAGTTAATGGACCTAAGGTCATCATCGGTGATGTTCTTGAATCCGAGCTCGATATTTCCGCACTCGTCGATCCTCGGGGCAACGGTCTTTGCAACAGCGTCGGGCTGCTCCATTATTTCCTTTATCATAAAGTGAGCGTAGCCGCCCTTTTCAGCAGCGGCGGCGTCCCAATCAATGTGCGTGATCTGATGTTCGATGCGCTCGCCGTAGGTGTTGAATACGTTAACACGCTTTGCGGTCAGCACGACGAGTTCACGCTCTCCGAGCCTGAAAACATTGCGCGTGTGTTTAAGTATTGCGGGGATATCGGATGCGATAAAGTTTTCGCCGTTGCCTACCCCAATGATCAATGGGCTGTCTTTTCTTAGTGCGATAAGCTGCTCTGGGAAATCCGCAAATATGATGCCGAGCGCATAGGACCCCTTGAGCATAGTTTCCGCTTCTCTAACGGCGGATACAGGGTCGCCATTATAGAAATAATCGATAAGTTCGGAAACGACTTCAGAATCAGTTTCCGTTGAAAAACTGTGGCCGCGCGACTCAAGATGATGCTTGAGTTCGATATAATTTTCGATGATACCGTTATGAACGACCGCTACCCTGCCGCTCTTCGAAAGATGCGGGTGCGAGTTCACGTCAGACGGCTCGCCGTGTGTTGCCCAGCGCGTATGACCGATGCCGACTGTGCAATCATCAACAAGGTCCCGTTCGATGATGCAGCGAAGATCCGCGATCCTGCCGCGGGTCTTGTGTATCGCAATACTGTTTTCCGAAACGAGCGCGATACCTGCGGAATCATAACCGCGGTATTCAAGTTTTTCGAGTGCGTTCAAAAGGATCGGAGTAGCTTTTTTATCACCGACATATCCGACTATTCCACACATATTCAAACCTCCGAATGGGCATAGATTTATCCATTTGATTATTATACAACTTTTTGAGCCAAAATGGAACAGTTGCGCAAAATATTGATGATTATTTTTTTTCGATGCAAATACAGGATTTATATGAACTGCCTCCAAAAACACTTTTTGCGGAAAATATAACCACAGATACCTTGTGTTATGCTTTGAAAAGTAGTAAAATGATACCAAGGATAAGCGGCATCGCCGCGCAACTATTTAAGGAGGATAGATTATGTCCAAAACACTCATTGCTTTCTTTTCAAGAAGAGGCGAAAACTATGTTGGTTATTCCAAGCAGTACATCAAGGTAGGACATACCGAGGTCGCTGCCGAGATGTGCAAAGAACTCACCGGCGCCGATATCTTTAATATCGTTATGAAAAAGCCCTATTCCGATGAATACGATGTTTGCATGCGCGAGTCAAAAGATGACTACAACAATAATGCGCGCCCCGAACTAAGGGATCTTCCAGAAAGCATCGACGAATACGATACCATAATCCTCGCCTACCCGAATTATTGGAATACGATGCCGATGGCGGTATTCACTTTTCTGGAGGCTTTTGATTTTTCAAACAAAAAAATACTTCCCCTGTGCACCAACGAGGGCAACGACCTCGGACGCAGCATCGAGGATATAAAGAAGATCTGCCGCAACTCAAGCGTTGCAAGAGGACTTTCCCTTAGCGGCAGCGGCGTTGAGAACTCCCAAAAGCATATTGAGAATTGGCTGACGGAAAACGGCGTCATCTGATTAAAAACTCTAAGTCCGGCGTCAAAAAGTCGGGCTTTTATTATTAACAGCCTTTAATGTCGAACTTGGCTATTGCATTTGAGTTAAAATAATAATATAATGGATTACGATGATATTAAGGCAAATACGCTATGTATTTGCTCAATATCAAATAAAAAACCTTTTGGAGGTGCTTTTATGGACAACGGCAAATCCACTCTCATCAAACCGCTTAATGCTAACATTCTTGCGGGAATCATCTTTATCGTCGCGGCTGTTGACTGTTTATGGGGCGGTATCTATTGGGCAAGTTTCATCGTTCCCATTATCGCGGCCGTAGTGTTCTTCTTCCTCGATAAGAATCCTTTTGTGCGCCGTGCGCTTGCCATTTCGGTTATTGCGCTTGTGCTGTTGCTTGTTCTGCGTCTGATTCTTGTCAATCTGATCCAATTTTGGCTCTTTACGCTCCTTTTCTGGCTGGTAAATATTCCCGCTATTGTTTACCTTGTATTGTCCGCGGTTGCCGCATTTAATGGCAAAAAGTGCGATCTTCCCGTGATCGGCGGTTTTATTGATTCGTTCTGCGGCTGCTGATGGCATAACACCGAATTAAAAGCATCGGTTATCCGATGCTTTTTTGTTGGTTAAAGTTTGACTATTGAGTCTTTGAACTTTTCTTAAAAACGAATGTTCGCTTGCCGAGGATGATATCCGAAGCGGGTCTTTCGATCAAATAAGTGAAGAGTGTCGCGACGATGAACGCCGCTGCGGTTATAATGAGGGCATATTTGTTCATCCATACCCTATCACCCGTTTGATTCGGAGGAACTTCACCCGTCCAAGCGGGAATGCGCCATTCGTATTTGATCTGTACAGCAAGCCATTGATGCCAAATATAGAGATTGAACGATATCCTGCTCAAGAAGCGCATAACCGGGTTAGAAAGCAAAGCCCTGAACCAGCGCGCGGACATTGCGCTCGATAGTATGAATACGGTAAAACTACCTGTCCAGAGCCAGCGTTTTGAGACCTGCCAGAACTGTTTGCCGTTTGCGGGAAGCCGCTCACAGTCCTTTATAAGCGTTATGATGTAGAATAAGCACAATACCGAAAGTATGGTCGCAACGATCGATACGGCGCGGCTGCGGTCGAGATACATAACTGCGAGAACATAGAGCATCGCGCCGAGCATACCGTTTGCGTAAGTGCCCATAAAGGCGGGCAATTGGTTTATGTACATTGCCACATAGGCGTTTGGTCTGTTGACAAATGCCTTATCCCAGTAAACTGTAATAAGATGCATTGATATAAACAGCATCATAATTATACTTATAGATGTGATTATGGACTTCTGTTTCGTAAGGCAATCGCGCTTTTCGATCAATCTTGCAATGAAGGGGAAAATGATATAGAACCAAACCTCAACAGCTACCGTCCAGAGGACGGCGCCACATTTTGTTTGCAGATGGGTTTGAACAAACAGCGTTTGAGTAAAGGTCAGGTGCGTTATCAGATCCTTGTAGGCGATCTCTTTTGAGGCATACTGTCCGGACGGCAGCGCGAAAACAAAGAAGACAAAGAGTACCGCAAAATAATAACTCGGAAGTATTCTCGCTATGCGTTTTTTGATATAGAGACGAACATCGAGGCGAGAGTCGTCAAGGAAAACTTGCCTCATAACCGGCAGAAACAGCAAAAAACCGCTCAACAAAACGAGCATATCGACAAACAGATAGCCCATCGTCGCAAGATTCGTAAAATCGATGCTTTCGATCTTCAAGAACCGCAGAAAAGGCGTTCGAATATTAGGAAATATCCAAGTCTGCTGCCAAAAATGGAAAATAAGCACGATAATAACACTCAAGGCGCGAATGCCGTCAAGCACATCGATGTATTTTGGATCGAGTTTGTTATTTGAGATCATGTTTGCCCCCAAATACATATTGTTTATATGATACCATTTGGAAGCGATATTTGCAAGACAGATCACTCTATTCGCTTCAAATCGTTTATATCGACGAGGATGACATCATCGCCTATCTTCTGTATCTTGCAAAACGGGATGACAAGTTCCTCGGAATTCTTTATAAGGCCAAGCATACGCGCGGGACCGGGCACAACTATCGAACAGATAAGCCCCGTGCAATCATCGAGTTCAAGGTCGCATATAGTTCCTAGCCGCGCTCCGTCGCAAATATTTATTATCTCCTTTTCTCTGAGTTCGGAAAATGTTGTGTTTGACATAATTCTGCCCCCTTTTCGGTTTTGGTTTATAGTATTTACAATACTGTCAAAAGATGACAGGTAATTCATCAAAACTCCGTCAACATTACACGCTTTTCGGCATAAGTTTAAATGGGGGTGCGCTATGATCAAAACAATTGCGCTTAACGGCGATATCAAAGGCTCTGTCAAACTCAATGAGCGAAACAGCCGCACAGAATATGAACTGCGGTTGATGAAGTCCGTGAAATTGCGTGCTGAAGCAATCAAAGACTCATTCACTGTGCTTGTTTCGGATGCAGGGCTGATGTTTGTCGATATCGACCCGAATGCACAGAATGGAACTGCCGACATAACAGGTGTAAAGGGTTTTGCGTTGGCAAACAGCGATGGCATGGTGATTTCTGAAGGATACGTTTCGTTAAACAGAGCCCAAGCGGAGGGGTATCGTGAGCGGATACGACTCGCTCTCTCGCAGAAGCGATCGCAGAATCTGCATAGCAACAAACGCGCAGATGATATGCTTAACGTTGCAGAATGCTCTGAAATCGAGGTCAAAGACATATCCGGGCGCTCCCCCATTACCGGAAGGATACTGAGCCAAGCGCGTGAACTGTTCTATGGAAGCATTGTTGAAGATAAACGCAAAAGCGTTGAATCTGAACAGACTCAAGAAGAATCGAACAATCAGTATTTTGCAGAGATCCCTAATCCTTTCCCCAAACTGTATCCCAACTCGACTTGGAAAAGGCGTATAGGAGACGAAAACATCAGCGGCATTGCATACTTAAACGGCAGAAAGTTATTCATTGAAGCGTATCCGTATCAGAACGGCGTTAATACACGGATGCATCGCGGACAAAAATACATTGCATACGGTATAGACAGGAAAAAGTATCAACTGTTTGTTCGCAAAATGTAAATACGCGGTTTTCGGCCGAATATCAAGCATAATGAAAATCCGCTAATACATATGTATTAGCGGATTTTTCATTGATGAAAGGGTGTTTCGGCTGAAAACCTGTATCTCCTTATGCGGATACGCCCTTATCTGCGCTTTTACATTGATTTAAAATCACTTGCAGCGTTTTTCAAAATCGGCCTCTATGCTCTTTTTCCAGTTTTTATCAAGTCGCTTCTTTGAACGGACGGTTGATATAGCCTCGTTCATTACCGAGAAGTTTAGCGCGGTACCGACGCTGTCACAACAGTAATTTACTGCCCTGTCTTCGTTGATGCCATAGTGTTTTGCTGTTCCCACAGCATCGATATTTGCGCCAAGGAAGATAAACTCCCAGCCTAGTTTTTTCTTCTCTTCGACAAGTTTTTTAACCTTTTCCGATGTGTACTCATGACTTGCATTCTCCATACCGTCTGTCGTGATTATGAAAATTGTCTGCTCCGGCACATCCTCGTCGCGGATGTACTTGTGAACGTTTGAAATGTGCTTTATCGCCCCGCCCATCGCGTCGAGAAGCGCTGTGCAGCCGCGAACATAGTAGTCCTTTTCGGTCATCTTCGCAATACTGTCAAGCGGTACTCTGTCGTGGATAACTTCGCTTACGCCGTCAAATAGCACTGTGGAAACAAGCGCCTCGCCGTCCTCTCTGCGCTGTTTCTCTATCATCGAGTTGAAGCCGCCGATGGTGTCGCCCTCCAGCCCGCTCATAGAGCCGCTGCGGTCAAGGATGAATACGATCTCTGTCAAATTCTTTTTCATAGCTTTTAACCTCACTTTCTGATTTGGGTGTTTTTCACCCTGCGCACCGATTATAACAGCCAAAAACCAATATTTGGTCGCTTGAAAAGCGACAAAAAACCCGCTGCGGGTTATTTCAGCGGGTGTAGAAGATAAATAGATTATGTCTTATGCTCCCAGCAGTTGCTGATCGAATGCAAACAGCGCCTCATTTATCTCGTAAACATCATAGATGCCTCGTTCGATAAAGTATTCTATAATAAGATCGAACTTATTTGAATGCGAAAGCGCGTATCCTGCCTTTTTGAGCATATTTGCAGTCTCGTTCAGATCGAGTTCAAGCGCAACGGCAAACGCGATCGCGGTCGCTTTACTAGGCCTGTAAAGTCTGTATGAGCGTATCTTTGAGAATAGTTTTCGGTCGATATTCGCCTTTTTGTAGCACGCGGAATCGGTCATCCCACGCTCGTCGATCTTCCTAAGCAGCATTTCGCTGAAACTCTCGTCGAGCATCTCGTCTATCTTCTTGCTGATGCCGGAATAATCGATCAAGGCTTCAGCGTCGCACATCTCGGGCATTATATCAACAGATGCGGAGGAGTTGCCGAATGAGGGTTCGGCATTGGTGCATAGATCGAGCGCAGCGCGCTGCTTTGCTCTGAACTTACGCCGATACAGCGTGCTTATGCTCTCTTTGTGCTCTTCGGCGTAGCGGTCGCCGATATAATCGCGGAGTTCATCAAAGCGCTTTTTACTGAACGCGTACGATGTGCCGTCGAAAAGCACGAGATAGACGGTCATATCGTTCTCTGCCAAAAAATCCTTTATGGCCTTTTCGGCAACGGAGATGGCCTTATCGCGCGGGTAGCCGTAAGCACCCGCGGAAATCAGCGGAAACGCGATGCTCTCAACGCCCTTCGATCTTGCAAGGTAAAGCGAGTTTTCGTAGCAGGAATAAAGTATTTCCTTTTCCGAATACAGTCCGTTATGCCAGATGGGGCCAACCGTGTGGATAACATATTTCGCGGGCAGATCATAGCCTAGCGTCAATTTGGCCTCGCCGGCTTCACAACCGCCAAGCGTCCGGCATTCCTCAAGCAGCTTTTGTCCGGCAGCGCGGTGTATCGCACAGTCGACTCCCCCGCCGCCGAGCAGGGATCTGTTCGCGGCGTTGACGATCGCGTCAACTTTCATTTTGGTTATATCGTTTTTGACGATGAAAAAAGGCAAATCAATCACCTCCTTGATACGCTTCAATGATATACCGAAGAAACAGTTAAGTCAATACTGATTTTGTTATATAGTCTGCACATAAAATTGTTTAGTATATTGCGATTTTGCTGTTTACACCTGCCGCTGTTTATGGTATAATTTATCATTGTGGATACTCTTGACCGAAGAGTTTGATCCGATCATCATTCGGCAGATGCCGAACAGCACACGGAGGAAAATATGTCTGAACTCATTAAGATCGAAAACGGAAAAGCAAGACTTGGTCTGCACATTCCCGCTGAAGATTATGTAAACGCGCTCGAAAGCGCATATCGCCGCCTTGGCTCCCGTTACAATGTTCCCGGTTTCCGCAAGGGCAAAGCCCCCCGCAAGAAACTCGAGCAGCTCTACGGTACCGAGATCTTCTGGGAGGATGAACTTGACCGCTGCGTACAGCAGGTCTATTCCAATGCGATCACCGAGCATAATATCGTCCCTGAACTTCAGCCCCATATCGAGTTTACTTCCGTTTCAGAAGAAAACGGCGTTGATATCATCGCAGAAGTCGTCGTTCGCCCCGAGGTCAAACTCGGTCAGTACAAGGGTATAGATGCCCCGAAGGCTGAGTATAATGTTACGGATGAGGATGTCGATAAGGATATACTTCGTCGCCGCGAAGCGGTCGCGACGACCGAAAACGTTGAGCGCCCCGTTCAGGAGGGCGACACCGTAGTGCTCGATTTTGCCGGCTTCCTTGACGATGAACAGTTTGAGGGCGGCACCGCCGAGAACTATTCTCTCAAGATCGGCTCTCACACCTTCATCCCCGGCTTTGAAGAGCAGATGATAGGTATGAATATCGGCGAAACATGCGATCTCAACGTTACTTTCCCCGAGGACTATCAGGCCGAGAATCTTGCAGGAAAAGACGTCATCTTCAAGGTAACGGTGCATTCCATCAGCACCGATGTAGTTCCCGAACTCGACGACGACTTTGTTAAGGACACTTCCGAGTTCGATACCGTTGACGCATACAAATCGAATGTCCGTGCGGAACTCGAAAAGGCCGCAAAGGAACGTGCCGAGTTTGATCGTGTGAACGCGATCGTCCAGAAGGCGATCGACAACGCCGAAGTCGAGATTCACGAGGACATCCTCAACGAGGAAGTGAATGTTCAGCTCCATCGTTTCGACGATCAACTCAAACAGTTCGGTACAAATCTCGAAGGTTATCTTCAGTATGCCAATATGAACATTGAAGATGTCCGCAAGGATTACTATGAGGGTGCACAACGCAACCTCAAGGCTCAGTATGTGCTTTTCAAAATCATAGACGACGAAAAAATCGAGCCTCAGGATCGGGACTTTATCACCGCGATCAAGAACTCCGACGCCGCGCGCCGCGAGCATTGGGATGATGAAAAGATCAATTCCGAACTTGAAAAGAACCGTATGCGCTATGCTTCCAACGCGCTCTACGAGGCGCTCGTTCGATTCCTTGTAGAAAACTCCGTTGAGGCGAAATAAACTTAGTTTACAGGAGGTCAATATGCCCGGACTTATCCCCTATGTTATTGAACAAACCAATAAAGGCGAAAGGACTTACGATATCTATTCTCGCCTTCTTAAGGATAGGATAATTTTCCTCGGCTCCCCCGTTACCGACGAAGAAGCAAACGTTATTATCGCTCAGATGCTCTTCCTCGAGGCGGACGATCCCGATAAGGACATCTACCTCTACATCAATTCCCCCGGCGGCAGCGTGACTGCTGGTATGGCAATCTACGATACTATGCAGTACATCCGCTGCGAGGTATCCACAATTTGCGTGGGTATGGCCGCGTCGATGGGCGCTTTTCTGCTTGCAGCAGGCGCAAAGGGAAAACGCAAGGCGCTCCCAAACAGCGAGATAATGATCCACCAGCCTTCGGGAGGAGCGCACGGCCAGGCGAGCGACATTAAGATCCAGGCCGAGTTGATACTCCGCACCCGCGAAAAACTCAACGAGATCCTTGCTTTGCGCACAGGAAAACCCGTTGAGCAGATCGCTCTGGATACGGAGAGAGATAATTATATGTCAGCGGAGCAAGCGCTTGCATACGGTATTATTGATGAAATAGTGCCCGCAAAGCGCTGATCTGCCGTCAAAGAAAGGAAACCTGTCGCCGATAGTTGACCGGCTGTCGGCGGCGCGAATCAAAATATGGCAAAACATACCGAAAACGATTCCATAAAATGCTCGTTCTGCGGCAAAAGCAGAAGCGAAGTTGACCGTATCCTCGCAGGACCCGGCGTGTACATCTGCAACGAATGCATCGATGTATGCCGTGAAATACTCGAGGATAACCCCGTTACCGAAAGCGAGACCGTCGAAAATATCGAGGATCTTCCCAAGCCCAAGCAGATAGTCGCCGCGCTCGATGATTACGTCATCGGACAGGAACACGCAAAGCGCGCGCTTGCCGTTGCCGTTTACAATCATTATAAGCGCATCTACGCTTCCAAAACCAAGACAGAGGCAGAACTCGGCAAGAGCAATATCGTGATGCTCGGTCCCACCGGCTGCGGAAAGACCTTGCTTGCTGAAACGCTTGCGCGTATCCTTGACGTGCCATTTGCGGTTGCCGATGCAACTTCGCTTACCGAGGCAGGTTATGTCGGCGAGGATGTGGAGAACATTCTTCTTAAACTGCTCCAGGCTTGCGATTATGATGTTGATCGCGCACAAAAAGGCATCATCTACATAGACGAGATTGACAAGATCGCCAGAAAAAGCGAAAACCCTTCTATCACACGCGATGTTTCCGGTGAAGGCGTTCAGCAGGCGCTTCTTAAAATACTTGAGGGCACCGTCGCTTCCGTCCCCCCTCAGGGCGGCAGGAAGCATCCACATCAGGATTTTATCCAGATCGACACCACGAATATCCTGTTCATCTGCGGCGGCGCATTTGCGGGCATCGAAAGCATAATCCAAAAGCGCACCGGCAAAAAGAATATGGGTTTTGGCGCTGATATCCAGTCCAACATCGAAAAAGATATAGGTCAAACGCTCAAGGACATACTGCCCGAAGATCTGTTGAAGTTCGGACTTATCCCCGAGTTCATCGGCCGCGTACCCGTCATAGTAACGCTTGACCAGCTTACGGAAGAGGCGATGATCAATATTCTGACTGCGCCTAAGAACGCGCTTGTCAAGCAGTATAAGCGTCTATTTGAGATGGATAATGTTGAACTTGACTTTGAGCCCGAAGCGCTTACGGAAATCGCAAAACTTACGATCAAGCGCAATACCGGCGCTCGAGGCCTTAGAGCGATACTCGAGGACATTATGCTTCCGATAATGTACGAGACCCCGTCCCGTACAGATATCGACAAGGTCGTAATCACCTATAAATCCGTACTTAAAGAGGAAGAGCCCCAGTACTTCTACAGCAGTACCAACGAAAAAGCCGAGGATCAGATCGCCTGATCCTGGAAAGGAATACGATGAAGATCATCCGTTGCGAGTATAACTGCGAGCCGCGATATGCGATCCTTGATGTTGAAAATGTGCGGTTTCTCGCGCATGAGCCCTATACTTCGATCGAGTATAGCGGTGAATGTGTCCCTGTCTCGGAAGTCAGGATGCTTGCTCCCTGCGAGCCCACGAAGATCGTATGCATCGGCAAGAACTACCGTGCTCACGCCGATGAGATGGGCGAAGGTCAGCCGCCTGAACCCGTGCTCTTTATCAAGCCCAGCACCTGCGTTGTAGGCTGCGGCGACGATGTCGTGTACCCCGCTATCAGCAATCGCGTAGATTTTGAAGGCGAACTCGGCGTTGTCATCGGCAAACGCGCTTCCAAGGTCGAAACTGGTAAGGCAAAGGACTATATCTTGGGCTATACGTGCCTGAATGATATTACCGCGCGCGATATCCAAAAATCGCCTGCTCAAGGCACTCAATGGACCCGCGGTAAGGGCTTTGATACATTCTGCCCAATCGGGCCTCATATCGAGACCGATCTTAATGCAGATTCAAGCAATATACAGACACGGCTCAACGGTGAAGTCAAGCAAAGTTCCAACACTGCTCTTATGTCACACGACATCGACAGCCTTATCTGCTTTATTACCGAGGGTATGACGCTTCTTCCCGGCGACATCGTCGCGACCGGCACTCCAGAGGGTATTGCGCCTATGCAGCGTGGAGACAGCGTCGAAGTCGAGATCGAGGGCATCGGCGTCCTTAAAAACACCATCAAATAATCTGTCGGCGTCAATGGCATACGCCTTGACGCTATTTTTATGCTATGGACGGACTGACACTATCTGCATCTGTAATTGAAATGCGCTCTCTCATCGGCGGAAAGGTTGAAAAGATCCAGCAGCCCGAAAAGTACGAGCTGCTGTTTTCCGTTCACCAAAACGGCGAAAATAAGCGCTTTATCGCTTCATCTTCAAGCGAGAACTGTCGCCTTCACATTACGAACGAAAAGAGACATTCGCCCATTGATGCGCCGAACTTTTTAATGCTTGTCCGAAAGCATCTTGCGGGGGCAAGAATCGTTTCGGTTGATCAACCGAAACATGACAGGATCGTTATCATCGGCTTTGAAGGTCGAAACGAACTTAACGATAGCGCCGAGTTCAAGTTGATTTGCGAGATTATGGGCAGGCATTCAAACATAATCCTGACTGATGCCGACTTCTTAATCATTGATGCGATAAGGCGCGTATCGCCCTCGATGAGCAGCGTGCGCCTTGTGCTGCCGAAAATCAAATACGAGTTTCCGCCGGTGCAGGATAAACTCGATCCTGCATTCTTGACCGTTGATGACATTCATGGCATTTTGTCGCGCGCGGAGCGCCAAGACAAAGCACTTTCAAACTCGATATGCGGCCTTTCCCCCGCCATAGCCGCATTTATGCTTGACTATGTCGAGATCGCGTCATATGATGCAACTTCCGGTATAGTAGGTCTTTATGGATCGATCTTTGACGGCAAAACTAAGCCTTCTATCGTAGTGCGCGGCGAAAAGAGGATGTTTCTTCCTTTTACCCCGCCAAATGAAAAAGTGATCTGTTTTGAGCGTATTTCCGATGCCGCCGATGAGTTTTATCGTTTTAGGGCCGAACTTGAGAGTGCTAAACGTCGTGCATCATCGCTTGAAAAGACGCTTCAAAACTCAATTCAGCGCCTTGCACGAAAGGCAGAAAAGTTTTCGTTATCCATAGGAGACGAGGCTGAGATAGAAAAACTGCGCCTGTTTGGGGAACTGCTGACAGCGAACATATATGCACTTCCCGAACGGGCCGAAGAAGTCTCACTTGATAACTATTATCTTGATCCGCCGCAGAAAATAACCATACCGCTTGACAGCACAAGAAACTGCGCGGATAATGCGCAAATCTATTACAAGAAGTATAGAAAAGCAAAATCGGGGCGCGATATCGCACTCGTGCTTCTTGAAGAAGCGGTTAAAGAGATCGAATACTTGAAAGGTGTCGAAAACGATCTTAAAAACTGTGTTTCGGGCTCTGATTTTGAAGATGTACGTTCGGAACTCTGTTCTTCCGGCTACATAAGGGCGAACCGTTTAAAAGTCGCAAAAAAACAACAAAAACCGCAAAAATCGAAGCCGTTCGCTTATACTTCAACTGACGGCTGCTTGATCCTTGCCGGAAAGAACAACACGCAGAACGACAGACTGACGTTCAAAGACGCTTCTCCTGACGATATATGGCTGCACACCAAGGATGTGCACGGCTCTCACGTTATACTAAAATGCTGTGGTCGCAAGCCAAGCGATACCGCCTTATTGGAAGCCGCTGTCATTGCCGCCCATCATTCGCAGGGACGTGCTTCCGGCAATACTGCGGTCGACTACACGCTGCGAAAGTATGTTAAAAAACCGTCGGGCGCAAAGCCTGGTTTCGTGGTCTATACGCACCAAAAAACTTTGACAGTCGCACCCGATCCAGAACTCGTTGAAAAACTTGCAAGCAAACAAGGTTAGTTTTTAGGCGATCATTTCTCGGATTTTTTCGACATTTTCTCCGAATAGCGCCGAATTAATCGCATTTGCGATGATCCTTGACATATCCTCGACGATAATATCGATGTCCTTCGGAGTAACTATCATATCGTCGAGGCTTTTTTCAATTATGCGCGATTCGAGTTCGTCAAGCATGCTTTCGCTGTTATCAACGAGTGATTCCTTGAGTATTGTTGAAATGGTATCCCGCGTTATTGTAGACGCTCTAACTACGAGCGGTACGCCAATCGCTATGACCGGAACTCCGAGGCTTGCTTTGCTCAATTCGCTCCTTAGATTTCCGACTCCCGAGCCCGGGCTTATGCCTGCATCGGACAACTGGATGATGCTCGATATCCTTGACGCGCGTCTTGAAGCGAGCGAATCTATTGCAATGATGTAATCGGGCTTTGCAAAGCTCACAACCCCGCGAACTATATCCGCTGTTTCTACCCCAGTTACTCCGAGCACTCCGGGTGCGATCGAGCAGACGCTAGGCAGTTCAAAGTCGAACGCATCTGGGGCAAAGCCCTTTATGTGTCTTGTTACAAAGACCTTTTCCGCCGCTTTCGGGCCGAGCGAATCGGGCGTTATGCCCTGATTTCCGAGCCCCACGACAAGCGCGGTGGACTTGTTGATATCGAATCTAATAAGCGAACGCAGTTCATCCGAAAGGCATTTTTCGACGTTGTTGAAAAGATCAAGCGGTCTTGCCGCCAGATCCGGCGCATCGATAGTGATGTATTTGCCAATCGCCTTATTGACCTTTTCGGCCGCTTCCTTTGTGATTATACCAACACGCTTTATCGCTATCTCTCCGCGTTGTTCCTCGGTTTCGCTGATCCCATTCATGTCTGGATCGAGTTCCTTCAGTTCCATTGCAAGATCGGTATAAATAGAACTCATAATTTCCGCTGCTCTCCTTTTTCGTCAATACGTTTAGTTTTAGCAATAATCGGATTTCTTAACCGCATTCTTATACAAAAAATGCACGATGAACATATAGCAAATCAAGTATTAATATGATATAATAATCTCGTCTATATGCGGTTTACTGCTCAATACCGTTGATCGAAAGGACTGCCGAGCCTGAGTTTCGGCATATAGGGTTAAAATATGGAAAAGACAAAAAAGACAACCAACTTTACTCACGGCGCCGCCATACTCGGCTTTGCCGGGCTTATCGTCAAGGTCATCGGCGCTGTCTACAGGATTCCCCTTGCGAACATACTCGACAAGGGTCTTGGATACTATGAAGTCGCATATCCTATCTATTCGGGTCTGCTTGTAATTTCGTCCGCGGGTATTCCCACAGCAATATCGAAGTTGGTATCCGAACGGATAGCGCTCGGCGACGCGATTGGCGCAAAAAAAGTCTTCTCCTCTGCATTAAAAGTTTTGCTGCTCATCGGCATAATCACATCTGTATTATTATTGGCCCTTGCGGTGCCGATAGCAAAGATGGCAGATCAAGAGCCAGCCAAACTTTCGCTTATCGCGCTTGCACCTGCTCTCTTCTTTGTATCGATCATGTGCGCCTACCGCGGATACCTCCAAGGTATGCAGTGTATGACAGGAACGGCGATCAGCCAACTTATCGAGCAGTTTATCAAACTGCTCGTGGGCTTCTCCCTTGCCGCCCTGCTAATGAAGCGATACCCCAAGCATCCTGAATACGCGGCGATGGGCGCTCTTATCGGCGTAACAATATCCGAGTTTGCCGCGCTGATATTCATCGCACTTTACTATAACATCAGATTAAGGCGCGGAACGCTTTCCATATGCATCGGCAGAAACGCCGCCGACTCCGTCGCACCATCAAACGAGATAATCAAAAAACTGCTGGTCATCGCGATACCGATCACGATCGGCGCTTCGATTATGCCAATCACCGCGACCGCCGATACTCTGTTCATAACCCGCATCCTCAAGGAGCGAGCAATTAGCGCCGGGATTGATGCGGATATAGCCAAAGAGAGCGCGCAGACCGCGTTCCGCGTGCTGCGCGGCTATGTTACGCCACTTATCAATATGCCGGCCGTTTTGACGCTGGCGCTGTCTATGAGTCTTGTTCCCGCTATCTCCCAAGCGGTTACAAAGCGTGAGTGGCGCAATGTCAACTCCGCGAGCCGAACCGGCATCAAACTCGCGCTGCTCATTGGCGCACCCTGCGCGGCCGGCCTTTTCGTGCTCGGCGGGCCGATAATGAGTATGCTCTATGACGCCGTCAGAAGCGACCGCGAGATCTATATTCAGGCCCAGCAGGTTATGTACATTGCCGCCATAGGCGTGCTGTTCCTATCGCTTGTTCAAACGCTTACCGGCATAATACAAGGCATAGGCAAGCCGCGCGTGCCCGTGTACTTCCTTGCTGTCGGCGGCGCTGTCAAAATAATCAGTATGCTTGTACTTATGAAGTTCACCAATCTCGGCATCCTCGGTGCTGCGATCTCCACCGTACTGTGCTATGCGATCGCGGGCATCGGTGATACCGTTTATGTCATCAGAAAAACGCGCATGTCCATCAGTTATTCCGATACTTTCATTAAACCCATACTTTCGAGTGTTGTGATGGGCGTATTTGTTCACCTCGTTTTCGGCATATTTAAAAGCCTTGGGCATCCTACAATCGGCACTATGTTAGCAATCATCGTAGGTATTGCCGTGTATGCGGTTTCGATGATTCTGTCGCGCCCATTCGCCGCGAGCGATCTTGAATACCTGCCAAAACGCAGACTGTTTGCTAAGATTTTTCGAATTGATTGAGGCATTGTATGACGCTGTGCTACCGTGAGATAATTGAAAAACGCGAAACCGACACGCTATCGCCCTATGCGATGCTGTCGGCAAATTCGCGCGGCAGGAAAAAACAAATCGAGCCCTGCCCCATAAGGACGGAGTTTGTGCGCGACAGGGATCGCATTATCCATTGCAAGAGTTTTAGGCGATTGAAGCATAAAACGCAGGTGTTCCTCTCCCCCGTCGGCGATCATTATCGTACAAGGCTCACACATACGTTGGAGGTTGCACAGATCGCACGCACTATATCGCGCGCTTTGAATCTTAACGAGGACCTTACCGAAGCAATCGCGATGGGACACGATCTTGGGCATACGCCTTTTGGCCACGCGGGCGAAAATGTTTTAAAAAGCCTGGTTCCCGGTGGCTTTGAGCACAATGTTCAAAGTTTGAGGGTGGTTGAAAAACTGGAAAACGGCATCGGTCTCAACCTTACTTATGAAGTACGGGACGGGATACTAAACCACAAGAAAAACGGCGCACCCATAACCCTTGAGGGGAGCGTAGTAAGTCTTGCCGACCGCATCGCATATGTCAATCACGATATAGACGATGCGATCCGCGCGGGACTGCTGAATAATGAATCGCTGCCGAAAAACTGCATAGAGATGATTGGCGCTACCCACGGCGAAAGGATAAATGCGCTGATACTCGATATACTGACGGAGAGTTTCAACAAGAATTATGTGCGTATGAGCGACGATATGTCCGAAGAGTTTGAAAAACTGCGCGACTTTTTGTTCAACAATCTGTATCATAACCCTATCGCAAAATCGGAAGAGGGCAAGGCGGAAGCGCTTGTTGAAAGTCTGTATAAATACTATTTAACGCATATAGACCGTTTACCCGACGATTTCAAAAAATACATCGATGAAGACGGTGAAGCCAGAGCAACCGCGGACTATATCGCCTGTATGACCGATCGCTATGCCGTTCGGGAATATGAGCGTATCTTTGTGCCGAAGGATTGGAACTGATATGAAGATACTTGTTATAAACGGGCCGAGCCTGAATCTTCTCGGCAAGCGCGATCCGAGTATTTACGGAACAAAAACGCTTGATGAGATCATACAAGGTTTAACATCTTATCTCGAAGAAAAAGGCGCTGATCTCGCATGTTTTCAGTCAAATCACGAGGGCGCTATCATCGATGAACTGCACAACGCCATGGGATGTTTCGACGGTATTCTGATAAACCCCGGCGCGTATTCACACTATTCCTACGCTATACGCGACGCGATAGAATCTATAGGCATTCCAACTGTAGAAGTTCATCTTTCGGACATCCATAATAGAGAATCTTTTCGTGCCGTCAGCGTCATAGAGCCTGTTTGTATTGCGCAGGTCAGCGCGCTTGGCGAAAAAAGTTATTATGTCGCTGCTGACATACTGTTATCAAAGATCGATGAAAATAGATAAACCTTGCAATTCCCAATACCGCTATGCTCTTATAGGCGATCCTGTCGAACACAGCCTCTCCCCCACCGTTTACGCGCCAATGTTCAAAGCCGCGGGTATCTCCGGCCATTCTTTTGACCTGATACGTGTTAAAAGAAGTGAAATCTCCAATATTCGCGGCATCGTTTTGGAGCGAGGTCTTGCAGGATTTGCAATTACTATGCCGCACAAAAAGGCGATAATTCCTTATCTTGACGAACTGGATGATTCTGCTGTAACGGCGAAATCCGTCAACATCGTATCTGTCGATGGCGACAAATTGATCGGCTTCAATACCGACGCGCCGGGTCTTGTTAAGGCGCTGCTGGACGAGTGTGTTTCCTTAAGCGGGAAACGCGCTGTGATTTTGGGGACCGGCGCGGTTGCTGTTGCTGCAGGATCGGCGCTTAACGCGCAGGGAGCCAATGTTAAGTTTATAAACAGAGCGCATACCGACTGCGGAACTCTTCCGATCGAAAACGCGATATTCGATTGCGAAAACGTCGATAACTCAGTATCAGAAGCGGATATACTGATAAACGCGACCACGCTCGGAATGGAAAACGCGGAAGACTTTATAGACCTTGGTTTTCTGTCTTTGCTCAACAATGAATGCATGGTATTCGACCTTGTTTACAGGCGCGACGGCGATACCTCGCTTGTTCGTGCATCCAATGCTTTAGGATTAAAAACGCTGTCGGGCATTGATCTTTTATATCATCAGGCATTGATCGCTTTTAGGATTTGGACCGGTTTTGATATCCAAACCGCATATCGAAAGGAGGAAACAATGAATATTGGACTTGTGCAGTATGAGTTTAAAAACAATGATATTGCGTTCAATCTTTCTCAGATAGAACGTGCTATGGATGCCGCGCGCGGAAAAGCCGATATGATAGTATTCGGCGAAAGCTTTTTGCAGGGTTTTGACGCGCTCAACGGTGAATATGAAAGAGATATCTGTATTGCTGTTTCTCAAAACGACGAGATCATCAATAGCATCTGCGCTTTGTCAGAGTCGAAGGGTGTCGATCTTGTATTCGGCTACTTTGAACGCGACGGTGCGAGCATCTATTCATCCTGCGCCGTTGTTATCGGCGGTCGTCTTACAAAAAACTATCGCCGCATTTCCCCGGGTTGGAAAGATGTGCACTTTGACAAAAACTACAAGGAAGGCGAAACTACCTGCGGATTTGTTTATCGCGGTCGTGAGTTTATGCTCGCACTTTGTGGCGATATGTGGGATGTGCCGGAAAGATTTAAGAGCGACGGAGTTTTGATCTGGCCCGTCTATGTCAACTATTCAAAAGCGGATTGGCTCGAAGCGGAGTTTGATTATGCAAATCAGTCGCTGCTTGCCGCAAATAAAACCCTATTTGTTAACTCGCTTTCAGCCGCTCCCGAATCGATCGGCGGCACGTTCTGCTTTGAAAACGGCGTTATAACCAAGAGGCTTGAGTATGCGACTGAGGACATTCTTATCGTAGAGATCTGACGCAGATCCAATATTCAATTCCAATCAATAAAGGGACGCTCTCATCTGCGTCCCTTTGTGAATGATTTCGCTCGATCACGCATCGGCCTTTTTGAAATAATCCCGTATCACTTCGACCATATGTTTGTTTACAAAGCCCGATTCGATCTCCTCCATATCGACGGTCTTGCCGTCCATAATGCCCTGTATCAGCACTTCTGCATACATCACATCGCGCGTTTCCGGAACGCTCAAATATTCAAGGATATCCATATTCATCTTCTCATTGATGCCGTCGATCATAGCAGTATAGAAAGTGCATTTTTCTCCGAAGCATCTACCTATATCCTCAATGAGTTCAAACCCGATCTTCACGTCCTCAAGCCGCATCAACTTGCGTTCGTTTGTAATGAATGCGCCCCCGGTAAGGAGTTTATCGACAGAAACACCGAGAATATCCGACAATTCAAGCAAAAGTCCCGTATCCGGCAGGCTCTCCCCCGTTTCCCATTTTGATACTGCCTGAAAAGAGATGTTGAGCCGTTCCGCAAGGTCCTTTTGGGTCAAACCCGCCCTGCGGCGAAGCATCTGAATATAGCCTCCAATCTTTGCGTTGTCCATATTGCGATTCCTTTCGTTTTTTATTGTCCAATATGATAATACTTCATTCGCGCAAAAATGTAAATAACGCCGCAATTTAGTTGATTCAACTTGAAATTGAACTGAAATAACAAGAAGGGGCGCGGCAAGCGCGCCCATATGGTTATTATTACTTTACAACTATATTGACGATATTTTTGATGGCGATGAACTTGATTATCGTCTTGCCGTCAACAAAAGGCTTGATATCGTCATTTGCAAGCACCAACTCCTTGAGCGGCGCTTCTTCGATACCGACGGGCACGTTCATCCTTGCGCGTACTTTTCCGTTTATCTGCACGGCTATCTCAATCTCGTCCTTAACGAGCGCGGCTTCATCGTATTTGGGCCACTCACCCTCATATATCGAAGTGGTGAAACCGATGAGTTCGTTCATCTCCTCCGTGATATGCGGGCAGACCGGATTAAGCAGCACGAGCAGTATGCGAAGTTCGTCCTTGGTGATATTGCCGACCTGGTAAAAGTCGTTTACAAGGCTCATCATCGACGCTATCGCTGTGTTGAATTTCATCCGCTCAAAATCTTCGGACACTTTTTTGATGCAGCCGTGAACGCTTGAGAGCAGTTCCTTGCGAATGCCGGCGCCGTCAACGACCATATCCTGAAGTCTCCAGACCCTTTCGAGGAAGCGGCGGCATCCCTTAACGCCCTGTGTGCTCCACGGGATCGTCTGATCAAACGCGCCTATGAACATTTCGTATGCGCGAACTGTGTCCGCGCCGTACTCGCGGACGAGATCGTCGGGATTGATGACGTTGCCCCTTGATTTGCTCATCTTGCTGCCGTCCTCGGCGAGTATCATACCGTGACTCGTACGCTTCAGATAGGGCTCCGGACAACCGACGACGCCGATATCGTACAGGAACTTATGCCAGAATCTTGAATAAAGCAGATGCAGGGTCGTATGCTCCATGCCTCCGTTGTACCAATCAACCGGAAGCCAGTAGTCAAGTTTCTTGCGATCACCAAGCGACTTATCGTTATGCGGATCGCAGTAGCGCATATAGTACCAACTCGACCCCGCCCAATTGGGCATCGTATCGATCTCCCTTTCGGCTGGAGCGCCGCACTTGGGGCAGGTCGTGTGTATCCAATCTGTAGCGCGCTTGAGCGCAGAAGATCCGTCATCAGCGGGGCGGAAATCGTCTATTTCCGGCAGACGAAGCGGAAGTTCGCTCTCCGGGATCGGTACCCACCCGCAATGCTCGCAATAAACGAGCGGTATCGGCTCGCCCCAATAGCGCTGTCTGCTGAACAGCCAGTCACGCAGTTTGAAATTGGTTTTTTTGCGACCGATCCCCTGCTCTTCGAGCCATTCGATCATTGCTTTTTTAGCGGTCTCAACCTGCATACCGTTCAGGAAGCCAGAGTTAACGAGCAGCCCGGTCTCGCAGTCGGTGAACGCCGCTTCTTCGATATTGCCGCCGGAAACGACTTCAACGATGGGCAGACCCATAGTTTTTGCGAACTCATAGTCCCTTGTATCGTGTGCGGGAACGGCCATAATAGCGCCCGTGCCGTAGCCCATGAGTACATAGTCGGAGATCCAAACCGGGATCGGCTTGCCTGTAGCCGGGTTGACAGCGGTGATGCCTTCGAGCGGAACGCCGGTCTTATCCTTTGCGAGTTCGCTGCGCTCAAAATCGCTCTTGCGTGCCGCTGCCGCGCGGTATTCGAGCACTTTGTCGATGTTTGATATCCTGCTTGAAAGGCTATCTACGAGCGGGTGTTCGGGCGCGATGACCATATAGGTCGCGCCAAAGAGCGTATCAGGACGCGTCGTATAGATGCGAAGACCGTCTTCATAGCCGTCAATCGTGAAAACCACTTCGGCGCCCGTGCTTCGTCCGATCCAGTTGATCTGCGATGATTTAACCCTGTCGATAAAGTCAACGGTATCAAGATCGTCGATCAGCCTGTCGGCATACTCGGTTATCTTGAGCATCCATTGGCTCCTTACCATCCTGACTACGGGTGCGCCGCAGCGTTCGCAGCAACCGTCAACAACTTCTTCGTTTGCAAGACCAACCTTGCAGCTTGTGCAGAAGTTGATCGGAAGTTCGGCTTTATAAGCGAGCCCTTTTTCGAACAGTTTCAGGAATATCCATTGCGTCCAGCGATAGTACTCGGGATCGGATGTGGATATCTCCCTCGAATAATCAAATGAGAAGCCCAGCATCTTGAGTTGATCGTGAAACACCTTGATATTGCGCTCCGTAACCTTCGCCGGGTGTTCTCCGGTCTTTATGGCATAGTTTTCGGTCGGCAGTCCAAAACTGTCGTAGCCGATCGGGAAAAGCACATTATACCCTTCCATACGGCGCTTTCTTGTAATGATGTCAAGCGCCGTGTTGCTTCGCGGATGCCCTACATGAAGGCCGGCGCCGCTTGGAAACGGGAATTCGATCAGCGCATAGTATTTGGGCAAAGAATAATCGTCCTTAGCCTCGAAACAATGCGTTTCGTCCCAGATGTCCTGCCACTTCTTCTCTATCGGCAGATGGATATAGCGTTCGCTCATAGTATTGCTCCTTTCGGTTATAAAACAAAAGTCCCCGGAAACGCTGTCCGTTTCCGAAGACGCAGAAAGCATATTCCGCGCGGTACCACTCCGGTTGATGCCGCATTATCGGCGGCATCCGCTTAAAACCCTTAACGCAGGCATACGGTTGCGGCTAATTGATATGATCGTTCGCCGCAAAAACTCAGCGGTGAGTGAGTGCAGTTTCCGTGCCGCCTTGCACCGTATACGGCTCGCTTAGATCGGATGGGCTGCGCTCTTGTCCGCTTCAAAGTATCTATTGCGGAATTGTAGCACCGTTGATAAGATTTGTCAAGATTGATTTTTGTTTTGATCGCACTATGAATACTTTGATATTGTCGGCATATCATTTAACATCAACAACAGAGGAGAAAACGATTATGGACAGACCGCAGTTGGAAGGTCAAACAATCAGGCTGAGGAGCCATTCGATTCATATCGAAAACCGCGAATTGATCAGTATTACAGGCGTAAAGGATGTTGGCAGTTTTAACGAGAGCGAGGTAATACTGCTTACCGACGGCGGCGGATTAACCATAGAAGGTACCGACCTGCATATCACGAAACTCGACCTTGACGACGGACAGATAATCATCGAAGGTCAACTTTCGGCGCTTGAATACGACGATATACAACCCGTTAAAGGATCGCTGTTCTCGCGTATGTTTAGATAATGATAAATAATCTCGATGAACTGCCGATCTTTCTTGTATGCCTATGGAGCGGGCTCCTGCTCGGTGCAGTATATGAGTTGTTGGCGCTCGTTCGCAGTATCAATAGAACGGCAATAGCGATTCTTGCCGATATTGCCTTCGGAATTATTCTGTTTGCCGTTTGCGCATATACGCTTGCCTATTGCGACAACGGGCATCTGCGGCTGTATAGTGTTATCGGGTTCGCTGCCGGATTTATCCTGTTTCGGATATTCCCTGCGAAAATTATCCGCCGACTTGTGGCCCGTGTTTCGAGTTTTGCTGCAAAACATAAGAAAAATAAAGAAATCGAGGTGCCTAAATGAAAAGAATTATCCTAAAGTCAGTCGCGGCAATGCTATCGTTTATGTTTTTAGTCACAATTCTTGTTTCATGCGGCGGCGTGCCGGCATCGCTAACTGAGAACGGCAACGGCGAGAACTATGATATTACAACAAATTTTCCGCTTGATCTCGATCCGGATTCAAGACTCGAACACGTTGGCGGCGCGGTTAAAGCAGATACCGCGGATACGGTGTGCGTAAAACTTCACTATTTGACCGATGACGGCTATATGGTGCCTGTCAGAAAAAACATAGAAAAACAGTCGGGTATCGCGCGGGCTTGCCTTGAACTGCTCGTTGACGGCGGCGAAAACAGAATTGAGCTTATGAAAAATGGGCTTGTTGCGCCGCTTCCCGCAGACAGCAAATTCGATATCGCGATAAAAAACGGCGAAGCGATAGTAGACGTAAAAACGGAGACCATCATAGACAGCGAGGACAGAGCGCGCGACATCGTAACGGCGATCGTTGATACGCTTATAGAGTTCAAAACCGTTGAATGCGTATCGATAACTATCAACGGAAGCCGTGAGTTGACAAATCTCAGCGTATATCTGCCCGAAAAGAGCGAGCAAATACCTCTTAACATAGAAGACAGCGCGTTGATGACGGCGGCGAATACGCAGGAGATAACGTTGTATTTCCCAAACAACAGCGGCAGCCTACTCGTGCCAATCACACGCTATATCGACGCAAAACCGTCTATCTACGCTGTTGTCAACGCACTTGCCGCCGGCACTGCGCTCAATGGGCTTATAAATGTTTTTCCTAATGGAACTCTCGTGCTTGGCGCAGCACAGGAAAACGGTGTGCTGACTGTCAATCTGACAAAAGAATTTGCGCGGATAACTGAGATAGACGGTATGTACGATCTTGCAATGCAGGCGGTTCTTTTTAGTGCGGCACCGTATACAATGATAGATGAGATACGCTTTACTGTAAACGGCGAGCCGTTTGAGCCGTAAACGAAACCGCAGCGGGTCTCCGCTGCGGCATATGGGGATAGACTTTATATTATTATTCTTCCCCTGCTTCAGGCAGGATGATCGGGGAATCTACGGCATTCTTGCGAACACTCTCAATGCCGTTCTTGCAGCTGTCCTTCTTTACATAGCCTTCGCTTGAACCGATGATCTGTCCGTTTCTTGCTTTGAGTCGGAAACGGAACTCGCCCGCTTTGTCCTTGTAGATTTCAAACTTCGGGTGGGTCTGTGGCTCATAACCCTCAACGGTCTGATCTTCGAGATTTGCTATCGGAGCGTTTGCGATAACGCTCTCAACACCTATCTTGCAGGTCTCGAGACTGCTGTAGACCTCTCCGCCGATGCAGATGATCTCGCCGTTGCCGGCCTTGAGGCTGTAAGTAAAGCCGGTCTTGGTTTCCTTGATGACGAATTTTCCCATAATTGCACTTCCTTTCGCAAATAATATAATCTGCATTCATATTTTATACTAATTATAGATAACTGTCAAGACTTGATTTAAACTTTTTATTTTCTTTTAAACTTGACAACAAATGTGCCCTGGGATACAATAAACAAACTGACGGCATTGATTTCGGAGGAGCGTATGCGGTTAAAAAAAGGACTCCTGGCTCGAGAGACCGAAAATGGCATAACATTTGTGGCGCATAAATCGAATAATAAGTTCAAGGGTGCTGTTTACGGAAACGAAACGACATCTTTTATCGTTAAGTGTTTAAAACACGATACAAGCGAAAGTGCTATTGTTAAAAAGATGACTAAAATATACGACGCAGACCCCGATGTTATCCTGAACGACGTCCGTGCGGTCATTGCAAAACTGCGAGAGCTTGATCTTTTGGAAGATGATGCTGCCGAATCAGCGGTGCCTTCGTCCGCTATGCAGTTTGATTTTGAAGAGATCGCAGATTTAGGCGCCTCAAGCACGAATGCGCATGACACGACACCGATAGAAGATATTATTGCGCGTGATGGCAAATTAATTTGGACGACAAAAGGCTCCAGTATGCGTCCATTGCTTAAAACAGGCCGCGATCTTGTGCAGATAAGCGCAGTCAAATCCGTCTATCCCGACGGGATGCTGAAGGTCAACGATGTTGCGCTCTATAAGATACCCGAGTCCATTCTGCCAAAGGAACTGCACAAAAACTACACCCCCTATATCCTCCACCGCGTGATCGCAGTTCGTGATACCCATTATATTATTCGCGGCGATAACAATCCCGGTGTGGAAACGGTTCCTTTTGATTGGGTCATCGGCGTTATGACCGGACTTACTCGAAAGGGTAAAAATGTGGATCTAAACGGCAAGAAATATAAACTGTATTTATCCACATGGGTCGCCAAATACAGGTTGCGTATGCGCCTTAAACTGATAAAGATCAAAATCTATCCCGCATATAAAGCGATTAAAAATATATTCGAAAAGTGAGCGGGCATTATTCGCTTTCTTTATGTTTCCGCCGATTCGCGATATACCGCTAAATATACTTTTCGATCACTCGAATTATGATTGAAGAACAGAGCGTGGTTTGCTATAATTAACTCGAATCTTATATCCGGGGGTAAACTAATATGAGTTCACACGAAGGCGACGGCAGAATCACAATTTTTGCGGGCTCTGCAAGCAGACCTTTTGCCGAAAAGATGTGCCGCTATCTTGATGTGGAGATCGGTCGTTCTACAACGCACATCTTCTCCGAGGGCGGCATCTATGTTCGTGCCGATGAATCCATTCGCAACAAGGATGTTTATATCGTTCAATCGATTGGCAAGGACCCCAACAACGCCTTTACCGAACTTATCTTTTGGATCGACGCTTTCAAACGTGCAAGCGCAAACTCCATAACCGCAGTTATCCCCTACTTCGGCTATGCCAAAGCCGACAAAAAGGACGAGCCACGTGTTTCGATCCGCGCAAGGGTATGCGCCGACTGCATCGAACTCTGCGGCGCAGACCGCGTTATCGCGATGGATCTTCACGCGCCACAGGTGCAGGGCTTCTTCTCAAAACCCGTTGATCACCTCTATGCAAGCCCTCTGCTGGGTGAATACGCTCGCCGCATCGGATTGGTCGACGAAGACCTTGTAGTTGTTGCTCCAGACGCAGGCTCCGCAAAGCGCGCACGTGCCTATGCAAATATGCTCGGCTGCAACGTCGCCATAGGCGATAAAGTTCGCGTCGGCCACGACGAGAACCCGAACGCCATCGAGATCATCGGCGATGTATACGGCAAGCGCTGTATGGTCGTTGACGACTTCACGATCAGCGGCAATACCCTCTGCAAGGTCGCATACGGGCTGATGGACAAGGGTGCATCCGAAGTGTACGCGTTCCTTTCCCACGCTATTGTTAAGGAAGACGCTGTTGAACGTATCGAAAAGAGTCCTATAAAGATGCTCGTAACGACCGATACCGTTGACAACAGCGATGTGCTTGCCAACTCATCCAAGATCAAGATCGTTTCCGCCGCTCCACTGTTTGCGGAAGCGGTCAGAACGATCCACGATAAGACCGCGATGGCGGATATGTTCGCTCACCTGCCCATGCGGCTGCTCGATATGAGTTTTGTGGATACCGACAGATGAGCCTATCTAAATAAATGGAAGATCTGTTTTCCGACAATCTAAAGAAGTATTCTCCCCTTGCTGACAGAATGCGGCCGACAACTCTTGATGAGTTCATCGGGCAGGAACATATCGTCGGCAAGGGTTCTTTGTTGCGTCGTGCGATTATGACCGACACGCTTCAAAGCAGCATTTTCTGGGGTCCGCCCGGCTGCGGAAAGACTACACTTGCTTCCGTTATCGCTAACTCGACCGGCAGCAGATTTGTAAAACTTAACGCCGTTACCTCCGGCGTCAAAGAAGTGCGCGAAGTTATAGCCGCAGCCGAAAACAGTCTGAAACTCTACGGCCAGGAAACATTCCTTTTGCTTGACGAATGCCACCGCTGGAGCAAGGCGCAGTCCGATTCCATACTCCCTGCGCTTGAAAGCGGCGTTATCAAGTTCATTGGATCAACGACCGAAAACCCGATGATAGCTATGACGAGCGCGATCGTCAGCAGATGCAGGCTCTTTCAATTCTATCCGCTCGGCGTGGATGAAGTCAAAATGGCATTGTCCCGCGCGCTCGAGGACAGTGTGCGCGGGCTCGGTATGTTCTCCCCCGTCGTTGACGGGGACGCGATGGATCATATTGCAATAACCGCAAACGGCGATGTGCGCACCGCTTTGAACGCGCTCGAACTTGCCGTCAGAACAACGGATCCTATCGACGGAAATGTGCATATCACGCTTGATATAGCCTCCGAATCCATTCAGAAAAAAGCCATCAATATCGACGATCAGCAGTTGTACGATATGCTCTCCGCGTTCTGCAAATCTCTTCGCGGAGGCAGTAGCGACGCGGCGCTTGCTTGGTTTGCGCGCCTCGTATACGCAGGACTTGATCCGCGCATAATATGCAGACGCATCATTGCACACGCTTCCGAGGATGTTGGACTTGCAAATCCTACTGCTATGCAGCAGGCGGTCGCCGCGGCTCAGGCTCTTGAACTCATCGGTATGCCTGAGGCGAGACTTTCGATCGCTCAAGCGATCATATTCATTTGTGAGAGTCCCAAATCCAACTCTGTAGTGCTTGCTGTCGACGCCGCTTTTTCCGAATGTGAAAAGACTTTCGATGAGCCCGTGCCCGTTTATCTTCGTGATACTTCCTATCGCGGAGCCGCAAAACTCGGACACGGCGTGGGCTATAAATACCCGCATGATTACCCTAATCACGAGGTGGAACAGAACTATATGCCGCCGTCAGTTAAGAACAGCAGCTACTATACGCCAAGCGATATGGGGGTCGAAGCGCGGATCAAGGCGAAACATGATGCGCGAATGAAAAAATCTGAAGAATAATTATATTTAATCGCTCAATTGCGTATTTTAATGATATTTTTTACACACCCCCTTTAAAAACCGAGAAGAATTTGGTATAATATGAACTGGTAAAAATCGGTCAAATACTATTGACCCCATCAAAACCGAAATGTGAGGTAAACTGTATGTATTGTTCCAAATGTGGATTTGAAAATCCAGAAGGCGCTAAGTTTTGCAACAACTGCGGCACACAGTTCATCGTTGATCATACCACAGATACCTATAAAGACGAACGCAGGAATATCTGGGGCGAACTCGCCGATGATAGTGAAGCGGTTCAGACACAGGATGACGATAAGTACATATCCGATCTTGAAATGAAATTTGCTGACGGCGTGGAAGACTGGGATGAAACCATAAGCATCAAAAAGCCCGCCTTTGACTTTGACGACGATATCGGTTGCACAAATGAGCGTGTAAAGCGTGCTAAGACCGAAAAACCCGCCGTGAGTCCCAATAAAGTCGCTAAGTCTCGCGAATACTACGACACTCGCAGATCCGGTGGAGCGGGCAAATTTGTAAAGATACTGCTTATTGCGTTTATCGTGCTGTTCCTTGTCGGCGCGATTCTTGCGCTTTCTTCCGTTTTTAAGAATTGCTCATCTGCCGGATCTTCATCGTTCTCATCCTGCTCTTGGCTGAAGTTTAGAAAAAACGAAGCCGATAATGACTACTATGATCCCGAAACCATGGATGACGGTCTCGGCAAGGTCAGCAGGATATCCGGCGCAAAAGTTGAACTCAATCCGCACCAGCAGGGTAAGTATTACATCATCGTTCCCGCCGACGAGGGAAATACGCTCATCTACGAGGGTACCAGCGGCGTCAAGCGTGAACACAACGTATCCGCAAAGGGCAATATCACATTCGATGTTTACGCATCGGATCTTCTTCCCACCACGCCTATCGACAGCGAGTTCTATCTTGCAACGCCCACAGTATTTAGAGTTGTTGACGGCGTTAGCGAACAGATCGATATCCCGCCGGTGAAGATCGAAGTGCCCAGACTTTCGTTAACCGGGCTTCCCGATACGCAGATCGTTTCCGAGGACGGTCAGGTCAGTTTCGGCGGTAAGATCGCAACCCCACAGAATAACGCAACTATAACCGTTGATACGCTCAGGGTCATCGACGGTTCTACTTCCGGCAGCACGCCCACCACCGAAACGCTTACCGTTGGTGCGGACGGCAGTTTTACATTCAACACTAACATTGACCGCGGCGAATATGTATTTGAAGTCAAGGCGTCGCTTGGCGGTTATAAAGTTGAAACCAAGCGCATCCAGGCAACAATCAACAACGTGCTCACCCCCGATCAAGTCATCGTTGTTGCAAAGAACTTCGTATCGCGTGCGCTAAATGTTGAAGAGTCCATCCGTGTGTATGGCGCGATCAAAGCAGACAAGGGCTCCGTGCTTACCGTGTACTCGACCGATTCCGATTTCAGCCTCAAATCTGAGCCCGTTATCGACGCGGACAACAACTTCAGTTTTGAGGTCAATCTGCCCGAAGCTTCTAAGATTTACCGTTTCGTTATGAAGTTGACGCTTCCCGACGGTAAGGTGTTCGAGCGTCCGTTCTCCGTTGAGCGCCCGCCGCAGTACAACGATTATGTGCCCACGGTTTGGTCCGGCACCTATGATGAGATGTCCAAACCCATCCATACAACGGATAAGCGCGGATTCCTCATCAAGGGCACTGTCGACTCGATCATCTACGACGGCGACTATATACTCGCCAAGTTCACCCTTGAGGACGGACACATCATCGAGATCGAGTATCACGATCACTATTCCGCCGCTCTCAAACTCGAAGCGGGCAATGTTTACACGCTCTACGGCTTCTCGCTTGGCACCGCCGATTCCACCGAGGGTCTCCTGCGCGTATTCATCTGGTTTGCCACCCAGAGATAACAAAGTTTTTTGACAGGCGGGCTCTGCCCGCCCTGTTTTATTAGGAACAGGTGATAATTTGAAGATTTGGGCAAGAATACGAAAAGACAATAAAACGATCGAGCAGGAAACGATCGACCTGCCCGCAAAGCGTGCAGACGAGGTTATGGACTGGAATGAGCCGATCGGCGAGTTGTGTCATAATCTTAACCTTGCTCGCCCTGTGATCCTCGATAAACATAAAAAGGAACTGCTCCTGTTTTCTGGCACCGCATTTAGAGCAGACGATTTTATCGAAAAGATCGCGTTTGACAGGCTTGAGATCGAACTGTTTTGATTGCCATAATTTAACAACGAATCGATTTTCGGCTGTGCGGCAATACTATGTTCACAAAACGGCGTTTCGCTGACTAAATCGCGCCGTTAGCAAAGGAGTGAACACAATGGATACGCTGTCATTGGTATTGATCGTTATTGGAGCGATCAACTGGGGTCTTATAGGTATTTTTCAATTTGACCTCGTTGCTTCGATCTTTGGCGGAATGAGCGGTGTCGTTTCAAGGATAATCTATACACTTGTCGGCATTGCCGGCATCTGGGGAATGACGATGCTGTTCAGGCGGCATTCTAAGCCTGCGTTTATGCAGGAGCACGATCCCGATTGATCGTGCTCACCATCAGCAGCGGTACGGTCAGTGCCGCTTTTTTAATTGTCAACATCCGTAGGTATGAGGTTGAGCGCTTCATCAAGCGTTCGGACGTTGGTATACGCCTGCGGTACCGCGCCTACGATTATAGTTTCGCATATCGGCGCAGTGAAATCTGCCGATACAGTTCTTACTCTGCCGCATACTGTTATGGCAACAGAGGCGTTAAGATTTAGATATGCGCTGTATTTTGTCTGATTTACTCCCGCGTCGGTAAAGGCGGAATCAAATTCACCCGTTACCGCACCAATCGTGTCTATCGCAACCTTGATCTTAGGTCCCTTGCCGTTAAGGATCGAACTTCCTGTTGCCGTTCCGATCGGGATAAGAAACCCGCTCGATTCAAGTTCCGCTATCATCTCCTGAGCACGAGCGATTATCTCTGCCGATATAATGCTCATTTCCTGTGCATCGATATAGAGGATATTTGTGCCGTCCGACGCAGTTTCAGTGCGCGTAAAATTGCCGTTCCCGCTTTCGCGCCGCTTTATCAGCGAGGTGCGTACCGAGGCGCTCAATATCTCAGATATTTCTTCCAGCGCTTTATTCTCCGCAAACTTTGCTGCCGGTCGCCTCACGGACAGATCAAAAAGAACGAAGAAAGCAAGAGTTATCAGTATAAAAGAAGCAACGATGATAATGGGCTTGTTTATGACTTTAGCACCGTTGAGTTTTGTCATAATTCTCGGCACACAACATATCAACCACGGTTTTCGCCGCCTTGTTTTCCTAATATAAACACTTTCCACACGCCCACCGCCTTTTCAAACTTGCCTTAGTTAAAGATATGTTCTTTTATACAATTATGTGAAACGGTACAATTCTGTTAACTGAGGCAAAAAAGTTGCAACTTATGCTCAACTATGCTATAATTTAATGGGATTATATGGTGCATACTAACCATTAACCCATTTATACACGAAAGTGAGGTTGTTCGACGAATGGCTGAAAATAAATCAAACGATACTATGGCGTTTGAGCACACGAAGACGAGCAGGATCCCCGCATCAAGCGGAGACACCGTACAGTTCGATTCTGCAGCTCCCGCAAAAAGCAAAAAAAAGCGCAAAGGCTCTGACGCCCAACCCTTGTTTGTTCCGAGAACAAGACCACGCAGCACCGTACTGGCCGTGCTTTTCAGCGTTATAAAGACTATCGTTCTTCTTGGTTTTGTTGCTATATTTGCCGGTATCGGCGCTTTTCTTGGCATCGCAAAGGCGTATGTAGACACTACTCCTGCGCTTGATGTATCCGCGCTAACGAAGAGTGATAGAACGAGTTATATCTACGATTGCAACGGAAATATGATAACGACGTTTGCCGGTATGGAGTTCCGCGATTGGGCTGATATTTCCGAAATACCAGACAAACTCAAAAACGCACTCATAGCCGTTGAGGACGTGCGCTTTTACAAGCACAGCGGTCTTGATTTCAAGCGTCTCTTTTCCGCCGTCGTAAACGCTGTTCGCAATACAAAAACTCACGGCGGTTCAACGATCACACAGCAATTAATCAAGATAAAGATCCTCTCGAATATCCAGAGTTATAAGCGCAAGATCCAAGAAGCCTATCTTGCTTTCGAACTTGAAAACACCGTTTCAAAAGATAAGATCCTCGAAGCCTATATGAACGACGTTTATCTTGGCGATTCAAACTACGGTTTCAAGACGGCGGCGCTCGACTATTTCGGCAAAGAACTCCAAGACCTTACGATACGCGAATGCGCTATGCTTGCCGGCATGGTGCAAAAGCCGAATGTCACCAATCCCCGCGCCAACACTTATCGACGCTTCCATGAGGACGGCACAAACAAGATGGACGTTACCAACGCAAGAACGGACACCGTTCTTCAGGCTATGTTTGACAATAACTTCATTTCGCGCGATGAATACGAGCAGGCCCTCAATGAAGAGGTATATATCAAAGAGATCAGCGAACAAAAGCAGCTCTATGATATGGCATACTTTGTAGAATACGGCATCTATGACGTTATTACCCATATGCTTGAGCAGCGCGAGTTAACCGACACTACCGCAAACCGCACTGCAATCGAAAAGGAACTTCGTACCGGCGGCTACCATATCTATCTGACAGTCGATCCACAGATACAGACCTCTGTTCAGGATACGATAACCGATTGGGATAAGTACCCCGCGCTTCGTAACACCAGCGCCAACGAGATAACCGATCCCAACTCAGGCATAACCGCAGCGCAGCCGCAGGCCGCCGCCGTCATCATGGATCAACATACAGGTAATATCGTTGCAATGATCGGCGGCCGTGAAGAACCCATCCAGAAGCGGCAACTCAACAGAGCGTATCAAAGTTCAATGCCCGTCGGCTCCGCCATAAAGCCGCTTTCCGTATTTGGCCCCGCGCTTGAACTCGGCATCGAGCCAGGTTCTTCCATTCTAAACGCAGAGATACCCATCGACGGCTACGGCGGAGAAAAGGGATACCCGTCAATCGGTTCGGCGCGCTACGAAGGGTTGATTTCCATGCGCCGCGGCGTAGCTTCCTCTCTCAATATCGTTGCCGCAAGAGTACTGTTTGACTATGTTACCGTTGAGCGCAGCGCGAAATATCTGGAGCAACTCGGCGTGGAGTATTCAAGGATCAACAAGGACGGTCCGGGTCTCGCTCTAGGCACCTCGGGAATCACTCCGCTTGAGATGTGCGCGGCTTACGCCACAATCGCCAACGGCGGTATGTATTACGAGCCACTGTCCTTTACCTACGTTGTCGCAGAAGACGGATCGGTCGTGCTGGATGCCGATAAAGTGCGCGAAAAGCACCGTGTTTTCTCCGAGACCACTTCTTTTATGCTGACCGATATGCTTAAGGACGTCATAAACTACGGAACAGGCACCTCAGCAAAGATACCCGGTATGACCGTAGCGGGCAAAACCGGCACCAACGATGACTATACAAGTGTTTACTTCGCCGGCTATACAGGGCACTACACCGCATCGCTGTGGGTAGGGCACGACAAATACTCCGAAAAACTTGCTTCCGGCTCAACTGGCGGAAATTCAGCCGCTCCACTTTGGCAGGCATTTATGCAAAAGATACATCAGGGGCTACCCGATGTTCCGATTATGGATGTATCGCCCGCCGAACTTGGTCTTGTGCGTGTTGCTATATGCCCCATTTCCGGCAAACTTGCAACCGATGAATGTATGCACGATACCCATAATCCGCCTTTGACGGACTGGTGCGCCGTTGACAATATGCCAACGGAATACTGTGATATGCATTGCCTTGTAGATTATTGCAGCGCCTCAAACACCTATGCGTGTTCGGAATGTGCCTCAACGACCCGGTACCAGAAGTGCGTCGTGCTCATAAGAAGCGATTCTGTCTATGCTTTGCTCGATAACGATAAACTTATGGCGTATATTCCTAACGCCATTATAACCGACCTCGATCCCGCCGAGTTTATGCGTACCGCGATCAGCGGGCCGTCCGCTTGTCCGATCCATGGCGGCTCCGGCGGTGCGAATCTGCCGATCGACACGCTGATAACGCAGGCAAAGGAACTGATGCAAACGGTACGCAACTATCTTGATGCCGTCCAAACGCTCGGCGCTTTGGAGCGCGCATTGCTTGAGGGCAATATTATCCAAGTCAAAGAGGCGCTTGCATCCAACGACGCTCAGCGCATCTATAGATGCTATTCGGAGCTCAAACGCAACTACCTCATATACAGCGCGCAGCATCCGCCGGTCATCGTGCCTACGGCTTCGCCGGGAATTACCGAACCCCCCGTAACACCCGATCCCGATGATCCGGCGCCTACCCCATCGCCGTCCCCGACGCCAGCACCGTAGACTGCGTCATAGCATACTATGTACAAATGACAGGTTCGGCGGCTTGAGAGTTCGCTCAATGACCGCCGAATCTTCAAGTATGTAGAAAGGTGTTCGATTTTTGGACAACATTGTGATATGATTTATTTTGACAACAGCGCAACAACTCGCGTTTATAAGGCTGCTGCGGATATTGCGGTAGAGTATATGCTTAATCTTTATCATAATCCTGCGGCTGCTTACTCACCCGCCGTTTCCGTTGAAAGAGCTGTTTCGCTTTCAAGACAACGCATCGCCTCATATATGAAGATGGACTCATCGGAACTCATCTTCACAAGCGGCGGCACAGAAAGCAACAATATCGCGCTCTCCGGCGCCCTCGGTGCTCGCCGCGACAAATGCCGTATAATCACCACTGCCGTTGAACATCCGTCAGTTTACGAACCGTTCCTCGCTTATAAGGCAAAGGGATATGACGTTGTGATTATAGGCGTTGACTCAACAGGACGTATCGATGAGGATGCGTTCATTGCCGCGCTCGACGCGAACACAGGCTTTGTAAGCATAATGCACGTCAACAACGAAGTGGGCTCCGTCAACGATATTTCGCGACTGTATCGCGCAGTCAAGCAGCGTGCGCCTCGTGCGATTTTTCATTCGGACGGTGTACAGGCCTTTGTTAAAATGCCAAGCGTAAACTGCGATATGTACTCATTCAGCGGTCATAAACTCTATGCACCCAAGGGCGTAGGCGGCCTGTTTATAAAGCGTGGTACGCCGTTTGTCGGCGGCCAGCTTGGAGGCGGGCAGGAGAATAATCTCAGATCGGGCACAACGAATGTTCCGTCGATAATGGCGCTCGATACTTCGCTTGAGGCCTATATGAAAAGCCATTCGGAAAACACGGCCTCTATGCTTTCGGTCAAAACGCGGTTATATAACAACCTTTCGTCGATCAAGGATGCTATACTCAACGGTCCGAGCATCGAAGAGAGCGTGCCGTACATACTCAATATGAGTTTCCTTGGTGTGCGCGGCGAGGTACTGCTCAATTCCCTGTCGGAAAAGGGTATTATCGTTTCAACAGGATCGGCATGCGCCGCCCGCCACCGCGGAAAGAATAGGATACTAACCGCTATGGGTATCCGCGACGACAGACAGGACGGTGCGATACGCTTCAGTTTTTCGCCTGAAAATACGGTTTGGGAAGCGGACATCGCTGCTCAGGCGATCGAAGACAGCCTTAAAATGCTTCGCAGATTCAGGAGAAGATAAATTTATAAAGGACTAAAGAAAAATGGAAAGAGTTTTACTTGTTCGCTATACGGAAATACACCTCAAGGGTCTCAACAGACCTTTCTTTGAGCAAAAACTGATCGATAACATCAAGCGCGCGCTTTACGGCATAAAGGCCAATGTTGAGCGTGAGCAGGGCCGCATCTATATTATCGGCATAAGCGACGATGTGTTCGATGAGGCCATCGAAAGATTGAAACGCGTATTCGGCATCCATTCAATCAGCCCCGCCTATGCCGTAGACAAGGATTGGGATACCGTTGTCGCGACAGCGCTTTCTCTGATCGAAAAACAGGTCGCTCTGCGCGAAAACCTTACATTCAAAGTATTTGCCCGCAGATCGGACAAGCATTACTTTATGAACTCCGACGGGATCAACCGTGAACTCGGACATCTTGTGCTTGAGCGTTTCCCCTCGGTTCGTGTAGATATCCACGAACCCCAAATTAAACTCTCGGTCGAGATACGCGATAAGGCTTATATCTATGCCGAGGAGATACCCTGTTCCAAAGGTATGCCCGTCGGCAGCTCGGGCAAGGCGACCTTGCTTATTTCGGGCGGTATCGACAGTCCTGTCGCCGGATACTTTATGGCAAAACGCGGCATCGTTCTTAGTGCCGTGCATTTCTTCAGTTTTCCGTATACGAGTGATCGCGCTCGCGATAAAGTGGTTGAACTCACCAGGCTTCTTTCGTCTTATGCGGGCAATATCAAACTTTTTCTTGTGCCGTTCACCGAGATACAGGAAGCGATATACGAGAACTGCCCGTCTAAGGAAACCACCGTTATTATGCGCAGGCTCATGATGAAAATATCCGAGATGATCGCGATAAGCGAGGGCTCGCGCGCGTTAATCACCGGCGAAGCGCTCGGTCAGGTCGCAAGCCAGACACTTGAAAGCATTTGCGCTACCGACGACGCTGTGCGTATACCCGTTCTGCGCCCGCTCATCGGCTTTGACAAGGATGATATTATGGACTGGGCAAGGCGTATAGGCACATACGAAACCAGCATTCTCCCCTATGAGGATTGCTGCACGGTATTCGTGCCCAAGCACCCCGTAACAAAGCCCGTGTTGGAAGATATACGCGCGAGCGAAGCATCATTCGATTTCAGCGATATGATCGACAGAGCGATTGAAAAGACAGAAGCTCTTTCTGTTAAATATTCCGATCCTAAGGCGATATGATTTTGCTCTTTGAGTAATTTAATAATACTAATGCTTCTTTATGCAACGAAAAAGCCGAGTCGATATCGGATCGATTCGGCTTTATGTTTTCATTGGTTAAACTACGACCTTCTTTTGCGTTCTCTGCGCTTATCCGGATTATGCCAAAGCGCGATGATATTCAGCACCGAAGTTATCAGCGCAAGGAAAGCAAGTATCATAATAAAGGTTTTAGATAATGGGCTTGAGATGAACTCCATTGCCGTATTCACCCTGTCGATGAAATAACAGATGAGTATAAGCACGGCAAAATAGATCGTGATATGCGACAGCAGTATCCTTGTTATCCTAAGAAATACCCGTAAACTCTTGTTGTTCTTCATAAACTTGCTCCTTATCAACTCAAAGGCTCGGCGATATAAAGGATATCGCTGTTCTGTCTGCCGCCGCCGCAGGGTTTGGAAATCAACTCACCGTCGTACGCCATCATAGCGGTCATACCGCCGTCGAGGTTGTATGCCTCCGTACAGCCGAGATCAAACATTAACTTGGACAGATCCTGCATTTTTAGGCCGAGCGAGTATCCCGTCTGGCGGCCGTCAACGAGCACCAAGCAGTAATGCCCCGGTTCGTAGTAGCCGATAGCGCAACGCGGATTCCAAGTCTCGACGCTGGTGTTGAACTTGGTCATAGGTTGACCGTTATCAAGCAGTTTCGGCCCGAAACTCCAAGCGTGGTAAGGAAGTTTTGCGTAAATGCTTTGCAGGTCAACCTGTCCTTTGAGATAGGTCTCCATAGTGCCGTCCTGATAGAGTACGCAAACATCCTGATCCGGATGGAGCGTCTCGCGAAGGAGCACTCCGTTGCGTATCGCGAGACCGTTCTTATGGAACAGGAAATAGTCGCCGGAAGTTGCGACGATAGCATCGTTATTTCTTGCCATCACTTCCACCCTCTCCTTATTGTTGGATGTTTGTGCAACAGCGCAGCGGAAACTCGTGATATCCTGAATGTAGATATCCGCGACGAAATAATGCACCGGGTTGTATTGAACCTTCATATCGTGCTCGGATATTTCGATGCAAACATTCTTGCTGCGATAGGTATCGGCGGTTTTGATGACTTCGCCGCTTGTGAACTTATCCGCAAACTTGCCCTTAAGAAGCCCTGTAGGCTCGGGTGTGGGCGCTTCGCTCTCAATCGGAACAGGTGATTCGGTTGTATCAGTATTGTTTGAAGGCGTTTCGTTCGGCGTATCCGTGTTCACAGGGGGGCTGCTTACAGCGGGCGGCTGCGACAACTTAGGGAACTCGAAGGTGCCGAGATCAGTAACATTTTGCGGCTTGGCGTGATGAAACCAAGCGAAAGTCAAAAGCAGTATTGCGAACAGAACTGCGTCGACAGCTACAACGGTTATGATCTTTATGGTGTTTCTGGTCAAATTAATTCTCCTTAAATACAAAGCGTTGCTGAATCAGATAATTCAGTGGATAGATTATAAGTTGAGCGAGTATCTGACCTATAGCAAGCGGTATGCCTGCCTTGTCGAATACAAGCAGCACAAGATAGTTGACTATCAGTATGAATATAACGGTCGCAAAATATCTGTACACGCTGCCCTTTGATTTAGAGTCAAACACAAGGGTCTTGTTCAAAAGATAGTTGACAGTTGAACTGACGGCTCGTGCTATAATCAGTGCGATAAGTTTGGGCTCTATGACCCGTTCAAACAACGTAAATCCCGCACCGCCGGTGATCTTGACGAAAAAATAGGTCAACAGCAACAGAAGCAGATAGTCCAGCAAAAAGCAGAACAGACTTGACCCGACAAACGCGAATATCGTCTTATAGATGCGGAAAGAATCTCGAACCGGATGAAAATGCGAGGTTTCGTTATCGTTGATATAGACTGTCGCGATCTCAAGTTCGATTATCTTTATATGCTTTTTGGTGCAATATAGCAGTTGATTGATCTCGTATTCATATCTTTCGCCGCCGATAGCGAGCATCTCATCGATGTGATCGGTCGAAAACGCACGAAGACCCGTTTGTGTGTCATAAACGCGAACACCCGTTGAAAAGGCGAAAACGAAGCGCGTGATGCCGTTTCCGAGCCGACTTTTGAGCGGCACATTGCCTTTGAACTTCCTGCCGCCGATGATTAGCGCGTCATTATTCTCTTTGGATGCCTCTCCGATCTTGATAATGTCCTCAATAAGGTGCTGTCCGTCGGCATCAACGGTTACGATATGATCGTGTTCGGGATAATTGGCGCTGTTTTTGATATGTTCATAAGCGGTCTTAAGCGCCCTGCCCTTGCCCTTGTTTACTTCGTGATGAACAACGTCAGCGTATTTTGCGACAGCTTCAAAAACTTCGCGGCACCCTTCTCTTCTGCTGCCGTCGTTTACGATAACAATGGAATATTCCGTATTATTATGAATATTTTCTACAAGTCCAATGAGTTTTTCGTCGGGCTCGTATGCGGGTATTACAACGATCATTGCAACTCCTAAAATACATATTTTGCTAATTTGTATTATAACATAAAATCAAGAATTAAAACAGTATATTTGGAGAAAAATAAAAAAATTTCACAGTTTGTTCACAAACTGTGAAAAGTTGCGCACCCACCCTTCGACACATAGCCCTTACACGCTGCACGGTTTGGCCGCTCAAATCAGGCCGGCCCGCGGCACACCGTCAATTCCGCTTAATGCTGCTTCCGTCAGGACCTGACATGGTTCACGGCAGACGATTGCACGGGACCCGATCTTCAACACGACCGACACCGAGCCGACTGCACCGGAATGTGCCTCGGGGCGGGGATCCAACCCTGCTGTAGCGGATTGCAGGTATAGGGCACCGCTAACTCCCCGTCTGGCGCAACGCAAGTATTATACACTCAAAAAACCAAAATTGCAAGTGCAATGGGATCCCTTTTTTAGAATTAAATATTATTTAGCATATTGAAGCCTAAGTGAATTGGCGGTATAATAAATACGCATAATTTGCGGATAAAGGTCGAAACAACCATATAAACGATAAACGGAGGGACTATGAACAACATCGATTTGCTTACTGTAAATACGATCAGGACTCTCGCAGCGGATGCGATACAAAAAGCCAAGAGCGGGCACCCCGGCCTCGCTATCGGCGCGGCACCTATGGGGCTTGCCGTCTTCGAGAAAATGCGCAAAGATCCCAAACGCACGAACTGGCTCGGCCGCGACCGATTCATATTGAGCGCCGGTCATGCTTCGATGCTCAATTATTCCCTTCTTCATTTGTTCGGTTATGATGTCACGATCGACGACATAAAGTCGTTCCGTCAGTTTGGCAGCCGCACCGCCGGTCATCCCGAGTTTAAAAACACCGCCGGTGTTGAGGCTTCTACCGGTCCCCTTGGTCAAGGCTTTGCTATGGCAGTAGGTATGGCTGTCGCCGAAAAACACCTTGCATCCGTTTTCAACAGGGACGAATACAGGGTATTTGACAACTATACCTATACTATTGTTGGCGACGGTTGCCTTATGGAAGGCATCTCCGGCGAGGCGGCTTCCCTTGCGGGAACACTTGGGCTGAATAAACTTATCGCGCTCTATGACAGCAACCGCATCACGATCGAAGGCAGTACGGATATTACCTTTACCGAGGATGTCGGCGCCCGCTTTGAAGCGTTCGGTTGGCATATCATTAAGATCGATGACGGCGAGAATATCGACGCTGTTAGGCTTGCAATCGATGAAGCGAAGATCGCGGATAAGCCCTCGCTCATCATCGTTCGTACAAATATCGCTCACGGCACCGCAAAAGAGGGTTCAGCATCGAGCCACGGCGCGCCGCTCGGCGAGGATGTTATCGCACAGTGGAAAGAAAAACTCGGCTGGAATTACGGTGCTTTTACCGTGCCCGAGGAGGTCAAAGCGCATATCGAAAATATGCTTGAATCAGACAAAGCCTATATCCGCGAATATGACGATATGCTGAAGGCATACGCTCAAAAGTATCCCGAACTCTATGCCAAACTTGAACTTTGGCTTTCGGGCAAACTTCCTGACGGTCTTGCCGATGATGAAGCGATTTTCGAGTTTGAAGACAAACCGATCGCCACAAGGGTATGTTCCGGCACCGTGCTCAACAGGCTTGCCGAAAGGATAGAAAACCTCTTTGGCGGCAGCGCCGATCTTGCGCCCACCAATATGAGCGAACTCAAATGTTCGGGTTTCTTCTCAAAAATCGACCCAAGCGGCAGGAATATGCACTATGGCGTTAGGGAGTTTGCTATGGCGGCGATCTCAAACGGCATTGCGCTTTACGGCGGCCTAAAGCCATTTCTGGCCGGATTCCTCGTATTTGCCGACTACTTGAAGCCCGCAGAGAGGCTCTCCGCGCTGATGGATCTGAACGTTATTTACATTATGACTCATGACAGCATTTGTGTCGGCGAGGACGGTCCGACACATCAGCCGATCGAGCAGCTCGATATGTTCCGTTCTACCCCGAACACCTATGTTTTCCGCCCTGCTGACGGAAGGGAGACCGCCGCTTGCTATATCGCAGCACTCGGCTTGAAGTCCCCCGCCATCCTTGCATTCTCAAGGCAGAACCTGCCGCAACTCAACGGCACCGGGAAAGATGCGCTCAAAGGCGGCTACATCATCGGCAAGGAATGCGATGAAAGCAGGCTCGACGCTGTCATCATCGCAACAGGCTCTGAGGTTTCACTTGCGCTTGATGCAAAGGCACTGCTCGAAGGGTCCGGGTTGAGCATCCGAGTTATATCTATGCCCTGCTGTGAACTCTTTGATGAGCAATCCCGCGAATACCAAACAGCTGTTCTGCCGTCTTCGTGCCGCAATCGGATTGCCGTGGAAGCGCTCGGCGGTACGAGTTGGTATCGATATGTGGGACTCGACGGCGACGTCCTCTCTATGACGGGCTTCGGAGCGTCTGCACCTGGCTCAATGCTATACAGCCATTTCGGTTTCATAACGGCGAATCTTGCGGATAAAGTGAAGGCTGTTATAGAAAAGAACAAATGATTATTAAATAAAGCGGTGCACTAAAATGCACCGCTTTTGCTTTTTATCCTGTACTGTCATCTTCTCGTTCCGAAGAGACCGCGGAAGATGCTTTTGCCGATCTCGCGTCCAAATGAGTTGGCTGCGGAACTTGCCGCTTTGCCCAGCGCGGACTGTCTCTTCTTGGTCGCCTTTTTCTTTGCGGCCTTCTCTTTTTCCTTTTCCTTCTCTTTCTTTTCTTTTTCCTTCTGTGCGGCAGCCTCCGCTTCCGCTTTCTCCTTCGCCTCTTTTTCTCTCTGTTCATTCAACAGTTCGTATGCGGATTCCCTGTCCAACGCGGAGTTGTATTTGACATAAAGAGGGCTTGCCGCAACGACTTTTGATATGACATCCGGCTCAACGGACGCCATACTGCTCTTGGGCGGCAGAATATTTGCGCGTTCGACGATGGTTGGAACGCCTTTTATATCGAGGACGGAAACAAGCGCTTCACCTACAGCGAGTTCCTGAAGCACGCGCTCGGTATCGAAGTTCGGGTTCGTCCTAAAGGAGCGTGCGGCATAGCGTATCGCTTTTTGCTCATTTGGGGTATAGGCGCGCAGAGCATGCTGAACACGACTTCCGAGTTGTCCGAGAACGCTTTCCGGGATATCGGAAGGATTCTGCGTTATAAACCAAACGCTGACACCCTTTGAACGGATGAGCCTTACGACCTGTTCGACCTTTTCAAGCAGAGCCTTCGGTGCGTTATTGAACAAAAGATGCGCTTCGTCAAAGAAGAACGCGATCTTCGGTTTGTCAAGGTCGCCGGCCTCGGGAAGCATTTCGTAGAGTTCGGAGAGCATCCAAAGCAGGAAGGTGCTGTATAGAAGCGGATGCTGGAACAGTTCCTGACACTCGAGAATGTTCATCATTCCCCTGCCGTCCTCCGCCCATTCAAACCAATCCCTGATGTCGAGATTCGGTTCTCCAAAGAACAGATCGCCGCCTTCGTCCTCAAGAGTCAACAACGCGCGCTGGATCGCGCCGATTGATTGAGCGGATACGTTGCCGTATGTCAGCTTATAGTCTGCGGCATTGTCGCCAACATGCTGAAGCATGCTGCGGAGGTCTTTGAGGTCAATAAGCAGGAGCTGCTTATCGTCTGCGATCCTGAATATGATCCTCAATACGCCGCTTTGCGTATCGTTCAGGCCAAGGAGCCTTGCAAGAAGTTCCGGACCCATATCGGAGATGGTCGTTCTGACTGGATGTCCGAGTTTGCCGTATACATCGAAGAAGCGCACCGGATAAGAGGTATAGTTGAAGTTCTCTATCCCCATCGTATCGATGCTGCGTTTGATATGCTTATTCTCGACGCCGGGCTCACACATACCGGAAATATCGCCTTTGATATCGGCAAGGAACACGGGAATGCCGAGTTCGCTGAACGATTCTGCGATCACCTTCAGCGTAACGGTCTTACCTGTACCTGTCGCGCCCGCGATAAGTCCGTGTCTGTTCGCCATAGAAGGCTCAAGATAAACTTTCTCATCGCCCGTCGCAAGCCAAATCTTTCCTTCTTCTTTTAGATACATATACATTCTCCCTTGATTTGATAAGAGCAAATTACCCTAACTGATATTATAAATAATTATTCCGTCGCTTGTCAAGGTTTTCCGGCTTTTGCAGCGTGGGATATTTCGATAATTATATCCTGTAGTTTGATTGCATTTGACAGCAAACTGTGCTAAAATATGTTCGTTGTGCGCGCACAAAAGTCCGTAATTTAAAAGGCGAGATATGGAGTTTTCAGAAAAGATCATCCGAAAACAACTGCAGATGATGAAGCCTATCACATCCGCGGGCTCAATCGAGTCCATACGCAAAGGTCAGGACAGGCTTGGCATCATTATGTCCAAAATGCGAAGAAAACAGGTTGTTATCTCGGATATAGATCATCCGAGGATATCGATTGCGCTCGCTGCGCCTGTTGACGAAAGAACCGACGGCGTCATACTGTATCTGCACGGCGGCGGCTATACCTGCGGCAGCCTTGATTACGCCAAGGGTTTTGCATCCGTACTTGCTTCGGAGTGCGGCGTAAAGGTCTATTGCGCCGCATACAGACTTGCCCCCGAGCACCGATTTCCCGCCGCAGTAGAGGATGCGCTCGAAGCATATAGATATCTGTTGACTCTCAGTTATCTTCCCGGAAAGATCGTTCTATGTGGTGAGAGCGCTGGCGGCGGCTTGTGCTACAGCCTTTGCTTGAAACTGAAAGAATGCAGGATTCCTTTGCCCGCAGGCATCGTTGCGATATCTCCGTGGGTCGATCTGACTCAAAGCGGGGACAGTTTAACGGCAAACGCCGAGTGCGATCCGAGCCTGTGCAAAGAAACGCTGGACAATTATGCCGAATGCTATACCGACGCACCCGCCGCCCCTCTCGTTTCGCCTTTGTTTGGCGATCTCTACGGCATGCCGCCGTCGCTTATTTTTGTTGGCGGTGATGAAGTGCTGCTCGACGATTCAAAGCGTCTTAACAATAAGCTTATCGAATGCGGAGTTAAGAGCAAACTGCATATTGCCGACGGTATGTGGCACGCATACCTTCTGTATTGTCTGAGGGAACACAGGAATGATTTCAGACTTATTGAGGAATTTATTACAGATAAAGCTGCCAACAAGCGCAAACTGCGCTGGATGCGGCTTGACAATGCCGCAAAGATATATCCGGCTGCAAAGCGCCGAAACTGGAACAATTTTTTCCGTCTGTCTGCTACGCTCAATGAAGAAGTAGATCGCGAGTTATTGAAAAGCGCAATGGACGTTACGATGCGCCGCTTTCCGTCGATCGCCGTTCGGCTTTGTCACGGCGTATTCTGGTACTACCTTGAGGAGCTTGAGCGCGCGCCCGAAATATCCGACGAGAAGCCATGGCCGCTTGCACATACTCCGTTTGACAGCATAAACAGATGCGCGCTTCGTGTAATCGTGCATAGGTGCAGGATTGCCATAGAGTTTTATCACGCGCTCACCGACGGCAACGGTGGTATGGTTTTTTTGAAATCGCTCATTGCTGAGTATTTGGAGCAAAAGCACGGTATAACTATTCCCTGCGTAAAGGGTGTGCTTGACAGGCTCGAAGAGCCGCGCAAAGAAGAATTAGAGGACGGATTTTCAAAGAATGCGGGCACTATAAGCGCAAAAAGGAACGCAAGCACCGTTTACCGCATTCGCTGTACGCCCGAAAAGGGCAATATACGCCACTTGACAACATTTATTATAGATACCGAAAACGCTTTAACTTCCGCCAAGCGCTACGGAGTAAGTTTGACGGTATTTTTAACAGGCGCGATGCTCTATGCTTTACAAACTTTACAGAACGAGCAGATACCCGACAAACGTAAGCAAAAGCCGCTTCGCGTTGTCGTGCCGGTGAATCTTCGCACATTGTTCGGATTGAACACTCTGCGCAATTTCGTCCACGTTGTTATGCCGGAGATCGATCCGCGTATGGGTGATTATTCGCCCGAGGAGATCTTTTCATCAGTTAAGCATCAACTCGGCGTGCTTATCACGAAGAAGAATCTTCAGTCGATGTTTACTCCCAATGTAAACGCGGAGCGAAATCCAGTTTTGAGGATTATGCCGCTTTTTATCAAGAACATCGCAATGAAATTAGTATACGATACTGTAGGCGAAAAGACTAATTGCTTGAATCTTTCCAACCTCGGCGCTGTCGATCTGCCCGAAATTATGAAGGAATATGTGGCGCGATTTGATTTTGTTTTGGGCGTGCAGGCTACAAAACCGAATAATTGCGGGATAGTGTCCTACGGCGGGAAACTCTATCTCAACTTTATCCGAAACACTGTCGAGCCGGCGCTTGAAATGCGTTTCTATCATACGTTGCGCGCACTCGGCGTCGACATAAAGGTCGAAAGCAATCTACAAAGCCTTATTGACAGCGGTTATGCCGTGGATACCGAATTATACTGAATTTGCTTTTACGAAAGGACGATACTATGTTCTGTGTTAAATGCGGCGTTGAGCTTGCCGATTCGGAAAATATTTGCCCGCTCTGCGGCACAAGTGTCTATCATCCAGATATCATACGCGAAAAGGTCGAGCCAATCTTTCCGTCGAGCGAAGAAACCGATATCAAGTTCAGCCGAACCGGGTTGATGTTCATTATCTCTATAGCGTTTATTGCGGTGATAGCTCAACTTGTCATCTGCCTTTTCAGCGTACCCGACGCAAAAAACTGGGCAGGCTATGCCATCGGCGGTGTGATGCTTTTGTACATAATCGTATTTCTGCCACTTTGGTTCAAGCGCCCCAATCCCGTTATATTTGTTCCATGCGATTATCTTGCTGCGCTGCTGTTTGTTCACTACATATCGCTGAAAACTGGTGGCGGTTGGTTTTTGAAGTTCGCCTGCCCTGTTATCGGCACAAGCGCTTTGATCGTATCAACGGTAGTCTGTTTACTTAAATATGTTTACCGAGGCAGGCTCTATATCTTCGGAGGCGCAATAATCGCCCACGGCGTGTTTATGGTGCTGCTTGAAATGCTTATCGGGCTGACCTTCGGCGGCGGAACGCTTCGTTGGTCGTACTTCCCTCTTATCGGCTGTTTTATTATCGGTATGGGCTTGATAGTCATCGCAATCTGCAAACCGCTTAAGGAATCGCTAAAAAAGAAACTGTTCTTCTGATAAAAACGACCGCAGTTCGGTTGAAGGACTGCGGTCTTATAGATTTATCTGTCTACTGTTGGAGATCGTAGAACTTATCTCTGCGCATTTTATCCCAATCGGGCGCGAGTATCCGCACGTTTTCTTTGCCGGTCTTGATCTCTTTTTGGTTTATGTACTCACTTGCTATAAGTTTAAGAAGCGAAGACTTTACGGCATCGCGCGAGACATTGTTGTATTTGGAAACGGCTTCAACGGTATCCCAAAAAGTCGGTATGATATTGCGTTTGTTGTTCAGACGCGCAAAATGCTTTATGATCATTTTAGAATAGAAACCGTCCAGTTCCTCTTTGCCCGGCAGCAGAACGGTATTGGATGAAACCGCCTGCAGGCGTTTGCTGAATGTTGATTCAACGCCGTAGACGACAACATTTTTGCCGCATTTTTGGCTGAGATACTTTATGACAGACTGAAAATGTCCGTCGCCCGTGAATATTATGTAGGTGCCTACATCGGAACGGTCGCCAACGCTTTGATAGATATAATCGAGCATAACGAAGTCTGTCATATCCTTCTTACGCACTTGGGTAGCGGTTCCGGTTTCGATTATTGTATTGGTAATGCTGCGAAGCCCTGCAAGTTCCTCACCGATATTCGGTGAATTAAAATCGGCAAAAATCATTATATCAATAAGTTTAAATTGCTTTTCAAGTTCCTGCCGCCAAGCGGACGGGTCGGGTCGCATACTGTATTTGTTCATATACGAATAAAACCAATATTCGTAATCAACAAATGCGATTGCTTTTTTAGTATCAGCCTTTTTTCTGAATATTTTGATCACTTCTATCTCCCTTGCGCATTAAATCCGCGCCGCGTATGCGGCGCGGACACAAACTCGAATCAGTCTTCTTCCTCTATATCTGGAAGGATAGCGTTATGGAAGACCTCCTGAACATCGTCGTTATCCTCGAACATTTCAAGCATACGTTCGATCTTTGCAACGGTCTCATCATCGGAAACATCGACGGTGTTCGACGGGATCATCTCGCTCTCTGCGGAGATGAAGGTATAGCCAGCGCTCTCAAGCGCCTCGCGTACTGTCGAGAAATCGTTCGGAGCGGTAAAAACCTCGAAGCAATCGTCAAGCGCCTGAAAATCTTCGGCGCCCGCGTCGATCGCTTTCATCATAAGTTCGTCCTCGTCTATCGTTGCGCTGCGCTCAATGACGATATGACCCTTGCGGTCGAACATCCAAGCAACGCAGCCGGAGTTGCCCATGCCGTTGCCGTATTTATCGAAAAGATGACGTATCTCCGCAGCGGTGCGGTTCTTGTTGTCGGTAAGGACTTCGACGATAACCGCAACGCCGCCGGGACCGTAACCCTCATAACTGCCGCTTTCATAGTTGATGGAGCCGAGTTCGCCCGCCGCCTTCTTGATTGAGCGAGTGATGTTGTCGTTGGGCATATTGTTCGCCTTTGCTTTGGCGATAACATCCCTGAGTTTGGAGTTGTTTGCGGGATCGCCGCCGCCCTCTTTAACGGCTATTGCGATCTCTCTGCCGATCTTGGTAAATATCTTACCACGCTGGGAATCGGTCTTTTCTTTTTTGTTTTTAATGTTTGCCCATTTGGAATGTCCGGACATATTAACCTCCTTATAGTGGAAAATTATTGTAATTTATGATTTTGTGTGTGCGGCGATCATCAGCCAAAAGGCGTTTCGTTTGGAGGTGGCTCACGATCGCTTCTTTCAAAGACTACTGGTGCGCATATTGCGATGACCCTGTGTCGTGAAGTATGGATAAGGAAACTGTAATCTCCCAAGCATGTGATGAGCGTAAGTCGGTTTTTGCCGCCCGTCGTCATAACCGAATCCGGTACATCGTCATACGGGTACTGTTCGATGGATTCGACCATATAGTAGGCGTACTCTCCGTTATGCATCTCGAGTATCACCATATCTCCAACCTTCATCCGGTCTTTGATTATTGAGAAATAGCCGAGTTTGCTGCTGTATCTGTTATGTCCCGCTATGATGATATTGCCTCCGTGTATAGGATCGCCGCTGTTTTTGTACCATCCCGCACGGAAAGCGCTTTTGACAACGTACATTTGTCCGTTTGAATCAAGCCCGACAGGATCTATTGGGCAACTGACGTCGTGGCCGACAAAATGGACGTATTTAGGCGCATAAGGATATGTATTCGGCACCGGCGTTGCTTCGGGAGTCGGCACCGGCGTGATGTCGCCTGCCGGCGTTGTATACTCATTGTCCGGGGTCTGCGTATCTGTGCCGTGCGGCGGAAGCGTCGGCATAACGTGCTTGGGCGACTCTGTATCATACCCCAAAGTAATGTTAGGATCGCCCGGAGGCAAAGTAGGCATATCGCCTGTTCCAACGAGCTTATTCTCGATCCGCTTGAAAAACAGAGTCTGGTCGTTGATGATTATATATATACCCGAAAGGATAAGTACTGCTGAAACTATATAGATGATGAGATTATGCCGCTTTCTTTTTTTGCGCTTTTGCTCATCGGTCAAATAGTAGTGTTTGGGTTTGTTTGACATATCCGCACAACACCTCCGTTTCATTTATGCGGGAATAACCTCTGTTGCATAGCATGTTTTGGTAATTATATCAAATAATCACCCGTTTGGCAATTGTGCAAAGCAAGAAATTATGATATAATCAAAAAGATATGTTAATATCCCTAAAAGGAGACTGATTATGGACTTCAAGACAAGTCTTTGCAACGCTCTTGAGCGCGCAACGGGTATACCTTTTGATCAATTTGAAGAGATGATTGAAACACCGCCGAATCCCGAGATCGGCGATCTTGCTCTGCCCTGCTTCAAACTTGCTAAGTCGCTTCGCAAAGCCCCTCCCGTCATCGCCCAAGAACTGTTTGAGAAACTCGGCGATATCGACGGTTTTTCACGTATCGAGCCGGTCGGCGGATATCTCAACTTTTTTACCGACCGTTCGCGCTTTGCGAAAACCGTTGTGAGCCGCGTTCTCAATGAGAAGGACGGCTATGCTTCGAGTACCTACGGCGCTGGAAAGAATGTATGCGTCGAGTATTCTTCGATCAATATCGCCAAGCCCTTCGGCATCCACCATATCACTACCACGGTGCTCGGTAATTCATTAAAGCGAATCTACGACCATCTTGGTTTCAAAACCGTCAGTATAAATCATCTCGGCGACTGGGGAACTCAGTTCGGCAAGATGATAGTTGCATACAACCGCTGGGGCGACCGTGAAAAGATCGAAAACGGCGATTCTATGCGCGAACTCGTTGCGCTGTACGTTAAGTTCCACGAGGAAGCCGAACTTGACCCCTCTCTCAACGATGAGGCGCGCGCCGCTTTCCACCGCATCGAACAACATACGCCCGCGGATTGGAAACTGTTCCAATGGTTCAAAGAGGTAACTCTCAGGGATGTTGCCCGCGTTTATGACCTTCTCGGCATCGAATTCGACAGTTATAACGGTGAATCTTTCTACGAGGACAAGATGCCCGCAGTCATCGAAGAACTTAAGGACAAGGGCATCTCCAAGATCGATAACGGCATGACCATCGTTGATCTTTCCGAGTATGATATGCCCCCTTGCATCATCCTAAAAAGCGACGGCAGCACTATCTATGCGACCCGTGATATCGCCGCCGCAAAGTACCGCAAGGATTCTTACGATTTTTATAAATCGCTGTATGTGGTCGCATACCAGCAGAATCTGCACTTCAGCCAGGTATTCAAGGTTCTTGAATTGATGGGCTATGATTGGGCGAAGGATTGCGTGCACGTCAACTTTGGCATGATCAGTATGGAGGACGCGACTTTCTCCACAAGAAAAGGCAACGCGATATACCTTGAAGACGTGCTCAACACCGCGATCGAAAAGACGCTCGCAATAATCAAAGAAAAGAGCCCGAATCTTGAGAATAAAGAGATCGTCGCCCGTCAGGTCGGCGTCGGCGCGCTCGTTTTCAGCGTGCTTTACAACAACCGCATCAAGGATTACACCTTCAGTTGGGATAAATCGCTCAACTTTGACGGTGAGACCGGACCTTATGCCCAGTATACCTACGCAAGAAGCTGCTCCGTCCTGCGCAAGGCACGCGAAGCGGGCTTTGATGTTGACTTCGATATTGATCGGCTCGATTACTCCGTACTTACCGATGAAGCAAGCGGCAGTCTGCTGCGTGCGATCGACGCGCTGCCCGAGACCGTCCGTCAGGCCGCGGAAAAATACGAACCCTATCTTATCTCGCGCAGGGTCATTGAGATCTGCTCCTGTTTCAACAGATTTTACTACGACAACAGGATCATGGAAAACGATGCCAAAGTTCGTAATGCGCGGCTTGCGCTTACGGAAGCCGCTCGCACCGCCATTCGCGTAGGGCTCTATCTCATCGGACTCGAAGCGCCCGAACGCATGTAGGAGGTGTGCGATGCTGTTTGAACTGATACTGTTGAGCGTCGTCGGGACCGTATTCATAATAATGGGTCTCGTCATCTGGAAAAAGCAAAAGATATCTTTGATAAGCAGTATCAATTCTTCCAAAGTTTCCGCAGAGAACACCCCCGCGTTCACCGCTGTCATCGGCAAAGCGCTGATAATTATTGGCATCGGCATCATCCTGACCGGCGTTTTTGACTACGGCACGCTGTCCATGTGGGGCCGGATATTCTTTATTGCGACTTTTGCAATCGGAATGATTATGATGATCTATGCGACGAAAAAATACAATCGTTGTGATCGATAAACAGAATAATTTTTGAAAGGAAACGACAATGGTTCTTTTAGACGAATATCGCCAGCAGCTTGCGGCGACCATTGCAGCCCTTAAACAGGCGGGTGAATCCCTTTGACCTGGAGGGGCTCAAAAAGGAAAGACAGGAACTTGAGGACAAGATGTCCGAAGAAGGCTTTTGGAACGACGTTGACGCGGCGAACAAAGTAAATCAGCGTGTCAAGACGATTCATAACAAACTTGACAAATACGACAAACTGCTTTCAACGGCCGAGGATGTGGAAACGCTCTTTGAAATGGCCGAAGAAGAGGACGATCAGGCGACCGCCGACGAAGCCGTTAACGAACTTAACGAGTTTGTCCGTCAAGCGGAGGACTTCCGCATCGCCGCTATGATGCGCGGCCCGTATGACGGAGCGAACGCTGTTTTAAGTCTGCACGCGGGCGCAGGCGGCACGGAAGCGCAGGACTGGGTAAGTATGCTCTACCGTATGTACACCCGCTATTGCGACAGATGCGGCTTTACCGTCAAAGAACTCGATCTGCTCGACGGCGACGAAGCGGGCATAAAGTCCGTTACTTTTGAATGCCAGGGTGATAACGCCTACGGCTATCTAAAAGCGGAAAAGGGCGTGCACCGTCTTGTGCGCATCTCCCCCTTCGATTCATCGGGCCGCCGTCATACCTCATTCGCTTCGCTCGATGTTACGCCGATTTTTGAGGATGACGACGATTCGATCGAGATCCGACCCGAGGACATCAGGGTCGACACTTACCGTTCCGGCGGCGCTGGCGGACAGAACGTCAACAAGGTCTCGTCCGCAGTTCGCATCACACACCTTGCCACGGGCATAGTGGTACAATGCCAGAACGAGCGCAGCCAGCTTCAAAACAAAGAGGTCGCAATGCGCATACTCAAGGGTAAGCTTGTTGAGATCAAGGAGCGTGAGCGTATGGAGCAGATGGCGGATATCAAGGGTGAGATGAAAAAGATCGAATGGGGCAGCCAGATCAGGAGTTATGTTTTCCAGCCCTACACGATGGTCAAGGATCATCGCACCGGCGAAGAAACGGGCAATATCCAGGCGGTTATGGACGGCGATCTTGATGCGTTCATACACTCGTTCCTAATGAAATCCTAATTTCCAACCAACAACACAAATATAAAGGAGTTTGTACTATGGGTAAATTCAACGGTTTCCGTCCCGGCGGCGGCAATATGCAGGATCTGATGCGTCAGGCGCAAAAGATGCAGGAAAATGTTCAGCGCGTTCAGGAGGAGGTCGGCAATACCGAGTTTGAAACCAGCGTAGGCGGCGGCGCCGTCAAGGTCATCATCAACGGCAGGCGAGAGTTCAAATCCATAGAGATCAGCCCCGCGGCTGTCGATCCCGACGATGTCGAGATGCTGCAGGACCTTATTCTTTCCGCCGTCAACGAGGCAGTACGCACCGCCGACGAAACGATGGAAAAGGAAATGTCCAAGGTAACCGGCGGTCTCGGCCTCGGCTTTTGATCGATTTTAGGTTATGGAGAGCCTCGATCAACTTATTACAAGATTAAACAAACTGCCGGGCATCGGTAAAAAGACCGCCCAGCGGCTTGCTTTCCATATCATTTCGCTCGACGATGCGGATGCATACCGCCTTGCACAGGCGATAACCGACGCGAAACTAAACATACATTTCTGCCCTGTCTGCGGCAATTTTACCGAATCTGAGGTGTGCGACGTATGTTCCGACGTCAAGCGCAATTCTGAAACGATCTGCGTTGTTGAGTCCGCGCGCGATATTATGTTTATGGAGCGCATACACGAGTTCCGCGGCAGATATCACGTTCTCGGAGGCGTGCTCTCCCCTATGGACGGCATAGGGCCCGATCAACTTCGCATCAAGGAACTTATAAAGCGCATAGAAGATGAGAACGTCAAGGAGATCATCCTTGCGACCAACCCCGATGTTGAGGGGGAGGCTACGGCGAGTTATCTCGCAAAACTCATAAAGCCTCTTGATGTTCGGGTCTCCAGGATCGCGCACGGCATCCCGATCGGCGGCAATCTTGAGTACGTCGACGATGTAACGCTTGCAAAATCGATCGAGAATCGACGCGAGATGTAGTAATGCGGATTTTTCTCGGTCTTGAGAGTTCGACGGATTAAGCGTGATTATCTCAATAACCGAAAGCACTTTGGCGGATTATCTTGATTTGTAGAAATTAATTACACAAAAGCCCTGCATTTGCTGCAGGGCTTTTGTTATTGTCGCCTCACTCGAGATTCAAATAATCCGTATCCTCTGTTTCCTTCGGGATAAACTCATCCCTTTGCGCGAGCGCCTTGCTGAACTGAGTTTCATACAGCTCTGTATAGGTGCCGCCGCGCCGCACGAGTTCGCTGTGCACGCCTCGCTCGACGATCTCGCCGTCCTTAACAACGAGTATCTCATCGGCGGCAAGTATGGTGGAAAGTCTGTGCGCGATAAGTATGCTAGTGCGCTCTTTGATTATCGGGTCTATAGCGTCCTGTATCTTTTGCTCGGAAATGGAATCAAGTGCGCTTGTCGCCTCGTCGAAGATCAACAGCGCGGGGTTTTTAAGCAGCACTCGCGCTATGGATATGCGCTGTTTTTCGCCGCCCGAGAGTTTTAGACCGCGGTTGCCAACAATAGATCCGAGCCCGAGTTCCTGCTTTTCGATGAAGTCGTAGATATTCGCTTTTTTGCAGGCTTCTATCAGTTCCTCGTCAGTAGCATCGGGTTTGGCGTACAAGAGATTGTCCCTGATCGTGCCGTTGAACAGATAGGTCTCCTGGCTGACGATGCCGATATTTGAGCGCAGATGCTCAAGATCCTGCTCGCGCACGTCCACGCCGTCGAAAAGAACTTCGCCGCCGAGCACATCATACAGGCGCGGGATAAGATTGATTATAGTGCTCTTGCCGCTTCCCGAGGGACCGACGATCGCGACGCTGTGTCCGCTTTCGAGTTTAAAGTTAATGTTTTTAAGTATCTGCCTTTCGCTGTCGTAGGAGAAATCGACGTTTTTGAACTCCACGCTCCCCGTATCGCTCGCGGGTATCACGGGGTTTTCGGGCTGTTCTATCTCAATGGGCATATCATAGTATTCGAATATCCTTGTAAACAGCGCCATAGAACGGATCCATTCGACTTGGATATTGAGCAGCGAGTTCACGGGGCCGTACATCCTGCCGAGAAGCGCAACCAGCACGGAGATATCCCCGACGGTCAGTTTGGAATCGTACTTCATCATCATTATGCCGCCGACCAGGTACAGGAGCATCGGTCCTATGCTCGAAAAAGTGGTGATGACAACCATAAACCAGCGACCCGCCATACTCTCTTTGAGGTTAATACGGATCATCTTTCTGTTTACGCCCTCGTACTTTTGATACTCTTGATCCTCCTTGCCGAAGAGTTTGACAAGCAGCTGTCCACTAACCGACAGCGTTTCGTTGAGGATGCCGTTCATTTCATCACTGCACTCCTGCGAGTCGCGCGTCAGTTTCCAGCGTGTTTTGCCCGCCATACGTGTCGGGATAACAAACAGGGGGATTATCAGCATACCGACAAGCGCAAGTATCGGGTTTTGGCGAAACATAATGATGACAGCCGCTATAAGCGTTATCGTATTCGACAGTATCGAAGTGAATGTATTCGTAACGACGCGCTCAACACCCGAGATGTCGCTCGTCATTCTTGTTATGATGTCGCCCTGATTGCTTGAAGTGAAGAATCGCTGGCTCATCTTTTGAATATGTCGGTACATCTTGTTTCGCATATCAAAACTGATGTGCTGTGCGATCCAGTTGTTGAGATAACTCTCTCCGACTTTTATCAAGTTGGAGCCGAGCGTAACACCAAGCGATACAAGGATCAATATGATGAGCAGTTTAAGATTGCGGCCAATAAGACCGTCGTCGATGATCTTACCCGTCAATACGGACGGCAAGAGACCGAGGACGGACGATACCGCAATCAACACAAGAACGAGCACCATCTGTTTCCAGTATGGCTTTAGATAGGACAGTATTCTTTTGATAAGAGGCCAGGTGACCTTGGGGCGGTTGTTTTTTTCCTCCTCAGTCAAGAAGCCTCCTCTTCCATGGAATCCTCCTGGTGGCATAGTATTTCTCCCTTAATTTTTCATTTCTATTTCAAACATTTCTTTTCCGATATGGCAATAACCGTTCGGATTCTTTTCGAGATATTTTTGGTGATACTCTTCGGCGGAACAGAAATCCGTCAGAGCGGCGACCTCAACGGCGAGCGGCGCACCGAGTTCGGCGGTCTTCTTTTGAATAAAAGCGTCGATGCTTTCTTTCAGCGATAGGTCGGAATAATAGATGCCTGTTCGATACTGAGCTCCCATATCCTCGCCCTGCTTGTTTATGGAAAAAGGATCGATCACCATAAAATAGTATTCGAGAAGCTGTTCAAGCGAAATGATCTCATCGTCAAAATCGACGCGCACGGTCTCGGCATGACTGCCGGACGCACACACCTGCTCATATGTAACATCGCCTTTTCCGCCGTTAGCGTAGCCTGTCTCGGTTGAGATGACGCCGGAAAACTGATCGAAGAAGTGTTGGACGCCCCAAAAGCATCCGCCTGCGAGATAGACTGTCTTCATTTACGCTCCTTGGAAAATATTGTAATGTGATTTTATCATACACCGACAATTTTGTAAACAGTAACTAATAAAAATCGGGTCGGCGCGATTCTGCCGACCCGAAGAAAATCGGTATTGATACTTTTAGAATCAAAAGTATTTTATGCCGTAATAGAAGTTGTTGCCCTCGATCGTAGTATAGTAAACCATATAGTCCTGCCACTCAATGCCCAGCCTTGCAGCTCTGTAGAAGAATACATTTGCGGGGAGCGTGCTGCCGTGAGTTCTGAAAACATACTCCGCCGCCTCTTTAGCAGCTTTGTTCGGAACGGTGTTCTCGAGTTTTTGAAGCGATCTGTTGCCGAACTGATTCTTTTGCAGGATAACGCCTGCTACATCATCCGGGAAGCGGTTGGATGTGTTTTTGACCCTGTTATAGATGATGCTCGCGATCGCCCTGCATCCGACCGCTGTACTGCCCGGCGCTTCCAGGTAAACGAGCGCAGCTACGAGATGGATCTCGTAATCCGTAAACTCGCCCTGCGGCTTCGGCTCCGGCGTAGTGGGCGCCGAACTGCCGATCGTCAGGTATTTTTTGAACACATAACCGACGGTGCCGTTATAATTAACCTTATACCACTTGCTGTTCTGCGCTGTAAGTTTTACTACCGTGCCGTATAAGAGAACGTCAAGTATCGCGGTACTTGAACTTGGACCCTTGCGCATATTGACATCGCCAACATTGACATATGCGTCTACATTGTTCATCGGCGTAAATCCGTCCGGATCCGCAGTAGGCTTTGGAGTTGGCGTCGGCTTCGGCGTAGAAGTCGGCTTCGGCGTGGAAGTCGGCTTAGGTGTGGAAGTCGGCTTAGGTGTTTCAAGGCTGCCTATAGTGACATACTCTTTGGCAACATAGGCCGTTTCAGAACCCTTTTTGACGCGATACCATTCGTTGTTTTTTGCGGTTATTACGAGTTTTGTGCCGTAAGGCATAACGGTAATGATCTCAGATTCTGTAGAGGGCTCGCTCCTGAGATTTACATATGCCCTATTGGTGTATGCGGCAACATTGTTGACCTTGGTGAACGACGCCGATGTGGGTGTGGGCGCGGGTGTGGGCTTTGGCGTCGCTGTCGGAACAGGGGTAAGCACTTCCCCTCTGGTCAAATAAGGTTTTGCGATATAGCCCTCGCTCTCACCGACATTGACTTTGTACCAATTATCCGATTCGGCATTGATAACTGCTTCCGTTGCATACGTCAAACGCTTCACGATATCGGATTCTGTTGTGGGCTGTTGTCTTAAGTTAACATAACTCCTGTTGATATACGCCTTTTCACCGTTTACGGCAACAAACGCCTCATGAGAAGGTGTCTGCACTACTGTAGGATCATCTTCCGGCGCTCCACTTGGACGCAATTCATCGGTCGACTGCGCAAGCGTCGCTTCAGGCGTGATGGGCTCGGTCGGTGATTCCGTTGGCTCCACGGTCGGAACATCGGTAGCGGGCGTCTCTGATGCCGGCGTTGATGTAGCGTCCGCTTCTGTATGATACGGGGTATCGTATAAAGCAATGTCGTTTGATACCAAAGCCTCGTTGGTCGAAGCATGCTTGGTGCAGCCGAAAAGCTCGACGGTCAGCAAAACAAACACAAGCAGCATAGAGCATAATCGCATTGATCTTTGGGTCGGTTTCATTTTCGTTATATCCTCCTATTGCCGTGCATCAGAACTCCGAGGAACGGCGGGTTCAGATGATGTATTTATTGATATTTTCATTTTCGTCGCAAGCGATATGTTCGTGAACATATTTCTCATCGATCTCGATATTTATCATAGGGTGATCTCCGCTCGCGTTAAAAGAGATATCGTCGAGCAGTTTTTCAACAATCGTATGCAGCCTGCGTGCGCCTATATTCTCGGTCGTTTCATTCGCGATCAAGCAGGCTTTTGCGATCTCGTCGAGCGCTCCTTCGGTGAAGTCGATATGGATATTGTCGGTTTCAAGCAGCGCTGTGTACTGTTTGATTATCGCGTTCTCTGGCGCAGTCAGAATGCGCTTATAATCCTCGAGAGTAAGTGCGTTGAGACGCACGGATATCGGGAATCGACCCTGAAGTTCGGGGATAAGATCGTTTATTTTCGAGATATGGAACGCGCCTGCCGCGATGAACAGCATATAATTCGTACGCACGGGGCCGTATTTGGTGTTTACAACGCTCCCTTCAACGATCGGAAGGATATCGCGCTGAACACCCTCTCTGGAAACATCGCGGCCGTGTGCGCCGCCGTTAGCGGCGATCTTGTCGATCTCATCGATGAAGATAATGCCATCCTGCTCGGCCTTGTCTATCGCCTGAGAAACCACCTCATCCATATCTATCAGTTTATCCGCTTCTTCATTCGCGAGGATGCGGCGCGCTTCTTTAACGGTGGTTTTGCGGGTCTTGGTCTTTTTGGGAAGTATCCCGCCGAACATTTCATTGAGATTCATATCGATGCCCATGGCGAGCATGGTATCGTTCCCTCCCGTATGGTTTTCGACAACATCGATCTCGATGAGTTCATTCTCGAGTTTGCCTTCCGAGAGTTCTTTGAAGATGCGCACGCGTTTTGATTTATGTGCGGCCTTTTCCTCATCAGATATTTCGAGCGATTCCTGCCTGCCTCCCTGCGCAAAAGCTCCGAAGAGTTTTTGAAGGCTCGTAAACTGTTCGTTTTCCTGCGGTTTGTATCCTTTGCCCGCAAGTATGTCGACGATGCGCTGTTCGGCGGCGGCGGTCGCGGCGACCTTGACCTTCTCCTGCCATTTGGTCTTTACAAGGCGAATGGAAGCCTCAACAAGATCGCGCACTATTGAATCAACATCCCTGCCGACGTAGCCGACTTCTGTGAACTTGGTTGCCTCGACCTTTACAAAAGGCGCGTCAACGAGTTTGGCAAGCCTCCTTGCTATCTCGGTCTTGCCTACGCCTGTAGGTCCCGCCATTATGATATTCTTCGGGATGATATCCTCTTTTAGTTCTTCGGGAAGTTTGCTTCGGCGGTAGCGGTTGCGCAGCGCGATCGCGACGGTGCGCTTTGCCTCGTCCTGGCCGATGATGTATTTATTTAGCGAATCTACTATCTGTTTCGGAGTAAGCATATCATACCTCCTCGACATATATGTTGGAGTTTGTATAAACGCAGATCTCCGAAGCGATCATAAGGCTCTTTTGAGCAATTTCTTCGGCAGATAGAGCTGTGTTCGACTTAAGCGCCCTTGCAGCGGCGAGCGCATACATTCCCCCGCTGCCGATAGCTGCGATCCCGTCATCGGGCTCTATAACCTCGCCGGTACCCGAAACGATCAAAAGATCGGTCTCGTTTGCGCAGATCAGAAGCGCTTCGAGTTTTCGCATAACTTTGTCATTGCGCCAATCCTGCGCAAGATCGACGGCCGCGCGGCGCAGACTGCCGCCGTGGAAAGTCAGTTTGCTCTCGAATCTGTCGCAGAGCGTGAAAGCGTCCGCAACGGAACCTGCAAATCCGACCACCACCTTATCGTTATAGATACGGCGTACCTTCTTTGCGGTATGCTTCATAACGGTGCTTTCACCTAGCGTTACCTGGCCGTCGCCGGCGAGCGCACATTTGCCGTCCTTCTGCACGGCAACGATCGTTGTTCCTCTTATTTCCATTTCAGTTCCTCTTTTATTATCATATCGATCCTGTTAAGCGCTCTTTCGGAAAGAGCCGCATAACGCATCAGTTTATCCTTAGGCGCGTTTTCAAGCGTTTCCATAATGCCGAAGTTTGCATTCATCGGCTGGAACGAAGCGCCGTTATATTCGCTTACATAGTGCGCAAGCGACCCGACAACCGTTGACCTTGGAAAATCGACCGCATCGAGACCCAAAACGGACCTTGCTGCGTTTATCGCGGCAACCATACCGCTTGAAACGCTCTCCACGTAGCCCTCGACGCCGGTTATCTGGCCCGCAAAGTAGACGCCCGAAGAATTGCCGAGTTCATAATTCGGTTTCAGGTGCTTGGGCGAACTTATGTATGAGTTGCGGTGCATCACGCCATAGCGCACGAAGTCGGCGTTCTCGAGGCCCGGGATCATACCGAAAACGCGCTTTTGCTCGCCGAACTTGAGATTCGTTTGGAATCCGACCAGGTTATAAAGCGTTCCCTCTTTGTTGTCCTGCCGAAGCTGAACCACCGCAAACGGCTTTTTTCCGTCGCTGGCGAAGCAGTTATCAAGACCAACTGGTTTAAGCGGACCGTAGGCAAGAGTTTGATCGCCGCGCTTTGCCATAACTTCGACCGGCATACAACCCTCAAATACGCTTTTGTCCTCAAAGCCGTGTAGAGGCACGGTTTCGGCACCGATAAGCGCGCGAACGAAGTTAAAGTATTCAAGCCTCGTCATCGGGCAGTTGAGATAATCGCTGCCGCGTTCGTAGCGAGAGGCTCTTTGCACCTTTGACATATCTAGGGATTCGAGCGAAACTATCGGAGCCGCGGCATCGAAAAAGTACAGACTGTCGCCAAGCAGTTCCTCGATCTCTTTAAGAAGCGCGCCGTCCGTAAGCGGACCTGTTGCGATTATAACAGGCGCGTCGGGTATCGATCTTACTTCTTCGCCGATCACCTCGATAAGAGGATCGCTTTTTATACGCTCCGTTACCAAAGCGGAAAAGCCCGCGCGATCCACGGCGAGCGCGCCGCCGGCGGGTACGCGAGTAAGGTCGGCGCATTCGATAACGAGCGAACCGAGTCGCCGCAGTTCCTCCTTCAGAAGCCCTACGGCGTTATCGAGCCTGTCGGATCTAAGGGAGTTTGAGCAAACGAGTTCGCAAAAATCGTCTGAACTGTGCGCGGGTGAACGCTTATAAGGCTTCATCTCATAAAGTTTGACGCCAATGCCCATTCTTGCAAGCGTATGAGCCGCCTCGCAGCCCGCGAGACCCGCGCCTATTACCGAAACGATCTTACGATCACTCATCCTTTTCCTGCTCCGTCTTCTTGGATTCTTTGCGTTTGATATAGCCGCAGTCCTTATCCTCGCAGGCGGTGTATCTGCCGTTTACGCGGATCTTTTGAACGAGCATCTTGCCGCATTTAGGACATGATTCGCCCGTCGGCTTATCCCATGAAACATAGTCGCAGTCGGGATAACGCTCACAACCGTAAAACGACTTTCCCTTTTTGCCCTGGCGTTTGATGATATCAGCGCCGCATTTGGGGCATTTTACGCCGATCTTATCAACAATGGTCTTTGTGTTTTTGCACTTCGGATAATTCGGGCAAGCGAGGAACCTGCCAAAGCGACCTTCCTTATAGACCATCATAGCGCCGCATTTTTCACACGGCACATCAGAGACCTCGGGTTTCAGCTCGACTTTGGGCGTATTTGCAAACGCCTTGTCGAGATCCTCCTTGAACGGCGTATAAAAATCCGAAACGATGCTCTGCCAGCGGACGTTGCCGTCCTCTATCGAGTCAAGACTCGATTCCATATCGGCGGTGAACTTAACGTCAACGATCTTGCTGAAATTGTCTTCCATAAGTTTGTTGACGATAAAGCCGAGTTCGGTCGGAACGAGCTGCTTTTTCTCCTTTTCAACGTAGCCGCGATCGATGATGGTAGAGATAGTCGGAGAATATGTGCTCGGACGACCGATTCCGAGTTCTTCCAGCGTTTTAACAAGCGACGCCTCTGTGTATCGCGGCGGGGGCTCTGTGAAGTTTTGTTTCGGTGTGATCGAAACATACTTTGGCGCATCGCCCTCCGCCATCTGCGGGAGATTTGCTGATCCGTCATCTTCTTCATCGTCCGCGCCGCCCTTATATACTGCTGTAAACCCGTCAAACAGGGTCTTGGAGCCCGATGCACGATAGTTGCACACATCAGCTGTCTGCGTATCGATCGAAACCGTGGTGGTTTCAATGACCGCCTCACTCATCTGGCTTGCAATGAAGCGTTCGTAGATGAGTTTATAGAGTTTATACTGACCGGGCTCCAGCGAGTCCTTGATGAGCGCGGGCGTTAGCGTAACATCGGTTGGGCGGATCGCTTCGTGCGCGTCCTGAGCACCCGATCTGCCGCGATAGAAATTGGGCCTCTCGGGAACGTATTGAGCGCCGAACTTTTCGGCAATGAACGCGCGCGCGGCGTCCTGCGCCTCTTTGGAGATGCGAACGGAGTCGGTACGCATATAGGTGATAAGACCGATGCTTCCCTTGCCCTTGATATTTATGCCCTCATAGAGTTGCTGAGCGCAGAGCATCGTGCGCTTAGGCGGCATGGAGACGCGGTTTGACGCGTCCTGCAGCATACTGCTCGTTGTGTACGGCGCGGGAGCGTGGCGGGACTTTTTAGCGGTCTTAACGCCGCTGACGACATAGTCGGCATCTGTGCTGATATCAACTATGCGCTTTGCCTGCTCTTCGCTTGAAAGTTCGTATTTTTTGCCGTTAAGGCCGTTGAACTTTGCCTCAAAGTTATGGCGGCCGTGATGCAGTTTAACGGATATAGTCCAATACTCCTTCGGCACAAAGTCCTGTATCTCGCGCTCGCGGTCGCAGATGATCTTTGTCGTAACGGACTGCACTCTGCCCGCAGAAAGGCCCTTTTTGACCTTCATCCAAAGCAAGGGGCTGATCTTATAACCGAGCAAACGGTCAAGCACCCTGCGGGCCTGCTGCGCGTCGACAAGGCTGAGGTCGATCGTGCGGGGCGACTTTATCGACTTTTGGATAACGCCCTTGGTGATCTCGTTGAAAACGATCCTGCACTTATCCTCGGGCTTCAGTTTAAGCATATTCGCAAGGTGCCAGGAAATGGCCTCTCCCTCGCGGTCAGGGTCGGTCGCAAGATATATCTGCTTTGCGGCCTTTGCTTCGCGGCGTATCTTTTCGATAACGTCGCCCCTGCCGCGCAGCGTGATGTATTTTGGCGCAAAATCGTCCTCTATCTCAACGCCGAGTTGGCTTTTGGGCAGATCACGCACGTGTCCGTTGGACGCGATGACCTTGAACTTGGAGCCAAGATACTTCTCAATCGTTTTTGCTTTTGACGGAGATTCGACGATAATTAGATTCTCAGCCATAATTTCCTCCTTGGTATGAAAGCCACATTTCAGCCTAAGAAACGGGCATAGTTAATTAAGTTAAGGTATAGACCCTGCCAGGTAACTGTTTAATTAAACCCGATAATTCCATTTCTGTCAAGTACAGATTCAACTTTTCGACGGATAACGCCGTTACTTCGATAAGTTCGTCGAAGTTTTTTTCACCGAGACCTATATGCTCGTATAGTCTGGCCTTCTCTCCGTCAAGCGCGGGTTTTACTATATTGTTTATATGTTTTTGTTCTATGCCGCGCAGACCGATCTGCACCAAAAGATCGTCAATGCCGTATACCGGCTGAGCCCAACCCTTTTGTAGCATTTCGTTGGTGCCGCAGTTGAGCGTTTCGGTTATCCTGCAAGGCACGGCATATACGTCCCTGCCCTGTTCAAGCGCGCAGTTGACCGTTATCATAGTGCCGCTCTTCTGCCCCGCCTCCGCAACGACAAGCGCCGAAGAAATGCCGCTGATGATCCTGTTTCGCATCGGAAATGACCATTTATTGACGGGCGAATGCGGTAAAAACTCGCTTATGACAACACCGCGGTCGAGTATCCTTTCCATCGTGTCGCGCGTTGAATCGCTTTTATCGATCAAAACGCCGTGCCCAAGAACGGCAGCAGTCGGGAAATCATTTACCGTTGATTTCAGCGCACCCTCATGAGCATAACTGTCGCAGCCGTAAGCAAGGCCGGATATCACGGTCGCGCCGCAGTCCGCAAGCGCTTTGCCGACGAGTGATGCTACCTTTTTTCCGTAATCGGAGCATCGACGCGTGCCGATAACGGATATCGGAAGCGTTATCGACTCATTGACCATATTGCCGCGCGCATAGAGTACATAGGGAGGATCGAATATCTCGCGAAGCAGCGACGGATAATTGTCGTCGGATATTGCGATAGGCATTACGCCGTCGCGTTCAAGACCGGAGATGAACACATCGAGGTAGGATCCGGTTGCGCAGGCGCGGGCGACAGCCGCCCTCTCGCTGCCCTCGAGTTTACCGAAATCGGCTCTGCCGTTGAGCACGCGCTCACGAAACTCAAACAGACCTCCGTTGTTCTCAATGAGCGTTCTTGCCGTGCGAACAGCACCTTCAAAGGCGATACTAATCCAAATATTCAGTTTTGCCTCATCCGAAATATGCAATCAGTTATTCCCCCAGTATTTGCTGTCGAGCGAACGGTATTGGAGCGCTTCCGCGATGGCGGCGCCGCTTACGGTCGCGCACCCCGCCATATCGGAGATCGTTCGAGCGACCTTTATCAGCCTATTGTATGCTCGTGCCGAAAGATTGAGTTTTGCAAATGACATTTCAAGCAGTTTTTCGGCGTCGTGATCGAGTTTACAATATTTTTTGATCTGCAGCGCGCTCATCTGTGAATTAAAAAGTATTCCCTCATTTTTGAAACGTTCACGCTGAACGCGTCTTGCGTTTGAAACACGCTCGCGTACAACGCTTGACGGCTCGCCGTCCTGCTTGGAAGCAAGATCGTCGTAGGCCACCTCGGTCATCTCGATATGCAGGTCGATCCTGTCAAGAAGCGGTCCGCTGATTCGGTTGCGATAGCGCTCTATTTGGAATTGCGTACAGCGGCAGCGCGTTGTCTTGGAGCCGTAATTGCCGCAGGGGCAGGGATTCATTGCCGCAACAAGCATAAAGTCTGACGGGTACTGTGCCTTTGCGGAAGCGCGCGTGACAGTCACAAAACCGTCTTCGAGCGGCTGGCGAAGCGCTTCGAGCGCTGCTCTTGAAAACTCCGGCAGTTCATCAAGAAACAGTACGCCGTAATGCGCAAGGCTTATCTCGCCCGGGAGCGCCTTGGTGCCGCCGCCGACAAGCGAAGGAAGCGAAGCGGAGTGATGCGGCGAACGGAACGGATGTTCGCTTACAAGCCCCCCACCCTTGAGTACGCCCGCGATAGAGTGTATCTTTGTGATCTCAAGCGCTTCTTCGTTGGTGAGTGCCGGCAGTATCGACGGAATACTTCGTGCAAGCATCGTTTTGCCTGAGCCCGGTGTGCCGATCAGCAGGATATTGTGATTGCCTGCAGTGGCGACCTCGGCGGCGCGCTTCGCTGCCTGCTGCCCCTTTATCATGGAAAAGTCGGAATCGTATGTATGCTCGTCCGCGCGCCATTTGCTGTACGGCTGGGGCTCGATGACCTTGCTGCCGCGCAAAAACAGCGCAGCGTCCGTAAGCGATCCGACGGGGATAACCGTTATTCCCTTTATAACGGCCGCTTCACGTGCGTTTTCGGCGGGGAGAATGATATTTGTAAAGCCGCGTTCACGCGCATCGATCACCATCGGCAGAACGCCGGTTATGCCGCGCACCGAGCCGTCGAGCGCGAGTTCGCCGAGCATCATCCAGTTTTGCGCCGCCGTCTGCGGCACCTCGCCCGAGGCGGCAAGAATGCCGACCGCGACGGGCAGATCGTAGACCGTGCCCTCTTTTCGGATGTCCGCAGGCGCGAGATTGACGACTATGCGAACATTCGGGAACGAAAATCCGGAGTTGATGATCGCGGAATGCACGCGCTGTTTTGATTCCTTGACGGCGTTGTCGGGCAGCCCTACGGTCTCATAGACCGCGGCACCGAAAGTTATATCGGTTTCTACAGTAACGGGATAACCGATGAGGCCCGACAGCCCATAACTCATTATTCTTGCCAGCATACCGTATTCCGCCTTTCGACTATATCAAAATGCTTTACCGGAAGAAGCGATTCCTCCGGTAAAATGTACTCAAACAGTATCGATACTGCTATCGGTTTTTTCGCCCTTGAAGACGAAAAGTTTATTGAGAATAAAGTTGATAAATATGCAGATGACAGTCGCAAGGAGCGAACAGAACAGTCTGCCGCCAATGATGTTCTTGAGCCAATCGGGCATACCGCTGTTATCCCACCACGAGTCAAGATGCAAAACCGAGGTAAACAGCCATATGAACGCGATGGATATGGCATACACGAACAGATTGACCAGTATAAAAGCGATCTTCTCGCGTTTATCCTTTTTGCGCTCCTCTTTGAATGTCCACCTGCTGTTGAGCGCATAACTGTTGAGCACGCCCGCGCAGTAGCCTACGGTCTTTGCGGCGTAGGTGATCCAACCGGCACCGGTAAACAGTTCCAGCACCTTTGTTACGATGATGTTAACGACCATATCAACAAGCGTGTTGCTTACGCCGACGAGTCCGAACTTTATGAACTGAACTATGTTCTTTTTGCCGGATCGATCGATCTTGTTGTTGAATCCGTTTTCGGTATTTTGCAAATCAGTCACCACCTTTTATTTCGGCCAAATGACGGGCCAATAGCCCATAAACGTCCATGTCGGGAACCATTGAAGCGCGGAAACATAGTTCTTTGATACCGGAATGCCGGTTATAACGGGATAGAATACCGCAAAGAGCACTGCCGCGACGCCGATCCATACGTACTTGGCATATATCGAGTACCTGCGCACCGGCGTGAGCGCAAGCCCCATTTCCTTGGGCGTGTAGTAAAGTTTATCCTCGTAATGCTTCAGCACGTACACGCTCGACAGTATGATCAGCGGTACCGTCGCAAAGTAGTGGTATATGAATACGCTTCGTTTTATCAACATCCACGGCAGCATACTTGAAGCGAGGCAAACGATTATGAAGAACACTTCGGTGTTTACCTTTGTGCGCTTGAACGGTATCATCATCAGCATAAAGACAGTACCTAAAAAGCCGACCCACCAAACAGCGGGGTTGCCGAAAGATGATATCGTTCCGTACAGAGTTTTATCGGGATGCTGATAGCCGGCATAAAACCACATCGGACGGTTGGATAGCGGCCATTCATACCAGTCTGACTGATAAGCGTGTTCGGATTTGAGCCCGCTGTGGTACTTATACATATAATCCTGATTCTTTATAACGCCATCGATATAGGTCTTTGTCTGCTCTTTTACGGTGAGCGTCTTATCCCCGGTGGAGTTGAGTTTTACGGTCTCCGCGTTCGGCTTCCACTCCGCTGTGTAATACGGATAGTACGAAGCAAGATATATGCAAAGCGGTATCACGATGAAGAACGGCACGCACCAGAGGACGGTCTTGATAAGCCTTGAATTAATCTTCTTCGCATTTTCGACGGCGGGCTCGGAGCGCTGAGATTTATCAAGATCCATTTTGTTGATCTTACGCGCCTTTATGTATGTGAATATGAGTTTTGCGAAGAACATAACCGCCAGCGCAACGCCCGTATACATACATATCCACTTCGACGCGCAGCCGATTCCGAAGAATATGCCTGAGAGTGCGAGCGGAACGAGCGTGGATCTGAGACTGTCGCCAAGATCCATCTTGATAAACTTATACATATAATAAGTCATCGCAAGATTGAAGAACACACCGTATACATCTATCGTCGAGATCCTCGTCTGTGAATAATGCATAAAATCGAACGCCATCAGCGCGGCTGCAAGCAACGCAAGGGTCGGTCGCTTGAACATACGCTTTCCGAACGCATACATAAGCGGGATCATCGCGATGCCGAACAGAGCGCCTACGATACGCCATCCGAACGGGGTCATACCGAATGCGCGTACGCCCAGAGATATGAATATCTTGCCGAGCGGCGGATGTGTGACCTCATATACCTTGAGGTTGTTGATATGCTCGTACGCGGTACGTGCATGGTACAGTTCGTCAAAGTACATACCGTGCATATAGTTAGGATATTCGGGCACTTTGTCCTGCTCGTCAACGAGCGCGGCAGCGGAACTGTCCGCAACTGAAACGGGGATCGGTTTGCCGTCGGCTCCTATGAAAACGATCTCATTGAGCCACGCCTGACCCTTTGTTACATTGAGTGTGATCGTGTTTGCGGTTATGCGCTGTTCCTCTTCAGACGCAGTAAACACCTTATCCCATCGGTACATAATGCCGTAGCGCTGTTTGGCTTCGATGCTCTTTCCCGTATCCGCCGTCAATGTGTATTTGGTATTGCCCTCGGCACCGCTGCCGCCGGTTATGCCGCCGTTCTGCCATATCTCGGCGATCGAAACGGTTTGACCGAAATCAAATACAACGCTCGCTCCGACTTTGCCCTTCCATTCGTTTACGGGGAAGTTGGTCGAGCCGAGATTCGTAAGCGCAAGTACGGAATAGACAGCGGTAAGTACGCAAACGAATATCCAGTCGAGTTTAGTATAGTGAAGTTTGGTATCGGTCTTTTGAGGGAGCGGAACTGTCGATACGTTGAAAAAAGACGGTGTTTCTTCCGCAGGCGTTTTGATCTCGCGGCCAATTCGGTTTTCGTATGCGCGCTCAAAGAGCAGTATTGCAAACACAATAAGCGGAACAAGTATGAATACGGATCCCATAATGAAGATCATGCGCATCCTTGCCGTATATTGCTCTATATGACTGTCGGATTTGTAGTTGACGGGTTCGCTTTCATCGTCGCCGCCGGTCATCGACCCCTGCTTTACGTTAAAATCGTTTACGGTTACGCCCTCGGGCGCACTCGTAAGGCGCTCCATAATGATATCGTCGAAGTATGCAACACCCTTGCTGACATTGCCGTAGTTGCCGACGCGGCATCCTATGCGAAGTTCTGTCTGCCCCTTGCCGGTGTAGCCGTAGAGTTCGACTTTTTGCCAATCCGTCGTGCCGAATATCGCCTCGGTGTGGCAGAAGCCGTCCTCAAGAGCGATATTCGCGCCGGCGCCGCCTTCGACATTTTCGGTCTTGATATAGCCCGATATACGATAGTATGATTCGCCTTTAACGCGGACGGTTTGGATCATCCTGCAGTCATCGTCTGCGTTTACGGTTATGCGAAGCACATTACCTCGGGAAGCGTCCTTAACGAGCGCACAATGCGAGATAGAGGTGTCATTCAGATAGGAATTGTAATTCCAGTTTTTTGGAAGGCTCATATCCCCCACTTTTTCAAAATCGCCGTTCTTGACGCCCGCCGAGGCGCAGGCGGAAAAGGTGGAAAACGCGAGGACCGCCGCGATCAGGACGACAAGCGCGATGCGCGATAATTTTATGGTTTTATAAGCGGTTTTCTTCATAGTGAACTCCTTATCGATCGAGCACATTTTGCGTTTTACCGCCGGCAAACCCTGCACCATCTTCTTGTTCTTTCCGTCTAATGAAGACAAGATAGATGCAGAGTATTTTCAAAGCGATAAATGTAATAACGTTGCATATAGAACCGAACAGTATGAGCCCCTTGTCCCAATACAGATAGTACTGATGGTATTGGCTGTAATAGAACGCGCAGAGGCAGTTGAGCATACCGAATGCGGTGTATGCTATGGCCAAATAAAGCAGGTATTTATTATCGTAGTACAGATATGCGGCAAACAGCAGCAGGAGCACCGGGAACATATACCTTTCGTGCATATAGTGTCCAAGCGTGAACAGCGAAGCAAAAGTGAACGCTGCGGCAAGGAACATTGCGCCTCTGTTCTTTTTGCGTCCGACTATGTATATCACGCAACCGAGGAGTACCGAATACGCCATACCTATGGTGCCGAGTTGGCCTAGCGTAAGTCCGATGAAGGATTTTTGATCGACACGAGCCCAGTTCTTGCCGAATAGAGTGAAGATATTGTAGGCATTTACGGAAGCGTAATCATAGGATGTTGCGGTTCCGAGATATTTTTCGTGAATGAGCCGGTACCAAGGCAGATCGCTTCTGGAGAACGGGAGCGCGGATAACACAAGCATCAGAACAGCGACCAGCACGGCGGCAGCGGTTTTTCCGAGGCGCTTTATAAACTCTTTGTTTCTCTTTTCTTTTTCAATATAAATGGGCTCAAAAACATAGCAGAAATATGCGACGGCAAACAAGGGACCGACCATAAGCGCCTGCGGTTTCAGAAGGATCGAAAGCCCATACAGGAATCCTGCGATTATCGCATTTTCCTTTTCGAGTTCATAGATGGCGAAGGTTATAAACACCGTCAGTATCTGATCGATCTGCCCCCAGCCTGATGAGATATAGATCATCAGCGGATTAAACGCTACAAGCGCCAACAGGAAGAAGGCGCGGGAGAATCCGTAGCGCTTTTGCGCGGCATTGTAAACGAAATATGCCGCGCCAAGATCGGCGATTATCGCGGGCAGTTTTATGAAAGATACATAGAAAAGATCATAGTTGCCGAACTGATCGCGGGGTCCATGACCGAATACGGCGGTGGCAATGCTTGCCATAAAGCGAAGTACATACATATATCCCGGCGGATAATCGGGCATCGCGCCATTATAAAAATCTTGGAAACCGCTGCGATAGAGGGTGTTCGCCCAGCTCGTAAAGCAGTTGATATCAGTTTTGTGCCCCTCTACGAGTACCGAGAGCAGGATGCGGATAACGAGCGCCGCAAAGAGCGTGAATATGACGATCAAACTCTTGGATCGGGATTGTGGCTCTATCAGCCTGAGATCGTCTTTTTTCTTAAAGCGGGTATAAACAAAGTACAGCAGCAAATAGACGAGTGTTGCAAGCACCGTGATCGTCAGTATATGCTGAGTCGGAAACACTTTTGGTTCGGACTGTCTCATATTTACCTCTTTGATGCAGTTTATGTTGAAGGTTTGGATTATCAAAAACAAATGTCAATAATAACCCAGTTTATGTATTTTAACACATTTTCGATCAAAAATGAAGTGTTTGGTAAAAAGTGAATGCGAAAGTGAAGTAAAATATGTAAAAAAGTTCAGTTGAATGCGTTCTCTATATGTTTGACTCCCGAAAGCGGCAGTCTTTTGCCGAGATCGACTTCTATGATATCGAAACGCAGATATGCGTTGCGGATGCCGTTTCGCGCCACATACGCGTTTGCGGCGGATATAACGCGTTTTTTCTTCGCGGTGTTGACACTCAGCGCCGGAGCGATCGCGCGGGCACCAGTTCTTGACTTTACCTCGACAAACGCGTATGTCTTACCTTTTTTTGCGATAATGTCGATCTCCTTATGCCCGTAAAGAGTGTTCTTTTCAAGAATCTTATAACCGTGAAGAACAAGATACAGCCGTGCGCGGCGCTCGCCTTTTGCGCCCGCACGCTGCGTTTTGCTTCCGCTCATCAGCGAAAGGTTTTTCTTTTTAGAATTGCTCTTGACCACTTGTTCTAATCATTATTCGCAAAAAACTTTTTTAGGAAACTGCTCCGGTGTATCGGACAGACACCGTGCGCTTTCAGCGCCTCAAGATGCTGTTTTGTGCCGTATCCGACGTTCTTTTCGAATCCGTATTCGGGGTGTTTTTCCGCCATTGCGATCATAAATCTGTCGCGCTCGACTTTTGCGACGATGCTCGCCGCAGCGATAGAATAGCAAAGCGCGTCCCCGTGGATGATCGGATGCTGATTTGCGTCGATGTCAAGCCCTTTTACGGCGTCTATGAACACATCGGAGCAGGGGTACGCCATATTCTCATAGGCGCGTTTGAAGACGAGTTTGGTCGCGTTGAGAATGTTTATCTGATCGATGATCTTCTCGTCCACCCAGCCCATGCCGATGGCGACTGCGTTCCCCTTGATTACGGAATAGAGCGATTCAAGTTTCTTTTTGGACAGTTTTTTTGAATCGTTAACGCCCTCGATCAAAAGACCCGGCGGAAGTATGACGCAGGCCGCGACAACGGGGCCGGCGAGAGGGCCCCTGCCAACCTCGTCCATACCTGCGACAGCGATGCCTCTTTCCCAAAACGGGCGCTCGTTTTCGCTCATTATATGAAGCCGCTCTGATTCGGAATGTTTGGTTTTTGAAGTTTTATTTATCATAGTTTGGTTTGTTGAGTATAGATTCAATCTCATCCGGCGTTTCGAGCGCGGTAAAGGCAATCTTGCCGGCGCGGTACTCGTCGAGCACTATGCGCGATGCGCGCTCCGTGTCAAAAACACCGCCTGACAGCACAAAGCCGCGGCTCCTGCAAACGCCTTCCAGGAGTTCGTAAGACGTGTTAAACTCTTCCGGCAGTTTTTTATACCTTGACCGCACCTGCTCGGGGCAGCGGAGCAAAAGGTCTTTAAGCAGCATCGAAGCGATCAATTCCACATCGAGCACATCGTCGCGGATAGAGCCGATATACGCAAGATGCATAGCAAGGGTCTCGTTTTCGAGTTTGCCCCACAATAGACCCGGAGTGTCCATAAGTTCAAGATAGTCCGACACCTTGACCCATTGTTTGCTGCGCGTAACGCCTGGCCTGTCCCCCACCTGAGCTCTCGACGCGCCGGCGATCCTGTTAATTAAGGTGGATTTGCCCACATTAGGAACGCCGATAACCATTGCGCGCAGGACTTTTCGTATGCCCTTGTCAAGATACTTTTTGATGGTATCACGCCCCGCGTTCTCGATAAGCGAAACGGCGATCTTTCTTGCCGATGCGGCGGTCGAAACGAGTTCAAAAGCGGTGATACCCTGCAGTTTAAAATAGCGGAGCCATGCCTTATTGTTCTCGCTCGATGACAGATCGCTTTTGTTCATTATAACGATGCGAATCTTGTTTTTGAAAAGGCTTTCAAAATCGGGATTGCGACAGGCAAGCGGACAGCGCGCGTCGACAATCTCGACTACGATGTCAACGAGCTTAATGTTTTCTTCAAGCATACGCCTTGCTTTCGCCATATGCCCCGGGTACCAGTTGATATTGATTCTAGTATCTGTATTAATTGAGTTCGATTCAGTCATACTCCTGCTCCGTAATTCATTATTCTTCGATTTGATTATATCATACTTTTATCGATAATCAAACGCCCCCGAACAAAAAGTTCGGGGGCGAAAAATGCAAGGATTATTTGGTAACGATGCGCTCCTTGATCTTGGCGGCCTTACCGGTCCTCTCACGGAGGTAGTAAAGCTTGGCCCTGCGGACTACGCCGTGGCGTACAACTTCGATCTTGCCGATACGCGGGCTGTTGTAGGGGAAAGTCCTCTCAACACCAACGCCGTAGCTGATGCGGCGAACGGTGAAGCTCTTGCGGATACCGCCGCCCTGCATCTTGATAACGATGCCTTCGAAGTTCTGGAGCCTCTCGCGGTTGCCTTCAACAACCTTTACATAGACCCTGACGGTGTCGCCGATCTCGAGTTTGGGGAGGTCGGTTCTGATCTGCTCTTTTTCGAGTTCTCTGATGATGTCTGACATTTTATATCTCCTTAAATACAGGCGTTCTTAACCGACACACGGACATTGGAACGCCCAGATAACGTCTAATTATAGCATATTTGAAGTTGGAATGCAATAGCAAAATCGCAATATTGAGCCAAATTACGGTATATTTTCGTTCTTTATGCCCTCAATAAACGCTTTTTCCTTATCGCTTAGTTCGGCTTTTTCCAATAAGTCGGGACGATTATTCAGCGTCGTCATAATCGCCTTCTCTCTCCGCCACTTTGCTATCTCGGCGTGATTGCCGTTTAAAAGCACCTCCGGCACGAGCATTCCGCGAAAATCCGCGGGCCGCGTATACTGCGGATATTCAAGCAGCCCGTCGCCCGAAAAACTCTCATCCAAGGCGGATTCGCTTGAGCCAAGAACACCGGGGATAAAGCGCGAAACGCAGTCAATAAGCACCATGGCGGGCAGTTCGCCGCCCGTCAGCACGTAGTCCCCTATCGAAACCTCGTCGTCTATAAGCGACATAACGCGCTCATCGATGCCTTCATAGTGCCCCGCAAGGATGATGAGCCTTTCCTCTTTTGAAAGTTCCTCCGCGAATTTTTGATCGAGCCGTCTGCCCCTTGGGCCCATATAGATGCAGCGTGCTCTGCGCCCGTCCAGCGATTTGACATAGTCGAAGCAATCGAAGATCGGCTGCGCAAGCATAACCATACCCGCACCGCCGCCGTACGGGTAATCGTCCGTGTTGCGATGTTTATTAACGGAATGCTCTCGTATGTTGTGCGCATAGAACTCAATAAGCCCGTTTTCGCGCGCTCTTTTGAGCATACTCACGTCGAGTACGCCGAACATTTCCGGAAAAATTGTAAGTACGTCAATCCTCAAACAGACCTACCTCGGAAAGCACCTGAGCGTTGAATACGATGAGTTTATTCTCAACGTCGACCCTGTCAAGTAATTTTTTCAGCGCTGGAACGGATAGTTTTTGCTTGCCGCGAACAACGTAAACGTCATTTGCGTTCGTTTCGTAGATATCTTCGATGAATCCCAGTTCATCACCGTCGGACGAAACAACGCGGCAGGAGATAAGATCACTTACAAAATATGTGCCCTCAGGCAGTTTCACCGCATGCGCCCGATCCACGCATAGGTATTTTCCGTGCAGGGATTCCGCCTGTTCGACGGTGTTATAACCATCGATCTTGACAGCTACGCCGTTACCCGAGAGAATCTTCGACGAAGTAACGGCAACGGGCGTAAAACTGTTTTCCTGCATCTCGACGAACGCTTCACGCAGTTTTTTGAAGCGCGAAACATCATCTGTCAGCGGTTTTATCTTTATCTCGCCGTGTACGCCGTGTGGGCGCAAAAACAGTCCTATCCTGAAATGATCCATAGTGATAAAAACAGATTTGAAAAAGCACGCATGATGATACAAAGTATCAGCGGCTTTTTCAAATCATAGCGTGTTAGATAATGTCGATACGGTACTTGGTATCGCCTTTTACGGTAGCGGCGCGAACGACGGTGCGGATAGCCTTGGCGATCCTTCCCTGCTTGCCGATGACCTTGCCGGTATCGTTCTTTCCAACGGTGAGTTCAAGAGTGACGTGCTTATCATCGGCAGTCACATCTTCATCATCGTATTCGCTCACGGCGCCCTCATCGCAGTCGGTCTGCGGCTTTACCTTAACAACGACAGCATCGGGCTCGTCTACAAGGCTCTTTGCGATGTATTCAACGAGCGCGACGACTTCTTCAACAGATATGGTTTTTGCTGCTTCCATTAGTCAATAACGCCGTTCTTCTTGAACAGGCCGCGAACGGTCTCGGTGGGCTGAGCGCCGTTCTTGATCCACTGCTTTGCTTTTTCCGCGTTGACAACTACCTCTTCGGGATCGGTGAGGGGGTTGTAGTAGCCGATCTCCTCAACGAACGCACCGTCGCGGGGTGCGCGGGAGTCCGCAACAACGATGCGGTAGAAAGGAGCCTTTTTTGCGCCCATTCTGCGAAGTCTGATCTTAAGCATAGTAATTCCTCCAAAAGTTTTGTTTTGTAAATATTTCCAATCGGTTTACCCGTTTTTGGTGTTGTCAAAAGCCGCCTTTACCGAGCAGTCCGCGAAGAAGTCCGCGGCGTTTTTTGCCCTTGCCGGAGAACTGTTTCATAATCTGGCGGGATTGCTCAAACTGCTTGAGCAGCCTGTTAACTTCCTGGACGCTTGTTCCGCTGCCAGCAGCGATGCGTTTTTTGCGGCTGGCGTTCAGGAGTTCGGGTTTGCGCCTCTCCCTCGGAGTCATAGAGCGGATGATCGCCTCCATACGCCCCGTCGCCTTTTGGTCGATCTCCACGTCCTTGAGTTTGGAGGCGTCGATACCCGGCATCATTCCGAGTATCTCTTCCATCGAGCCGAGTTTCTTCATCTGTTGGAACTGCTCGAGGAAGTCTTCGAGGTTGAAATCGTCGTTCTTGATCTTTGCGGCAAGTTCGAGCGCCTGCTTTTCGTCATAAGCCTGCTCGGCTTTTTCGATGAGCGTCAGCACATCGCCCATACCGAGTATCCTCGAAGCCATCCTGTCCGGATAGAATGGCTCGATATCGGTAAGTTTTTCGCCGATGCCGGAAAACTTGATGGGCTTGCCAGTTACCTCACGGACAGACAGCGCCGCGCCGCCGCGGGTATCGCCGTCGAGTTTTGTGATGATAACGCCCGTAAGCCCGAGTTTTTCGTTAAATGAAGCAGCGACGTTTACGGCGTCCTGACCCGTCATCGCGTCGACGACGAGGAGCGTTTCGGCGGGCGAAGCGAAGTTCTTTATCGCGGATATCTCATCCATCATCGTTTCATCGATATGCAAACGTCCCGCGGTATCGATGATTACGAGATCCATAAGTCGGCTTTCGGCAAAAGCGATAGCCTCTTTTACGGTTTGGACGGGATCCTGCGTTCCCCTCTCGAACACGGGAACGCCGACCTTCTCGCCGACAACCTGAAGCTGTTTTATCGCGGCGGGGCGGTAGATATCGCAGGCGACGAGCAAGGGCTTTTTGCCCTGCGTCTTTGAGAGGTACGCCGCGAGTTTACCGGCCATCGTGGTCTTACCTGCTCCTTGAAGACCGGCGAGCAGAAATACCGAGGGCTTTTTGGGCCCGAAATCGAGTTTTGATACGGAGCCGCCCATCAGCGAGGTGAGTTCCTCATTTACGATCTTGATGATCTGCTGTGAGGGCGTAAGGCTTTCGAGCACCTCGGCACCGACGGCGCGTTCGGAAACGGTATTGATGAAGGATTTGACAACGGTAAAGTTGACATCCGCTTCAAGCAGGGCGAGTTTTACCTCGCGCATCGCTTCTTTGACCTCTTTTTCGGTCAATTTGCCGCGATTGCCGAGTTTTTTGAATATGTTTTGAAGTTTTGACGAAAGACCCTCAAACGCCATCGTTTCCCTCCATCAGTTCGGAAAGATAATTGAGTTTTGAAAACAGCGGAGTGTTTTCGGGCTTGGTTTTATCAAGGAGAACTTCGGCCTCCGTTCTGACGGCGGCGATCAGTTCTATCGCGCAGCGGTCTCGCTTGATAAGCCCCAAACGCTGCTCGAACTCAGTAAGTGTTTTCTCCGCTCGGGTCAGAGCATCCCTCACGCCCTGGCGAGATATGCCGCGCTGCTCCGCTATCTCAGAAAGCGAAAGGTCTTCATCGCAGGACAACCGCAAAATATCGCGCTGCGTATCCGTCAGAAACGCACCGTAATAATCGAAAAGAAGATTGAGTTCGAATCTGTCCTGCACAAAAGCCTCGCTTAACTGTAAAGGCAAACCGCTTTACAGTTGGGTATTATAGCATATTTATCTGAATTGTCAATAGTTTTTCTTGCCCGCTTCAATATATTCGTATTATCATAAAAAAGAAAAGGCCCGAATCTTCGGGCCAAAGGTTTATCGATCACAGCGAGTCGCCGAAATCCTTGCGGAACTTTGCGGCAAGCCTCTCCGGCCAGTCGGATACCGGCTCAAGCGCATCGTAGAAGTTATGCGGTCCCTTGGTGCTAAACTGCAACCCTTCAATGAGTTCGCGGTTGTCGTACAGCCAGCATACGCGGTCGATCAGATAATTGAGTTGGGATACTGTGTATACCCTGCGCGGTACCGCAAGGCGAACAAGTTCCATTGCACCGTAAGGCGCTACGCCATCCTCCTCCCACGGCTCATCGATCGCCCCGCGCTCCATTCCGCGAGCGCCGGAAGAGATGTAGATGGCGGAAGCAAGGCTGCCGGCGGGATATTTTGAATGCGGGATATGCGGCACGAACTTCTCTGCGTCAAGATGGCAGCCAAGACCGCCCGGCGGCGTAACGACGGGTACGCCGGCGTCCTCGAGTTCATTTGCAAGATACTCGATGAACTGCGGACCCTGGCAGATGATGCGCTCATCCATAGTGTCGTCGAGACCTACGCGGATCGCTTCCATTTCTTTTACGCTCATACCGCCAAAAGTGGGATAGCCCTCGAACGATGCGACGAAGGTTTTTATGTGTTCAAACTCTTTTTCATCGTTGAGGATTATCGCGCCGCCCCTGCCGAAGCCGAGTTTGCGCGCGCTGAAGTAAATGATGTCCACAGCATCGGAGAGCGCGCGCACGATCTCGCGGATGCTCTTATTCTGATACGCGTTCTCGCGGGTCTTAATAAAATGCAGATTATCCTGAAGCAGACTTGCGTCAAGAACGGACAGTACCCCGTACTTTTTGCAGAGTTCCGATACGGCAAGCATATTGTCAAGCGAAATCGGCTGACCGCCGATAAGATTGGTGCCCGCCTCGATGCGGACGAAAGCGACGTTTTCGGCCTGTTCGCGGAGAATGCCCTCGAGTTTTACAAGATCGAAGTCGCCCTTGAACGGATCGCTGCTCGCGGTCTCAAGCCCCTCTTCACGCAGACAGATCACATAGTCGCCGCCGCAGTATTTGATCTTGCCGACCGAAGTGCCGAACTGAAAGTTCATCGGAACGATGCTGCCGGGCTTGGGCTGAACATAGGCAAGCGCGAGCATATGCTCGCAAGCCCTGCCCTGATGAACGGGAAGAAAATAGTCCTTGTTGAATATCTCTTTTATCTTATCGGCGAGCCTAAAATATGTTCTGCTTCCCGCATAGCAGTCGTCGCCAAGCATCATCGCGCCGAGCTGTTCATTGGTCATTGCGTTGACGCCGCTGTCCGTGAGCATATCAAGATAGATATCCGCGGATTCCATACGGTATGAGTTGAAGCCCGCTTTGCGTATCGCCTTAACGCGCTCCTCAACGGGCAGAAGTTCCGCCTTTTGAACTATGCAGACCTTGTGCATTTCAAGCGGCATTGGCTTTCTGTTGTAATAACCGATCTTTTCCATTTGGATTCTCCTTTCATCTCTCGGAAAACTGCGTTCGTGCGCGGGAAATGCCGTCATATTCCGCGCTCATTTTTTCCATTATCATTATATTGTTTTTTGGCGATAAGGTCAAAAGTTATAATGTGGATAAAAATTACAGTTAACAGTTTTGCCACAATATAGTTATTTACACGCTGCGGAACGATCGAATATATGTTATCTCAAGTATTGACAATGAGGGTGTTATACTGTATGCTTAAAATTGCATTTTATAATTTCATCAAAGGAGGTATCTATTATGCGATTAATCTCTCTGCTTGGCGCTACGCTTTTATGTCTTGTTTCGTTTGCGTTTGCTGCCTGCGTCAACAACGCAGACTCGACGCAGCAGACGCCCGGTGTCGATCAAAGCGCGCCTGTCGATGAGCAGTCTTACTCCCCCGTTTCGCCTGCGACGCTGCCTCCTGTTACCGTGCGCGCAGACGGAAGCGTTGATCTTGACAGACTTTGTGCCGATCTTTCCGGCGTTTCCTACAAGCTGAACGGAAGCTCGATCGACCCCGTCGAATACTGCAGACAGCCCATTGCAAAAAATGAGGTGCAGGTATGCTTCGACAAAAGTTATTATACCTATACCTTTTCCGATCTGCCGCCTAATGATGAAACGACCCCCTCGTTTTTCGGATACGGCATATCCTTCTGTTTGATCGACGGAAACACCTACAATAGTTTTCCGTCCCGTGCAATAACGGAGCAGACCGATTCCGCTTATGTGCTAATGAACACGCTTAAACAGGATTTTGTAGTCTGCGATAAACAGCCCGACTTAGTCCCCTGGCTTTGCATATACCTGCAAAACGGCACGGATACCGACAATCTTTTCGTTTACGCCAGCGGTTACGTCTATCATACTACTGCCGCCGCTAAACTCAATTTTGACGAAGACGCCCATATCGATTACGATTATATGAGCAAAGCGCCGCTTGAGGGCGAGACAATGGCCGCGCTTGCCGCGATGGCGTACCACTATGCCCAATATGAAACCAAGGATGTCAACCCGGTCCTGTTTAAGTTTTCATCAGCTTTTATGGACTTCGACCCGCTGTATGAAGATTATATGGCAGTTATGATCGAATACAATGGAGAGTCCGTTCATTTGACAGGCCGCGAGAATCTGATCGCGCTATCAAAAATTTTTGACGAAGGCGTCGGCGCTGAATCGGTCGATGAAACCGGTGAGAAACTATGTCCTTCATATTATGCATTCGATTACACTTGCGCCTGCGGAATATCGGATAACATAAGTTCGGCTATGAAGTTTACGCTGTATCCAAAGGCTGAAAGTCCCGATTATTACCTCTCTTGGAACGTATTCTATCTGACCGATGACGGTCGGATACTGTGCCGTCCGATGAATAACAGAACGATTTTTGCCTATGACGGAGCAAATGATCCTTATATTCTAAGCATCGGATTCTTCGGAAATACAGAGATGCTTTCAAACGGCACATTCAGCAAGGAAAAACTGGTCGATCTTATAAACAACTGCCGATAAAGTGAAAAAAAGCGTGTGGAAACACGGTTTCCGCACGCTTTATTTATCTTGAATCATTAGGTTATATAGGCTTTGATCAGTTCGAGCGTATTCTTTACGCCGTCTATATGCGAGCGTTCATAGCCGTGTGAAGCATAGACCCCAGCCCCGATGAGCCCGTGCCTCAGATCGTAGCCCGCGTCGAGCGCGGCGTCCGCATCCGAGCCGTAGAACGGGTAAACATCGAGCGCGTAATCGATATTATGCTTCTTTGCGAGCGACACAAGGCGGTCGGTCAGTTCATAGTTGTACGGGCCGTGGGAGTCCTTGACGCAGATGGAGACCTGATGCTCCTTGCATTCAAGCCCTTCGCCCACGCAGCCCATATCCACGCTGATGATCTCCTCCGCATCGCCCGGTATGCCGCTTGAGCAGCCGTGCCCGACCTCCTCAAAGACCGTCATATAGATATAGACTTTGCGCTTGAGTGCGATCTCACCTTTTGAAATGCGTCTTGCAAGATCGAGAAGTATCGCGGCGCTGAGTTTATCGTCGAGGAAGCGGCTCTTTATGTAGCCGGAAGCCGTTACGGTCGTGCGCGGGTCAAAGCAGACATAATCGCCCGTTGCGATGCCGAGATTCTTGGTATCGTCCGCGGAGAACACCTTTTCGTCAAGAACGAGTTCCATACCGTCCCAATCGCGCTTTTGTTCGCTGTACTTGCCGTTTACGTGGACGGAGGGATCGTTCATCTGGAAGCAGCCCTCGTAGACCTTGCCGTCGCGTGTGTAAACGCGGGCGTTTTCGGTCTCTGCGTTGTTGGGATTCATACCGCCGATGCGGGTGAGCCTGAGCCTTCCGTTGCCTTTGATGCCCGCCACCATCGCTCCAAGCGTGTCGATGTGCGCGGAAAATACGGTCGGAGTGCCCTTGCCGCCGAGGCAGCAGAGAACGCAGCCCTTGCGGGTCATCTCGGGCTTAAAGCCCAAGGACTCAAGTTCGCCCATAATGTATTCGGCTGCTTTTTTGGTGTAGCCGCTGGGGCTGTCAACAGCCATAAGTCTTTTGAGTTGATCTATAGTGTAGTCCATATTATCCTCCTTTTGGGCCATATCGGTTTATCATTTGATAAGATAGAAGCTGTTTTGCGCGTCGTGGAGTTTTTTATACTCCCCGCCCCTTTGCAGCAATTCATCGTGGCTGCCCATCTCAACGATGCCGCGATCATCGATCACGGCGATCCTGTCCGCGTTGCGAACGGTCGAGAGCCTGTGCGCGATAACGAGCGTTGTTCTGCCCTTGCTCAAACGCTCAAACGCGGCGGTGATGCGCGCTTCCGTTGCGGAGTCGAGCGCGCTCGTAGCCTCGTCGAGGATGAGTATCGGCGGGTTTTTGAGGAAGATCCTCGCGATGGATACGCGCTGTTTTTGACCGCCCGAAAGCGTGATGCCGCGCTCGCCGACGATCGTGTCGTAGCCGTCCGGCATACGCATAATATCGTCGTGGATCTCCGCAGCGACAGCCGCGCGGAAGATCTCCTCGTCGGTCGCGTCGATATTGCCGTAGCGGATATTATCCTTGATGCTTGCCGCAAACAGGAAAACATCCTGCTGAACGATGCCGATATTCTTTCTTAGGGAAGCAAGCGTTACGTCCCTTATATCGTGTCCGTCTACGGTTATTGAGCCGTCCAGCACTTCATAAAAGCGCGGAAGCAGGTGGCAAAGCGTGGTCTTTCCTCCTCCGGACGGGCCGACGAGAGCGACGGTCTCCCCCGCAGTTATCTTGAGATCAAGGTGTTCGAGAACCTTTTTTATTTTTTCGCCGTCGACGGTCTCGTAGGCAAACGAGACATCTTTGAACTCGATATTGCCTTTAACGTCTGAGAGGGTTTCGGCGTTGTCCGCGTCCATTATATCGGGCTCGGTATCGAGAAGTTCGGTAAAGCGTTTGAAACCCGCCATACCCATTGCGTATTGCTCGGAGAATGCGGCAAGTTTGCGGATCGGATTTGTGAACGAAGAGATATAAAGAAGGAACACGATCAAAGTGGTGTTGTCCATCTTGCCCTTCATTATCAGAAGGCCGCTGAACATAAGCACCAGCACGTTCATTATCGAGGTGAAGAACTCCATACCCGCGTGGAACATACCCATTGTTTTGTAGTAGGCGCGTTTGGAGCGAATGAATATACTGTTGCCCTTTTCAAACTTTTCGATCTCGTAACTTTCGTTCGTAAAGGCTTTTGCAACGCGAGCGCCGCTGATCGACGACTCAATATCGGCGTTGATTATCGCAACGCCCTCCTTGACCTTGCGCGAAGTGCGGCTCATATGAGTGCGCAGTTTCATTACAAAAAGCAACATAAGCGGCACGGTGAATATGAGAAGCATCGCAAGCCGCCACTCGATAAACAGCATCGCGACGAACGCACCAATGAATGTAACTATCGAGATAAACACATCCTCGGGGCCGTGATGCGCAAGTTCGGTTACGTCGAACAGATCGTTGGTGCAGCGCGAAAGCAGTTTGCCCGTGCGCGATTTATCGTAAAAACTGAAGCCGAGTTTTTGCAGGTGCGCAAATACGTCGCGGCGCATATCGGCTTCTATGCTGACGCCGAGCGTATGTCCGAGGTACGTTACGGTATATGTCGCCACCGTGCGAAGTATGTAAAGCAGCACGCAGGCGCCCATTAGCATAAAAAACGGCGTGTAGTTTGGCATGGAAACATTGAGGTAATTGTTGAGTGCATAGCGCGAAATAAGCGGATAAGAGATGTCCACTATTGACATAAACAGCGCGCAGGACATATCCGTCATAAACAGGCCCATATGAGGCTTATAATAACGGGCAAATCGAACTATGCCCGACTGTTTTTTATTCGTTCTTTTGCTCATTTTATTTATCTCCCCCATCGGTATCGTCCTTGAAAGCGGCGTTTGGCAGCGAAACGGTGCCCTCTCCTTGATCGCCGTCATCCGCCATACGCTTAACGATGAACAGCACGATCAGCGCGCCGATGAACATAGCGATAGGGATGATGACCTTGATGCTTGGGATTATCCATGAAAGGCAGAGTAATACAAAACCTGCTGCGGCAAGAATAATGCCGATAATGCTCAATGCTCTTCTCATAAAATGCTCCATTCGTTCTCGTTTGACATAATTTTAACACTTAACGAGTGCGATTTCAACGGCTTTTATAGCATTAAGTTTGTATATTGTACGCACATTGACCTGAGAGGAACGATTATATTTTATTTTTCGGGCAGTTTTCGGCGGTGCGTTGTTGCCTTATTGCGGCTTTTGTTCTATAATACTGAAAGCAATAAATATTATGGAGGCATCCAAATGATCCAGTTTGATTTGATCCGTAAGAACGACCCCGAACTTTGCGGCTATATGGAAGAGGAACTCGCCCGTCAGCGCAGCCACCTCGAACTCATCGCGTCCGAGAACTTCGTGAGCGAAACGGTTATGGCGGCAATGGGCAGTCATCTCACCAACAAGTACGCCGAAGGTTATCCCACAAAGCGCTACTACGGCGGCTGCGAATGTGTTGACAAGGTTGAAGATCTTGCCCGCGAACGCGCAAAGCAGCTCTTCGGCGCGGACCACGCTAACGTTCAGCCCCACTCCGGCGCACAGGCCAATCTTTCGGTCTATTTCTCCCTGCTCGAGCCCGGCGATACCATCCTCGGTATGAACCTCTCCCACGGCGGCCATCTTACCCACGGCAGCCCCGTCAATATGAGCGGCAAATACTTCAACGTTGTTCCCTACGGTGTAAGCGAGGATGACGAGCAGATCGATTACGACGAACTCCGCAGGCTCGCGCTCGAATGCAAGCCCAAACTCATCGTGGCGGGTGCAAGCGCATATCCCCGTGCGATCCGTTTCGACCTTATCAGCGATATCGCAAAGGAAGTCGGCGCCATCTTTATGGTCGATATGGCGCATATCGCCGGTCTTGTTGCTGCGGGTCTGCATATGAATCCCGTTCCCTATGCCGATGTTGTTACCTCCACCACGCATAAGACGCTTCGCGGTCCCCGCGGCGGTCTGATCCTCTGCAAGGAAGAATATGCAAAAGCCATCGACAAGGGCATCTTCCCCGGCACCCAGGGCGGTCCGCTTATGCACACCATCGCCGCAAAGGCAGTTTGCTTCTACGAGGCGCTTCAGCCCGAGTTCAAAGAATACCAGAAGCAGGTCGTCAAGAACGCCGCCGTACTCGCCAAGGAACTCCAGAACGCAGGTCTTCGCATCGTATCCGGCGGCACAGACAACCACCTTATGCTCGTTGACCTTAACGCCAGCGGCAAGAGCGGCAAAGAGGTCGAAAATCTGCTCGACGCCGCAAACATCACCGTCAACAAGAATACGATCCCCAAGGAGACCCGCAGCCCCTTCGTTACCAGCGGTATCCGCATCGGCACTCCCGCGCTGACCAGCCGTGGCTTCAAAGAGGACGATATGGTCGTCATCGCCGGCCTGATCGCGAAGATCGTATTTGAGGGCGAAGACGCTGTCGAATACGTCAAGTCCGAAGTTGCCAAGCTCACCGAGAAGTATCCCCTCTACCCCGGCAACTGAATATCATAACAAAACTCAAAGGCGGCTTTTTCCAAAAGAGCCGCCTTTTTAGGTAAAAAAAGAGTCCCGAATGTTCGGAACTCTTTTAATTTGGGTCATTTCATCAAATAATCATCGATCGCCTTTGCCGCGACCTTGCCTGCGCCCATTGCGGATATTACAGTCGCCGCACCCGTTACGGCGTCGCCGCCCGCATAAATCGCCGTGCGCGAAGTAAGTCCGTCCTCGTTCACGATGATGCCTCCGTGGGAGTTCACGTCAAGCCCCGCCGTAGTATCCTTGATAAGCGGATTCGGGCTTGTTCCGATCGAAATGATAACGGTGTCGACATCGAGTTCGAATTCGCTTCCAGTAACGGGAACGGGACGTCTTCTGCCCTTTGCATCCGGCTCGCCGAGTTCCATACGGATGCAGCGCATACCGCGCACAAAGCCGTTCTTCGGATCGCGCGGATCGTCCCTGTTCTCATAACCGAGTATCTCAACTGGGTTATTGAGCAGCCTGAAATCGATGCCCTCCTCTTCGGCGTGTTCGACTTCCTCGCGCCTTGCTGGAAGTTCATCCATAGAGCGGCGATAGACGATATAGACCTTATCGGCGCCAAGACGCAGCGCTGTTCTTGCGGCATCCATAGCAACGTTGCCGCCGCCGACGACCGCGACCTTACCGCCCTTCATAATCGGAGTTACGGGATTTTCGAGGTAGGACTTCATCAAATTGCTTCTTGTAAGAAACTCATTTGCGGAGTAAACGCCTTTTAGGCTCTCGCCTGGTATGCCCATAAAGTTGGGAAGCCCCGCACCCGAGCCGATGAACACAGCCTCAAAGCCCTGCTCGAACAGTTCGTCGATCGTGAGCGTTTTACCGATAACTACGTTGGTTTCCACCTCCACGCCAAGCGTCTTGAGTGTGTCTACCTCTTTTGCAACTATCGCTTTGGGAAGACGGAACTCGGGTATGCCGTAGACAAGCACGCCGCCCGCTGTATGGAGCGCCTCGAACACAGTCACTTTATAGCCCTTCTTGGCAAGATCGCCCGCACAGGTAAGACCGGAAGGTCCCGAGCCCACGATCGCAACGCGGTGCCCGTTTCCTGTCGGCATCACTCGCTTTTCTTTTGCGTTTAAGTTATGGTAGTCGGCTGCAAATCTTTCGAGTCTGCCGATGCCGACGGGCTCAAACTTGATACCGAGCGTGCATTTGCTTTCGCATTGGGTCTCCTGCGGGCAGACGCGGCCGCAAACCGCGGGCAGCGACGAACTCTCGCTGATGATCTTGTACGCGCCCTCAAAATCGCCCGTTTTCATTTTTGAAATGAAGTCGGGGATATTGATATTCACGGGGCAGCCATCCACACATGGGCGATTTTTGCAATTAAGACAGCGTTTTGCTTCTTCAATCGCTATCTCGGCCGTGTAGCCGAGCGCGACTTCGTTGAAATTATGCGCTCTTATCTCCGGCGCCTGAGTGGGCATTTCATTCTTCTTTTGTACGATCGCCATTTTGCTATCCCCCTTATGCCTCTGCCTGTTTGAAAAGGTTGCAGGTCTGTTCATGTGCCTTGCGCTCGAAATCAAAATACATCCTGCCGCGGCTCATAGCCTCGTCGAAATCGACCTCATAGCCGTTGAAGTCGGGACCGTCGACACAGGCAAACTTTGTTATCCTATCTCCATCCCTGTTTAGGGTCAAACGGCAGCAGCCGCACATACCCGTTCCGTCGATCATGATCGGGTTCATACTGACGGTGACGGGCACGCCGAACGGTTTTGCGGTCAGCGTGACGAACTTCATCATAATCAGCGGCCCGATGGTGATGATCAAATCGAACTTTTCACCCGCTTCGAGCATCTCTTTAAGAGGAACTGTGACATTGCCGTGACGCGCATAGGAGCCGTCGTCGGTCATAACGACGAGTTTATCGGAGCAGGCTTTGAACTCGTCTTCGAGGATCAGTAGATCCTTATTTCTGAATCCTATGATGCTTGTTACCTCCGCGCCGAGGCGGTGAAACTCCTCAGCAACGGGCATCGCTATCGCGCAGCCTACGCCGCCGCCGACTATGCAAACTTTTTTGACACCGTCTGTATGTGTGGGAACGCCAAGCGGCCCGACGAAATCCTGTATGAAGTCGCCTTCATTGAGACGGTTGAGTTTTTCCGTGGTTGCGCCGACGATCTGAAAAATGATTTTAACGGTGCCGTTTACTTTATCAACGCCCGCGACGGTGAGCGGGATCCTCTCGCCGTCTTCGTCAACGCGAAGGATTATGAACTGGCCCGGTTTTGCTTTGTTTGCAACAAGCGGAGATACTATCTGCATCTCGGTAACGGTCGGATTAAGCGATCGCTTTTTATAGATCTTGTACATTGTTTCCTCCCTCTCGGTTGTGCTGGGACAATTATACTGCATCACAATGAATATATCAATAAAAAACCGCCCAAAATCGGGCGGAGTATAGTTTATTTTTTCTTTGTCTTTTTTCTTCTTGAAAATAGTGAGCCTGACTCGATATGTTCCGTGCCGAATGTTACGGCAAGTTGCTCAAACAGGCTGCGCTGCTCGTCCGTAATATGCTTCGGGATATCGACCGTTACGTTTATATAAAGATCGCCCTTGCCGCTCTGGCGCAGTTTCTGAATGCCCTGTTCCTTAAGCCTGAATGTGGTGCCGCTCTGCGTGCCTGCGGGGATGTTGTATTTGACTTCCCCCGAAAGCGTGGGCACTTTGACTTCGCCGCCAAGCACAGCGGTCGTTATGGGGATAACAAGCGTCGTATAGAGGTTGAATCCCTCGCGTATAAACTGCTTATGGTTCTTGACACGTATCGTAACGAGCAGATCGCCGTCCGGCCCGCCGTTATAGCCCGCGCCGCCCTTGCCGGAAACGCGAATTGTTTGGGCGTCGTCGATGCCGGCGGGAACTGTAACATTGACCTTGACGGCCTTGCTTACCCTGCCGTTTCCCTTACAGGTATCACAGGGCTTATCGATGATCTTGCCGCTGCCGCCGCAGGAATCACAGACGCGGGTGGACATCATTGAGCCGAACACTGTATTTTGCTGAATGCGGACTTGTCCCGTGCCCTTACACTTGGGACAGGTCTTGACATCGGAGCCCTGCTTGGCACCGCTGCCGCCGCAGGATTCGCATTTTTCTTCCCTGCGGTAGGATACTTCCTTTTTGCAGCCGAACGCCGCTTCCTCGAATGTGATCGTGAGCGAATACCTCAAATCGTCGCCTGCGATTGGCGCGTTTGGATTCGCGCTCCTGCCGCCGCCCGTGAAGCCGCCGCCGAACATTGAGCCGAGAATATCCTCGAAGCCGCTGAATGAACCGGAGAATCCGCTGCTTGAGAAACCTGAAAATCCGCCAAAGCCTGAGAACCCGCCGTATCCACCCGCAGAAGGATCGAACGCGGCATGACCGAACTGGTCATATTTGGAGCGTTTTTCTCCGTCCGAAAGCACCTCGTAAGCCTCGTTCACTTCTTTAAAACTCGCTTCAGCCGCCTTATCGCCCGGGTTCAGATCCGGGTGGTATTTCTTTGCAAGTTTTCTGTATGCGGATTTTATCTCATCGTCGCTCGCGGTCTTGTTTATGCCGAGAACTTCGTAATAATCTCTTTTATTCGACATTGAATCACCCCAAAAAATACGCTGCAGCGGTGTGCTCCAAGCGTTTTATCAAACCGAGGGGCACGGCAACTTCCGCGCCCCTTCGTTCAAAAATCTTTGATCTATACTATGATGCCGTCAGTTATCCACGACTTCGTATTCTGCATCTACTACGCCGTCGTCATTGCCGCCATTGTTTTCGGCGGCAGCGTTGGGATCGAATCCGCCCGCGTTCGGGTCAAATCCCTGAGCGCCGTTCGGATTTGCCTGCTGATAGATCTTGCCGAAGATCTCGTATGAAACCTCGGTAAGTTTCTCGGTCGCGGACTTGATCGCAGAAGCGTCGCTGCCGGAGAGCGCGTTTTTGACGTTCTCTATCTCGGTGGTGATCTTTTCCTTGTCATCGTCGGCGATCTTATCGCCGAGTTCCTTCATCGTCTTTTCGGTCTCATACACAAGGGTGTCGGCGTGGTTGCGGATCTCGACTTCTTCCTTGCGCTGCTTATCCTCGCTCGCATAGCGCTCCGCATCCTTGACGGCGCGGTCGATCTCTGCTTCAGATAGGTTGCTGGAAGCGGTGATGGTGATGTTCTGCTCGTTGCCTGTTCCGAGATCCTTCGCGGTTACGTGCACGATGCCGTTTGCGTCGATATCGAAACTGACCTCGATCTGCGGTACCCCGCGGGGAGCGGGCGCGATGCCGGTAAGTTGGAACTTGCCGAGAGATTTGTTGTACTGCGCCATCTCCCTTTCGCCCTGGAGAACGTGGATCTCAACGCTGGTTTGACCGTCCGCCGCCGTGGAGAATACCTGGCTCTTCTTAGCGGGGATGGTGGTGTTCCTCTCGATGAGTTTTGTAAATACGCCGCCGAGGGTCTCGATGCCGAGGCTAAGCGGAGTAACGTCGAGCAGCAACAGATCCTTGACCTCGCCGCCGAGAACACCACCCTGGATCGCAGCGCCGAGCGCAACGCATTCATCGGGGTTGATGCCCTTGAAAGGCTCTTTACCAGTGATGGTCTTAACGAGTTCCTGAACTGCGGGTACACGGCTGGAGCCGCCCACGAGGATTACCTTGTCGAGTTTGTCGTTGGTCAGACCCGCGTCGCGCATAGCCTGCTGTACGCAGGTCTTTGTCTTGTCAAGAAGATCTCCGATGAGTTCGTTGAACTTTGCGCGTGTGATGTTCATATCGAAGTGAACGGGGCCGTTGGAGTCCATTGAGATGAACGGCAGATTGACGTTTGCGCTCATCATACCCGAGAGTTCGATCTTTGCCTTTTCAGCCGCCTCTTTCAGCCTCTGCTTCGCCATACGGTCGCCGCGAAGGTCGATGCTGTGGGACTTTTTAAATTCGTCCGCCATATAGTTCATCAGCCTCTCGTCGAAGTCGTCGCCGCCAAGTCGGTTGTTGCCCGCAGTCGCAAGAACTTCAAAAACACCGTCGCCGATCTCGAGGATGGACCCATCTAAGGTGCCGCCGCCGAGGTCGTAAACCATGATCCGCTGCTCCTGCTCCTTATCCACACCGTAGGCGAGAGCTGCCGCGGTCGGCTCGTTGATGATGCGCTTGACATCCAGGCCCGCGATCTTGCCCGCGTCCTTGGTAGCCTGACGTTGGCTGTCCGAGAAGTAAGCGGGAACTGTAATAACAGCGTCGGAAACAGTTTCGCCGAGGTATGCTTCCGCGTCCTGCTTCAGTTTTTGAAGGATCATTGCGGAGATCTCCTGCGGAGTATAGGTCTTGCCCTCGATGGTGCGGCGATAATCGCTGCCCATTTCGCGCTTGATCGAGCTTACGGTGTTGTCGGGATTGGTGATGGCTTGACGCTTTGCGACCTGTCCAACAAGGCGTTCGCTGCCTTTGAACGCTACGACGGAAGGCGTGGTGCGCGAGCCTTCGGGATTGGGGATAACAACGGGTTCGCCGCCTTCAAGAACGGCGACGCAGGAATTAGTGGTACCAAGGTCAATACCGATGATTTTTGACATAGTTTTTTCCTCCTAAAATGGGTTTTGTATTATTTTACCCTTTCGGGTCGTTAACCGGTTTGTCAACTCTTCACTTTTACCATCGTGTGCCGGATTATCTTACCCTTTACGCGATAGCCCTTTTGAAGCACGGCGGTTATCGTGCCGCTTTCCGCGTCTGACTCATCGTCCTGCATAACCGCTTCGTGCAGATTGGGATCGAACGCGCCTTCAGATTCTACGGTTTCAAGACCGCATTTTTCAAGGCAGGCGATCAGTTGTTTATGTATCTGCTCCATACCCTTGGCAAACGGAGAGCCGTCCGAGTTGTCGAACGCCCTGTCAAAGTTATCAAGCACAGGAAGCAGCGCCTTTATCGTATCGCGTACGCCGTCGTCCATACTGTCCGCGCGGACGGTCGCGTTGCGCTTGCGAAAGTTTGCGAATTCAGCCTGGATGCGCTGTGCGTCCAGTATCGCTTCGTCGGTCGCTTTCTTGGCCTCCTCGCATTCCTTCTGCATACGCTCTATCTCGGCCTTCGCCCTATCGAACTCGTCCTTTGTGAACACGACGCTGCCGTCGGACTCTGTTTCAGCCGACTCGTTAGCCGCCTCAGTCTCGGTCTCGATCTCGACGGCGGTATCTTCGTTCTTGGTCTTCTCTTTGTTCAAATGCTTTTTATCCTTAGACATATTTGCCTCCTTGACGCCCAAGAGCGTGATTATTTATTGTTTGCACCGTCCGAGCCGTCGCCAAGAAGCATTCGGCTCAGGACCTTGCCGAGATTCTCACTCATAAACTTGAGCACAGCCACGACCTTGCCATAGTCCATACGCGTTGGACCGATAACGCCCATCGAGCCTACCTGCTCCCCGCAGACCCTGTATGAAACGGTGATGACGGAGCAATCCTTGAGTTCGGGGTTGTCATTTTCTTTGCCGATGCGTATCGTCATTTCAACATCGCCGTCATCGGAAAGGACTTCTTTCAGCACTTCGCCCTTTTCGAGTTCCGACAGGAACGATTTGGCTTTTGCTACGTCGGAATACTCGGGATAATCGAGCATATTGGCGGCGCCGACGACCTCTACATTCTGCCTTGTCATATCGTTTGAGATACCTTCGAGCATCTCGGCGACCGATTCGGCCTGCTCACCCACTTCTTCACGCAAAAGCGGAAGGAGCGTCGTTTGAACGTCAACAAGTTTATAGCCCGAAAGGCGAGTGTTCATAAGGGAACTGATCTTTTCAAGATGCGCTGTAGTTATCCCCTTCGGCACGGTAAGAAGCGTGCTGTTTGTTGCGCCCGAGTTCGTAACGACTATCGCAAGCGCACTGCCCTCGGTAACGGGTACAAGGCTGATATGTTTGAGCCGCGCGTTCTTCATATGCGGCATCTGGACGACCGAAGTGTATTTTGTGATGCCGGAAAGCATCCTTGCCGTTTCTTTTATAACGTCGCCCACTTCGCTGACCCGCTGACTGAGATGCGCCTTTATGTATTCAGCCTCATCCTCGGTGAGTTGAGCACGGTCCATAATATTGCTTACATAGAGCCTGTATGCCTTCTCGCTCGGCACTCTGCCGGCGCTCGTGTGCGGCTGTTCCAGAAAACCGAGTTCCGTAAGATCGCTCATCTCGTTGCGTATGGTCGCGGGCGAAAGTTCAATATCGTCGCGCTTTGACAGCGTCCTCGAACCGACAGGCGCGGCGGTAAGGATATAGTCGTCCACTATGGCTCGAAGAATATTCATTTTGCGAACATCAAGCAGTTGCGTCATTATACATCCTCCTTTCACCGCAGTATTTACATTTTGGCGAGTTTTTAGCCGCGCATATGTAAATATACCTTGTTTGCGACGGTCGTTAGCACTCGCGCCATTTGAGTGCTAACATAGTTTAACGCTTTTTACGGGCTATGTCAAGCAGTATTATGGGGAATCGGCAATATATTTTTATTCGACTGCTCAAAAGCGACGATTTTGCGCTATAATCAATTTGAGATCAAAAGAAAGCGATTTATCAATATGGAGATCAAAGGACTTCAAAAACTCACGCTACTGGATTACCCTGGAAAAGTGGCGACGACCGTATTCACGGGCGGCTGTAATTTCCGCTGCCCGTTTTGCCAGAACTCAGATCTTGTTATCAGCCCCAAACTCAATCCGACCTTATCCGAGGAATCGGTTCTTGAGCATATCGAAAAGCATAAAAAAATGCTTGACGGCGTATGCATCTCCGGCGGCGAGCCATTGCTTCAGCAGGATCTTGTGCGCTTTATTCTGGAGATCAAGCGCATCGGGCTGCTTGTAAAGCTTGACACGAACGGGCATCTGTTTGACAAGCTGCGCCCGATAATAGAGGGCCGGCTCGTTGACTCAATCGCGATGGATATAAAGGCAGCGCCGGAAAACTACGGTAAACTTTCGGGCATCACAAACTTTGATGTAAAACCGATACTCGACAGCGTCGATCTGATACGAACATCCGGGATCGATCACGAGTTTCGCACCACCGTTGTAGGCGATATGCACACAGAATATGATTTTGAATGCATCGGCGAGTGGCTGTCCGGCGAAGCGCATTATTTTTTGCAGAAGTTTGTCGATTCCGGCGCGCTTATCGAGGATGGGCACTCCCCCGCCGACGATCAAACGATGCACCGCTATCTTGATATCGTTAAAAAGAAGATCCCCGAAGCGCGGCTTCGCGGGATCGAATGAATCGATATTGTTTGCATATGTATACACAGCAGCGGATCTCCACGCCATTATTGGGAGATCCGTTTTTATACTAAATCGGCAATATGTATTCCCCTATTATCTCAAACAGCGCATCGGCTTCCTTTGGGGCATATCTTGGCGACCGTGCAACCGAAATGTAATCATATTTACCTGTTGATTTGAACTTGGTATGATCTTCATAAACCCGAAACGCAACGGGCGGTTCTGCGCCGTTTTTGCTTTCAAGCAGTTTTGAAGCAAAAGAAGCAAGGCGAATATGCGAATACTCCCCCGCACCGTTTTTGACGGCAAAGTTCGGGATATCGGGTCTTGAGCGCGGTATCCTAACATTGTCCACGGAGCTTATCCATCGAAAGCCTATTGCGAACAGCAGATAATTCGCTTCATCAAGTTCATTCATCCTATAATAGCGCTCAATATCGGCGCGTTTTTCCGGTGCGAGCGTAATGACCGAATTCAGCACGAATCCGGGACCGGGCCTTCCGATTCCGAGATCGCTGTGCGCGTCGATATGCGTCACCTCAAACGGTATGTCAAGCCTTCCGCTCTTGATAAGTTCATCCCAGAATACGAGTGCTTTATCGTGCGTTTCAAACATTCTGCCCTGCGTTTTATTCACCTTTGACAGACCGAGCGCGTTCTCCAAAAAGGCGCGAGTTTCCGCCTCGCTCCAAACGGCATTGCCTATTATCGGAGGTCTTTGTCCGAGCGGAGCAAGTTCACAGCAGTCTTTCAGAAAAAAATCAAGATCGATATCGAGTATTCGCATAGCAGCCTCCCCATTTAACGTACCGATTATATCACAAATCCGGAATAAAAGGGAGCGGCGCATTTGACTGCGCCGCTAAACCGATCTTATTTCACCTTTTCAACGACTTTTTCCGCAAAAGAATTATCGATCAGTTCTTTGAACTCAACGCGCTTTTTAAGTTCACCGTTTGAGTCCATAACATCCTGAAGCCTTATGAAAGCGTCCTCCGTCATAACGGGCGTCTTCATCCATGAATCCGTTGCGCGATAACTCTTTGCAACGATCTCGAGCGTCGGTATGTCGGTATCCGGGAAAAACGTCTGCATAGCCTTGGCGACGTCGGCGTCCGAATTGTTTTGAACATAGCGCTGTCCCCTGTATACGGCACGAACGAACGCCTCGACAAGTTCCGGCTCATCCTTTATCATTTTGGGCATAGTCATAAACGCGGTATAGGGCACTTCGCCCGATTCAAGACCGATGTTTGCAACGATATAGCCGCTTCCGTTCCGTTCAAACAGCGTCGCGGTCGGCTCAAACAGCGTCACATAATCGCCGGTACCGCCTTCAAACGCGCCCGCCATCAGATTGAACTGAACATTGCTGATGACCTCAACATCTTCTCCGGGAGTAAGTCCGTTCTGTTTAAGAACGTAGTTGAGCGTCATATACGGCATACCGCCGGGACGCCCGCCAATGACCGACTTGCCCCTGAGATCCTCCCACGAAAAGTTGTCGGTCGGAGCGCGCGCGATCAGAAACGATCCGTCGCGCTTGGTCAACTGCCCAATCACCATTGGATGATCGCTGTTTCCCTCATTGACTACATATACGCCCGTTTCCGGACCCATAAGTGCAAACTGCGCCTCGCCCGCGATAAGCGCCGTCATACTCTTGTCGCTGCCGCCGCCCGTTACGATCTCAAGGTCGATGCCCTCTTCCTCAAAGTAGCCGAGCCCCGCCGCGACATAGAGCGGCGCATAGAATACGGAGCGGGTCACTTCATTCAGCACGACCTTGCGCGCACCTTCGTGCGGTTTATTTGTGCAAGCCGCAAATGCGGAAGCGATCAAAACCGCACAAAGAAAAAGAACAAGAAACTTTTTCATCATTTACCTCCAAAAAGATTTCTTGCTCTAATACTATTCTGTTTTTGCAAAAATGTGCAGAACGGATTATTTATCGCCCTCGTCGATACGGCCGTTACCCTGTTTTTTAATAAAAGTCTTGATGCCGTAGTGGAAAAACGATGCGATGCCGACCGCGATAGCAACAAGATAAACATAGATGTGTATGGGGTTGCTCGGCCAATTCCAGATAAGATGCACAAACGTCAAAACTATCGCAAGCGCAAAAAGCCCTGTCGCGATCTTTCCGAACCAATCCGAATACACGACTATCTTTTTGGCATAAAGCACAGCGCCGATCGCGATCATACTGACCTCTTTGCAGATAACGATCACAAGCACATACAGCGGTATTGCGGAAACGGAATAAAAACAGCATAAAACCGCGATAAGCATCGCTTTATCGGCGAGCGGATCGAGCACTTTGCCAACATTCGACACCCAGTTATTGCGTCTTGCGAGATAACCGTCGAGCACGTCCGTTCCGAATGAAACGAGGTAGACTATCAAGCAGGCAAGATACTGCTCTTTTGTAAAAAGCCAAATAAACACTCCAACGAGTGCAAGTCTGAATGCCGAAAGAATATTGGGGATATGCTTCATAACCGCTCCGTGAAACAACTGTGAAGAATAAACAATGTATAGTATAGCACCGAGTTGTAGAAAACTCAATACCCGATGAAGGCGTTAACGACCTGCCGCAGAACGCACGACGGCATCGTGCTCTACATCAGGCAGGGAGCCTATATGCGAAAGGCTGCCCGCAAAGAAAACACAGATATGACCATCAATGCCGTTGTCGTCGATCATATCAACGCCGTGCGGATAGCACTGCATACTGGCGGCGATATTCGCTCCGCCGATCTCGACAACAACAGGGCGTTTAAGATAGTTATGTTCAGCACCGCAGATCTTGTTGAATATGCCCTTATCGGCGATACGCGCGGGTTCCATCTCTGCGTGATTTGTTCCGCCGACGAAAACGAGTTGAAACACTTCGCCCGTATTGCAATCGGTGATCTTATACTCGTTTCCGACCTTGAGTTTTAGCTTAACACTGCTCCACTCAAGTATCTCGCCTGTCATTTTGAGCGGGCTTGAAAGCGGGCCGCGCGGTATGTGTACGGAATCCGGTATCTTCACGCGAGGCGCGTTGACATCAAAGAGCCGACTTAATGTATCGCTTCCGCATCTGCCGTCTACCGTCAATCCCACGCCCGAAGCGGCGCAGTTCGTTTGGAATAGTTTTACGGCATCCGTAGTCATTGCGCGGTAGGCGCCTGTCGGACGGTAGCAGAGATAGCCGAGTTCACGCAGACGAAGCTGAATGCAAACGACCATATCCCCCGTCGAGCCGTCCTGATAGACGCTCTCAGGCGCTTCGGCGGCATTGAGCGGAACACAAAGCAAGACTGCCGCCAACACAAACGCGACTATCGACGCGGCGCACTTTTTGAACATCTGCTACACTCCCCTTTTGTATGGATATCGTTTCGTTCAGTATTATATCAATAATCACGATCATTTTCAAGCGATGAGAGTTCTTGCAATGTGTCAAAACAGGTATAAGTATGTGTCATATCCAAATTAACCTTGCAACATCGGCAATTTGGGCTTATAATATTAGCCAGCGACAACAAAGGAGATGTTGATATGGCGTCTAAACAACTGATTCTGATCTGCGACGATCAGCATATCATCCACGAAACGCTCGGCGTATACCTCAAAAGCGAGGGTTTTGAGTATATTTCGGCTTATGACGGCGATCAGGCTGTCGATGAGTTCAACAAGAAAAAGCCCAACCTCATCATCCTTGATCTTATGATGCCAAAAAGAAGCGGTATGGATGTTTGCCGCACCGTTCGACAGACCTCCAATATACCGATAATTATGCTTACCGCAAAATCCGAGGAGATTGACCGCGTGCTTGGGCTCGAACTCGGCGCAGACGATTATATCGTCAAACCATTCAGCGCGCGCGAGGTAGTCGCACGTGTCAAGGCGGTTTTAAGGCGATTCAATACCCAGGAAGAGGAACCTGCTCAGATCCTTAAATACGGCAACCTTGAAATCAACATCAACAATTACGATGTTCGCATAGACGGCGAAAGGCTCCCCCTCACGCCAAAGGAAGTTGAGATATTCCAACTGCTTGCATCGCATCCCGGCAAAGTCTTTTCGCGCGAAAAGATACTTGCAACGGTGTGGGGATATGATTACTACGGCGATACACGCGCCGTCGATACCCAAATCAAACGCATAAGGCAGAAACTGGTTCAGCGCGTGGAACGCGGTTGGTCGATCAAAACCGTATACGGCGTCGGCTATAGATTTGAAGTCGGCGAAGACATCGGCTCGGATATGTACTCCGATTATATTGCAAAGGAATAAGTTCCGTTTGGCGGCGGGTGCATATCCGCCGCATTTAGTTCAGTATGAAAAAGAGCGCTAAAAGATCTGCGAGTTCTGTTAAAATCATCATAATGCTCATCCTCGGTACCGTGCTGTTGTTCATCGCGGGGATAATCGTTCTGTTTTCTATTTTCGGTAACGATATTTATTTTGATTTCAAGGCCGAAGAACTTATGCCCCGCGCCCGCATACTTTCTCGGCAGCTGACCGAGGAATACTACCAAAAGGGGCTGGATCTTAACTCGCTTGAAAAGCGTTTTTATCTGTCGGATCTTCAATCCGATTCTTCAATATACATAGTCGACGCTACCGGTCGGGTATTGACCAACGACGCCGATCTTAGCATCGATAAAGTAAACGACGTAATCACAGAGTTCTTCAGCGGCGTTATGAGCGGCAATGAGATGAGCGACTCCCGCACGCATGCAGGCGTTGCCGTTGGCACGCCCATCAGGGACTCAAACGGCAATACTGTCGGCGCGGTCATACTCATCCAGCATACCGGAGGAATCGCCAGAAAGAGTGTCGATGCGCTTTCGATGAAGTTCGCGCCGCTTACGATACTCGTTTTGGTGCTTGCTCTCCTCCCTATCATTATCGTATTCATCTATTCAACAAAGCCCTTGCGTTCCATATCCGATGCTGCGATAGAAATGGCAAAGGGCGACCTTTCCATTCGTACAAAGGTGTCCGGCGGCTTTGTATCAAAACATCTTGCGCAATCCTTCAACACGCTTGCGATCGCGCTTGAAAGCAACATAGATACACTGATAATCGAGCGAAACCGTTTGAGCGCGATCATCGGCGGTATTGCGGAAGGCATCATCGCCGTCGATAAAAACGCGATGATAACGCAATTCAATCCTTCCGCAATTATGCTTCTATGCGGTGATTCTTCGATTGAATCACCCGCAGATCTGCCGCTGTATTCCGAAATATCAAAGGTCATAATCAGCGTGCTTGACGGCGACAAGGCCGAGCGCGCGCTTATCAAGAATAATGGCCGAACTTTGAGCACCACCGTCGCTCCGATCCACGAAGATAACGGCACACTCTGCGGCGCTGTCGCTATGATTCGCGACATAACCGAAAGCGAGCGGCTTGAGCAGACGCGTAAGGATTACGTCGCGAACGTAAGCCACGAACTTCGCACGCCGCTTGCGTCGATACGAAGCATATCGGACGCGCTTAACGATGGTCTGATCACTGACGAAGAAGACAAAAAACGCTATTACGGCTACATTCAGCGTGAATCGATGCGCCTGTCCGATCTTATCGACGATCTGCTCGAACTGTCCCGCCTGCAAAGCGGCGGTGTTGCATTTACCAAGGAGCGCGTCGAACTTTATGAGATACTCTATGACATAGCCGACGTTATGAACGAATCGGCGCATAATCGCGGAATATCCGTCCGTCTGCTTGCGCCCGAAGGCGAGTATCTTTCCGAGACCAACTCCGCACGCATAGAGCAGATACTCGTTGCGCTTGTTGACAACGCGATAAAGCACGGCGATGACGGATGCACGGTCGACATCGAACTTTTCCTGTCGCAGCGCGATAACAAATACATTCTTGCCGTTTCCAATGCCGCCACGATAGCCCCCATCGATCTTGAGCATATTTTTGAGCGCTTCTACAAAGCCGATCACGCTCATGCCGTCGAGGGCACGGGGCTTGGTCTTGCCATCGTTTCCGAGGTGCTGAATCTGCTCGGAGAACGTATTTGTGTTGACTACACAAATGGCATTATCCGCTTTATTTTCACGGTTGAAAGATATGCTTCTGACGGTGAGCACCCAAACATTTCTATAGACTCCCCTGCTTCCTCGCCGCCACTGCCTCCGGTTATCAAAGCGAAGATACATTCCATGATTGCGGAGTCAAAGCACTATGACTGACAGCCCCTATCAAATCCGATCCTCATGCCATATCTGTCCCATTGACTGCGGGGCTGACAGGAGCATAACTTGCGGTGCCTGCGGTGTCGGCAAATTTGAACCAACCGAATTAAGCGGTCGCGACCTACGGTTCTGCGCGTATGTCGCCAGAGCCGCAAGGCATTACTATGAGGAACCGCCTATCTCCGGCGATCGCGGCAGCGGCGCCGTCTTCTTTTCCGGGTGCAATATGCGCTGCGTATTCTGCCAGAACTTTGATATCAGCCGCAAGCAAAAGGGACGGCTGATCGATGACAGCGAACTAACCGACACGATGCTTGCACTGATGGAACTGGGCGCACACAACATAAATTTCGTTACGCCGAGCCCGCATATCGAGTTGATCGTCAAAGCGATAACAAAAGCAAAAAACTGTGGGCTCAACATTCCGATCGTTTACAATACGAACGCCTATGAACGGGTCGATACCTTGAAGCGCCTTGAAGGGCTTGTTGACGTCTACCTGCCCGATCTTAAATACAGAAGTTCCATAGCCGCCGATAGATACAGCCATACAAAGAACTATTTCGAGTTTGCTTCAAAAGCGGTACTGGAGATGTATCGGCAATGCGGCGAACTGACCGTTGATGACTGCGGTATCGCCCAAAGAGGAATGCTAATCAGGCATTTGGTGCTTCCCGCATCCGTTGACGAAACGCGCGGTGTGCTGGACTTTATCAAGAGCGAACTGCCTCTTTCCACACATATCTCGCTGATGAGTCAATACACGCCATTCTGCGCTCCCCCGCCGCCGCTTGACCGAAAACTCAAAAAACGCGAGTATGACCGCGCACTCGATTACGCGCTTTCGCTTGGATTTACAAACATCTATATGCAGGGTCTTAATTCTGCGGATAGTTCGTTCACGCCTGCGTTTAACGGATTCTTTGAATGAACGCATCGGTCTTTGGATAAATCCTAACAGAGCTGATGTGCCTGTGGTCTTCCCTCCCGTTTCCGTCCGCTCATAAAGCAGCACTTTGGCCCGCGCCTAAAATACGGCGCGGTTTTTGTTTGCTTTCCTTCAGTTTCCATAAAATAGCATTCACCTTTTAGCGGATTAATCACATAATACGGATTGAGCGGTTTTTGCCTCTCAAAACTCGCGCTTATGCGTTCAAGGAGCGTTTATGCAGCAATACTCTCTGTTCACTAATGAGTATGATGCGGATATCGAAATCCTGCTCAAAAAGCGATTGGCGGCGGAAAACAGCAAATCGGTTGTTGAAAGAGTATCGGACGACGGCAAAGCAGTAACCGTTATAACAGATGCGGAAACTGATATCTGGAAATTATCCTGCGCCGTTTGCGAGATGATGCTTAACGATCTAAAATACTTTGAGATGACGCGACTTGCAAATAATCTCCCTCCCGCTGTCAACAATATCGCTTCAATAATTGAAGAAGCCTCCAAAACCGGCGGCGTCTATCCGTTCGCCGATGATGTAAAACAAGGGATATTTGAGTATTTATCGGAAACCGATACGATGAATCTTGAAGGGTATCTTCGCTTCAGGCTCAAGGATGTTATAGAGCGTTGGAGTGTATTCATAGACGCTGCCGCTGACGAGATGATGCTGATAAACGAGTTCAATGAATTGACTAAACTTCTTGGGCTGTTTACGGTCATCGAGCCGCCGCGCTCAGGAAAACTCACCGTTATACTCAATCCCGACGGCAGCTGCACAATAACCAATTATATTGACGGCAACTATGAAAACGAAGGTTTTCGCATAGACTGCGCCGAAGGTAGTAACGAAGGCGTTATAAATATGCTGATCGGAATGTCGCCGAGCAGTATCACGCTGCACGATCTCAGTTTCGGCAGATGCGATAAATTAAAAGCCGCCATCGAAACGGTATTCGGTGCGCGGCTAAACGGCGATTAAGCGATCGAACTTGGCGCTTCGTCCTTTTTAACGGTTTTGCCGAGTTGGACTTGGCGCGCATAATAGAATATGTATTGCTGAATGATGCCCGAGTATTGGCCGATGCTCAAAACCGCTTCGCGCATCTCGCTCTTCTGCGGTGGCACGCTGTCGAAAAAGAGTTCGTTCATCGCTCTGTCGATCCAAACGTCTATCGGAAACGCATCGGTATGCCCGAGCGAAAACAGCAGTATGCAGTCGGCGACCTTGGGACCGACGCCCTTGAATGCAAGCAGTTCCTTCCTTGCCGCGTCGAGCGCCATCGCGCGCAGGGTTTCAAGATCGTATCCGTCCTTGATACGCCTTGCGGTATCGACTATGTACGGCGCACGATAGCCCGCGCCAATGTCTTTAAGCTGCTGCTCGTCAATAAGCGAGAGTTCGTCCGGCGTTGGAAACGCATACAGATCTGTCCCCATAAAATGCAGACGTTTGCCCGACAGTCTGCAAAGTCTGTCTACTATGCCGGAAATACGCTTAATATTATTGTTTGCAGAGATAATAAAGGAAATCAATGCCTCGAACGGCTCCTGATTGAATACGCGTATACCGTAGGCGTCCGGCAGGCAGACCTTTAATCTGGGATCGGAGAGTATGATGCGCTCGATCTCGGCATAATCGCGCTCAAGATCGAAGTATTCGATGAATATGCGCTCGTCGCCACAAACGCAGGGGAAGAAAGTTATCTCGCTTTCGGTTTGCGCGGCGCGAACGGGACGACCGCGGATAACGGAAAGAAATGCCGAGATCTCGTTCGGCAGTTTTTCGCATTCGATCCATCGAAACGCCTGACCGCAGGTGCAGCATTTATAAAGATCGAATCTGTCGACCCCTGTTATGGTGAGCGTGTTGTTTTTGTTCTCGTATTTCATATTCTGATTCTACAACAAAAAAGAGAATAATTAAAGTGCGGCAGCCGCGATTTTATAAATATAAAATCACAAAAACCGCCGCGGTCTGCCCGCAGCGGTCGGTTAACTTGTAAACTTGCGATTAACCCGCGATCTCCTCGGGGTATACGCTTACGCACTTCTTGCCGCCGTGCTTCGTTTCGAAACGAAGAATGCCGTCAATCTTTGCGAACAGAGTGTCGTCCTTGCCAATGCCTACATTGTTGCCGGGGTGAAAATGAGTACCACGCTGACGAACAAGGATATTGCCGGCGAGCACGAACTGACCGTCGGCACGCTTGGGTCCAAGACGCTTGGATTCGCTGTCGCGACCGTTGCGGGAACTACCGACGCCCTTTTTGTGTGCAAAAAGCTGCAGATTGATCCTGAACATAGTTAAACCTCCCTCTCCTTAATCTTGAGATAATTACTGTATTCTTTTTCGATTGAGCGAAGCCCTAAGAGCATCGCTTTCAGCAATAACTCCGCTTTTTCGAGTTGCTCTGCTATAACGGAAGCATCGAGCATAAAGTGGAGTTCTCCGTCCGAAACATCAGCGGCGCACGGACAATCGAGAAGTTCCGTAATGCCGTTAACGGCTGTTTGTGTGATCGCGGATACTGCCGCGCATACGATATCCTGCCCGTGTTCGGCATAACCCGTATGGCCTTCTGCATCAAATCCGACTATCGCGCCGTTTTTATAAAGGACGGTGATCCTGGTCATATAATTACCTCTCAACCAATGGAAAGGATCTTGACCTTGGTGTACGGCTGACGATGGCCTTGCTTTTTGCGGTAATCCTTTTTCGGCTTATACTTGAAAACGATTACCTTCTTGCCCTTGCCGTGCTCAAGCACCTCTGCCTTTGCACATACACCGGACAGAATGGGTTTGCCGATCTGGACATTCTCGCCATCCGCCATCATCAGTACGTCGAAGTTGACATTCGCTCCGATCTCATTGTCGAGTTTCTCGACCATAATCTCGCTGCCGACCTCTACTTTGTACTGCTTACCGCCGGTTACGATGATCGCGTACATTAGAACTTTTCCTCCTCTTACCAGTCTCGCCCTTGTGGTGGAACCCGGATTGCGGGCATCACTTTAAACCGTTTTGGAGCGGCTAACTTTTTTAGTATAACACAAATGCATATGCTTGTCAAGTATTATTTTGTGTTTTCAAGGAAAAACCGTTCAACCGTCCTGCGCCACCTTTACCATACGATACTGATGGTTTTCCTTTACGATGCCGCGGTCGAAAGCGGCTATCAGCATCTCAAGATGCGCGATCTCCTCCTTGAGTTCCGCACCCTTGTCGATATCGGATACCATCATCTGGCCCTTGGTCGAAAGAATGTCCTCCACCTCCGTTGTGGAATGGATATCCTTGTTTTCCTTTATCGCCATTTCAAGGCTGACGAAGGGCTCGTGGGCGACGATGTAAAGACCGCGCGAATCGTAAACAAGTGTATACCCCGCTATGCCGGTTGTCTTTTGATAATAACGCGAGAAGCCTCCATCAATGACGATCAGCCTGCCCTCGGCCTTGATCGGATTTTGACCGTTGATTTTTTCGACAGGGGTGTGGCCGTTGACGATTACGGCACGGTCGGTATCGGTTATGCCAAACTCATTGAGTATCCTGACCGCAAGTTCCTTTGTGTCCTGATACTTATAATAAGCGTTGCGCTTTTCCTTGTGCGATTTTGAATCGTCGATCTCCACCCGCTCAAAAGTGGTCATCTTGTTTTTGCCGAACTGTGGGGAGTCGGGACCGCACCAGAGATACCACATAAGATCGAGTTCGTTGGTCTTTCGCGACTTGGGATTAGAGAAATACAGGCGCTTTACTTCGAAATCGATATAATCGAACATCGCCTTGCCGCTGCGCGGAATGCCGTCGCCGAAATCAACCTCCTTGAATGAGCCGTCGTCATTGAGCGGAACGAGCGCGTGATAGAGCAGGTTGTTGTTTTCAATCTTATACAGCGATCCCCTGTCGATGAAAAATTTGATATGCTTTTGAAGCGTGGGGCTGTTTAGGAAGGACTCCTGAAGCTCATTGATTATGATCTCCTCTTCCTCCGTCAGTTTATAGGGATCGGAAAGATCGATCGTCGGAAAATCAGCGTCCTTGATCGGATATGTGATACCGTCGATCGTGATCGTTGAATTAACCCTGTCGAGCGTATCGAGGAAGAGCCTGTGGTCGAGTTTGTAGTTCGGGTTGCGCATTATGAGCTGGCCCTCGAGTTTGTGCATAATAACGAATATCGCCTTATGGAGTTTGGCCCTTATGCTGATCTCGGAGTTTGAATAATACGCCTCTTCCGAGGTCTTTCTCGGACGGAATACAACGGCGGTTCTGTAGGTCTCCTGGGCAAACATAAGCAGGTGCCTGAGGTTGATGCCGTAGACGTTTTCGATAAGGTCGAGGTTTCCGTGGCGGAAACTGTTTGTCAAAACACCCGCGATACAGGTCTTTTCGCCAAGTGCGGCGCCCATCCAGAGCACGTCGTGGTTGCCCCACTGGATGTCGACGGAAGGATGCTTCAGCAGCAGGTCGATGATACGATGAGGTTCGGGCCCCCTATCGTAGATGTCGCCTACGATATGAAGTTTGTCGACAGCGAGTTTTTTGATCGCTTCGGTAAGCGCGATAATGACCCTGTCCGCATAATCATGGCGGATGATGGAATCGAATATCTCATCGTAGTAGCCGTCAAGGTCGTGGAAGTTTACCCTTGCCGTCAACAGCTCTTCAATGATGTAAGCAAAGCGCGGATCGAGCGCCTTACGAACCTTGGAACGTGTGTATTTACTGCATATCTTTCTGCCCAGGAGAATGAGATTGGTCAAGGTTTTTTTGTACCATGCGTCCTTGTCCTTGACCTTTTCGAGTTCGAGCGCGATCTTCTGACTCGGATAATAGACGATCGTTGCCAGCGTTTCACGTTCTTCAAATGTAAGTGAAGCAGAAAGAAGGCGCTCGATCTCGTTGCGTATAACGCCGGAGCAGTTATTGAGGATATGCTCAAACGCATCGCCCTGCCCGTGCAGGTCGCTCATAAAGTGCTCCGTTGGTTTGGGAAGCGCCATAATCGAACTAAGATTGACTATCTCGGTCATCGCATATTCGATCGTCGGAAAGGTTTTTGAAAGTTGTGTCAAAAAGAGTTTGTTCTTTATCAATTCTTTGTCGGTGTACGTTTTTTTCATACTTTCCCCCTTTGATTTGACTTATGTAGCATTCATTCACTTACAAAGCAGTTTGTTTTAGTATAAAACATTAATCAAACTGCGCCACAAAATGAAGCGCAGTTTGATAATACTATTCGGTAAAAGTCCTCATCAGAACACTCTCCTGCCCCACGCAAAGTGGGTCTTGTGCCAGTTGGAAATATTAGAAATTACAACCTTGCCCGCTGAGGACGATGCGTGGATAAGTTGGTTATTGCCAATGTATACGGCAACGTGCGTTATCTTCGTGCCTGCATCGTTATAGAAGAACATAAGATCGCCACGTTTGAGGTTTGATATACCGTTCACCCTGTTCCAACCTTCGTAAACGGAATAGCCCGCCGAACTTAATCTGCCGATATTCACGCCGATCTGCTTGAGGCTGTAGTACACAAGACCTGAGCAATCGAAAGTATTCGGGCCCGAAGTTCCGTATACATATGTCTTTCCCAAGTGGGATTGCAGCGCAGCGATGAACGATTCCACATCGGCGCCCGAAGGAGCGGGAGTCGGGTCGGGAGCCGGCGATGCAGTCGGCTTCGGAGTCGGAGTCGGTTCGCTCGAAGGTTTTGGCGTTGCCGTAGGCACGGGTGTAGGCGTTTCAAGCGAGCCTATGGTTACATACGGAACTGAAATATAACCCGTAGCGCCGTTATACTGAACACGATACCATTCGCTCGTCTTGGCAACGATATGAACCCCGGTTCCGTAAGGCAGAACACCGAGTTTTGCCGAAGAAGTCGACGGTTCGGAGCGCAGGTTGACATACGCAACGTTAGTATAACCGTCCGCGACAAAATCAATGAACGGCTCCGTAGTCGGTGCTGGCGTTGCGGTGGGCTTGGGTGTTGCTGTCGGCTGCGCTGTTGGCTTTGGCGTCGGCGTTGCGGTGGGCGCAGCCGTTGGGACGGCCGAGGGCGTTGCCGGACCTTCAACGGTTACGTACGGAAGCGAGATATAGCCCGTTATACCGTTATATTGAACGCGATACCACTCGCTCGTTTTAGCTGTGATATGCACCTTTGTGCCGTATGTAAGTACGCCAAGTTTTGCCGAGGAAGTCGACGGTT
>JAFYJD010000011.1 GCA_017538255.1 Clostridia bacterium | reverse complement strand
CTCATTTTTGCACCCGAATAAAAACGCCGATGCCTTTCGGCATCGGCGTTCGGTATCGGGTTTAGAAGCCTCTTTTTTACGGCAGGGACGAAACGTCGGTCGCGGTGAAGTGCTTATAGCGAAGCAGCGTAAAATCGCTGTTTCTGAACTCGACCACGTAGTTTTTTTCTATGCGGGCGCCGATCGCTTCGGGAATTGGTTTTTCGCCGTCCGTGGGCAGAACGAGCCATTTAGGGGGGGTGTGGTCGAACATCGCGGCGAGTTCGTCCTCGATCTCGGGCATGAGTTCGATATAGTGATTCTGCCAGCCGCAGTATTTGCAGCAGGGGAAGATATCGTCGGTATAATAGTACCACTCAACGTCGATATTATAACTGAACACGCTGTCGCGCTCGTCCTTGGGTATGTTTTCCGCCATAGCGAGGACGGACTGCTCGTACTCGGCGCTGTCGTCGTTGGCGGCGGTGCGCGTTGAAGGCAGAAGCATAAATATCGAGAATGCGAGGTATACGGCGTTTACCACATACACGAGGCGCAGAAGGTTGGACGGAACGACCGCCGAAGTTCTGCCATAGCGCCTGCGGCGCGACGAAACGAGCGCAAGACCCACGAGTACGAGGGGCAGGCAGAGGGTGAAATAATGCGTATAGGCGTTGCCGACCGCCACGCCCAAAAAGGTCGCAAACGTGCCGAGCGCGATAACGAGGCGCAAGCGCCAGCCGGTATCTTTAATGATGAAGGCGATCGCAGCGGGCGTCAGCAGTATGAACAGCCACGGCAGTACGCGCCAGAGCTGGAGGATGTGTTCCCCGAACGAGAACTCAGCGGAATAAGCGTAGCCGAAGTGGAACACGCAGTAGATCATCTCGTCGAACAGCCCCTGGTACAGGAAAAAGCCGAACATAGGGAACACCGCAAGCATACATCCGAGAAGGAACGTGACGCCGTTCATAAGCAGGTTGCCGATCTTTTTGTCCGTGATCATACAGATGCTTGCAGCAAGCACGATCGCGCAGATCAGCGCGGCGTTGGTGATGCGAACGAGCGCAAGATAGCCGAAGCAGATGCCGTACCAAAAGCCGTGCCAGAGCGGATGGGTGTATTCGAGCCCGTCCTGCCGCGCCTCGATGTATTTGAGACAGAGATACAGGCAGGAGAACAGCGGCACGAGCGAGAACTCCTCGGTCAGGTTGCCGCTTGTAAAGGTGACCGCCGCGAGGGGCAGTATCGCAAGAAACAATAAAAGCCTGTGGATGTTGGAACCGAGGTCGAACAGACGCAGTATCTTGATGGCAAATACCGCGCTTATGGTCAGATTGAGCCATTGAAGGAAGAATATGCCCGCTCTGCCGTAGCAGATGATTTGCCCGAGATATTCGATAAAGAACAGGTAGGGACCCTTCATATCGAAGAAATCGCGGTAGGGCATAAGTCCGCGCATCATACCCTGGCCGACCATACAGAAGAACGCGGAATCCGAGCCGATATAGGAGTGGTACAGCGGGGAAGTGGACGCCGAGAAGATCAAAAGGAACAGCAACGAAACCGCCGCCGCGACGGAGTACAGGGCGAAGTCGTTTTGCTGAGAGTTTATGCGGTTGAGGAAAAGCCTGAGCCGCTTCATAGGCGTCCTTTCGAGGGTTGTTTGAACTATGCGAAACGCGATAAACAGGGCTTTCGCATACACATACATAGTAATTATAACACATAATTTCAAAAAATGGAAGATGGGGCGATCGGCGACCCATTCCTTACCCGCGAAAAGAAGATCGCAGGCTGTCGATATGACGCGAACAGGGAAAGCGTATGCGCGGAGTTTGGCGTGCGGGGTCTTGATCCCATCCGACATTTTAGCATAAAAAACGCCCGCGCGGCATTTCCGCACGGGCGTTTTTGTTTTTTGCGTTTAGTCCTCTTTGAGCATCGCGTTGATGCGGTCGACGAGTTCGTCGCAGTCGATGCCGTGCACGCCGCAGGCCTGCTCGAGGTTTTCACCGCTGGCCATAACGCAGCCGAGGCAATGCATACCGCTCGCCATAAGGATGTTGGCGATGTTGGGGTTTACGTTGAGGATCTCCTCGATGGTCATTTTTTTGTTGATCTGCATAGTTTTCTCCTTTCGTCGGGCGGTTTGCCGCCGCGAGTGTAAGTTTGATTTGGGTAGTATTTACCTGCCGTTTGAATATTAAACGGATCAGGCCTTGTTTCGGTTGTCTATCGCCGCGGCGACGAAGCCCTTGAAGAGGGGGTGCGCCTTGTCGGGCCTTGACTTGAACTCGGGGTGGAACTGAACGCCGACAAACCAGGGGTGGTCGGGCAGTTCGATTATCTCGGCAAGCCCGCGGCGCGGATTCCAGCCGGTGAACTTGAGCCCCGCCGCTTTGAAGTCCTCGAGGAAGTCGTTGTTGAACTCGTAGCGGTGGCGGTGGCGTTCGTGGATCTCCTTTTCGCCATAGTGCTCTATCGAGAGGCTCCCGTCCTCAAGGCGGCAGGTATAACTGCCGAGGCGGAGCGTGCCGCCGATGCGGTCGAGGTTGTTGATCTGATCCGCCATCAACGCGACGACGGGGTGCTTGGTGCTGAAGTTGACTTCGGTGGAGTGCGCGTCCTTCCAGCCGAGGATGCTGCGCGCAAACTCGACGACGGCGATCTGCATACCGAGGCAGATGCCGAAATAGGGCACGTTGTGTTCGCGTGCATAGCGCGAAGCGATCATCATACCTTCAAGGCCCCTCTCGCCGAAGCCGCCGGGCACGAGTATGCCGTCCACATCGGAGAGTATCTTGGACGCGTCGCCCGTTTCAAGATCCTCGGCGGCGATCCATTTGATGTTCACGCGGGCGTGGTTGGCGATGCCGCTGTGGTGCAGGGCTTCCGCAACGGAGAGGTACGCGTCGTGCAGTTCTACATATTTGCCCACAAGACCGATCGTGCATTCCTTTTCGGGCGCAAAATCCGCTTCGACCATCGTTTTCCACGCGGAGAGTTCGGGTGCGCGCTGTTCAAGCGCGAGCTGTTTGAGAACAACGCGGCAGAGACCGTTTTCTTCGAGCATAAGCGGCACCTCGTACAGCGAGCGCGCGTTGAGGTTTTCGATAACGTTCTCCTCGGCGGTGTTGCAGAAAAGGCCTATCTTGGCGCGGATGCTGCGGTCGAGGGGATAATCGCTGCGGCAGACAATGATGTCGGGCTGGATGCCAATGCTCTGCAATTCCTTTACGGAGTGCTGCGTGGGCTTGGTTTTGAGTTCGCCGGACGCCGTAAGATACGGCACGAGCGTAACGTGAATGAAGCAGCACTGGTTGCTGCCGAGCTGGGTTTTGAGCTGGCGGATCGCCTCAAGGAACGGCTGGGATTCGATGTCGCCGACCGTGCCGCCGATCTCAACGAGCAGGATGTCGGGATGCAGTTCAGTAACGGTGCGCCTGATGCGAAGTTTGATCTCGTCGGTGATATGGGGGATGACCTGAACGGTGCCGCCCTGATAGCCGCCGCTGCGCTCGCGCTCGATGACGGCGGAATAGATCTGACCTGTGGTGGTGTTGTTGAGTTTGGTGAGCTGTTCGTTGATGAAGCGCTCGTAGTGGCCGATGTCGAGGTCGGTCTCCGCGCCGTCCTCGGTAACGAAGACTTCGCCGTGCTGATAGGGGTTCATCGTGCCGGGGTCAACATTGAGATAGGGGTCGAGTTTCATAATGGAAACGCTGTACCCGCGCGCCTTCAAAAGTCTGCCGAGCGCGGCCGCGGTTATGCCCTTTCCGAGGCTCGAAACAACGCCGCCTGTTACGAAGATCAACTTGGTATCCATATTTTCCTCCTGTTGCGGCAGGGCGATTGACTGCCGCATATTATGCCGTTAGTTTTTATTATAACCGATTTTTGCGGAGTATCAAGCCCCACAGAGCGGTATATGATATGAGTTTATCTTTCCTCGCGGAAATACGCGAGGCCGAGGGATTCGGGGGGCTGATTCTCTTTCTTCTTGCGGAGCGAAACGAAGATAAGAACGAGGATCGTAACCACGTAGGGAAGCATCATAAACAGCGACTGGGGGCGGCGCTTGATGTTTTGCGAAAGCTGGGGGACCCAGTACAGTAGACCGAAGAGATACGAACTCCACAAACTGCGAAGCGGCTTCCAGGTCGCAAATATAACGAGCGCGACGGCGAGCCAACCGAGCGTTTCGATGCGCCCGTCGTTCGCCCAGGTGCCGCCGATGTAGTCGAGCGTGTAGAAAAGACCGCCGAGGCCGGAAATGCCCGTGCCGATGCAGGTGGCGAGGTATTTGTGGCGGGTAACATTAACGCCCGCAGCGTCCGCAGTCGCGGGGTTTTCGCCGACGGCGCGCAGGTTTAGACCCGCGTTGGTTTTGTTGAGGAAGAAATGCGCGGCAACGGCAACGACGATCGCGAGGTATACGAGGAAGCCGTAGTTGAAAAGCGTGCGCATCAGAATATCGGGAAGGGGCAGGAACGAGAACAGGCTCGCGCTGAAGGCGCGGCTGGTTTGCGAAACGCTGATCTGGCCCACGCCGCCCGCGAGTTTATTCAGCGAGCCGCCGAAGAAGTTCGCAAGACCCGCGCCGAATATCGTCAGCGTAAGACCCGTAACGTTTTGGTTGGCGCGGAGCGTGATCGTCAGAAAACTGTAGATCAGCCCGCCGAACGCCGCGAACAGGAACGCGGAAAGAAACGGGATCAGTATCAGAAGAGCGGTCGAGGGCGCGACGCCCGAAGACTCACAGGCGCGCTCGTAGAAGAACGCCGAAGCAAGGCTCGCTATGCCGCCCATATACATCGTTCCGGGAACGCCGAGGTTGAGGTTGCCCGATTTTTCAGTCAGGATCTCGCCGACGGAGCCGTACATTATGACCGTTCCGAAGGTGATGGCCGCTTTTATGAGGGTAATGATTATCTCCATTGTTTTCTCCTTGACTCGATCGGTCGGGGCTTATGCGTTCTCCGCTTTGGAGAGCGCGAGTTTGTAGTTGATGAAGAACTCGCTGCCGAGTATGAAGAAGAGGATGATGCCCATCAAAACCTTTGAAAGGTCGTTGTTGATGTTGAAGTTGGAAGCGATCTCTTCCGCGCCCTTTTCGAGAAATACGATAAGAAGCGAGATGAGTATCATAAAGAAGGTGTTGAACTTGGCGAGCCACGCGACGATTATCGCTATGAAGCCGCGGCCGCCCGCCGTGCTTGTTGAGATCGTGTGCCCCTGACCCGCGACGGCTATGAAGCCCGCGATGCCGCAGATCGCGCCCGATATGGTAACGGTGCGAACGGTAACGGCCTGAACGGAGATGCCCGCGTATTTGGCGGTATTGTGGCTCTCACCGACGACGGCGATCTCATAGCCCTGCTTGGTGTAGCGCAGATACAGGAAAACGAGCACTACGAGCACGAGCGCGATTATGAGGTTGAGCATATACCTTTGACCGAAGAGTTGGGGAAACCAGCCCTTGTAGGTGTTGGGGTTTATGATGCCGACCTTGCCGGAGCCCTGGGGCGTTTCCCAAAATGTAACGAAGAACGAGGTGAGCTGGATCGCGATGTAGTTCATCATAAGGGTGAACAGCGTTTCGTTGGTGTTGAGGCGCGCCTTTGCGATCGCGGGAACAAAGCCCCAAAGCCCGCCCGCCGCCGCGGCGAGGACGAACATCACAACAAGCAGCAGCGCGTTCGGCAGATTGCCAAGATAGATCATACACGCCGCCGCCGCGATGCCGCCGACGAGTATCTGACCCTCGGCGCCGATGTTCCAGAACTTCATCTTGAAGGCGGGGGCAAGACCGACGCCGATGCAAAGCAGCATCGAAACGCGTCTGATCGTATCCCAAAGGATCAGCGGTGTGCCGAAAACGCCTTCGAACATCGACCCGTAGACCTTCAGCGGGTTGAGTTTTGTCAGCGCAAAGATGATGACGGCGTTGATAACAAGCGCAAGCACGATCGCCGCAAGGCGCGTGATCCAGCGCTGCCAGAGGAGCATATTTGTTCTTTTTTGGATGCGAAGCATATTGCCTTTCCTTTCCCGTATTTAAAAAAGGGGAGGGGGTGTTTGTGGGGGATCAGTTTGCGGCCTCGGTTTCGGCGCTTTCGCACTGAGAGCCCGTCATCATAAGACCGACCTGTTCTTTTTTGGCGGTGCGCCCGTCGACGATGCCGCTGACCCTGCCGCCGCAGAGCACGAGTATCCTGTCGCAGAGTTCGAGAAGAACGTCCAGATCCTCGCCGACGTATATGACCGCGCCGCCGTTGAGTTTGCGCTCGTTGAGCAGGCGGTAGATGGCATAACTGGTGTTGATGTCGAGCCCGCGCACGGCGTACGCCGCCATCATAAGCGACGGGGAGGACGCGAGTTCGCGTCCGACGAGCACCTTTTGGACATTGCCGCCCGAGAGTTTGCGAACGGGGGTGTTTAGGTTAGGTGCGACGACGTCGAGTTCCGAAACGACCTTTTTGGCAAGGTCGAGAGGCTTTTTCTGGTCAACAAGGCCGAACTTTCCCTCTTTATAACTGCGAAGGAGCATATTGTCCGGAATGTTCATACTGCCGACGAGCCCCATTCCGAGTCTGTCCTCGGGAACGAACGCGAGGCTGATGCCGAGTGCGCGTATCTGTTCCGCGTCGTATTTTTTGAGATCCTCCTCCTTGCCCGTGCGGGGATCGATGTAGATCATACTCGAGCCGGACGCGGTCGGTATAAGCCCGGCGATCGCTTCGAGCAGTTCCTTCTGGCCGCTGCCAGTGATGCCCGCTATGCCGAGTATCTCGCCGCTGTACGCGGTGAACGCCACGTCGTCGAGCCTCAAAACGCCGAGGTTGTCCTTTACGGAGAGGTTTTTGACCACGAGGCGCACGGACTTGTCCTTCACTTCGGGACGGTCGATATTGAGCGAAACGGATCGGCCTACCATCATATCGGAAAGCGTTTGAACATCCGCCTTTTCCGTTTCGATCTCGCCTACGAACTCGCCCTTGCGCAGGATCGCGACGCGGTCGGAGATCGCAAGCACCTCGTTGAGTTTATGGGTGATGATGACGATGCTCTTGCCGTCCTTCTTCATTTCACGCATAACGTCAAACAGCGCGTCCGTCTCCTGCGGGGTCAAAACGGCGGTAGGCTCATCGAGAATAAGCACATCCGCACCGCGGTACAGCGCCTTGACTATCTCCAGGGTCTGCTTTTCGGATACGGACATCTCATAAACTTTTTTATCGGGATCGACTGAAAAATGATAGCGTTCGCAGATCTTTTTTATCTCCGCGCGCGCGCTTTTGAGGGATGCGCGCATACCGAGTTTTGCGTTCTCGGCTGCGGTGAAAACATCAACGAGTTTGAAATGCTGGTGGATCATACCGATCTTAAGATCGTGAGCGTCCTTGGGCGAGCGGATATGCGCGCTCTTGCCGTCCACAAGGATGCTTCCGCTGTCGGGGAAATAGATGCCCGAAAGCATATTCATCAGCGTCGTTTTGCCGCTTCCGTTTTCGCCGAGAAGCGAAAGGATCTCGCCCTTTTTGATGTCGAGCGAAACATTTTTGTTCGCGACGGTCGTGCCGAAAGTCTTTGTGATATTCAGCATCCGTACCGCGTAATCGTTGACGACCGGGTTTTCCATCCTGACACATCCTTAATGCGTATTATTGCGTTTTCGCTCATCGCCCTGCGGTGAAAAAACAAAAACAAAATCACAATCTATATTATAACAGAAGCGAGGGACAAAGTAAACCGAAAAATGCTAAAAAGGGGCAAAAAAAGATAAAAAAACCGCCGCGTTTTTATGCGGCGGAAAGGGTTTGGGTTTTTGGTTTTGGGATCAAAGCCTTCGGGGAACGATGGGGCAGTCCCAGTTGACGAACCTGCCGCCGAAATTCTCCGCAAGGCGCACGGCGAGCACCGTTACCGCGTCGATATCGGACTTTTTCATCGCGGCGATGCGGTGGACGACGAGCGTGAAGGGGAGATCGCCCTCCTGCGTAGAGTCGCTCTCACCGAGGGCGAAGCCTTCCTTGAGCGCTGCGGCGCCGCAGGAGCTCCTTGAGTCGGGAGAGGGGAACGCGAGCAGGATGTTGAGCCTGCGCGGAGCGTCCGAATCGCCGCTTGCGAGGCGCTTATTGATGGTTTCGCTGTTGAGAACGGTTTGGCGCTTCGCGTTGTCGGGGTAGAGCACGCCGAAATAGGTGCTCCACTCCGCGTCGGAACGGATGCCGGCGCGGCAGTCGAAATTGTGCGCGGATGCGGCGGCGTCCTTAAGATCGCTCCACGCCTTGCGCGATTTGATGTAGAAATAGTGCTGGATAAGACCTGCGCTCTCCACGCTGCCGACGTAAGCGAACTCGTCGTTTTTGGCGAATTTGGCGATAAACTGGGCTATGCGCCGCCTGGTTTCGGCGGTCGGTTCGCCGCCTTCGAGCGAGCGGCAGCTGACGAACGCCAACTGCTGAAAGCCCTTGAGCGGCGCGTGGTCGTAGAGCGTAAGGTCGACGGTGAACACGGCGGGCGCGTCCGAAAGCATCCACTCGTAGGAGTAGGCCTTCGGGTCGATCCCCGTTCCGTTCTTCTTTTTCAAACGATTAAAAAGCATATCGGTTATCGGTAGTTCGGTATCAAAACCGCCTTTATCCTTCTAACGCCTGCGCTCGAAGCCTCTTCCTTTTTGATCTTAAAGGTGCCGAGTTCCGCGGTGTTGGAAACGTGGGGGCCGCCGCACATCTCGCAGCTGTAGGCGCCCATCGTGTAGACCTTGACCTTTTCGCCGTACTGGAAAAGGCCGATCGCGCCGAGCGCTCGTGCCTCGGCCTCGCTCATCTCCTCGCAGGTTACGGGCACGGCGGCCTTGATCGCGTCGTTGACGAGCGCTTCGACCTCCGCGAGTTCCTCGGGGGTAACCTTTCTCGGGAAGGAGAAGTCGAACCTGAGCCGCTCGGTCGTGATGTTGGAACCCTTCTGCGCGACCTCGTCGCCGAGTACCTTGCGGAGCGCGGCCTGCAAAAGATGCGTCGCGGAATGGAGTTTTGTGGTTTCTTCGTTCGCTTCGGCAAGACCGCCCTTGAACTTCTGCTCGGAGCCGGCCTTGGACTTTTGCTGATGCTCGGCAAACCTCTCGCGGAAGCCTTCCACATCGACGGTAAGTCCGTTTTCGCGCGCCAACTCCTCGGTGAACTCGATCGGGAAGCCGACGGTATCGAACAGGCGGAACGCGCTCGCGCCGTCGATCACGCCGCCGACAAACTTGCCCTTGATGCGCTCGAACTCGCGCATACCGTTGGCGAGCGTGCGCTGGAACTTCAGTTCCTCGGTGTCGAGTTCCTTTTTGATATGCTCCGCGTGCTCTTTGAGTTCGGGATAGACCTCGCCGTAGTCCGCGACGACAACTTCGGCGACCTTGGAGAGCGCGTTTTCGCCCATTTCAAGCTGCATCGCGTATCTGAGCGCGCGGCGGATGAGCCTTCTTAAGATGTAGCCCTGATCCACGTTGCTCGGAGTAACGCCGCGGGGATCGCCCAGCATAAAGGTCGCGGTGCGGATATGATCCGCGATGATGCGGAACGCCTTGACGGTATCGGCGTCCGATTTGTAGTTTTTGCCGGAAAGTTCCGCGATGCGCGCAAGGATGTTAGTGAACGCGTCGGTATCGTAAACGCTCTCCGCTCCCTGAAGCGTCGCAACGGTGCGCTCAAGCCCCATACCCGTGTCCACGTTCTTCTTTTCGAGCATGCTCATCTTGCCGTCGGGCGCCTTGTAGTACTGCATAAACACATTGTTCCAGATCTCAAGGTACTTGCCGCAGGAGCAGGCGGGGCTGCAGGTCTCACAGCAGGGGGCCTTGCCGGTATCGAAGAAGATCTCGGTATCGGGGCCGCAGGGACCGCTCGTACCGGGGATCCACCAGTTATGCTTTGCGTTAAGATAGAAGATGTGGGATGGATCCACGCCCATATCCACCCAGCGATCGTGGGAAAACTCGTCCTTCGGCGCGTTTTCGTCGCCCTCGAAGCAGGAGAAATACAGCCGATCCTTGTCGATGCCGAGCCATTTTTCGTCGGTCAGAAACTCCCAGCTCCACGCGATGGATTCGCTCTTGAAATAATCGCCCAAAGACCAGTTCCCGAGCATCTCGAAGAAGGTAAGGTGGCTCGCGTCGCCGACCTCGTCGATATCGCCCGTGCGGACGCATTTCTGCACGTCGCAGAGGCGCTTGCCTGCGGGATGCTCCGCGCCCATAAGATAGGGCATAAGCGGGTGCATACCCGCCGTGGTGAACAATACCGAGGGGTCGTTTTCGGGGATCAGCGAAGCGGACGGGATGACCGCGTGACCGCGCTCGGAAAAGAACTCGAGAAAGAGTTTGCGAAGTTCGTGGGTCGTAAGATTCTTCATAGGGGATACCTCGTTGTGTTTTGCTTTATTCCAAATAAATATTATAGTGCAAAAAAACGTCCGTTGTCAACATCGATGCGGCTGTTGGGCGCAAAAAAGCCGCTTTGCGGCGAAAGCGACGATTCATACGGAACTTTTTAAGCACAACAAAGATCAGCCGAGTTTGATCGCTCTGGTGGCGATATAGCAGGGGATGTTCATATTATGCAGGCGTCCCGAGCCGTTGGTATCCTCGTAGAGATCGGTCAGGGTGAAGCCGGCGCGGAGTTGACCGCCTATCTGCTCATCAAGGGTATGCGAAAACTGCATACCGCCGTCTATAGCCTCAAGCTGACGCTTATGATCCGGATTCGCGATGGGGTCGAAGGGCAGGGCGTTTATAACATTGGTTTCGTCGTCGCCGTCGAAAAGGAAGTTTATACCGTTGTCGAAGCCCGCGAGCAGCACGCCGCCCGGCTTCAAAACGCGGAAGCACTCGCGCCAGATAGGCTCCACCTCGCGAACGTAACCGTTTGACACGGGGTGGAAGACGATGTCGAAACTTTCGTCCGCAAACGGCAGGGGCTTTGTCATATCCGCTTTTACCGTTTCGATTTGGTAATTTTCCCGCTCGGCAACGCGTCTTTCGCTGTTGAGCTGCTCAACCGAGTAGTCGAGCACCGTGCAAACCGCGCCGAGCGCCGCAAATATCGGCATCTGCTGACCGCCGCCGCTTGCAAGTCCGAGCAGTTGCTTGCCTATGAGTTGGCCGAACCAAGTTTTTGGCACGGGTTTGGTGGGCGTCAAAAGCACGCGCCATTCGCCCCTTTTTGCAGCGGCGAACTCCTCGGCGCTTATCGGCTTGCCCCATTCCCAATCGTTCAGCACCCATCGGTCGATGGTCTTTGAGTTTATATCCTGATAATCCACTTTTATCTCCGTTTCGATCGCTGGATACATTCACCCGATCAGCTTATTCAGCATCTCGCTGACGCCGTCGAGCCAGTCGCCCTCGTAGAGCTCCACAAGCCCCGCGTCGGCGGCGGCGGCGAGTTTGGGGTTGATCGGCAGTTTTGCAGTAACGGGGATGAACAGGCGCTTTGCGGTCTCCTCGACCTTGCTTTTGCCGAATACCGCGGTTTTTTCGCCGCAGCAGGGGCACTCGTAATAACTCATGTTTTCAACGAGCGCAAGCACGGGGATGTTCATCATACCCGCCATACGGACGGCCTTTTCAACTATCATCGATACGAGTTCCTGCGGCGAGGTGACTACGATTATGCCGTCCACGGGCAGGCTCTGGAACACGGTGAGCGGCACGTCGCCCGTTCCGGGAGGCATATCCACGAACATAAAGTCCACGTCCTTCCAGATGACGTCGGTGTAGAACTGCTTTACCGCGCCCGCGATGACGGGACCGCGCCATACGACGGGAGTGGTCTCATCCTCAAGCATCAGGTTGACGCTCATAACGTCGACGCCGAGTTTTGAGGTGTTCGGCAGTATGCCGAGTTCGGTGCCGAGAGCCTTTTCGCGGATACCGAAGGCTTTGGGTATGGACGGTCCCGTTATGTCCGCGTCGAGTATCGCTGCGCGGTAGCCCGCCCTCTGCGCGTTGACGGCGAGAAGCGAGGTGATAAGGCTCTTGCCGACGCCGCCCTTGCCGCTGACGACGGCGATGATCTTTTTGATGGAACTCTGCGCGTTGGGCTTTTCGAGAAACTCGTTCTTTTCCTGCTTGGACGGACAGGCCGCGCCGCAGGTGTCGCAGTTGTGGGTGCAATCCTGACTCATTGGTTTTAAGCCTCCTGACGGCGGCACGCGGCCGCCCGATGTATTTTGCTGTTATTATACCCCCCGCGCCGCGTTATATCAAGGCTGCGACCGGAATATAAAAAACGCAAACGGTCCGGGCACAGGCAGCGCCGAACCCTTGACAACGCCGCACCCCGAATGGTATGATAGTATACGAGAGAAATAAGAAAAGATAAAAAATATCCATATAAACATAGGAGGTATTGCAAATGAACAAACTTGTTTCTTTAATTCTCATTCTGCTGCTTTTTGCCTGCGCGATTGCGGGCTGCCGTCCGAGCGGTATTGAAAATGCGGCGACAAACGGCCCGACCTTAGCCTCGACCGATCCCGAGCAAACAGCCTCGACCGATCCCAAGCAAACACCCGCCGCCGACCCGACGCTGCCGCCCGCGCCGGAGGCGGACGACGCGTTTAAGATCGCAGCACGCATCAACGAAGTGCACGGGCTTGATTTTATAAAAGACACGTCGGAATCCAGAGGAAACAATACGGTCTACACTTTCTTCTCCGCGTCGAACGCGGCAAAACAAGCCGTATCCGTCGGATACTCGTACACGCAGGAGCGGGGCTATTATATCGATTATGCGATCCCCAAAATGCTCGTCGATTATCAAAGCTCGCAGGAGTACGCTCAATGGCTGCAGCAGCTCGATATTCCGGGTCAGATGCAGCGCTTTGCCGATAAGGAATACACTATAACCGCGCAGCAGATCAAAGACGCGGGCTGCACCGCGACCGAAGGCGAGGATTATTTTAAGGCGGTAGCCGAATGCTATGGCGCAATGCTGGCGGAATTGTTTGCGTCCGCACCCGAAGGCGCGCCTATGCGCTTGAAACAGATCGATCTGCGTTCCGTAGAGATATTGCCCGAAAACTCCGGCCCGAACGGGTTTGCCTGCCGCTTTTCCTTTGCCGTATGCCCCGAGGACGTATACGCTTTTTGGGAGTATACCGACCTTGTGAGCGAGTTTATAACGGATGAGAACGATCCCTATTTCGGCAGGATGTTTTTCGGCGGAAAACTGCGGCTTTCGGGACAGAGCGACGGAAGTTGGAGCGGGACGGCCCGTTTTCAAAGCGGCGAATGATCGCTCAAAACTGTTCGGGCTTGCGAAAGGGACTTAAACGCTTGCTGTGGGCACAAAGGACGCCCTGACGGCGGAAAGCGTCTATGATATGCTTGTCGGGATAGCGGGATAACGGAACGAAAAGCATAGGAGAAACTTCAGACAGAATATTTTTGCGAAAAACGCAACCGAAAGCCGCGCGGATTCGTT
>JAFYJD010000010.1 GCA_017538255.1 Clostridia bacterium | reverse complement strand
AAGACATGCGGATAATTGGCAGGCATGCAATAAAAACACGAAAGCGTTCCAGTATCTCTACCGGAACGCTTGATCGGTAACGGGAAAACCCGTTGGAGGCGCGAACCAGATTTGAACTGGTGATCACGGTGTTGCAGACCATTGCCTTACCACTTGGCTATCGCGCCATATTGAGAGCGGATTACGGGGCTCGAACCCGCTACCTCCACCTTGGCAAGGTGGCGCTCTACCAAATGAGCTATTCCCGCAGGTGGTGCCTCAGAGTGGACTTGAACCACCGACACAGGGATTTTCAGTCCCTTGCTCTACCAACTGAGCTACCGAGGCAAATGGCGATCCGAAGGGGGCTCGAACCCCTGACCTCCAGCGTGACAGGCTGGCATTCTAACCAACTGAACTACCGGACCACATTGGTGGGAACAATAGGGCTCGAACCTATGACCCTCTGCTTGTAAGGCAGATGCTCTCCCAGCTGAGCTATGCTCCCAAAGCGCCGAATGAAAGTGCGATTTTCAAGCGGCTTTGCAATTATAATACATCCTATGCCCATTGTCAAGTTTTTTTTGTTCCCTGGCGATATATAATTAGCGAACAAAAGCCGCATACAAGCGTATGCGGCAATAATAATCGTTATCCGCACCGACCTTTGGGGCGGGCGCAGTATCAAAGCACCGAGGCGAAGAACAGTCCGAGCCTGACCAGCGAAAAGCCGATGACCGTTACGATCGAGGTTTCCATATGAAGGCGCATCGAGCGCATTATGTCCTCGTTCTCTATCGGTCTCGTTGGCTCGCCAACCGCGCCGATCGCGCCGCTGCCGTTGAGGCGAATATTCAGAAGTCCTGCAAGGCAGGCGCGCGGCCAACCGATATTGGCTCCGCCCTTTTTGCGATCCGTATTGAGGGTTTGACGTGCGTTCTTTACATCGAATCCGAGTATGAAGCCGCCGACGAGCATTAACAACGCCGAGAGCCTTGCCGGGATAAAGTCGAGCGCAAACTCAGCAGCGGCAACGGGTCTTCCGATATCAGCGTCGTTCTCGTCAAACGAGAGGCGCAAAGAGAGCATTTTGAGCGTTCTGTAAAACGCTCCGAGCGCTGCGCCGCCGATAAGCATATAGAGTATAGGCGCAACGCTTGCTGCGGGCGTGGTTTCCGCGTTGTAGTTGACAGACGCGTCGATGATGCTTTCTTCGTCGGCATTGTCCATCCCGTCTTCAAACGACGAAGCGACCCTGCGGGCTGAGCGCATATCCTTGCGCTTTATCGCGTGGAAGATGCGGATTGCGGTCGTTCGTACAAGTCTTGTTGATATAAACTGCCAGCACAGCAGTGCTTCCACTATGACCCCCGCGATCGGCGTCCACCAGTAAAGCAGGAAGATCAGCGCGATTGGGATGAGAAAAATACATATGAAGGTGAATATGAGCGCGAAAACGCCCGCGAGCGTTCCGCCGTTTTCGTCCCTGTCGAACAGGCGGCGCGACCGTTCCTCTGTAAATCCCGCGAACCTATCGAGCAGTTTATCAAGTATCGGTACCCCTCCCGAATAACCGACGAGTATCGCAAGCGCGTATCCGATCGCGACAGCGACCGTGGGCCAAAGCAGCCAACTTGCAAAATGATTCACAACAAGCCTCCGCTAATTTTGATATTTGCTATATTTTAACAGTTTTTCAGGCGCGTTTCAAGTCCGTTTTTGTTTTATAACGGCAAAAAACCGCTTATTATTGCGAAACGGAGCGCAACCTGCGCATACGCTCAATGAGAGTTCGGTCTTCAACCCAAAGCAATTTACAACAGAGCGGGCGCGAAATCTGTCTTTGCGGTGCTGCAGCTTTATGCGAATACACAAAAAACTCCCGACCTTGCGGGTCGGGAGCATAAAACGCAATGAAGCTTAGCGCTTTGATAATTCCTGACCTTGAAAAACCGCCATTTTCAAGGCTTTTGTAAGTTGCCTGTTAGTTACGGACAAAACCACATACAGATTTATTTTCAAATTGTTCCTGTTCATTCCCTGTCTTAATACTGCATTTTCCCTTTTCCGTCAATACTGATCAGAAGAAAGCAGAACCATCAGAAGCCCCCTGTCAGACCTTCAGAATTGACCCCTGACAGCCTTTGTAGGTGTCCTTGGTGTGTTTGTCCACCTGAACGATTCTGACCGCCCTGTGACCGCCTGACAGCTTCCCTGACACCTATCCAAGTATGACCAAGGAAGAATGCATCTGACCCCTTCAGGATGCTTCAGGAAGGATCAGGAAGGATCAGAAAGCCCCTGAAAAGAAAACAGACAGGATGGTGAAACCTGTCTGTTCTTGAGAACCTTTTCAGATTCCCTTCTTCACTGAATTCTGATTATTCAAATGCACATTTATTATAGCACCCTGACCACATTCTGTCAATGATGCAGTTCTGATTCACATAACTGTGAAAGCCCATAAAATCAAGCTTTTCAGGGGATTTTGTCAGTTGTGTGTTAGTTTGCATCAATTATCTGCAAGACCATCAAGAACCGCTTGTGCATACTCTTTTGAATCAAACATTTCAAGCATGATTGCTTTCAGACACCTTCTTCTGTATTCCTTCATGTCTTTGCAATTCAGTCTTTTGAACCACCAATTCAGTTCTTGCTTTACTGTCTTGTTTTCTTTGTGCTTTCTTCTAAACATTGTTTTTTTCATCCTTTCTTTATTCTTCAAGATCATCTTCACCACTGAAGACTGGAACAAACACATTCAGAACATTGTTATCATGGAACAGACCTTGCATTCTTGCAAGCGTTTCAATTGCTTGTCTGACATCCCTTGCAGAAGGTTTCTTCTGTACTGTGACCGCCTGTGATACACCATCACCGCAACCTTCAACCGCAATGACATCTTCCATGAACTGACCCCTGATGATTTCCGTCAGTTTTTCCTGCATTTCAGAAGCTGTTGCAATCTTTGCAGAAGCATATTCTTCAGCAAGGTCTTTCAGCATCTTCTGAACACTGGAAAGTGTCAGAAGCCTTTGACCCTGACTTCTTGCAGTCTTTTCCGCATAACCTGCATTGATTGCTGACAGTGTTGCATTTCCACTGTTGGCATACTCATAGCAGAACTTTTTCTGTCTTGGTGTCATGATCAATCACCGCCTTTCTTCATACTTCCTGACAAGATCAACAACCTTCTGATAATACTTTGAACTGTCTTTGTTCAACCATCTGTTCATTGTTGTCTTGTCAACACCTGCAATGTCTGCAAGTGCTTTTGTTTCAATTCCTTTTTCCCTGACAAGCTTCCTTTGTTCTGTCAGTCCTTCATCATGATTCTTCTTTAGCGTGCTGACCACATCAACACCTGAATCATTCACACTGATCAATTCAACACCTTCCAAGGAAAGAAGTCTGATGATTTCATCCTGTGTCTTGAATACAGTGAAGGTCTGATCATTTGCCCTGAATATCAATTTATGTTTCATCACAATCACCTTTCAACAGCTTCAAGACTTTGTTCTGTTTCTTCCTGAACTGTTCTTCAAATTCAATCCGCTTGATTGCAAGGTTTTCCACATTTGAACCTTTTCCATCCAAGCACTTCTGAAGCCCTGTTCTATATGCAAGACTGCAATCATAGTCATACATTTCAGCAAGTTCCTGAATCTTTTTCATCTGCTTCAGTTGCTTCAGGGCTTTTCCCTTATGGAAAGCAACTGTCTTTGCATCAATTCCAAGATTCATTGCAATGTCTTCTTGCTTCAGTTCCAGTTTATAGATCAGGAAGATAATGTTCTGTTTTGTGATGTCCAATTCCTTGACCTGCTTCCAAAGAACTTCCTTGCAATAGCTGTTAAGTTCTTCTGCAATCAGATCATCTTCAATTCTTTCACCTGAATCAACTTTGTCTGCAAGTGTCGCTTCATCACCATTGTCAACACTGATTTTCATGTCAAGGTCAATGGTGTTGAACATATTCAATGCAAGCATCAAGGAATCATATTGTTTTTCAGACAGCTTCAATTCTGTCATCACAGTCTGCTTGTCAGGTGTTCTTCCTGTTCTGTCTTCCAGTTGTCTATACAATCTGACAGTGTTTCCCATGTCATGGAAGCTGAACTGACCGCATTGCTTTTGTGAATATCGCAAGCACCTGTTTTGAACATACAGTTTCAGATGACCAAGGAAAGAAGAATCTTCCCTGTTAGGATCATGTTTTTCAACAGTGTCCTTCAGTGCAAAGAATGCTTCCTGCATCAGGTCATCAATATCTGCAACCTTGCTGAACTTCCTGCAAACACTTCTGATGAAGCTTTCATTCTGTTGATACAGAAGACCAAGGTTTTCACTGACATCTGTTCCTTGCTGAATCAGGCTGACCAATTCTTCATTGTCCAAATTGACCACCTTCTTTCAGTATGATTGAAAGGGTCAATGCGTGCATTCACATCACACTGACCCCTTCTGTTTATCAAAACATGGTTATTCACAGAAGACACGCAAAGAGAAAGGACTGTTAGTGATGAACAGCAAAAAGCCTTGAATGCTTCACTGAACAACCATGGAATGATCATCCATTGTTGTTCAGCTTTTCAGCTTCAATTCCGTCATCTTTGCCCTGTTCACTCTGAACAGCATCTTCAAAGCGACCTTCACAGAAAGCCCTGAACACTTCATCATAGGATGCAAGAATGTTTCCTTCAATCCAGTTTCTGAAGCGGTATGCTTCCACATTATAACTGTAAAAACACTTATAAAGACCGCTTTTGATGTCTGCAATATCATCATTGATGACATCAACAGTGACAGGTTTCGGAAGCTTCAGGAAGTCACAGATTGCACGATATGCAAAATAGTTGTTCTTGTATGCACCAACAACAGTTTCAATTTCTGTCTTTGTCGGTTCTTTCATCTGCTTCAGGGCTTCCAGTGTGGAAATGAAGTCAGATGGAACAGGCTGTTCAACTATCTTCTTTGCCTGACCTGCAACTTCATCAAGGATTGCAAGACAAGCATCATAGTTTTCAGTTCTGCTTTCTGCAAGGGTGCTGTTGTAGATTTCCTTTGCTTCCTTGGTCTTTTCCGCAAGCATTGCACCGATATAATTAGCATTTATCTGTGCAATAGCACTTTCAAGAATAGCCTTTGCACTGATTGCAGTGTCATGATAAGACTGTAAAGCAATTCCAATTCCTTCAATCATGGTTCTTTTCCTACCTTTCAATAAATCCTGTTATTTTTTCTGTGTATATATTCCGCATGGGTATCAATGTTCCTGACTTCACATCTGCACCTGTCTTCTGCTTTAGCTTTTCAACCATCTGATCAAGTGCTTTCTGTATTCGCTTCCCTGTTTCAGTCTGTTGCTGTCTGTATATTTCACACTGTTCAGAAAAGGTCTTTCCCATCTTCACCACCGCCTTTCAACAGTGCTATTATACTATATCTTGTGCCTATTCTCAATATAAACCACAATATATTGTTATAAGTGGTAGTAAATGAGAAAGAAAAACACCCTTTTCAGGGTGTCCTTCCAATGATTTTATATATCTGTGACTGTGACAGATCATATTTTTCCATCAGGTCAGGGATTGAAGCACCCTGACCTGAATCATATTCTGCAATGATGCACCTGTTCCTGTGATCCTTTTCCATGTGATCAGGACACTTTGGAAAGCTGACCTTTTCACCCTTCAGGATGTGACAAGCATCATTGAACAGTTCAACACCAAGCAGATTCTTCAGCAGTTCCAGATTCAACTGATTCTTGGACAATCTGCACCACTTCCTTTCTTGACTTATGGCATACATAATTGAAGACCCCTGAAAACAAAAGCTTTTCCGCTTCCTTTGTCAGTTGTGTGTTAGTTGTCGCTTCAGATCATGCTATTACAATGCGGAAATCATAGTCACCTTCATGACAGTGTGACACCCTTGAACCGCAAAAGACACCTGAAGGAAGATCACCCTTCTGATCAGAAGCCTTTCCAAGACCATGAACATGAACTTCCTTGCATATAGGACACACCACATAAAACTGACCTGATTCTGTGACCGCAACAGGCTTGACCTTGAATCTGTTTTCTTCCTGAACTGTTCTGTGATCCTTCACCAATATTTTCTGACCTTCCTTGACCTGTTCCAAGGAATCAAGGTCAATCAGCAGGTGAACACTTTTCTTCTTTGCAATCTTCTTGAACTCTGTGAATTTCATAATATACCAATCCTTTCTGTGTCAACATTTGTCAACATTTTTGTTCTGACCGCAATTGCAGAAATTGCACAATTGCAGATTTTCCTATTCTCTCTATATTTTTTATATATTTATATCAATACAGATTTTTCTTCTGTCTGTATCAAAATAAATAAGAAGTTCATACTTTCTGCAATTTCTGCAATTGCACCTTGAAAAGCCTTTATTTTCAAGGGCTTCCGCAATTGCAGAAAAATTGCAGAATTGCTGAAAATCTGTCATTCTGTGATTTTGACATACATTCTGACAGGCTTCCTGTTGATTGTCGCTTGCTTGCTTTCCACATTGAACAATGATTTCAGTGTCCTTCCAAACTGATTCTTGCTTTCAGGACTATAACCATTTTCTTGACACCATGCAGAATAAGCAAGGTGAATTGTCTTGGAATCTTCCCTGAAAAGATACCCTTCATCCATTTCTTTGAAGAATCCTATCACTGGATTGTTGAATTCTTCATAATCATCCAGTTCCTTCTGAACCTTGTTTGACTTGGTGAAGCGTTTTTCATTCAGGACTTTCTTCAGACCCTTCACACCAAGGATGATGAAATATTCCATTGCAGACTGCTTGAACAGCTTTCTTTTGATGTCAGGATCAAAGTCAGGATCATCTTCAGAAAACTTTGCATTGAAGGGAATCAGGATCAGTCTTCTGATGACCGCCCCTGTTTTATCCCTGATTCTTGGCATATTGTTTGCACTGAAGATCAGCTTCACATAGGGATTGAATTCAAACAGGTCTTGACCTTTGAATTCTGCTTGAATCCTTTCCCCTGACACAATCTTCTTGAACAGGGAAGCATCAGGAATGAATTCATCACTGATGTCATCACCTATGTTTGCAAGCTTCTTGAACAGTGTTGCTTTGCTGAACCTGTCACCAAGGTTCTTCAAGTCCATTGCAGAAACATTGTCATCACCAAGGATGTTGTTCAGAACACCAATGAAGGTGCTTTTTCCGTTTGCCTTTTCACCAATCAGAATGAATGCTTTCTGAATCACATTCTGTCTGAAGAAACAATATCCAATGCATTCTTCCAACAGGCTTCTGATTTCAGGATCATTGCAAGCAATCCTGTCAAGAACTGTTTCTGCATCCTGATCAAAGGCTTGTGGGTTATAATCCCAAGGAATTTTATTTGTGATTATGTATTCAGGACTGAAGGGAAGCAGTTCATCTGTGTCAAGGTTCAGAATTCCATTCCTGAAAGCAATCAGCTTTGGTGAAGCAGGGACAGCATTCATGCACATGACATTCAGATATTTCAGGACTTCCTTTCTCTTGGTGTCCGTCAGTGTAAGAATTTCCTTCTGCATAACCTGTTCAAGGATGGTCTGATCATGTCTGTATGTTCCATCCTGATATACATGAAGCTTTCCAGCAATCTTCACAATGTGGTGTGTCCTGATCAGATAATCACCAAACTGATTATGAAGAAAGGTCTTCCCCTTGAAGAATATCGGTTTTTCAAAGGCTTCCTGTCTTGTTATGGTTTCCAGTTCATCATCAGGAAGCGGTTCTGTGAAGATGAATCTGTTGGTATTGTCCAACACCTTCTTGATCCTTTCCCTGTCCAACTGCAACTGTGACTGAAGAACAAGGATATATTTGAAGATGCTGTCATTCCTTCCTTCACCTTCTTCCATGTCAAGCAAAGAAATTGTTGTTTTCACTGGACACAGTTCATCAGGAACTTCCTGAATGCTGTCAGGTTCAAATGAAGGTGGAAACCTGTCTGATCCATGCACCCTTAATGGAATATAAGTTGAACCGCTGTGAATATCTGCAATCAGACCAACAGCAAGGGACAGATTAACACCGCCCTTCTGAATCCTGTGTTCTGTGTCCTTCCAAAAACTGTGAATGTGTCCATTGTTGGGATTTTCCAAGATCAGACAATTCCAGTTGTTTTCTTCTGACATCTTCCAGAATTTTTCTGAAAGATCATCTGTGTCAAAACTGATGTCAATGAAGTCATCATTCAGGATTGCACCAAAGCATTCATTCTTGGAAGCTTCTTCAAAGGTCAGAATGTTCTTCCTTCCTTTGACCTTTGATGCAGGATGCTTTCCATCCCCTGAAGGATCACCTTTGACATATGTTTTGAAAACAGTGTCATTTCCTTTCCACTGTGTTTCATTCATAGTCATCACCGCCTGTTCTGAAAATTATCATGATCAATCCCCTTCCTGAATGATGTCCTGCACATCAACATTCAGGGCTTTTGCAATCCTTCCAATGGTGGAAAGTCTTGGTGTGCGTTTTCCCTGTCGAATGTTCCGCAAGGCTGTTTCATCAACCTTTGCTTCTGCACACAGGTCTTTCAGCTTCATTTCCCTGCTTGCAATAGCAAGTTCCAGTTTTACATTGTCAATCTTCATCTTCTTGACCGCCTTTCAAATAATAGTGGTTTGACATAGTAAAAATATGTTTTTACCCTATTGACATTATAGAAACATAGTGGTAATATGTCAAGTGTAAAATTCTTTCGCTGAATGTCTTCACAAACATATTGCTACTATGCTATAATGGGTGACATGGTGGTGATGAAGATGACAGTTGGTGAAAGAATCAGCACCATCAGGAAAAAGAAGAAGATCAAGCAGGTTGACCTTGCAAAGGCTGTTGGTCTGACAGTGAACGGTCTTCAGAAGATTGAATATGGTGATGTTCAACCCAAAGCATCAACCATTCACAAGATTGCAAAGGTTCTTGGTGTTTCTGACATTGAACTTGATGACAGTCTGAAGGAAATGGTTGAAAGATGGAATGAACAGAATGATGTTCAGTCTTTGGAACAGGAAGCAAGACTGTTTGACAGGCTTCCACCATTCACAGAAGATGACATTGAAGCCTTTCATCAGTTCCTTCTTCTATCTCCTGATGGAAAAGAAAAAGCATCAGAATATATTGATTTCCTGATGCAGAAACAAGAAAAGAAATAGACACCCATTCAAAGCAATTTTGAAGGGTGTCTATTTTTTTTAAAGACTGTAACTAACAAGCAACTGACAATTCTGAAGAAAGAACCTGCTGTTTTCAGGGTTTCACAGTTTTGTGTCAGATAATTGAAGGTTACAGATCAATCAAAACCATCATGAAAGGAACAGGTGAACACAATGACAAACAAGAACAATGACAGGATGATTCAGAAGCTTTTCAATTACCGTGGTCTGATTTATGACATGGGATTGAAGGAAGATCAGGAAGGAAAACCTGCTTTCTATATTCTGACAGAAACAGGTGAAGAAATCATGATCAGCATCACCAATGGTGAAGATGTCGCAATGGTCAGGGACTTCATGAAGTATGACCTGAACACTGGTGTCTATGTCGGATTTGAAGACTTTGGTCAGTGGTGGAATCAGATTCAGAAGGTCTTCAAGGTCTATGGTGACAGAATAGGTCTTGTGATGTCCTTTGACAGGGAAGACCTGAAGAACCGCATGACCGCCCTGAAGGGATATGCTTCAGAATATGATGTTGCTTCCCTTGCAGGACTTGGAAGAAGCACTGTGAATGACCTGACAAGGGGTGTCACCCAAAGACCAAGGTTCTTCACCATCTGCAAGGTTTATTCTGCAATTCATCAGCTTGAACAGAAGAAACAAGGGAACACCAAGCATTATTGTTCTTCCGCTGTTTCCAAGCGTTCCTGATAGCATGAATCAGGGTCATGAATGACTGCAATCATCCATGACCCTTCACCATTTTCAGAACAGGCTTTCATTGCTTCCAAGAACCGCATTCATTATAGCACTGAAAGCCTGAAAAATCAATCAGACAGGATGTGATAGAATGCGTTTACCAAACGGACACGGAACAGTTTACAAGCTGTCAGGGAAAAGAAGAAAGCCCTATATAGCAAGGGTCACTACTGGATGGAAGACCTATGACAGGATGACCAAGAAGACCCTTGACAGAATTCCTGAAGGATCAGACCCCTTTGAAAGGCTTCCTGATGGAAGAATGAGATTTGCAGACAAGCAGACCTATTTCAATGTTGGTTATTATGCTTCCAAGACTGAAGCCCTTGATGCACTTGCTTTATACAGACAAGACCCCTTTGACCTTCAGTATAGCACCATGACCCTTGAAGAACTCTATGAAAGATGGTCTGAACAGCACTATGAAACAGTGTCACATTCAAATGTTGTCGGATGCAAAGCATCTTGGAAACTGTGTGAACCTATCAAGAAAATGCGACTTGTTGACCTGAAGCTTGATCACTTTCAGATGGTCTTTGACAATTCAGGGAAGAACAGTCCAACATTGAAGAAGCTGAAGATCACCCTTGGTTTGATGTATGATTATGCTGTCAAGCATGAAATCCTTTCACAAGACAAGCGTGCAATCATCAGATACATTGACATTAAAAAAGCAGGGAATCCAAACGCAAGGAACAAGAACAAATTCACCAAGACTGAAATCAAGATCCTTTGGAAGTGGAAAGATGCATCACCTTATTTCAGCGTGATTCTGATGTTGTTATACACTGGATGCAGAATCGGTGAATTCCTTGACCTGAAGAAAGAGAATGTCAACCTTGAAGAAAAATGGTTTGATGTGGTTGCTTCCAAGACTGAAGCAGGTGTCAGAAAAGTTCCCATTCATGACAAGGTGCTTCCTTTCTTCCAAGAATGGATGACCAAAAATGACTGTGAATATCTGATCAGCACCCCTGAAGGAAAGCATTTTGTTTATCGGAACTATTATGACAGCTATTGGAAGCCCCTGATGAATCAGCTTTCCTTTGACCATCATCCGCATGAAACAAGACACACCTTTGAATCATTGATGGTTTCAGCAGGTGTTGATGACAAGATCATCAGGAAGATCATTGGTCACAAGGGTTTAAGTGTCGGTGAAATTGTCTATATGCATTGGGAAGTGGAACAGCTTATTGAAGCAGTCAATCAGATTCAGGTCTGAAAGGTGGTGCTTCATGGATAGAATAGAATACAAGCAACAGTTCTATGAAGACCACTATGAAAGAATACATCTTGCAGTTCCTAAAGGCATGAAAGCAATCATCAAAGACCTTGCTTCAGAAAAGGGAATGTCTATCAACAGCTATCTTCAATATCTGATCAGACAGGATCAGGAAGGGATGTTTGATACAATGCAGATTGCTGACCGCAACAAAGAAATGCTGTCAGGGATTTCAGGGAATATGCATGACGGATATGACATAATCTTCAAAGATGGTCACAAAGTCCATGCACGAACAAAGAAAGATGTTCGCAAAGTGATAATTGAATATTGTTCTGAAAAGGGTGTCTGATGACATCCTTTTCTTTTTGGAAAGCCTTGATTCTACTGAAGATTTGCTGTCTTGCACAAGATTTCAAAAGTCTTGCACAAGACAGCATTTTTCTTGTCAGTTGTGTGTTAGTTGCTTGTTAGTTACGCACAGAATTTTGCATGATTTCAGACTGCTTTTCTGAAAACCGAAAATAAAGAAAACCCTTGAAAACACTGGATTTTCAAGGGTTTCTGACTTTTTGAATTTTCGTCTTGAATTATCGCTTTGAGAACTGCGGCGCACGACGAGCGGCTTTGAGACCGTACTTTTTCCTTTCTTTCATGCGCGGATCGCGGGTGAGGAAGCCTGCCTTCTTGAGAGCGGCGCGGTATTCCTGGGAATCCACATCGAGCAGCGCACGGGAAATGCCGTGACGGATCGCACCGGCCTGGCCGGTAAAACCGCCGCCGTATACGTTGACGATAACATCGAACTTGCCGAGGGTATCGGTCAGCGCAAGGGGGGCGCGAACGATCATTTTGAGGGTCTCATAACCAAAGTAGTCGTCAAGATCACGCTTGTTGACGGTGATGTTGCCGGTGCCGGGAACGAGACGAACGCGGGCGACAGAACTTTTGCGCCTGCCGGTTCCGAGATACTGAGTAGTAGCCATTTTCTAAATCTCCTTCCCTATTACTTGAGTTCGAGAGTTTCGGGCTTCTGCGCCTCGTGCTTATGCTCGCTGCCGCGATATACGCGAAGTTTGGTGAGCATCTGTTTGCCGAGGGGACCCTTGGGCATCATACGGCGGACAGCCTCGTGAACGGCGAACTCGGGCTTCTTATCGAGCAGAGTTCTGTACTTGGTTTCTTTGAGACCGCCGGGATAGCCGGTGTGATGGTAGTAGATCTTCTGATCGAGTTTGCGGCCGGTCAGGATGACCTTGTCCGCGTTGATGATAATCACGTGATCACCGCAGTCCACGTGCGGAGTGAAGATCGGTTTATGTTTTCCACGGAGAATAGCGGCAACCTGGGATGCGAGACGGCCGAGCACCATACCTTCTGCATCAACGACGTACCACTTGCGTTCCATGGACTCTGCTTTTGCCATATAGCTTTTCATGCAATGTCCTCCAAAGAGTGTTGAATTTCTTATTTTTTGCTAAGATTTCCGACAACGGACGGGGCTGGTGACCGCAATCCTCCACCATAAGCAAAGCACATCTGCCATTGTACCGTTTTTTTTTCCGTTTGTCAATACCGAATTTGGTTTTTTTGCCGTTTTTCTTGATTATATTATGTTTTGGCGATGCTGCCGTCTTTTTATCGGATTTTTTTAACTGAATGAGGATTGCTTCTTATTAAAATTATTGCAAATTATTGTTTGGGATGATATAATTGCATTATTCGATGGAATATCATCGCACGATAAGGGTTACAGGTCTACAGAATAAACAGTTTGGAGGAAAAAACCATGAAGTTTCGCAGACTCGTTTCAGCGGCGATAGCGTTTGTTATGGTTCTTGCGCTCGTCCCCGTCGCATCCCTTGCGGAAGTTGTTTCGGCGGCGGTCGAAGAAGCCAAGGCCACGCGGATGCTTGACCGTGTTTGGTCTGAACTTAATGCTGCAGAAGCCGATGCGCTCGCAAACGGGCTCGATCGCAGCGAAGTCATCCGCACCGTTTACAATGCCGCGCTTAACATCGACAGCGTCGATAAGGACAGTTTTTCCGATTCCACGAAGGACGGGTTCTTCTTTACCGTTGACGGTATGTATTGCGCATACAATTACCGTCTTAGGAACGAACTCGCACCCGGCGCCGTCCCCGTACCCGAGGAGGACCATATCGTCGTTGTAAAAGGCGGCAAGAAAGCCCTAAAAGATGGCGCAGGTTCGCCCAACGTGCTTCTTATCGCGCCGTATTACGGCCACGATTCTTCTTTCACCGAGCAATATAAAATAGAAGCTCAATCCATCGCTGATACCACGGGCGGCACCTATACGCTGATCCAGTCCGCCGGCGCGACAGGTCCTGCCATCGCTGAAAACTATCCCGACAAGGGCGTAGTTATCTATGACAGCCACGGCGTACAGACCGGTACTTCCAGTTATCTCTGCCTTACAACCAACTCGGGCATCACGACCACCGACTACAACAACGGTTGGGCTGTCAGAGACGGCAATAGTGCGTATATCGACGGCCGCTATGTGGAAAATCATATCGAAACCAATCTTTCCAACTGCATCGTATGGATGGCTATCTGTCAGGGTATGAAAAATGGCGGCCAAGGCACCACCGGTTCCGCGCTTTTGAGAGCCGGCGCAGGCTGCGTTTACGGCTACTCTCAGAACGTTTCGTTCGCAGGTGATTATAAATATGAAGCCGAGTTCTGGACTCATATGAAGGACGGCGAGACCGTTGCCGAATCCTATAACGCAATGGTCGCAAAGTATGGCAGGCCCGATCCGTACGGCACCGCGTACCCGATCGTTATGAGCCCCGTTGACGAGTTCCCCGCCAATCCCGACTCCAATCAGATTGTAAACTGCGAATGGTCGCTCTTTGGCGGCGAATTGACAGAACTTGAGGCCTATGCACTCTCCGACGAATCCGTCGATATCTATCTCGGCAAAATCAAGTCCGTAGGGTTCATGCCCCAGCCATTCAACGCCACAAACTACGAACTTGAATGGATCTCCTCCGATGCCGACATTTTCACCGTAACCGGCAATCACCGCAGATGCTATATCAGCGCTGTAGGTGTCGGCAATGCGCTGCTCACCTGCAATGTATCCATTGGCGGCGAGAATATCGCAAGCCTGACCGCGAACGTATCCGTTACCGAGGACACCACGCTGCGCGATGCGCTCAATGTTGACACAGGTATGCTCGCTTTCGGCACCGACGAGGATTATCCGTTTGTCGCGGTCGAAGACGGCGATCGCTATTATGCTATGAGCGGCAATGCGGGCAATAACGATACCACCTCCAGTCTTACCACGGCGCTACAGATGCTCGCGGGAGAAACGCTCACCTTTGAGTACCTTGTAAGCAGCGAAGCCAACTACGATTTCTTCAAATTCTATGTCAACGGCGATGAACAATTAAAGAAGTCCGGCACCGGCGTTAAAACGTGGAAATCTTACACCTTTACTGCACCCGCCGACGATACCTACATCTTTACATGGTCGTTCATCAAGGACGAGTCTGCCAACAAAGGTGATGACTGCGTGAAGATCGACAATATCGAATACTTTAGTTCGCTTAATACCGCGGACGGCGATGTTGACGGCAACGGTACTGTTGATATCACGGACGTTGTTCTTGCGATGCGTATGGCACTCGGCATCATCGAGTCCACGGAATACGCGATCGAGCACGGCGACTTTGACGAAGACGGTATAATTGACATCTCCGATGTTGCGTTTATCCTGCGCTATGCGCTTGGGTTTTGATGACCGCAATTAACCTATCAACTGAACGCCCCCCGGTTGCAAACGCACCCGGGGGCATCTTATTTATTATACTATCTTGCGCGCAGTTATGAACCTTTGATTTAAGGGCGGTTCATCTCCGCACATATGCGGTTATGCTCGCCCCTCCCCCGCCGAGGCATATGCTTTCGGTCGACGAGCGAACAAAAAACGGAGAAAGCGGCTGCTTTCTCCGTTCTGTATCGGTCTTTTTATTATGCCTTCTTGGTCTGCGCCATAACTTCTTCCGCGAAGTTGTCGCTACGCTTTTCAAGGCCTTCGCCCATCTCGAAGCGAGTGAAGCCGATGACCTCGAACCTGCCGCCGATCATGTCGGAAACGGTCTGTTCCTGATTCTTGACGAAGGGCTGCTCAAGCAGGCAGACTTCTTTGTAGTACTTCTGGATGCGGCCTTCGACCATCTTGTCGATGATGGCGGCGGGCTTGCCTTCTTCGAGAGCCTGCGCGCGAAGGATCTCACGCTCGTGCTCGAGTTCTGCCTCGTCGCAATCCGCCCTGTTGAGGCAAGTGGGCTTTGCGGCCGCGATCTGCATAGAAACATCGTGCGCAATTGCGGGATGCTCATTGTTGCTGATCTGGAGCAGGACGCCGATCTTGCCGCCGAGGTGGACGTATGTATCCACAATGCCTTCAATGCGGTTGAAACGGCGAATGGTAATCTTTTCGCCGATCTTGGCAACGGCTTCGTTGATGACCTGAGAAACGGTCTTGGTCTCATCCTCGGAGTACTGCTGCTCCATCATCTGCTCGACGGAAGCGGGGTTCATCTTGGCAACGTGCTTTGCCATATTTGCAACAAGCGCCTTGAAATCGTCGGTCTTTGCAACGAAGTCGGTCTCGCAGTTGACCTCGATGATGACGCCAACGCCGCACTTTTCGCATACGAGGCAGTCAACAAGACCTTCCGCAGCGATGCGGGAAGCCTTCTTTGCGGAAGCCGCAAGGCTCTTTTCGCGCAGATAGTCCAGCGCCTTATCGATATCGCCATCGCACTCATTGAGCGCCTTTTTGCAATCCATCATACCTGCGCCCGAACGCTCGCGCAGCGCCATTACGTCTTTTGCGGTGAATTCCATTGAATTATCCTCCGGTTTAATGTATTTTTATGACGAAAGGGAGGATTCCTCCCTTTCGATTAGTCAACGGTGAAAAATCAGAAGTTATCGACTTCGGGTTCAGTTTCCTCATCCTCATCTGCTTCGGAATCGGTCATCTGCTCGCCCTGCTTGCCTTCGAGGACCGCGTCCGCCATCTTGGAAGCGATGAGTTTTACAGCGCGGATCGCGTCGTCGTTGCCGGGAATGACGTAATCGACGTCATCGGGATCGCAGTTGGTGTCTACGATCGCAACGATCGGGATACCGAGGGTGCGTGCTTCGAGGACCGCGATATGCTCCTTGCGGGGGTCTACTACAAAAAGACAACTGGGCAGTTTCTTCATTTCTTTGATGCCGCCGAGGTTCTTCATCAACTTTTCGCGGAGCGCGCAGAGTTTGATGACTTCCTTTTTGGGAAGCAGATCGAAATCGCCGTTCTCTTCCATCTTGTTGATCTCGTTGAGTTTTGCGATACGGGTCTGGATGGTTTTGAAGTTGGTGAGAAGACCGCCGAGCCAACGCTGGTTGACATAGAACATTTCGCAGCGCTTTGCTTCCTGTTCGATGCTCTCCTGCGCCTGCTTCTTGGTGCCGACGAAAAGAACAGAGCCGTTGTTCATCGCAACATCACGAACGAAACTATAGGCTTCGTCTATCTTTTTGACGGTTTTGGAAAGGTCGATAATGTAGATGCCGTTGCGCTCGGTGAAGATGTATTCCTTCATCTTCGGGTTCCAACGACGGGTCTGATGACCGAAATGTACGCCTGCTTCAAGCAGTTGCTTCATAGAAATAACTGACATAAATAAAACCTCCTGTTTTTGATTTCCGCCCCGCGCTTCGCCTTAACGGGGAACCGATCAACGGCACAGGTCCCGATAATCCGCGCGGGTGAGTTATTTCAAGCCCGACTATTATATCACCGCGAGAGGCAAATGGCAAGGTTTTTCTTTGCAAAACCGCCCCATCTCGAAATATATTTATTTGTTTTTGATGAGGCGCTGCCGTTTATATGTGGCGCACAACGTCCATTCCGCAGCCGATGTCCACGCCCACAATGTTCGGAACAATGTATTCGCCGACCGTTATGGTCATGCCGATGGTGCAGCCCTTGCCCGTGTGAACGTCCGGCATAATGCGTATCTTCGAGCCCGCCGCAAACGGCTGATCGCAAAGCGCACGAATCTGCCCCTCCGCGGAGGGCTCGAGTTCGTCGGTGTAGATTATTGCTGTGGTGTATGTGCCGGGGATCGTTAGCATGCTGTTTCTCCTAAACCTCAAAGTAGTGTCCGTATACCCAAAGAGCGCGATCTATATTCCTCTTGCATGGGATGTCGCAATCAGGATAATCGGGAAATAGCTCAATTAGCATTTGATAAAACTCGTCATACATTTCAGCAACTTTCTTTTTAGCTGTTTTATCCGGCGGTGTTAAATATCCTACAGACTTGCCAGGCAGTACACAATTCTTAATTGCAAGCAAACTTTTGTGTGCTTGTTTGTCATAAATAGCAATCTTGCCCATTGACAAGAAGAATAATAGAGTTATGCAATAAACAGTCCCTATGTTTTTAGCTTCGCTCTCAACAACAATATCAAGAATACTTTTGTATGCTTCAGCAAAACAGCACTCTGAGGCTTTTTTTCGCAGATCAGCTTGTTCCTCAACTATCTTTTTTGCGAGGTTGGTAATATTCGTTTCCTCTCTGCCTGGCGGAGTAAGCGTTATCTCATCATCAGAATACTTATACTCCTTTGCACCTGTTTTCCACACAAGAATATTAAGTACATCTTCACAAGTCCATTTGTAGTCTTTTTCAAGTAGATTAAGAATTTTGTTTTCATCGTCTTGCGTTGTCTTATTCAAAAACGGAAACGGACACGGAAGGTTTTCATCGCTTTCATCGCTTTCATCGCTTTCAAAATACATATCGGCATACTTTTCAATAAAAGTGCTTTCGTCAAACCGTTCTTCTCTTAAATAATAGTAAATCTTCTTTTTCATTTCCTTTTCCTCCAAATCTTATTCTTTAGTATTTGTACTGCCGCTCTCGCGTCCACCATAAATACCGCTTACTTCAGCCCAAAGAACGCCGCAAAGCGCTGCGGGCTTTCCCTGTTTAGTTTTCTGCCCAATTTCATTCTGTGTATTGTAGTTGAATCATAATTGAATCAACTAAAAAACAGGGCATTTAATACGGCTACACGGAATCTGATAGTTTTCAATATGTTTTTATAATCCATTAGTGCCTGACCCGCTCTACTTCTTCGAGATACTTCTGAATAACTATCCGCCGATCAAACTCTCGCTCCACCTTTGCACGTCCTGCAAGCCCCATAGCCTTGCGCTCTTCAATACTCAAACCCAAGAATTTTTCGATCTTTTCTATAAGGTCCTTACTATCCTGCTGCTTGACCACATAGCCGTTAACCCCATCCTCCACAACCTCACGACAGCCGCTCCTGTCCGTTGTGATTATCGGACGCCCTGACGCCGCGCTCTCAAGAAGGACGTTGCTCAGCCCTTCAGGGTAGTATGTGGGGTGAACGGTGCAGGAAACCATCTGATAGATAGGCTTCATATCCGCAACAAGGCCATGGTAAATAACAGTACCGTTATCGGTCAGTTCTTTTAATAGGCCTTCATAATCCTGCTCACAAAAACCGCAGATGTGAAATCTCGTCTCCGGGTGCCGTTTCTTTATCTCCTTCGCAGCGTCAATATACTGATCGATTCCCTTTTCCTTCATGACTCGTGCAATGAAGACGAAATCCACCGTGTTCCCATCCGGATAGTTGAAAACTTCATATTGCTGAAGATTTACACCGGATCCGGGGAGCATATCATATGCACCTTTAACCGCACCATGGCTTAGCATAAAGTCGCGGTTCTCGGTATTCTGGAAGAAGACCTTCTGTGCCTTACGCAGACCCCTTTTGTAGAGCGTGAGGCTGATTTTTTGCATCAATCCGCCATTCTCTATCGCAGTCCCCAAGCCCGTGACATTTGCCACATATGGAACTCCAAGACTTGCACAAGCCATTCCGCCATAGGCATTAGGCTTGATCGTATAGGTAAATACGATGTCCGGTTTTATGTCTCTAAGAACTTTTTTATAGAAACGAATCAGTTTTAGTTCATGAATAGGATTTGTGCCATGGCGGTCCATAAGAGGACAAGCGATAAACCGGCAACCTATATCCTTGATTGGCTCAACGAATTCATCTTCCGGGATGCAGAAAAAAACTTCGTTCTCTTTCACAAGCGCTTCGAGCAACTCACGTCTAAATTTATACAGTCCAAGTCCAATATTGGCTAAAAACAGAACTCGCATTTTCTCTTCCTCAATTCTTTATCTTTGCCGGCACACCAATATATGTGCCCGAAATGCTTATATCCTTAATCACTACGGCGCCTGCACCGATCATGCAACCCCCACAGATATTGACATTGTTGCTAACTGTCACCCCTGTTCCTATCCATGTACATTCACCCACCGTTACTGTTCCAGCCAAATGAGCGCCAACAGAAATATGGCAAAAGTCATCTATGATGCAGTCATGATCAACAGATGAACTTGTATTGATAATGCACCCTTTTCCGATTATCGCTCCAGGGTTGATCACCGCTCCGGCCATAACTACAGAACCAGATCCTATTTGGACATTCTTCGCTACTACAGCAGAAGGATGGATAAGAACAGGTTGCTCTCTATCTTTGTAATTGGTCATCAATCTCTGACGAGTCTCTGCATTACCAACCGCGACAAAGATTTCTCCCTCCGGTGCTTCTGCACTTTTTCCAACGACCGGATAACCCGCGCACTCTTTCACAGTTTCATCGTCATCAAGAAAAACGATGTCTTTATACCCATTTAATGCGGCGATATCGGCGACAACCTTTCCGTGCCCTGAAGCACCAATGATAATAAGCCTATTCATCAATATTGCTCCCCATAAACTCAGTCATTGTAGCAGACTCGCCGCCAGAAATACCTTCCCGTTTAATAACCGTCTTTATCGTATCCAAAACGATCTTAAAATCGCTCTTAAACGTGATGTTATCGACATATTTAACATCCCAATCAAATTTTTCTTCCCAAGATATGGCATTTCTGCCTCGGACCTGAGCAAGCCCTGTAAACCCCGGACGGACTTCATGTCGTCTTGCCTGATGCGCATTATAGCGTTGGAGATATCTAACCAGCAGGGGTCTCGGACCAACCACAGCCATATCGCCCTTTATCATATTGATCAGCTCGGGCAGCTCATCGAGGGAAGTTGACCTGAGTTTCTGTCCGAACGCCGGAAGTCGTTGATCGTCCGGAAGCAGCTCTCCATTTTCATCTCTATCGTCGGTCATTGTCCTAAACTTATAGAGTTTAAATATCTTTCCGTCCCTGCCGGGCCTTTCTTGTATGAACAACACAGGACTACCGAGTTTCACACGTACCAATACCGCTGTGATAAGCAACACAGGGGAAAGAACTATAAGTGCACCGGTAGCAAGAAACGCGTCCAATCCACGCTTTACAAACCGCTCATATGGACCGAATGGCTTATGCTTACTGTCCTTCTTCCCGATTGCATCTGCTAAGACGGCAATCGCGCCTACAACAAACGCAATCGCGATAATCAAAAGGATAATCCAAACTATTATCATCTATGTTCCCCAATCTACGACCCTTATGCATATGCAGCAAAGGTCGATCTAAACCCATCATCCTTATCCAGCCGATACGGTATCTACCTATCTACGCCCTCAGTCACATTCAGCCGATCAGATGAAGCACCTGTGAATAATCTCAATAATCCTCTCCTGCTGTTCGGGCGTCATCTTATTGTCGCTCGGCAGGCAGACGCCGCGCTCGAAGATGTCCATGCCCACGTCCACGGCGCCCGTTTCTGCGATATAGGCGTTGCTGCGCGCCCTGCCGTTGCCGTGCTTGGTGATGAATGCGTTGGCGCGATATATCGGCTGCATATGCATCGGCTTCCAGATCGGTCGCCCCTCGGCGTTGAATGCGGCGAGCGCGTCGAGTATCTCGCTCGGGCAGGTCTTGCCGCTTTCGCCGATATAGAGGCTCTCCTTTTCGCTTCGGACTTGACGGCACATAGCGTTTCTGTCGATAAGCATACAGGACAGCCAGAAGTTCGGCTCTGCGACCGTTTCTTCATAGGGATTCATCTGCACCGGCAAATCTTTCAACCCCTCTTTATAACGCTCGTAGATCGCTTTTTTTTGCAGGCGGTGTTCCTCGGCATACGGAAGCTGACCGCGCACCACGCCCGCGATGATATTGCTCATACGGTAGTTGTAGCCCATCTCCTCGTGCTGATACCACGGTGCGTCCTCGCGGGATTGGGTGGACCATTTGCGCGCCTTGTTTGCCCAGTCGGAATCGTTCACAAGCAGCATACCGCCGGCGCTTCCCGTTATGAGTTTGTTGCCGTTGAAACTGATCGCGGAAACATCGCCAAAGCAGCCCGTTTGAACGCCCTTATAGGTGGCAAGGAAGGATTCAGCGGCGTCCTCGACGATGAGCGCACCATGTTTTGAGCAGATCTCGCGTATCCTGTCGATCTTCGCGGGCGTGCCGTACAAATGAACGAGCACCACAAGACGAACGTCGGGATAGAGTTCGAACGCCTTCTCGAGCGCGTCGGGATCCATATTCCACGTATCGTACTCGGTATCGATGAATACCGCTTCGCCGCCCTCGTACGCGATCGGGTTTACCGTCGCGTCGAAGGTCATGTCCGAACAAAAAACACGGCGGCCTTCGAGCGTGCCGTGCCCCGCCCTCGGCTGTCCGTAGAGTTTTTCGCCGCAGAGTTTGATCGCAAGATGCAGCGCGGCGGTGCCGCAGGAAAGACCGACGGCATTTTTGACGCCTATCATCTCGGCGGTGATGCGCTCCGCCTCGTTTATGTTTGCGCCGACTGTTGATACCCAGTTGGTGCGTATCGCTTCGTCGACCCATTTCTGCTCCTCGCCGTGCATAGTCGGCGTGGCGAGCCATATCTTGGTCGTAAACTTTTCTATGCCGTCGAAGCGTTTATCGGTTTTGATATCAAGCATTTTTATATCCCTCATTTTGCTCTTTTGACCTCTCGATCGGGTCATATGCGCTGGGCAAATTAATCCCTATGAGCGTTTTGCGCCTAACTTAATTATAATATCATATCGGCAAAAAGTTGTCAAATACGAGGCGGTTTTTTTAATAAAAAATACTCCTCTCGACGCATTCGCCGTTTGGGAGCATTTATGTGTTTATAACTGCGCGTCGGAAGGTTCTTGAGTTCTACGCTTTCGCAGCAAACATTAGCTTAATGCATTGCTTTTTCAGATGTATTTCCTCCCGATCAAACTCACCTGTGCGCTTTACGCACCGCACACAGTAACAAAATCGCAAAGAAATAGCGCACCAAAGTACGCCGAACTATAAAAAGAACGTCAAAATGATATGCGTTTTTCGTCCCGACAAACAAGAATTATCTCTGCAATACCATTCTTGCCACAGTTACTCCAAGTCGAGACGACATCCTTTCTTGTCCGTCAAATCGAAACCCGTAACGAGTATAAAAACCTATCGCTCGCTGATTGCCTTTTATCACAAAAAGAGCTATCTGCGGATAATCACTCAAAATCTGCACAGCTTCTTGCATCAGACGGTATCCAATTCCTTTGCCAAAATAGTCCGGTAAAACATACAGCGCAGTAATTTCACCTGCATTTTCAAGGTCTTCAGAGCCATACTTTCCATACTGTACAAATCCAACAACGCGCTCACCATCTTTTGCGATGACAGTGTTATCTTTAGCGTTTATGGCCTGCGCAAAACATTTGTCAATTGTTTTTTGGGTCAAAAAAACTTGCTCAACTATTCCTGAATACGCTTCTTGCCGCGAATTGAAATGAACAAAAGCTCGCCCTTTTATTTCTGTGTCAGTTTCCATCTTTTTGATTGTAATATGCACCGGCAATCCTCCCCCAAAATCGAGATTTTGTCGAATTGATTATACCACAGCCAAATATGTCAATGCAACAAGAAGCCACTTTGCAAGATGGGCAAAAGTGGCTCGCTCGCTTTGCTCGTTAGTGAAGTTTGCACCTGTCGGCGCAAGTGAAGTTATGCCTTCTGGATAGTGAAGTTTTGCGGCCGAGCCGCAAGTGAAGTTAAGTGTTCCGCATATCGTGCGAAGCACACAACACGCACGAATTGCGTTTCACGTTCTGCCGCGCGGAGCACTTAGCTGAAAAGCAACACTGCTGCTTTTCTATTCCGCGGCTTCGAATTTCTTTAAACAAAAAACAAAGAGAAAAAGGGCATATGCCCTTTTTCTCTTTGGCGTACCTGCCGAGATTCGAACTCGGGACCTTCAGAGTCGGAGTCTGACACTCTATCCAGCTGAGCTACAGGTACATATTCGGTTTTGCGTATGCCGCCGTCCTTGCAAAGAATTCGGGCATCAGCCGTACTTTTGTATTATAGCACATATGCGGTGATTAAGCAAACATATTATGCCGCAAAAAAGACCCGCTGAATATGCGGGCCTTTTGGGGTGTTTATACGGCTTATTGCCAAGTCTGTCGTTTGAGGGAATCCATATCCTGCTTCGCGGTTTGGATATCCTGCTGCTGTGCGGGCTGGGTCTTATACATATTGCGCTGCTTCATCTGCTCGAAAACTTTGAGCTGATCCTCGGAGCATTCGCTCATAAGGCTTATCAACAGCGACCTGAGATCGCTTCGGTCGGATTCGGTACAGTTTTCAGCGTACTGCTTTACAGCCGCCCTCTCCGAATGCAGAAGGTCTGTAAGAAGTTCCTGTTCACTCATTGATGCGTTGTTCATATGCCTGCTCCTCCGTTTGCGGAATTAAGATAGTTGTTCAGCGTTTCAAAATGACTGCGGTGATGCTCCGCGGCAGTCGACGCTACGTTTTTCAACTGTCCGTCGCTGAAATAGCCCGCGTAGACCGCGCATTTTTTGTAGAGAAGCGCCTCGGAATGCATCTCGTCCTGAATGATCGAAAGATCCTTCGTTCCAATCTGTCCGCCGGACGATGCGTTTTGGCTGTGCTGATACGTACCGCCGCAGCAGTTGTCCTGCCTGTAAGACTGATACTGTGTACCTGTTGGCATAATAATACCCTCCGTAAATTATTTGCAGTTGTTCTGCCGTATTATTATCTGCATTTACGGAGGGCATATTCTGTTAAAAACTGTAAATTACGCGGGCGCGCCGACCGTATGCGGTCTGTCCCCGAGCATAATGCGTTTTTTAGGCATACTTTCAAGCGCGTTTTCGAGCGCGTCGTTCGCGTCGCTTATATAAACGATATTGAGTTTTTCAACGATATCGCTCGGGATATCGGCGATATCCTTGGCGTTCTTTTCGGGAAGCAACACCGTTGTTATGCCCGCGCGCGCTGCGGCAAGCAGTTTTTCGCGCAGCCCGCCGATCGGCAGCACTCTTCCGCGCAGCGATATCTCGCCCGTCATCGCGACGCAGGGCTTTACCGGTATGCGGCTCAGCGCGCTCGCGACCGCGGTCATCATAGCGACGCCCGCAGACGGACCGTCTTTCGGCACCGCGCCCTCGGGGATATGGATGTGGATATCCGTTTTGGCGTAAAAATCCTCGTCTATGCCGAGCGCCGCCGCTCTCTCACGAACGCAGGTTATCGCGGCCTTCGCGCTCTCCTGCATCACGCTGCCGAGTTGGCCCGTAAGTTGGAGTTGACCCGTACCGGGAAGCGCGGCGACCTCAATCAGCAGGGTTTCGCCTCCGACGCTCGTCCACGCAAGCCCGTTGACGATGCCGATCTGTGGCAGTTTGTCCGCAGGCTCAAACCCGTAGCGCGGCGCGCCGAGGTATTCCTCGAGTTTTTTTCTTGAAACGGTTATGCGTTTTTTGCCCGCCGCGATATCACAGGCGGTCTTTCGGCAGACCGCCGCCACTGTGCGTTCGAGTTCGCGCACGCCCGACTCGCGCGTATAACGCACGATGAGTTCCTCTACGGTCTCTCGCGGAAGATTGAGCATACTCTTGGTAAGACCGTGCTTTTCGAGTTGACGCGGTATGAGATGCCTGAGGGCGATCTCGGTTTTTTCGCTCGAAAGATAACTCGGCACTTCGATTACTTCCATCCTGTCCAAAAGCGGGCGAGGTATGAGCGAAGCGTTGTTTGCCGTGGTTATGAACAGGACTTTGGACAGATCGTACGGCGTTTCGAGGAAATGATCGCGGAACTCGAAGTTCTGCGCGCTGTCCAAGACCTCGAGCATCGCCGAGGCGGGATCGCCGTGGATATCCTGCGCAAGTTTGTCTATCTCGTCAAACAGCAATACCGGGTTGACCGTGCCCGCCGTCTTCATAGCAGTTATCACCCTGCCCGGCATTGCGCCGATATAGGTACGCCTATGGCCGCGTATCTCCGCCTCGTCCCTGATGCCGCCGAGGCTCATACGCACGAACTTTCTGCCGAGGGCGCGGGCGATAGAGGCGGAAATGGACGTTTTGCCTACGCCAGGAGGACCGACGAAACAGATTATCTGGCCGTTCACCTTGCCTGTCAGCCTCGCAACGGATATGAACTCGATTATGCGGTCCTTGACCTTTTTAAGACCGTAATGATCCTCGTCGAGGATGCGCCTTGCGTTCTCGACGTCGAGATCGTCCTCGCTCGTTTCGGTGTACGGGAGCGATAGCATCGTATCGATATAGGTGCGCATCGACGGCGTTTCGTGCGAGCCCGCCGGAAGCATAGCGAAGCGCTCGATCTCCTTTTCGAGTTTTTTGCGTATCTCGTCTGGGATTTCCTTGTCCTCGAGCCTTTGCCTGAACTCGTCCGCTTCGGAGCTTTCGTCCTCGCCGAGTTCCTTTTTGACGGCCTTTATCTGCTCGCGCAATATGTAGTCTCGCTGGTTTTTGTCGATCTGCTCCTTTACGTTTTCGTCGATCGTGCGCTTTACTCGCTCGACGGCGAGAGCACGCTTTATGAAATTGATAACGGCAACGGTGCGCTCAGCGTTATCCCCCGCTTCGAGCACATTTTGACGCTCCTCCCTGCTCACGATGAACACGTTGGCAACGCGGTAGGAAAACTCGATATCGTTGGACGTTTTGCCTATGAAGCCGAGCGTGGTCTTGAGCATCTGGTTATTGGTGAACGAGATGAACTCCTCGCATATCTCGATCAGTTTTTCGCGCAGCCGCTCGTCGAACTCCGGGTCGGATTGTTCATCTTCTGCATATTCGATATCCGCGCTCAAATAGTCGCCGTCGTTGAAGCGGACGATCTTGGCGCTGCGAACACCGTTGACGAGCAGGCGCATCGCGCCGCCCTTTACGATCTCCTCACAGGTCTTTATGGTGCACAGACAGCCGACCGAATAGAGGTCGTACGTGTTGATATCGATAGCGGCGTCGTGCTTTTGCGCAACGAGCAGTATCTCGCTGCCATCCCTTGAAGCCGCCTTTACCGCGGCGATGCTCTTTTTGCGGCCCACGTCAAAACTTGTTGCCGAATAAGGGAGCACAACGAGCCCCCTCAGCGGCACGACAGGTATATTTTTAATAGTGTTGGTATTCATAGTATTACCTCTTTATGCATATCTTACAAGATCAACATCCCGTTAATTGCGTTCGCGTTCTGTTGTATCTTGATTATACTAAAAAAATCACGATTTCTCAACTCACAGATTATGCCACGAAATAGTTTTCGCACACGGTGTTGTGCCGTGCGCGAAAGCGGATGCTGTTTCTGTTTATTTTTTATTTGGTTTCGGTGTTTTTTGCGTGTTTTGATACGCGGCAAAAAACGAATCAGTCCACTTTTTCAAAAGTTTTTGACATAAAAAAGTCGCTCATCTCGTCCGACGCAGTCTTGTTGTCGATGCGTGAAACGGCGCGGGCGAGTTCGTCAGGCTCAAAGCGCTTTGAACGGAGCGCGGACTCTATCGCCGATACGAGTTCGGTGTCGAGACAGTCCGAAAACGCCTTTATGCGGCGTATCCTGCCCTCTTTGAGATCGAGGTGGAGTTGGAGTTCACCGAATGAGAATCTGTTTTCGATATTGAGTTCAAACTGCGGAGTTTTTCCGAAACGCCATTCCCACGACGCCTGACGTTTGCGGCGCTTCTCGATCTCGGCAAGTTCGTCGCTCTCAAACGCATAGGGCCGAGCCTCGCCGTACTCCTCAATAAACGCTTCGCATATGTACTTTCTTATCGTTTCCGTCGTTGCGTCGGGCGCAAACTCCGTCAGATTGCACACCCTTGAGCGCACGCTCTCCACGCCCTTTGCACGCATCTTTGCAGCGGATACGTTGAGATACTCTCCAAGACGCGAAAGGTCGGTGTTCACGAGCACGGTGCCGTGATGCCCCCTGTTTCCGTTTTTAAAGCCGTAGGCGTTGCCCGAGAACTTTTTGCCGTCAACAAGGATATCGTTTCTGCCCGAAAGTTCGGTCTTTACACCGAGTTTTTCCACCGCGCGCGAAATGACCCTGAGTTGGCGCTCGAGATCGTAGTTTTTTTCATTCATAATGAACGAAAAATTGATGTTGCCCTCATCGTGGTAGACGGCACCGCCGCCAGTATGTCTGCGAACGAGCTGCACGCCGTCGCGTCTGAGGTTCGCGACATGGCATTCGCGCCATGCATTCTGGTTCCGCCCGATGATAACGGCGTTGCTATTTATGTAGAAATAGAGGATAACATCGCCTCTTTTGACGTTTTCGAGAAAATAGCCGTCAGCAGCAAGATTGAGATGCCCGTCGCCAGAATTTGAAAAATGGATGTAATTCGACAAAATCCGTACCTCTCTGTATAAAATGCCCGGCATAACCGACAATGCGGTATGCCGGGTACATTACTGTTTGCAAAAGCGGCTCAATCGGCCGATCTTCCGCAGCATTTCTTGAACTTTTTGCCGCTGCCGCAGGGACAGGGATCGTTCGGACCGACCTTTGCTTCCGTGTTTACAAACTGTTTGGAAGCGCGCCAGGTCTTGGTGATCTCCCTGCGCTTATCCTCGGAAAGCACTCCTTCCCATTCCTTGAGACCGTACAGCCAATCGGCCTTTGCTTCGTGCATATTGAAGTAGAGCTTTTCAAAATCGATGTCGAGATCGATCTCGGTATCCGCTTCGACAGCGTCGATATCAAGTTCCGATTTGAGGCTGGTATTGATGCCGTCAAGGAAGCCGCCAAAAACGGCCTCGGTCATATTGAACTTTTTTGCAAGTTCGCCCGCTTTGCCGCTGTGGCGTACGGAAGTGTCGGAAAGGATGGTTCTGTAGACCTCGGTTTCCTTATCGAAGTACTCTTTCCAGAAAGCGCGAACGGCGGAATCGGTATCCGCGCCCTCCGCAAGGCTGCGCCATTGTTCGATCAGTTTCATCTTTGTCTCCATTAAGCGAGAAGCGCTTCAAGCCTTTCGCGGATCTTCTTGATGAAGCCGTCGGTCGTGCAGATGGTCTTATTGTCCATATCCGCAAGAAGCGCGAGATCCTTGGTCATAAAGCCTGCGGAGATGGTTTCGAGTGAAGCTTGCTCGAGTTTGTTAGCAAAATCGACGAGTTCGGGCAGGTTGTCCAGTTCGCCCCTCTTGCGAAGCGCACCGCTCCACGCGAAGATGGTCGCCATGGAGTTTGTGGAAGTGCTCTCGCCCTCGAGGTGCTTGTAGTAATGCTTGGTAACGGTGCCGTGCGCCGCTTCGAACTCATAATTGCCGTCGGGAGAAACGAGAACGCTGGTCATCATCGCAAGACTGCCGAAAGCTGTCGCGACCATATCGCTCATAACGTCGCCGTCATAGTTCTTGAGCGCCCAGATGAAGCCGCCGTTGGAGCGGATAACGCGGGCGACGGCGTCGTCGATGAGGGTGTAGAAATATTCGAGACCAAGTTTTTCGAACTCCGCTTTATACTTCTCATCGTAGATCTTCTGGAAGATATCTTTGAAGGTGTGGTCGTACTTTTTGGAGATGGTATCCTTTGTGGAGAACCAAAGATCCTGCTTGGTGGAGATGGCATACTTGAAGCAGGCGTTTGCAAAACTCTCGATGGAGTCGTCCTTGTTGTATGTGCCCATAAGAACGCCGGGGGTCTTGAAATCGAAGACGGTCTCGTCGAAGGTAACGTTGCCGTTTGCGTCGGTGAACTTGATCTCCGCTTTGCCGGGGCCAGGTACGCGGTATTCCTGACACTTATAGATATCGCCGTAAGCATGACGGGCGATGGTGATGGGCTTGTTCCAGCTCCTGACGGAGGGTTTGAGGCAGTCCATCGTGATGGGCGCACGGAAAACGGTGCCGTCGAGGATGGCGCGGATGGTACCATTGGGGCTCTTGTACATCCTCTTGAGGTTATACTCGGTCATACGCTGTGCGTTCGGAGTGATGGTCGCACACTTAACGCCGACGCCGTATTTTTTGCAGGCTTCCGCCGCGTCAACAGTTATCTGATCGTCCGTTTCGTCCCTCTTGACGAGGCCGAGATCGTAGTACTCCGATTTAAGGTCGACAAAAGGAAGAATGAGTTCGTCCTTGAGCATCTTCCAGATGATGCGAGTCATTTCGTCGCCGTCCATCTCAACAAGGGGGGTCTTCATTTGGATCTTTTGCATTACGGTTCTCCTTTAAAGTACTTATAAGATGTTCTTTTTTATTATGATTTGACGCACACAATCCAAAGTCGTGATGCGCCAAACAATAATCATATTGATCCTTCGGGAAGCGGTCAAAAGCGCCCGCACCCGATCCGGGCTTTGATTATTCGGCTTCCTCGGGGAGTTCGCTGGTGCAGTGCGGGCAGCGGATCGCATCGTCTGCGATCTCGCCTTTGCAGAAGGGGCACTTGCGGGCGGGCTTTTCTTCTTTTTTCGTGCTGAAATTGTTTATGCCTTTGACGACAAAGAAGATGATGAGGGCAATTAGGATGAAATTGATGACGGCGCCGATGAACTTACCGTAGGTAAGGATGTTTGCGCCTGCCTCGGTCGCTTCGGCAACGCTCATGCCTTCCACAAAAGCCTTGCTTGATTTGAGCACGATGTATTTTTCGTTAAGAGCGGAGGTCTTGAACACAAGACCGATGATCGGCATAAATATGTCGTTCACGAGTGAGGTAACGATCGCACCGAATGCGGCGCCGATCATAACGCCAACCGCAAGATCCATCACATTGCCTTTGAAAGCGAATTTTTTAAACTCTTTCCACATTGCAGTTTTCTCCTTCGGGTTCAGTTCTTTTACTATACTCCTTTTTAATGCGGATTTCAAGTGGGGCATAGAAGAATATACCGCTTTTTCACCGTTTTTTTGCGGCTGTTTTTGCACTCTTTCGGCGTTTGCGCCTTGCCTTTACGAGAGTTTTGCATTATAATTATGGTGTATGGCTCGGGTTTGAGCCGAAAGGATGGTCAAAATTGAAGAATAACATTGAAAACGCCCTCGTTTCGAGGGCGGACAGAATAAGCGCCCTTATCGCGAAGGTCGAAAAACCTACCCGCTATATGGGCGGGGAACTGAATATGCGAGTGAAGGACGGCGACGGTCTTGTTCGGTTTGCGCTCTGCTTTCCCGACACCTATGAGATAGGTATGAGCCATCTTGGGTCGAGGATAGTTTACAATGTGCTCAACAACCGCTCGGACACATATGCCGAGCGCTGCTACTGTCCGTGGGTTGATATGGAAGCCCTGCTTCGCGAAAGCGGAGAAAAACTCTTTTCGCTCGAAACAAAGCGGCCGCTCGATGAGTTCGACATCGTCGGCTTTTCGCTTTTGTATGAGATGTGCTATACGAATATCCTGACGATGCTCGACCTCGGCGGCATACCGCTTACCTCCGCGGAGCGCGGCGAGAACGCTCCCCTCGTGATCGCGGGAGGACCCTGCGTTTGTAATCCGGAGCCAGTTGCGGATATCATCGACGCCTTCCTGTTCGGCGACGGCGAGGAACTCGTGTCCGAGTTTACGGACGTATATATCGCCGCCAGATCCCGTGGGCTTTCAAGGCGTGAAACGCTTTTGGAACTGTCCAAGATAGATGGCGTTTATATTCCTTCATTCTATAAGCCCGAATATGAGGACGGCAAGTTTGCAAGGCTTATCAAGACCGAACCGAGCGCGCCCGACACGGTCGCAAGGCGCATAGTTTCCGACCTTGACGCGGCTGAGTTCACGGGTGATCTTGTGGTGCCATATATGAGCATAGTCCACGACCGCATCGCACTCGAACTTTTCCGCGGCTGTACCCGCGGGTGCAGGTTCTGTCAGGCGGGCTTCATCTATCGCCCTATACGCGAGCGCAGGATGAAGACGCTCATCGACTATGCCGATGCTCAGCTCACTCGCACCGGACACGACGAAATATCGCTTTTCTCGCTTTCAAGCGGCGATTATTCCGAGATACACGAGATGGTGCCTACGGTTTTGGACCGATACACGAAGGATCGCGTTTCAGTATCGTTCCCTTCGCTGCGCATCGATTCGTTTATGAAGGACGACCTTGAAAAGATGCAGGGCGTTCGCAAGACGGGGCTTACATTCGCGCCCGAAGCGGGCACTCAGCGCCTGAGGGACGTTATCAACAAGGGCGTTTGCGAAGAGGATCTTCTGCGCACGGTAAAGGACGCTTTCACGGCAGGCTGGCACGGCGTGAAGCTGTATTTTATGATAGGTCTGCCGAGCGAGACCGACGATGACATACTCGGTATCGCCGAACTTGCGCGCAATGTGAGCCGCGAGTTCTATTCTCTGCCCAAGGATATGCGCGGCAAGGGTCTTAGATGCACCGTTTCCGCGTCCACATTCGTTCCAAAACCCTTTACGCCCTTCCAATGGGAAAACCAGATAAGCGTTGAAGAGGTGCTGCGCAGGCAGGCCTTGCTTCGCGGCGCGCTCAAGGGCATACGCGGCGTTGAGTTTAACTGCCATTTCTCCGAAACGAGCAGGCTCGAAGCGTGCTTTGCGCGCGGCGACAGGCGGCTTGGAGAGGTTATGCTCAGAGCATACGAGCACGGTACGCGGTTTGATTCGTGGGACGAGCATTTTAAAAAAGAGGCGTGGGACGAAGCGTTTTCCGAATGCGGTTTGAGCGTCGATCAGTTCGCCGGCCGCGTCATCGGTCTCGACGAGCCCCTTGCGTGGGATCATATGGATGCGCTCGTTACGAAGGACTATCTTAAACGCGAGTACGAGAGCGCGCTTGCCGCCGTCGTAACGGGCGACTGCCGCGAAAAATGCAACGGATGCTTTGGAAAACGCTGCAAAACGCATTGCCGTATGCACTATGCACAGGAGGGCGAAGTATGAGAGTTGTCGCGTCGTTTTCCAAACTCGACGAAGTGCGTTTTGTTTCGCATCTTGATATGCAGCGCCTGTTTCAACGCGCTTTCAGGCGTGCCGGTCTGCCGCTTGCATATTCGCAAGGCTTCAACCCGCACCCCTTGCTGTCGTTCGCGACGGCGCTCTCCGTCGGCTATACCTCGGACTGCGAGTATTTTGACATCACGCTCTCCGAGCCGATCCCCACTGACGGGTTCGTTTCTCGGGTAAACGCGGTGCTGCCCGTGGGCGTTATGATAACTGACGCGGTGGACGCTGGTGGGTTCAAGGGCTCCCTCACCCCGCTTATGCGAAGCGCGGACTATTCCGTAAAGATGCGCTTTGAGCGCGATCTATCAAGTCGCGAATTACACAATGCTGCCGAAGCGCTTCTTGGCGGCGACATCTTTGTGGACAAAAAAACCAAGGGCGGCATAAAGAGCGTGGATATCCGCCCGATGCTCATAAGCCTTTCCGTTTCGGAAGCGGACGGAAATTCAGCCAAACTCGATATCAGCGGAAAACTCACCGCCGAGGGCGGGCTTCCTCTCGAACTCCTGTTTGGCGCGCTGTATGAAAAACTCGGCGTCAATGCCGAAACGCGCGTTCACCGTAAACGGATAGAGATGGATTGGACGGTACTGAAATGAACGGCGTATACGAACGAAACGGCATAAGACCGAAGCGGCAGATATTCATAGATGCCAATCCATACAGGACGCGCGTTGTTTTACTTGAAAACGGCGACGCGGTCGAGGTGTACTCCGAAAACCGCAACAAGTCGAGTTTGGTCGGAAGCATCTACAGGGGCAGGGTGGCGTCCGTGCTGCTGGGTATGTCCGCGGCGTTTGTGGATATCGGGATGGACAAGAACGCGTTTTTGAGCCTGCGGGATTTTGAGAAGAACAGCGAACGCGAACGCCTCATCGGCGTTGAAAACGAACTTGCTTCGGACGGGGCTTCCCCCGCGCTGCGCATCGGACAGGAACTGATAGTGCAGATAGTCAAGGACCCTCATGGCAGCAAGGCGGCGCGCGTAAGCACCCAGATATCGATATCGGGGCATCTTGTGGTGCTCTTCCCCACCTCCAACATTGTGGGCGTAAGCAGGAACATAACCGACGACGATGAGCGCGCAAGGCTCCACGGCATCCTCGAGGACGCGCGCGGCAAGAATATCGGCGTTATCGCGCGCACCGCCGCCGGCGGTCGTGATGAGGCCGTGCTGCGGGACGAAATCGCCATTCTTATCGAAAAATGGAACGGCGTTAAAAAGGCTTCGCGCGAGGGCACGGGCGCAAAATGCCTGCTTGGTGAATACGGCATCGTCGAACGCACGCTGCGCGACCTACTGCGGCCCGACGTTACGCGCGTTGTTGTCAACGACCGCGAATGCTACGAGGCCGTCTGTGCGCTTGCCAACGAGATCGAGCCAGGCTCCGACGACAGGATAGTGTTTCAGCCGAACGAGCCGAATCTGTTTGAAACGCTCGGCATAGAAAAACAACTCGACGAAGCGCTTAGGCGCAGGGTCTACCTAAAAAGCGGTGCATACATAGTGATCGACCACACCGAGGCACTCGTGAGCATAGACGTAAACTCCGGCAAAAACATCGGCGGAGCCGACCTTCAGCAGACCGCGCTCGCGACGAACTGCGAAGCGGCGTGGGAGATCGCGCGCCAGCTTCGCCTTCGGAACATCGGCGGTATGGTCATAATCGACTTTATCGACCTCATCTCCGCCGAGGATAAGCAGACCGTTGTCAGGACGCTTAAAAACGCGCTTTCAAACGACCGCATCGCATGCATCGTGCACGGTATGACAACGCTCGGGCTTGTTGAGGTTACGCGCAAAAAACTGCGCGATAATCTTGCTTCCTATATGCTTGAAGAATGCCAATGCTGCGGCGGCAGAGGGCGCACCGCGACTGCGCAGACCGTTGCTTTGAAACTTCGTGCGAGGCTTTTGGACGGACTGCTGCACGGCAATTCGCGCCGCGTACAGATAACCGCCGCACCGAGCGTTTTGCGGCTAATATCTCAATACGCGGAAGCGGAGGCGGCACGCTGCGGGCTTGACGGGGTCGAATTGAGCCTTGTTGAGTCGCGCTCCGACAATATAGAGGAGTTTTCCGTCCGCTATCTCGGCGGATGACAAAGATCGATCGTATGAATGATAACAAAAAAGGAATACTCACCGCGATATTTCGCATCGCTTTGATCACGGTTGGCGGGCTTTTGATGATCGAATCCGTCATCGCTTACGGCGCAAGATCATTCAATCTCGGGATAATTATGCCGTTTATCATTGGGCTTCCGCTCGTTGTGCTCGGCGCACTTTACCCCATCATTACGATGTTTTTCCGTTCGTGCGTTTTCGGGCGCATCATCAAATGGTGCTTTATCGCCGCATATGCGGGTTTTTGCGCGCTGTTTGCGATAACCACAGCGACGATACTGATAAACTCGCGCGCTCCAAAGAGTTCAAACTACGACGCGATCATAGTGCTCGGCGCGGGCACAAACGGGCGCGAGCCCACGCTGCAGCTGAGATTTAGGCTCGAAAAGGCGGCGGAATGTTTCAATTCCTCATCCGATGCGTACATAATCGTCAGCGGCGGTATGGGAACGGATGAGAGCGATACCGAAGCCGCCGTTATGAAGAACTGGCTCACGCGAAACGGCATCCCCTCGGATCGCGTCATCGAGGAAGGCGAATCGTCGAGCACCGAGGAAAATATGCTGTTTTCGAAAAGGATCATAGACGCACTCGTTGAAAGCGGAAAGCTCGGCGCGGAGCCGACCGTCGTTTTTGTAACCAGCAGGTTCCACGTTTTCCGTGCCGAAAGGCTCGCAAAAAGGCTCGGAGTTAATGCCGAGGGCATTGCGAGCCGCGAATATAAGCGGTTTTTGCTGAACGACTATATGCGCGAATGCGCGGCGATAGTCCAGCACTTTGTGCTCGGCAAACTTTGACGCGGGAATATTCCCTATTATCCATTGTTTTATGCGGACTAATATGTTATAATCGAAAAACCAACCAAATTAGGAGGAAATACTTATGCTGCTGAATCCAGTAACCGTCAACGCAAAAGGCAACAGAAGGATCAAACTCAATATCTATCCGGGACATTTTGCAACGAGCCACGCACACGTTGACAATTATATCAGTATGACCGAGGTCCGCAACAACGCCACTATGGCCTCCGAGACCGCGGATATGCTTGCGAAGCAGTTCAAATACACCGAGATAGACACGATCGTCAGCCTTGAATACACGCAGATGATCGCCTCGTTCATTGCAAAGGATCTTTCTATGGGCGGCGGCCGCGAAGTAAACAGCGGCACCGATATCTATGTTGTTACCCCGTCCATCAACTCAAACAACCAGTTGACGTTCTCAAGCGATATGCAGCGCTTTATCACCAACAAAAAAGTGCTTCTGCTGGTTGCGACCGCTTCCACCGGCCGAAGCCTTGCCCGCGCCGCGGAGTGCATCAGTTATTACGGCGGCCAGATCGTTGCGATAGGCGCGATATTCTCCGCGATCTCCGAATCCGGCGGCGTGCCCGTTGAGTGCGTGTTCAAGCACTCCGACCTTGGCAATTACAACAATTTTAAGAGCGACGAATGCCCTCTGTGCAAAAGCGGCAGAAAACTCGACGGTTTCATCACTACCGGTGGCTTGACCGTGCTTTGACCGTTTTAAGGGTTTAGGATAGCAAGCGGAGCGTTTCGATCGGAACGCTCCGCTTTTATTGTGCTAAGTTTGACCTTTCCAAAACGGATCAGTTCATAGCGGCAAAACCGCGGCCGACTACCTCTTTTGTTTCCACTATGGAAAAGAGCGCGTTTTTATCGTGCTTGCGGACGATGGATTTGAGTTTGGCAAGTTCGGTCGTCTTTACGATGCAGTAAACTATCTCGCGCGGCTGATGCGTATAGGCGCCTTCGCCGTGCAGGAACGTAACGCCCCTGTTCATATCAGCCATAACGTGGGGCGCGATGTCCTCCCATTTTTCGCTGATGATGAACACAGTCATATTGCGGTTGAAGCCCTGCATTCCGTAGTTGAACGCGGTGTTGGAAACAAATGTCGCCACCATACTGTAAAGCGCGGGCATAATGCCGAAGAAACAGCCGAGCACGCTCATAATAATGAGGTTGTATGCGATGTTGAACGTGCCGATCTGGATCGAGAAACGGCGGCTCAATATGACGCTCAATACGTCCATACCTCCGAGCGTTGCGCCGCGTTTTACGACCGGAACGCCGATTATGCCCATCAGCGCCGCGCCGACCACGGCGGAGAGCATCTCGCTGTTTTCGCCGAGATTGATGCGGAAGTTCGCAACGAACGGTATTGTGAAGAATATCGCGTACAAAAGCGTCGCCATTGCGCTGAATATGATGAACTTGAGGTTTACATGCTTTAAGCCGATGAGGATTATCGGGATATTGAGCGCGATCAGCGGCACAAAGCGCGGAACGCCCGTTATGTACTCGATGAGCATCGCGATACCCGTTACGCCGCCCGAGAGAAAGTGATTTGGGGTATAGAACGCGCTTATAACAAGGCTTTGCAAAAAACAACTTATCACGATAAGGACGAATGTTATCGCGTCCTCTTTAAGATTGAACGAGGGGTCGTACGGATTGAACGGCACCTTTGGGTCTTTGATCGTTGCGGTTTTGTTTCTCATTCATCTGTCCCCTCTTCACAGTTCGTTTCCGCCTTGTCAGGCTCGTCCGAAGCATCCTTTGTCAGCGCGAGCAGGGTGTCAAGGTAAAGTTTTTGGTTTATCCCGTTCCAGCGCCGCTCCGCCATGCGCGTGTATTTTGCCGACGGGAGTTTAATCTTTATCTCAAAGAACGCCTCCCCGTTTTCAACAAGCGAGAGCGTCGTTTCGAACTCGCCGTTTCGGAGCACCTTGGAATGCATCTGTGAGGTGTTTTCGAGTTTGAACGCTTCGAGCCTATGCTCAAGGCTTTCGTCTATACCCTGCCTGACGGAGTTTGGAAGCGTTTCTTTGAACAGCGCCGCCACCTCCTCGCCGCGCTTTGTGAGCACGATCGTTTGCAGCCTGTATGTCGGAACGGTCGCGATGCACGCGCTGTCCTCCAGTTCCATCAGGTGCTCGGATATGAGGATATAGTCCTCAAGCGCATTATCGAACATCACTTGGGTTATCTGCTCGCGCGAAAGCGGTATCCCCGCCTTTTCGAGCGTGTACATTATCATAAGTTTTTCTTTGTCGCTGCCGTTTGAAAAGAACGCCATCGCTATCGCCTCCCGAGCAAAAAATCAATATAATATGGGATATTTCGCGCCGAAGATCGCGCGATAATCCATTATACCACAACTCGCTCGAAAAAAAAATTGCAAAAGGGGTTGCAAAAATATTTTTTTTGTGTATAATAGACTATTGTCAAAGGGGTTATAGCTCAGCTGGTCAGAGCGCTACGTTGACATCGTAGAGGTCGTTGGTTCGATCCCAACTAATCCCACCATTTTTACTATCCTGTCGTGTGCGTTACGCTTCGATTATAAACCCTCATTTTTACATTAGGGGCACGAGTCGAACCGTGAATGGCACCCCCTCTCTTCGGAGAGTTGTTTAATTTTGGGGTACCGAGCAGCGCAAGCAGTGCACCCGCGCCTGTCTTTCAGACGGGTATTATAAGCGGAGCGGACGGCACAACGGGATGGTCGATGCCGAATGGTGTAACGGTAACACTAACGACTCTGACTCGTTCATTCAAGGTTCGAATCCTTGTTCGGCAGCCAAATAAAAACAATCGCCTCAGGCGGTTGTTTTTATTTGCTATTTATCGGAAAGGATTCAAAGCCCGAGGGCGTCCGTCCGGTGGACGAATCAGACGCCGAGGGCCGGCTTTTGTCAAAAGGCGCGTGTGCGCAGCGGTTTGAGCAAGCACTCGACGCATCTTTTGCAAAAGGAATCCTTGTTCGGCAGCCAAATAAAAACGATCGCCTCGGGCGGTTGTTTTTATTTGCTATTTATCGGAAAGGATTCGAAGCCGCGAAAATCGCCTCTTTTGTCCGCCAAGACAAAAGGGGTTTTTGTTGCCCGAAACGCTTGAACGTGGTATAATCGATCCGAAAAATCACGATTTACGGAGGTTCATTATGAGTGAGGTAAAGATTGTAATCCTTGGCAGCGAAAGAGAAACGCAGCTCATTGGATATCGACTGAACAGGATCTAAGAAAACTATTATGTCGACCCGCCGGCAAGCGCGTATAAGTATGTGCTTGAGATCCCGTGATATGATGCGATCGTGAAAATGCCCGATCCGCAATATCGATATGAGATCTTACGGCACGCGGCGGGATATCGCAGACTTGAAGCACAGATTTATTGGAGATAGCTATGATCCTTCTTCGTCCGTTTACGGTCAATGATCGCGCGGTGATCCGCGAAAAAATGATGCCGGGTGCTTCCGACGGCGATGTCGATTCCGTTATAGCGGAATGGCAGACGAAAACTTTTAATGGCAGTTTTTTTGAGATGCTTGCTTTGACGGCGAACGGCACCGTCGTCGGCAGCGTTTCACTCTATGAACGAAGCAAAACCCTCGCGTCCGTTGGAATCGAGGTCTTTCCCGAATACCGCGGCGAAGGCTATGCCTATGCGGGTATGCTCCTGATGCTCGAAAGCGCCGCGGCGCGCGGATATCGCGCGATAATGGATCGGTGCGCCTTGACAACCGCGCAAGCATCGCTTTATACAAAAAACTAGGTTTTGAAACGGACGGCTGCGCTTATAAAAGCGCAAAGAATAACGAGGTTTTGATCCGGCTTATTTGCCTTTGATAATACGCACAACCGTATGAAAGCCGTTTGGACGGCTTTTTTCGGTTGACCCCGCAACAGCCTGTTGCGTGATTATTTTAATAAACCGTGGTATAATCCGATCAACAAACAAAGCGAGGTGGATATTATGCATACAAAGGACGTCATTTACGAGTTGCGCACAAAGCGCGGGCTTTCGCAGGACGAACTTGCCGAAAAGGTCTTCGTGACGCGGCAGGCGGTATCGCGCTGGGAGAACGGCGAAACCGTTCCGAATACCGAAACGCTGAAACTGCTGTCAGAGTTCTTCGGCGTTTCGATCAACACGCTGCTCGGCTCGCCGCGAAAACTCATCTGTCAATGCTGCGGGATGCCGCTTGACGACGCCGTCATCAGCAAGGAAAAGGACGGCGCGTTCAACGAGGATTACTGCAAATGGTGCTATGCCGAGGGCGAATACACCTACAGCGATATGGACGAGCTTATAGACGTATGCGTAAAGCATATGCAGAGCGAAGGTTTTTCCGAGGATCAGGCGCGCGCGCATCTTGTCGAATCGCTCCCGAAACTCGATTACTGGAAACGCTACAAGGAACTCGGCGGCGGCGAGATGTTTGAAGCGCTGAAAAAGCGGCTCATCGACGAATTCAACGCCCTCGGCATCGAAGGTATGCCCAAGGTGGAAAAACTCAACGCGCTCGTCGGGAGTTATGTGAACCTTGAATATCGGCTCCCAAACGGCAGGCTCGTCAAGTTTCTTGACGACGGCGCGACCTATCTCGGCAACCAACTCGAATGCGAGTTCGGCGGCGAGCGCTGTTTCGGAATACTTGCGAATATGGATTTTTTGCTCGTTGCGACCTACGGCGAGGGCGGAAGCGACCCCGAACTCGTGCTGTATAAAAAACGATGACGGTATTTTTTCGGCGGCTGCGGACGCGGCCGCTTTGTTTTTTTGCTTTTTACGACGCGGATATCCGCTCCCGACACTTGAAAAAACGAACGGTTTGGGCTATAATAGATTAGATACTCATAAACGAGGTTTACAATAAAAGGAGATCGTTATGCAAGACACAATGCTTTCGCTTATCGTGCCCGTTTACAACGAAGAAGAGGTGCTTGAGACCTCTTTCCGACGTATGGACGAGGTTATGAGGAACATCGGCTACGATTATGAGATAATCTATGTCAACGACGGCAGCCGCGACGGCTCGATGCGTATACTGCGCAATATCGCGCGCGACAACCCGCAGGTCAAGGTGCGTTCGTTCAGCCGCAACTTCGGGCATCAGCTCGCCGTTACCTGCGGAATGGACGCGGCGCGCGGCGATGCGCTGATCATCATCGACGTGGATCTTCAGGATCCGCCCGAGGTGATCGAAGAGATGGTGCGCGCGTGGGAAAACGGCGCGGATATTGCCTACGGTCAGCGCGTCAAGCGCCAAGGCGAGACCTTTATGAAAAAGTTCACCGCCGCCTGCTACTATCGCCTGCTCAAATCCATGAGCGCAGCGCCGATACCGCTCGACACGGGCGATTTCAGGCTCATAGACCGCCGCGTTGCGGACGTTTTTCTCAAAATGCGCGAGCATAACCGCTTCCTTCGCGGTATGAGCGCCTGGATGGGCTTTGAGGCCGTGCCGATCGAGTTCGTTCGCAACGAGCGTTTTGCCGGCAAGACCAAGTACACTCTCAAAAAGATGCTCCGCCTTGCGATGGACGGCATCGTCAACTTCAGCGACCGTCCGCTCACGCTCTGCGGCTACTTCGGCGCGGGCGTTGCGGCGCTCAGCCTTGTTGCGTTCTTTGTGTTCGTGATACTCGCGATCTGCTCCGTCAAGGTGTTCGGCCTTCTCTGGGGATTCTTCGGATTGGCTCTGCTTCACGGCATCGGATTCCTATTCCTCGGCATCCAGGGCGCCTATATGAACAGAATGTACGACGAACTCAAAAACAGGCCGCTGTACATCGTTGCGGAAGACATCAATTTTTGATTAAAAATATAATGGTTTTATCCGCAAATATCGATTGCTTTTTTTGAAAACAGCGTTATAATAGGAATATAAGCGGATGAGCCCGCAACGCCTTGCGCCGCGGGCTCGCTGTTTGAATAAAACCGAATCACTTTGGAGGGTTTACACAATGGTAAAGGTTGCAATCAATGGTTTTGGCCGCATCGGCCGTCTGGCATTCCGTCAGATGTTCGCGCTTGAGGGTTATGACGTCGTTGCCATCAACGATCTCACCTCGGCAAAGATGCTCGCTCACCTGCTCAAGTATGACTCCACCCAGGGCAACTGGGTCGCTCACGGTCATACCGTGGATTTCCACGAGGGCGAAGGCGAGGATAACTACATCATCGTAGACGGCAAAAAGATCGTTATCTACAAGATGCCCAACGCCGCGGATCTGCCCTGGGGCAAACTGGGCGTTGACGTTGTGCTTGAGTGCACCGGCTTCTACACCAGCAAGGATAAGGCAAAGGCTCATATCGACGCAGGCGCGCGCAAGGTCGTTATCTCCGCTCCCGCCGGCAACGATCTGCCCACGATTGTTTACAATGTAAACCACAACACCCTCAAAAAAGAGGATAATATCATCTCCGCCGCAAGCTGCACCACCAACTGCCTTGCACCGATGGCTAAGGCGCTCAACGATCTCGCTCCCATCCAGAGCGGCATTATGTGCACCATCCATGCCTACACCGGCGACCAGATGCCCCTTGACGGCCCCCAAAAGAAGGGCGATCTGCGCCGCAGCCGTGCCTGCGCCGTGAACATCGTGCCCAACTCCACCGGCGCCGCAAAGGCGATCGGCCTTGTTATCCCCGAACTCGCGGGCAAACTCATCGGCGCGGCTCAGCGCGTTCCCACCCCCACCGGCTCCACCACGATGCTCAACGCCGTCGTTAAGGGCAATGTTACCGTTGATCAGATCAACGAGGCGATGAAGGCCCAGGCAAACGAGTCCTTCGGCTACACCACCGACGAGATCGTTTCTTCCGACGTTATCGGTATGCGCTTCGGCTCGCTGTTCGACGCGACCCAGACGATGGTACTGCCCCTGCCGAACGGCGACACGCAGGTACAGGTCGTTTCCTGGTACGACAACGAGAACAGCTACACCAGCCAGATGGTCCGCACCATCAAGTTCTTCTCCGAACTCGGCTGATAAATCTGATTAAAAATGCGCCGCGTCCTGTTTATGTTTGTTGTTCTGTCGGCCGCGGCGCTTTTTGCTGCGTGCAGAACGCCCGATACGCAAAACTTATCCGATCCGCCCACGTTGGTCTTGACCGAGCACGCATCCGCGCTGCCCTCGCACACTCCCTCTTCGGATACGCAAACTCCGTCGGGCTCCCCCTCTCCCGCCACGGTATGGACAAAGGCCGCATATCTTGGCGTAAAGGGTTATGGCAGCGTCGATATCAACGCCGTTTTGGGTTCGGACGAGCCCCTGTTTATGTTCCTTGTGGACGGCGAGGTCAAGTATTATTACTTGAAGGACGATGAGGCGCACACGCTTAAAAACTCGCTCCTCGTCGGCTACGAACATCGGCTGATCGTAAAGGGCTGCACCGTTGAGGCTGCGGTCGTTGACGAGATGCCGCCGAATCCCGAAGATTCTCCCGTTGAGTACTCCGCCGGGCTCAGGACCTTAAAAAACTTCCTTTCGGCGGCGATGCAGCCCCTCGGGCATACGCTGTATGTGTACGGCGGCGGCTGGAACTGGCAGGATGACGGCGCTTCCGTTCAAGCGCGAAGCATCGGCGCAAGCGGCACCTGGAGGCGTTTTTTTGACGAACAGACCGCAGATTACCTCTACAAGGACGCAAACGACCGATCCGGCGGCTTCTATCCGTTCGGCGGATGGAACGAGTACTTTTTTGCGGGACTCGACTGCTCCGGCTATATCGGATGGACGGTGTATAATACACTTGAAAGTGAAACTGGTCAAGACGGATATGTTTACAAGTCGACCGATATCGCAAAGACATATGCTTCACTTGGGCTTGGCGCATACAGCCGCGAAGCCTTTGGAACGGATTCAAACCCACTTTTGCCCGGCGATATAGTAAGCATTTCGGGGCATGCGTACATAGTGGTCGGAACTTGCGCTGACGGCAGCATCCTGATACTGCACTCGTCGCCGACCGACAGTTTGACCGGCGCGAAGGGCGGCGGAGTTCAGTTCGGCGCGATCGACCGCGCCGGACGCGGCGAAAAATGCGACGCGTACAGGCTCGCCTTCCGCTATCAAAGCCTGTACTTTCCCGAATGGGCGGCTCGCTATCCCGTTGAGATGCGCCCGTTCGGCAAGTATTTGAGTTTTGATAAAAGCGGCTCGTCGGGCGTGTTCCGCTGGTACCGCGACAAGCGGGGACTTAATGACCCGGACGGTTACAGCGCACTCTCCGCAGAGGAGATACTTGCCGATCTTTTCTGCGAATAGAGAAACAAAATAAAAAGCAACTGTAAAAATGCAGTTGCTTTTTTTGATGATAATAAGCTTATCTTGCGGAAAGTTCTTCGATCAGCATCGGTATGACCTTATGAAGATCGCCGACGATGCCGTAGTCCGCGATATCGAAGATCGGTGCTTCCGCGTTTTTGTTTATCGCGATGATGCATTCGCTGTTCTGCATACCCGCGCGGTGCTGTATCGCTCCCGAGATGCCGCAGGCGATATAGATGCGGGGTCGCACGGTCTTGCCCGTTTGACCGACCTGATGATCGACGCCGATATAGCCCGCTTCGACCGCCGCGCGGCTTGCGCCTACGACGCCGCCGAGCGTTTCGGCGAGTTTTTCGATCAGAGCGAAGCCCTCGCGGCTTCCGACTCCCCTTCCGCCCGCGACTATGATCTCGGCTTCGACAAGGTTGACGGTTTGTTTAAGTTCCTTGACGGTCTTTACCACCCTTGTATGGATATCGCTCGCGCTGAGTTCAACGCTCACCCGCTCGACCTGCGCCCTATGCGACGCGTCGCGCGGTGCTTTTTTCATAACGCCTGGGCGCACGGTGGACATCTGCGGGCGATGATTCGGCGTTATGATGGTTGCCATAACATTGCCGCCGAACGCGGGACGTGTCTGCAAAAGGCCGCGCGTTTCGTGGTCAATCTCAAGCGCGGTGCAGTCCGCAGTCAGGCCCGTATAGAGCCTTGCCGAGAGGCGCGGTGCGAGATCCCTGCCGAGGCTCGTTGCACCGATCAGCATTATCTCGGGACGACGCTCGCGAACGAGATCGCAGACGACCTTTGCGTACGCCTCGGTATTATAGTCCTCAAGGAGCGAATCGTCCGCAACGATCACGCAGTCCGCACCGTAAGCTCCGAGTTCGTCGGTTAGCGCGTCAACGCCGTTTCCAAGAAGCAATGCTGTAAGTTTTTCGCCGAGTTTATCCGCAAGTTTTTTGCCCTCGCCGAGCAGTTCGAACACGGTTGGGTTGAGTTCACCGCCGCGCTGTTCCGCAAATACCCAGACACCGTGATACTCTGCGGGCTTTGCTTCCTCCACTTGGGCAGATTTTGCCGCGTCCTCGTTTTCGATCGCTTCGCAGGGGCAGTTCGATACGCACGCGCCGCAGCCTATGCAGGTATCATAGTCGATCGCGGCTTTGCCCGAGGCGGTCGAGATCGCGCCGACGGGACATCCCGCTTCGCACGCGCCACAGCCTATGCAGTTTTCAATTATTATCTTGACCATAACAGACTACCTCCACTTAAAGCAGATGCTTTTCTGCGAGTTTTTCGACGAGGGTTTTTACGGTGTTGCGATCCGCGCCCTCAAGCATCTCGCCCTTGCCCTTCTGTTCGGGGCTGAAAGTCTTATTGACGTTCGTCGGCGAGCCCTTGAGACCGATCTTCGCTTCGTCCACCGGAACATCGGCAAAGCCCCAGATCTTTACCTGTTTTTCGTAGGCCTTGTATATGCCGCGCGGGGTCATATAGCGCGGGGTGTTGAGTTCCTTTATCGCGGTTATGAGAACGGGCAATTCCGCTTCCACTACCTGGAATCCGTCCTCGAGCATACGCTCCACCGTAACCGTTCGGCCGTTTAGTTTTATATCGCGTGCATAGGTGATCTGCGCTATGCCGAGCTGCTCCGCGATCTGCGGACCGACCTGCGCGGTGTCGCCGTCGATCGCCTGACGGCCGCAGAGGATCATATCGTAATCCCCTATCTTTTTGAGCGCGGTGGCGATGATATAACTGGTCGCCCAGGTATCTGAACCACCAAACTCCCTGCCGCTGATGAGTATCGCCTCGTCCGCGCCCATCGCGAGCGCCTCGCGCATTGCGATATCCGCCTGCTGGGGACCCATCGAAACGACGGTAACTGTGGAGCCCTCGTTTTCGTCCTTTATGCGAAGCGCGGCTTCGAGCGCGTTCTTATCGTCGGGATTGATGATGCTCGGCACGCCGTCGCGGATGAGTCTGCCGGTTTTGGGGTCGAGTTTTACCTCGGCGGTATCGGGGACCTGTTTTATGCAAACTATAAGTTTCATATTCGTTCACCTCATTTGAAGAGTTGGCCCGAGATGACCATCTTTTGTACCTGGGACGTGCCCTCGTATATCTCGGTGATCTTCGCGTCGCGCATCATCCTTTCGAGCGGATACTCGCGGCTGTAGCCGTAGCCGCCGTGGATCTGTACGCATTTGGTCGTAACGGACATCGCGGTCTCGGCGCAGCGGAGTTTTGCCATTGCCGCTTCGAGAGAATAGGGCTTACCGCTGTCCTTCTTCAGCGCAGCGCTGTACAGAAGCAATCTTGAACTTTCGATATCGCATTTCATATCGGCTGCCATCCATTGGAGCCCTTGGAACGCCGAAAGTTGTTTCCCAAACTGCACCCTTTCTTTCATATAGCGCACTGTCTCCTCGAACGCGCCCTCGGCTATGCCGATCGCCTGCGCCGCAACGCCTACGCGACCGCCGTCAAGGGTATGCATCGCGATCTTGAAGCCCTTGCCGATCTCACCGAGAAGGTTCTCTTTGGGAACGATGCAGTCCTCGAAGATAAGTTCGGTCGTGGAACTTGCGCGGATGCCGAGTTTATGCTCCTTTTTTCCGATGGAAAAGCCCTTATAGCCCTTTTCGACGATGAAGGCTGAGATTCCCTTGTTTCCGAGTTTTTTATCGGTCATAGCAAATACGATATAAACGTCGGCCTCGCCGCCGTTCGTGATGAAGCATTTGCTGCCGTTCAGGATAAAATGATCGCCGTCAAGAACGGCTGTGGTCTGCTGCGCGGCGGAATCGGTGCCCGCGTTGGGCTCGGTAAGTCCGAACGCGCCGAGGAGTTCTCCTCTTGCAAGGGGCGCGAGATATTTTTGCTTTTGCTCCTCCGTGCCGAACGCAAGAAGCGGCCCGCAGCAGAGCGAAGTATGCGCGCTCAATATTATCGCCGTGGTGGCACAAACTTTTGCCATCTCCTCTAAAGCGATAACATAACTGAGCGAATCCGCTCCCGCGCCGCCGTACTGCTTGGGGATGTTGATTCCCATCATCCCGCTCTTTGCCATCTTTTCAACGGTTTCGCGCGGAAAGCGCTCAGTTTCGTCGATCTCCGCGGCGAGGGGTTTCACTTCATTGTCAGCGAAACTCTTCATCAACTGTTTGACGAGTTGCTGTTGTGCGGTAAGTTCAAAATTCATACAGACTCCTTTCAACATACCCACTTAGGGCTGATCTGAGTAGTATTCTCACCGATGATTATAGCACTTTGCTTTTTGTTTTCAACAAAAAAAGCAACAAACACGAGATTTGTCGTAAATATATTTTATGATTCACTCACGTGCGATCATTCGCATTCGGACAATTCACGCGCCAAGATACCCGCATCGCGCGCATCGCATTGAAAACGGCGGCAAGGCATACGCCCACATCAGCGATCAGCGCCATCCACATCTCGGCATAGCCGAACGCGCCTAGGATCAAAACGAGCAGTTTTACGCCAAACGCGAGGATGATGTTTTGCTTTGCGATGCCGACCGTGCGCTTTGCGATGTGTACCGCAAGCGGCACGCGCGCTATGTCGTCGTCCGTCAGCACGACATCCGCCGCTTCTATCGCGGCGTCCGAGCCGAGCGCGCCCATAGCGAAGCCGACGTCCGCCCTTGCAAGCACGGGCGCGTCGTTTATTCCGTCGCCGATATAGATCGTTGTCGCGTTTGTCCCGTTCTCTCCTATTATTCTTTCGAGCGTGCTGACCTTATCCTGCGGCAGGAGTTCCGCATACACCTCGTTCACATCGAGCAGGGACGCAATCTTTTCGGCGATCAAAGCACGGTCGCCCGAGAGTATCACGGTTTTTATGCCAAGTTCCGTTTTGAGTTGATCTACGGCTTCCGCCGCGCCCTTTTTCAGTTCGTCCTCGATCTCGATCCTGCCGAGGTATTCGCCGTCCTCCGCGATATGTATGACCGTCGCGACGTTTTCGCCCTGTTCGACGCTTACGCCGGCTTCCTCCATCAGCCTCGAATTGCCGACAAGCAGCGTTTTTGGGTCGAACCGCGCCTTTACGCCGCGACCCGCGCGTTCCTCACAGAAATCGGCTTCCATTAGGGGTTTTGCGCTGCCGCATTCCGAATAGCCGCGAACGACGCATTCGGCGATCGGGTGCGTTGAATAGCGCTCCGCGCAAGCGGCTTTATAAAGGAGTTCATCCTCGTCCGCGCCGCCTGCCGGCACTATGTTTGCAATGCGGAAACTGCCCCTTGTAAGCGTTCCCGTTTTATCAAAAACCGCCGTGCCGCATTTATAGAGCGCCTCAAAGCAGTTTGAGCACTTTACGAGGATACCGTTTCGGCTCGCCGCGCCGATGCCGCCGAAGAACGTGAGCGGAACCGATATAACGAGCGCGCACGGGCAGGAGATTACAAGAAAATTGAGCGCACGGTAGATATGCTCCTTCCAGCCGCCGAGCACAAGGGACGGCACGATCGCTATCAGCACCGCAAACGCGACCACCGCCGGTGTGTAGACGCGCGCAAACCTTGTAATGAACTTTTCGCTTTTTGATTTATTCGCCGCCGCGCCCTCGATCAGTTCAAGCATCCTTGCGACGGTGGAGTTTTCGTATTCGCAATCCGCACGCACGCGAAGAACGCCCGAGGAATTGATCGAGCCCGATATCACCCTGTCCCCCGCAGCAACGTCCACGGGCAGTGATTCGCCCGTCAAAGCCGCCGTATTGACCGAGGAGTTTCCTTCGACGACCGTGCCGTCGATCGGGATACGCTCCCCCGCGCGAACGAGCATTATGTCGCCCACACGCACTTCCTCGGGATCGACTTCGACAACGCCGTTCTCCGTTTCGAGATGCACGCTTCTTGCGCCGATATCTATCAGCGCGGAGACGGAATCGCGGCTTTTTCCGACGGCGACGGATTGAAGCAGTTCCCCCACGCGGTAAAGGAGCATAACGAGCACCGCTTCCGGCTGTTCGCCTATCACAAACGCGCCGAGCGAAGCGACTGTCATAAGAAAGTTTTCGTCAAAAAGCCGCCCTCTTATCACGCCGTGCGCCGCGCTCAAAAGCACCTCGCCGCCCGCGATAAGATACGGCATGAGAAAGATCGGCGTGAGCGCATACCACGGAAGCGGCTCAAAGATGCGGGATACGCCAAAGGCAGCGATAAACGCCGCCGCGCCCGCTATTATCCAAATGAGTTCTCTTTTGGTTTTGGCGTTCATTATTTTGAGAGTATCTCCGCGTGCCTGTCGATGCGTTTGCAGACGGCGGACGCTTTTTCGATTATGGAATCGAGTTTTTCGGAGTCCGCGTCAATGGTGAGTTTTTGCATAACAAAACTGATGCTGCACGAGTTCACGCCGTCGAGTTTTGCGATCTCGGTTTCCATTTTAAGAGCGCAGTTGGCGCAATCCACGCCGTTCATACGATAGGTCTTTTTCATAACCGTCCCCCTATTATGTCGAAACTATTCCGAGATATGTTCCATACCCTGCGCGAGTATAGAGCGCACGTGCTCGTCCGCAAGAGAGTAGAATACCGTCTTGCCCACACGCTTGAATCTGACGAGGCTCGACTGTTTCAGAACGCGAAGCTGGTGCGAGATCGCGGATACCGTAAGGTTCAGCATCGCCGCTATATCGCAGACGCACATCTCGCTTTCAAAAAGCAGATACAGTATCTTTATGCGCGTACTGTCTCCGAATACCTTGAAGAGTTCCGCAAGGTCATAAAGGAGTTCCTCGTCGGGCATAGCCTCGTTCACCCGTTCTATGATGTCCTCGTGCGCCTTGAACGAGGCGCAATGCGGTACCGCTGTTTTCATATTTCGATCACCTTTCGCAAATACTTGAACGATTGTTCAAGTATTATTATATCACTTTTTGCGGCGTTGTCAACTATGGTGCGGAATTATTTATATGTGAGTATTTTCGTTTATCCGCAAATAAAAAAGCCCCATTCGTTTAAAAGGGGCAGAAAAAACGAATACCTGTTTATATGCTGTGTATGACCTTATCAAGCGTATCGAGACATATCTCGGCGCAGCGTTCTATTTCCCTCTCGAACTCATCGGAGCCGCCGTGTATCGAATCGGAGACCGCCTTTATGAACAGGCACGGAACGCCGCTTCTGTTTGCGGTGATAAGAATGCCCGCCGATTCCATTTCGCAGATGTCGGCGCAGAACTCCTCGTGGAGTTCTCGCTTTTTTTTCGCGTCGGCGACGAACTTATCGCCCGAAGCGCAAACCACGGGTTTGAGTTCGGGCTCCGCTTTGAGCGCGGCTTCAAACAGCGTTTCATCCGTTTTGATAAACGGTGTCGGATAATCGGCGTACCTGCCCTTTTCATAGCCGAGCCATGCGCCCGCATCGAAGTCGTAGTGCACCACCTCTTTTATAAGCGCGAGCCTTGCGACGGTCATCTCCTCGGTCAAGCCGCCGACAACGCCGAAATTGAGTATCATATCCACGTCGTGAACGCTGATAAGGTACTGCGCCGCCGCCGCTGCCGCTATCTCCCCCGCTCCGCTCGAAACGATATAGAGAGTGTAATCGTTAAGTGTAAGGCGCATCACTTCAAACCCGCGCGCGGGGAGTTTTTCGAGCCTTTCTCCGTATTTTTTGAGCACGGCGGATATTTCCACGGCGACTATAAGTCCGATTCTTTTGGTATTCATTGCATTCTCCGCTCAGTAAGATCGAATAAAGTCGAGGGCGCGGAAAGCCGCGCCCTCGTAAACCCAAACAGGCTTATTTGTACAGACCCCTCTTGGTGTAGTGGGTGTGGAGCAGTTCGTGTGCCTTATGACCGTTGGGCTCGCCGAGATACTCGTAGAGTTCCTTCATAACGGGGTTCTCATGCGACTTTCTGAGAGTCATGGCATCGTCCTCACCGTACAGACCCGCGGCGCGCACCGCGCGCAGATCGGTCGAACTGCGAACATAGCCGGGCTGATGGGGCTGACCGCCGCCGTTTACGCAGCCGCCGGGGCACGCCATAACCTCGATGAAGTGATAGTCCCTCTCACCGTTCTTGACCATATCAAGCAGTTTTGCGGCGTTCGCCAGACCGCTGGTAACAGCAACGCGCACCTTGGTGCCGGCAACGTCGTACTCGGCTTCCTTGATATCCTTGAGGCCGCGAACTTCGTGGAACTCGAGTTTTTCAAGGGGCTTGCCGGTAACGACCTCAACGACGGTACGAAGCGCAGCTTCCATAACGCCGCCGGTCGCGCCGAAGATGTGGCCCGCGCCGGACGCGATGCCAAATACGGGATCCGCGGTTTCATCGGGCAGTTCGGTGAACATAATGCCCGCGCGTTTGATCATCGAGGCGAGTTCACGTGTGGTGAGCGAAACGTCGATGTCCCTAAGATCGTTGACCTGCATCTCCTCGCGGGAGAGTTCAAACTTCTTCGCGGTGCAGGGCATAATGGAAACGGTAACGATATCCTTGGGATCGATACCGGCCTTTTCGGCATAATAGCTCTTGACCATCGCGCCGAACATACCCTGGGGCGATTTGCAGGAGGAGAGGTTCTCGGTGAACTCGGGATAGTAATGCTCGCAGAACTTGATCCAGCCGGGCGAGCAGGAGGTGATCATCGGGAGTTTGCCGCCCTTGGTGAGCCTGCCGATGAACTCGGTGCCCTCTTCCATAATGGTAAGGTCGGCAGCGGTATCAACATCGAACACCTTATCGAAGCCGAGCCTCTTGAGCGCGGCGATCATCTTGCCTTCTACATTGGTGCCGATGGGCATACCGAAGCATTCGCCAAGCTGTACGCGGACCGAAGGAGCGGGACCGACGACAACATGCTTGGTGGGATCGTTGAGCGCCGCCCAGACCTTTGCGGTATCGTCCCTCTCTGTAAGGGCGCCGGTGGGGCAAACGGCGATGCACTGACCGCAGTTTACGCAACTGGTCTCCGCAAGGCCCATCTCGAACGCGCTTGCGATGTGGGTCTTGAAGCCGCGGGCGTTGGGACCGATTACAGACGCGAACTGATTGTGCTTACATACCGCAACGCAGCGGCGGCAAAGGATGCACTTGCTGTTGTCGCGGATGAGGTGGATCGCGGAATCGTCGATATCGGGCTCAAGTTCGCCGCCGAACTGGTACTTGTGGTTATCGCACTCGTACTCCTGCGCGAGGGTCTGCAGTTCGCAGTTGGTGCTGCGGGAGCAGCCGAGGCAGTCCATCCTGTGGTTGGAGAGGAGCAGTTCGAGGGTCTTTTTGCGGGAATCGCGGATCGCGGCGGTGTTGGTCTGAACTTCCATACCCTCGGCAACGGTCTGAAGGCACGCAACGGGGTTGCTCCTTGCACCCTTGACCTCGACAACGCAGAGACGGCAGGCGCCGATCGCGTTGACATCCTTGAGGTAGCAAAGGGTGGGAATGCGGATACCGGCCTGTTCGGCTGCCTGCAAAATGGTATAGTTCGCAGGAACCTGAACATCCATACCGTTTATCTTCATATTGATCATATCCATATCGGTTCTCCTTATTTCTTGATGATCGCGTTGAACTTACAGGTCTCGATGCAGGCGCCGCACTTGATGCACTTGTTGGTGTCGATCGTATGGGGCTCTTTCACGGTGCCGGAGATAGCGCCGACGGGGCACTTGCGTGCGCAGGCGGTGCAGCCGCGGCAGTTCTCGGGAACGATGTAGTAGTTCATAAGGTTCTTACATACGCCTGCGGGGCAGCGCTTTTCCACTACGTGGGCCTCGTACTCGTCGCGGAAATACTTCAGCGTGGAGAGCACGGGGTTGGGCGCGGTCTGGCCGAGTGCGCAGAGGGAGTTGCCCTTGATGTAGTAGCAGAGTTCTTCGAGTTTGTCGAGATCCTCGATGGTGCCGTTGCCCTCGGTGATCTTGTTGAGCAGCTCAAGAAGACGCCTGGTGCCGATGCGGCAGGGGGTGCACTTGCCGCAGCTCTCGTCGACGGTGAAGTCGAGGAAGAAGCGGGCGAAGTCTACCATACAGGTGGAATCGTCGGTAACGATCATACCGCCGGAACCCATCATAGCGCCGATTCGGGTAAGGTTTGCGTAATCGATCGGGGTATCGAGCAGGGATGCGGGGATGCAGCCGCCGGAAGGACCGCCGGTCTGAACAGCCTTGAACTGCCTGCCGTTCGGGATGCCGCCGCCGATATCGTAGATGATGTGGCGAAGCGTCGTGCCGAGGGGGATCTCAACAAGACCTGTGTTGTTGATCGCGCCGCCGAGAGCGAATACCTTGGTGCCCTTGGAATCCTCGGTGCCCATGGAAGCGAACCACTCTGCGCCCTTGATGAAGATCTGGGGAATGTTTGCAAGTGTTTCAACGTTGTTGATGATGGTCGGCTTACCGAACAGACCCTTGTTCGCCGGGAACGGGGGCTTGTTGCGGGGTTCGCCGCGGTTGCCCTCGATGCTGGTGAGCAGCGCGGTCTCTTCGCCGCAGACGAACGCGCCCGCGCCGAGACGGATCTCGCAGTCGAAGCTGAAGCCAGTGCCGAAGATGTTTTCGCCGAGCAGACCGTATTCACGAGCCTGGTCGATAGCGATCTGAAGACGTGTAACAGCGATGGGATACTCCGCGCGAACGTAGATGTAGCCCTTGCTTGCGCCGATGGCGTAGCCTGCGATGGCCATTGCTTCGAGAACGGCGTGGGGATCGCCCTCGAGGATGGACCTGTCCATAAACGCGCCGGGGTCGCCCTCGTCCGCATTACATACGACGTATTTCTGGTCGGCTTCGTTTGCAGCGGCGAACTGCCATTTCATACCTGTCGGGAAGCCTGCGCCGCCGCGGCCGCGAAGACCGGAAGCTTTCATAACATCGATTACCTGAGCGGGAGTCATCTCGGTAAGGACCTTGGCGAGCGCCTGATAACCGTCCATCGCGATGTACTCTTCGATGTTCTCGGGATCGATGACGCCGCAGTTGCGAAGCGCAACGCGAAGCTGGGTCTTATAGAAGTTGGTCTCGCCGAGTGCGGGGACCTGACTCATATCGAGTTCTTCTTTCTCTTTGTAGACGAGGCGTTCTACGATACGGCCTTTGAGCAGATGCTCTTCGGCGATCTCGGGAACATCCTCGACCTTGACGCGGCTGTAGAAAGTTGCCTCGGGATAAACGATCATAACGGGGCCGAGAGCGCAAAGACCGAAGCAGCCGGTGCGAACGATCTTGATCTCTTCCTGCAGGCCGAGCCTGTTGAGTTCCTGCTGCAGCTTGTCGCCGATGGCTGCGCTGCCGCCGCTGGTACAACCGGTACCGCCGCAAATCAGAACGTGTGAGCGAATCATAGGTTAACTCTCCTTAATAATTATTTCTCTGCAGCGCCGATGGTGTATTCGGCGATGGGCTTGCCGCCCTTGAGGTGCTTTTCTACGATCTCCTTCGCCATTTCGGGGGTAACTTTTACATAGGTAACGCGCTCGTTGTCGCCCTCGAAAACTTCAACGATGGGCTCGAAGCGGCACATACCGATGCAGCCGGTCTGGCTTACGGTAACCTTATCGCCGAGATCGTTCTTGGCGACTTCTTCTACGAAGGTGTTGAGCACGGGCCTTGCGCCTGCGGCGATGCCGCAGGTTGCCATACCGACGACCACGCGAGTGGTTGCCTGACCCTCGCGGAGAATGACCTTGCTCTGCATTCTCTCGCGGATCTTTGCGAGTTCTTCCAGTGATTTCATACGGATCTGTTTCCTTTCGGTTTATTTATTAAATAAATTATTTAATTCTATATTGAGTTCAGCCGCTATAAGGCCGAGTACTGTTCCTCGAGCGTTTCCTTTACCCATACAAGCACCATAGGGTCGCTCAGGGGCACTTCATCGCCGAGGATCACGCGCATATCGCGCGTATCTATCGCTATCAGTTTTTCAGCCCCGCCCGTTTCGATCCTGTGCGAAAACACATAATCGATATCGGGAAAGCCCTGCAATAGCGTTGTGATAGTCGATACGATATCGCCTATCGGAGTGAAATCGAGATGATCTTTGTTGAAAAACGCCGTTATGACCGTTCCGCAGTTTTCGGGATCCGCGCTGCGCTGCGTGGAGCGGAGGTCTATATAGCCGTCCGTCTGCTCCGCGGCGAGTTTGAGAAGCGGTATCCCGAGCCCGACCTTTCTTGTGGTCCTCGTCGTCGAAAACGGATCGTGTACCGAAGCAAGAAACTCGGGGCTCATCCCGTAACCGTTGTCCTTGACGGTAAGGGTGAGCGTCGTATCCGTTTCGTTAAGCGAGATCTCGACAAGATCGGCTTCCGCCGTGATCGAGTTTTGCGCGATATCGAGTATGTTCAGCGACAGTTCTTTCAATAGAGTGCTCCTTTCGGATCCGTTTCGTCGGCCTGTCCCGCTTCGGCTTTGCGCAGGCTTTTGAACAGCGCCGCGCGTATCTCGTCCGCGCCTGCGTCCGCAGTCGCGTCGAGGTGCAGGAAGTTTTCCGCCCGGTTGATCTCCCATAATCTGTGGGCATCGGACGAAACGATCAGTTTGCGTCCTCCGGCGAGATCGGCGTTTTTTCTTTCCCTAAGTTCCGAAAGCCCAAACACGGGTTCTTCAGGAAACATACCGAGCACGGCGAGAAGGCCGTTTGATTCCCTGTCGATATGTGCGGGATAGCATACGCCTCCGCCGGCTCTTACGAGCCGCGACGCGTCCTCTATCGAGAGGGTCGTGGCGGCCGGCAGAAAATACGGGTCCTCGCCCACCACCCTGTCCTCCTCGGCCATAATGGGCTGACTGCCGAAGATCTCGATCTTGTTTTTGATCGGCATACGGTACTTTTGAAGTTCTTTGTCGAACGCCATTGCCGCGTCGAGCGACTCGAACAGGCAGACCATATGTATCTCTTCGGCGGTGGTCAACTCCATGCCGGGGACGGGCGTTATTCCGTACTGTTTGCACGCGGCAAAGAACGCCGGGCAATTTTTGGCGGAATTGTGGTCGGTCAGAGCAACGATCTTCAGCCCGTTGAGATACGCCATACCGGCAATATTGCAGGGCGTCATATCGTCGTCCCCGCACGGGGACAGACAGGAATGAAGATGAAGATCGTAACTGAATGCTTCCATAGAGAGTCAGTCCGCCGCGGAATAGGCGTCGTCCGCTTCGGCGATCGCGCCGCAGTCGGGCGCGCCGAGCAGGCGATGGATCCTGCCGCAGAGTTCAAAGGTCGGCGCTGTCGACGAAAACAGGTTGACACCGCGCATCTTTGCCGCAGCGATGAGTTCCTCACCTGGCACAACGCCCTCGGCAAGTATCACAAGCGCGACGTCTGTGAGCTGAGCGACGGCAATAACATTGATATTGCTCATAATGGTAACCCAAGCGTCGCCGCTTGTTGCCCTGCCCATTACCCAACTTAAAAGATCGCCGGCATAGCCGCCCGTTACCTCGCGCGAATCGTCGCACATAACGAAGCGTTTTAAACCGAGTTCCTTTTCAAGCATTTGAGCGGTGATCATATTTCCTCCGTAGGGGTACGTATTGGTCAAAGTCCTGTCATTCGGGTTGAGGCGCTGCGCTCTTTTGTTTGTTGAGCATAGCCTTGAACCTTTCGCGTATCAGTATGAGGCAGTCGTCCATCTGCGCTTCGCCGCGAACCACGTCCTCCGCAAAGGCTCTGCAAGTCGGGGCTCCGCACGCGCCGCAGTCGATCTGCGGCGTCATTTCGTAGATGTTTTCGATCTCCATCATCATACGTATCGATTCGCTCCGACTCATATTGAGCGCGCCCTGATCGCTGACCACATAGGTGAATGGCCTTGCGTCGATCAGTTCCTCGGGAACATAGGTTTCGGGATCGTCGCCTGTCTTCGGGACCCTGTTCATCGAAACGGGCAGATATCTTCTTAATGATTGAAGTTTTACCCTTGCGATATACGGGTTTTCGACCATCATAGTGCCGCCGACGCAGCCGCCCGGGCAGGCGTTGAGTTCCACAAAACTTACGTTTGAAAGTTGTCCGTTCTCGATCTTGTCGAGCACATGGATTACGTTTTCGATGCCGTCTGCCGCAAGATAGCCCTCGTTGAGAAGGCTTGAAGCTTCGCCGCCCGACGACGCCCAACTGAGCCCGATCATACCGGTCTTGGAAGCGGCCTTGGGTGGCGCTTCGCGCTTCATCGCGGAGATGAGGCGAAAATAGACCTCGCTTGCGGACACGACGTTGTCCACATATACTTCCTGATCCAGCATCGTACTCTTTACCCAACTCACCTTTGCGGGACAGGGCGATATGAACACGGTGCGAATATCCTCCGGTTTAAGTTCCGGATGCTTTTTGAGCGCCTCGCGGCGGGCGTATTTGCCCGCGATCTCCATAGGGGCAAGGAGCGGAAGCAGATTGTCCGTCAAGGTCGGGAATCGGTTTTTTATGAGCCTTACGACCACGGGACACGCGGAACTGATCAAAGGAAGGACGATGTCCTTTCTGTTCATGTAGCGCCTTGTGTACTCCGTGTGTATCTCGGCTCCCCTCGCGACCTCGTAAACGTCGTCGAATCCGATATCCAAAAGCCCTTGGATGATGTAATCCGCATCCGCCAGGGCATTGAACTGACCGAAGAGCGACGGAGCGGGCAGCGCGATAAGGTATTTGCTCGAGTCAAGATCCTCGAGTTTTTCGTACACTGCGCGTTTTGCCTTCTGTTCGCAGACTCTGATACATTCTCCGCAGTCGATGCAATCCACCGGGTTGATGACCGCATGACCGTCGCGGATGCGAATGGCTTCCGTCGGACAGCGCTTTAGGCAGTTTGTACAGCCCTTGCATTTTTCCGTTTCCAGAAAAACCGAGTGCTTATACGAATCCATTCAGCCCTCCTTTCGGCTTTATCAGTTTACCTTGAACTTGAGTTCGATGGTCGTGCCTTGGCCGACGATCGAATCTATCTTCATTTCATCGGAGTAATTCTTCATATTGGGAAGACCCATACCCGCTCCGAAGCCGAGCGCACGGATATTATCGGGCGCAGTGGAGAAGCCTTCCTGCATCGCCGTTTCTATATCGGCGATACCGGGGCCTTCGTCCGCAAGGACGACGCGCAGGCAGTCCTCATCCACATAGACGTCGGCAACGCCGCCGTTTGCGTGGATTACCATATTGATCTCTCCCTCATACATCGCGATCGACACTCTACGTGTCAGTTCGGGGGAAAAGCCAAGTTGACGCATAAGTTTCTTGACTTTGACCGACGCTTCGCCCGCCGAGGTGAAATCGTTGCCGTCAACATCGAAGTGAAAACTCAGTTTTTCGTTTTGCTCCATCCGATCACCTTCCAAGCCCTGCGAGATACAGACGACCGCAGGATTCGTACATAGTGAGTTGTGTCGACATAATGACGGTGCCGATATTCTCGGCAAGCGCAATCATCTCCTCGCTCGGAGTCTTGCCGCGTACGAATACCACACAGCCCATATCCATCATCAAGGTGGTGCGGATCACCTGGGAGTTCACAAGGCCCGTGAGCAGTATGCCCTGATCCTTAACAAAGGCCAGCACATCGCTCATCATATCGCTGCCGCAGGCGGCGTGAGCGACTCTGTCGAGATGCTCGCTGCCTGTAAGCACCTTGGCTTCAAGGATTTCTGCGACTTGGCTGAGTTCCATTTTATACCTCCGATAAATGGGTTATGTGAATCAGTACTTCGCGATGATATCGCGCACGAGGTTCGGCGCAAGCCTGCCGTGCACGTCGTCATCGATCATAATTACAGGAGCAAGCCCGCAGCAGCCGAGACAGCGTGTGGGTTCGAGGGTGAACTTGCCGTCGGGAGTGGTATGACCTGGTTCGACTTCGAGAACTCGGGCGAGTTCGTCGAGGACCTTCTGCGCGCCCTTGACATAGCAGGCGGTACCGAGACATACACGGATGAGATGTTCGCCGCGAGGTTCGAGGTTGAACATCGAGTAGAAGGTCGAAACGCCGTAGATCTCCTCGAGGGAACGGCCGAGTCCTTCCGCGACCATTGTCTGCACTTCGACAGGCAGGTAGCCGTAGATGTTCTGCGCTGCCTGCAGCACGGGCATCGTGGCGCCTTCCTTACCCTTCCACTGGGCAATGATCTCCTTGAGTTGAGCCTCCTGCTCCGGTGTGCCCTTGAAAGGAATGGTGGTTGTTTGTTTAGCCATGCTAATCCTCCTTATTCCGCTGAGCGGTTTGTTAGAAAATCGACTTTGCCGGAACGACGCGCCATCGAAAACGCATACTTTCCGACACATAACGATTATAACACAAAGAATCAACAATATCTACTGTATTGCGGCAAAGATCCATTGTATATTTATTATTGGAAATCCCTGCCAAATAATAGAAAATCGTTTCTCATTTCATAGTGAAACGGTATGATTTGAAGTTTTGTTGATATGAACATAAAAAGCACTAAAAAGCGGCTGACAAGTCCGTCCGCCGCGTTGCACTGCAAAGTTGGGTTTCTGTTGAAAACAGAATAAGTATCACTCGCAGCCGGCGAGTTCCCAAAACATTTTTAGGGCGACGGGGATGATGCCGTCCGGGAAATCGTATTCCCTTGTGTGGAGTTTTGGCTGCTCCTCTCCGCCGCCGATATAGAAAAGCGCACCCGAAATGAGTTTGGTATAGAAGCCGAAATCCTCGCTGCTTCTGAATGGCTCGCTCCAATTCACGACCTTGAGGCCGAGTTTTTCGGCGCATTTTCTCACTTTTTCGGCGCAGATATCGGAATTGCGGGTCTCTGGGAACGGGTCGCTGTAAGCTATCTCCGCCGCGAGATCGTGCGCTTTTGCGATGCGCTCGGAGGCGTGTATCAGCGCTTTTTCGAGCGCGCGCATACGCGCTTCGTTTTCTGCGCGCACGGTCAGCATCAACTCCGCTGTACCCGCCGATGTGCCGAACGCGGGCGAGCGTTCCGCGTCCGCTCTATTCGACACCGACGCGCCGATCACCGTGCACATAACCATACCGTCCGTTCCGAAGGCGCACATCGGGCTTTTGGTCGTGCCGTCCAAAAGTTTATTTTCGGTCGCGCCCTCGCCGCTCTCCCCCGCCGCTTCGGACGTCAGCGCGGGTATTTGAAGGATGAGTTCCGACAGCGCAAAAGCGGGATTTAACCCGTTTTCCGGCTGCGAGGCGTGCGAGTTTTTGCCTATCAGTTTGATTATGATCCCTTTGGAGGCGCAGGCGGCGCAGCCCTTATGCACGGCGATCGAGCCGAGCGGAAACCCCGGCATATTGTGATAGCCGTATATCTCGTCGATATGTTCCTTTTCGATCAGCGCACAGCAGACCTCGGCGCCCGCGCCGGTCTCCTCGGCGTGCTGGAACAGAAAAAAAAGATCGTTTTTGTTAGGGTGTTTATCGGCGTACAGCGCGAGCGCGGCAAGACTTGCCGAGTGCCCGTCGTGCCCGCATTTATGCGATACGCCGCGATTTTTAGAGGCGTATCGCAAGTTTTCGCCCTCATCTATCGGAAGTGCGTCCATATCCGCGCGAAACGCGATGCGTTTTTTGTCAGCGCCGTCTTCGTCCGAACGGCCGACGGCATAGAACCAAGCACCCATATCGACGATCTCGAGCGATGTATTCCTCTTCAAAAAGTCGATCAAAAGCGCTTTGGTTTTCACTTCGCAACCCGAGACCTCGGCGTTTTGGTGCAAGAGTTTACGAAACTCCGTGCATTCAAGCACGATCTCTTCCGTCGCGCTTATGTTCTTTGTATCCATACCGTTACTTGCCCCCTGTGCCGCCGTGCGGCTTCTGTTTTGCCGCTCCCGCCGTTATTTGTTCGCGTTCCGGCGGGACGGTTTTTTATCCCGATACCGATTATATCCCCGATTCGCAAAAGTGTAAAGCGCCGAAAACCGCATTTTTATAAAATTTGTTTACAAATACTTCCGAGCGGCGCGGCGCTTAAAAATGTTGAAACACCGACGCGTTTATGTTATAATACAAGTTGGGTTATTTTGATATCCTAACCCAAAATGCAATAAACGCTCAACGCGTTTGGATAAGGAGCAAACAATGAAACGAATCTTTGCTGTTGTGGCTGCGGCTTTTTTTGCCCTGCTTACTGTATTTGCGCCCGCTTTAAACCCCGCGGTAAACGCGGCGGGTGTCGGCACCGTCAAGTTCTCTATGAACAATGTTGACAACGCAAAGCCAGGCGACACGATCACCGTAACGCTTTCCATCTCCGGCGACTATAAGGCAAGCGGAATGAATCTGTCCGTCGAGTACGATCCGAGCGGTCTGACGCTTGAAAGCCTCACGAAGGGGCCCTACCTCAAAAATGCGAGCGAGAACGGCTGCATAGTCGTTCTTGAGGGCGATACCCTTGCCTATCAGGGCAAGATCAAACTTGGGCTTATCAGCGTCGTCGACCCGATCACCGGCAGCGGCGATATGTTTACGATGACCTTCAAGGTGAACTCCGGCGTTACCGTGAACCAGCAGGTAATTATGATAATCCACGAGTTCGTGTATCTGCCCGTTTCCTCGCAGACCGAAGTGGATATCCCCTTTGAAACAAAGAACTCCATAATCACGCTCGTCAACGGCAGCGACCCCACGGACGGCTACAATCCGGGCGAGACCGGCATCGGCGACAACGCATCGTCCTCTCCGAGCCACGCGCCCGTCGTTACCCCGAGCGGCGATCCCGCTAATTCGCCCGTTCCGAGCGCCTCACCCGAAACCACCGAGCCCTCCGGCACCGATAACTGCGGCTTGACCGACGGGCCCGAACCAACCGTCCCGCCTGCCGAAGATACGGAAGCCCCTACGAGCACCGCCGAAGGACAGACTGATAAATCGCCCGCTGCGCCCGAAAAAGGCAGCGAGAAGAAGAACGGCTGGCTGCTGCCCGTCGTCATATGCTGCGGCTGCGGCGGCGTTGCAGCGGCTATCGCGGGCATAATGCTTGCCAAGAAAAAGAACGGCCGATAAGATTTGCGGCAGATAAGCACAATATGACACCTGAAATATGAAAAGGAGGATTGCTATGAAGCGAAGTGTTAAAAGATTTTCTTCTAATCGGGGATTTACGGCGCTGATACTTGTTTTTGCGCTTGTCATCGCACTCGCGCTGCCGGCTATCCACGCGAACGCCGAGGATAACGGCGCGGTCGGGATAGACGTTTCGGGTTTTTCCACCGTAGATATCTACGGCAATGAAGTAAACGGCGACATATTCAAGTCGAGGGATATCACCGTCATACACTATTTTGCGATATGGTACGACGTCTGCATAGTTGAGATGGGGTATATTCAGACCGCTCACGAGAACTTTTCCGAATCCGAAGTGGGCGTTTACGGACTTTTGGAGGCGTCGAGTTCTGCGGATATCTGCGCGAGCCTTATGGATGCGTATGCCTACACCTACCCTTGCTTGATGCTTGACGATGTGCTCTCCGAGATGGCTGGCGTTTACCCGATGGTCCCGCAAACTTTCTTCGTTGATTCAAACGGCATTGTTGTTGAACATTTTGCGGGCATTTTTGAAACCTATGAACAACTCGAGGCGATAATCGCATCCCACGTCGGGCAATCGCTCGTATACCATACCGTCGCTTTCATCGACGGTCTTACGGATGAGGTCATCGCCAGCGTTCCCGTAGTTGACGGCGAGGCCGCCGAAGCGCCCGAGCCCCCCGTACACGAGGGCTATGCGTTTTCGCATTGGGACGCCGATTTTTCCTGCGTTCACGAGGATATCAACGTGGTCGCCGTCTATATCGTCGACGTATCCCAATACGAACTCGGCGATGTGAATATGAGTGGCAATGTGGATATCACAGATGTTGTATTGCTTCTTCGCGGCGTACTCGGTATCGAGACGTCTGATGGGGTCAGCCTGCTCGGCGATATGGACACGAACGGCGAGATACAGGTGGACGACGTGGTAATCCTTATTAGAAAGGTGCTCGGCATATCGGCATAGTTTAATTGATGCATATCATAATAGGACTCGGAAACCCCGGAAAAGAATACGCACGCACACGGCACAATGTCGGCTATATGGCGGTCGATACGCTGAGCGAAAGGCTCGGCATACCGCTTGATAGGCGCGGCTTTCGTTCGCTTTACGGCGAGGGGCGACTCGGCGGCGAGCGCGTGATACTCGCAAAGCCCGAGACCTTTATGAACGCTTCCGGCTTTGCCGCTGTCGATCTTGTCAACTGGTATAAGCCGTTTCACGACGAGATAACCGTTATCTACGATGACATAGACCTTCCCTGCGGCGCGCTACGCATCCGAAAAAACGGCTCCGCGGGCACTCATAACGGAATGCGAAGCCTGACGGAACAACTCGGGTTCGAGGATTATCCGCGCATTCGCATCGGCATCGGCAAACCCCTGCACGGGCTGATCGACCATGTGCTCGGTGCGCCCGACGGCGACGACGCGAAAGCCATAGACGAAGCCGTCCGCACCGCCGCGGAAGCGGCGGAGATGATTATACGCGGTCAAATCGACGAGGCGCAGACCAAGTTCAACTACAAGCCCGAAAAAAAGCCGAAGCAGCGAGGCGAAGCCTCTTCCAAAAAGGCCGACCCCGCGTTTTCGTACGCGCCTAAAACGGAGTTTTCGTCCCTTGCTTCCGCTGACGAGGTCTTTTTTCAAAACACCGAAAAACTGCCCGCAAAAGAGGCGCTTTCCTCCCTGCCCTACTCGCTTGACGATGTTTTGGACGCGCAGGCGAGGCTCGAAAGATTCAGGCCTCTCATCGCGGCGCTCTTCCCAGAAACCGAGGCTGCCGGCGGGCTTATTGAATCCGAACTGCATTTTGCAAAGAAACTTACATCCGCGCTCGAAGCGCGCGTCGCGCACCGCGCTTTTGGGGATGTTTATCTTAAACTCGACTCTCACCTGCCGATCTCCGGCTCCGTAAAAGCGCGCGGCGGCATCTACGAGGTTTTGAAGCATACGGAAGCTTTGGCGCTCGAAAACGGCATCATAACGCCCGAGAGCGATTACTCCGTATTGAAGGATTGCCGCGAATTCTTTTCCGGCTACACCGTGCAGGTTGGCTCAACGGGCAACCTCGGACTTGGCATCGGCATATCCGCCTCCGCGATCGGCTTCAAAACCGTCGTACATATGAGCGCGGACGCCAAACAATGGAAAAAGGACCTTTTGAGGAGCCGCGGCGCACGGGTAGTTGAATACGAAGGCGATTATTCCTCCGCCGTCAAACGCGGACGTGAACTCTCCTCCGACGACGAAAAGAGTTATTTCATCGACGACGAGAACTCTTTGGATCTGTTTATGGGTTATGCCGTAGCTGCGCTTCGCCTAAAAAAACAGTTCGATGAGCGCGGCATCATCATAGACAAAAACCGCCCCCTGTATGCGTATCTTCCCTGCGGTGTGGGCGGCGCGCCCGGCGGCATCTTGTTTGGGCTGAAACTCGTTTTCGGCGACGCGGCGCATTGTTTCTATGTTGAACCCGTCAACGCGCCCTGTATGCTCGCGGCGTTCATCGGCGGGCGGTGCGTCCCTGTAACGGAGTTCGGCCTCAGCGGAATGACCGAGGCAGACGGGCTTGCGGTCGGCACGGCGTCGGAACTTGTTTACGGCGCAACAAGGCATCTTTCAGACGGCGAGTTCACGGTCGCAGACGATAGGCTTCTGCCCCTTGTGCGGCTTATAAACAACACCGAGGGCATCTTTGTCGAACCCTCCGCAGCGATATCGCTCGCGGCATTGGAGGGTATGCTCCGTACCGACGAAGAAAGCGGCGCAACCATCACTCAAAACGCCGTACATCTTTTGTGGTTTACGGGCGGCTCGCTCGTTCCTCCTGAGGAGCGCGAAGTGTATCTTGGTCGCGCAAAACGCGAATAGATTTTCATCAAAATACTCTTTTGAAAAGGAGAAAAACGATGTCCAAATACTTCGGAACAGACGGCTTTCGCGGCGACGCGAATGTGAATCTCAATGTGGAACACGCATACAAGATAGGGCGCTTTTTGGGCGGCTATTACGGCGGCGATCATCGCCCGAGCGTAGTCATCGGCAAGGACACGAGGCGTTCGAGTTATATGTTCGAATGCGCTCTCACCGCGGGTCTAACCGCCAGCGGCGCCGACGTATACCTTATGCACGTAACGACCACGCCGAGCGTGTCCTACATCACGCGTATGGACAGTTTTGACTGCGGCATTATGATCAGCGCGAGCCACAACGCCTATCACGACAACGGCATAAAACTTTTGAACACCAACGGCGAAAAGATGGAGCAGTTCGTCATCAACGAGATCGAGCGCTATCTGGACGGCGAACTGCCCGAAGTGCCGTTCGCGACGAACGATTCCATCGGCAAGGTGGTTGATTTTTCCGCCGGAAGAAACCGCTATATCGGCTACCTCATCAGCCTTGCGACGCATTCCTACAAGGATGTGCGCGTGGGTCTTGACTGCGCAAACGGCAGTACCTGGATGATGGCGAAGAGCATATTTGAAACGCTCGGCGCGAGCGTAACCGTTATCGGCAACGAGCCGAACGGCCTCAACATCAACGACGGCTGCGGCTCCACGCATATCGAGAATCTTCGCAAACTCGTTGTTGAAAAGAATCTCGATATCGGCTTTGCCTTCGACGGCGACGCAGACCGCTGCATCGCCGTGGACGAAACGGGCAGGATAATCGACGGCGACCTCATCCTCTATATCTACGGCAAGTATATGAAGGACCGCGAAAAACTCGCGAGCGATACCGTCGTTACGACGGTTATGTCCAACTTCGGTCTTTATAAGGCGTTCGACAGAGCGGGCATCAAGTACGCAAAGACCGACGTCGGCGACAAATACGTTTACGAATGTATGCGTCAAAACGGATACCTGATCGGCGGCGAACAGTCGGGCCATATCATATTCAGCAAGTATGCGGCGACGGGCGACGGCCTTTTGACCGCGATCAAACTGATGCAGGCGATGCTTGCGAACAAGCAGCCGCTTTCCGTGCTCGCGGCGCCGGTTATGATCTATCCCCAGTTGCTTAAAAACGTTCGCGTATCCGACAAGGACGCTGCGATCAACAACGCGGAGGTCCAAAAAAGCGTGCGCGAGGCCGAGGATGAACTCGCAGGCAACGGTCGCATCCTGCTTCGCAAGAGCGGTACCGAGCCCGTTGTGCGCGTTATGGCGGAAGCGCCCACGCACGATGAATGCGAACGCGCCGTCGAGCATATAATCGACGCGATGAAGAAGCAAAACCTTATAATTTCATAATCTTTCAGAAACAGGAGACAAATATGGACCTATCCGAGATAATGCACCTTATAAAGGACGACATCGAGGTAAAGAACCTTTTTACCCTGACAAAAACGCGCGCGGACTTTTTGTTTGACGGCGTCAAGTACCCGTGGGAGGCGCTTGCCGGCATCGGCGACGCGATAATGAAGATCGGCGCGGGGCTTTCGCCCGAGGAGTTCGACCACCCGTCCGAGGACGTTTGGATCGCAAAGGACGCGAAGGTCTATCCCACCGCGTGGATAACCGGCCCCTGCATCATCGACCACGGCACCGAGGTGCGGCATTGTGCGTTCATCCGCGGCAACGCGCTCATCGGGCGCGACTGCGTTGTGGGCAATTCCGTTGAACTCAAAAACGTCATCCTTTTTGACGGTGTTCAAACGCCGCACTACAACTATGTCGGCGATTCGATACTCGGCTACAAGGCGCATATGGGCGCCGGCTCGATAACGAGCAACGTAAAGAGCGACCGCGGCAATATTGCCGTCAAGTTCGGAACGGAGATCATCGACACGGGCCGCAGAAAGTTCGGCGCGATGATCGGCGATCAGGCGGAGATCGGCTGCAACGCCGTGCTCAACCCCGGCACCATCGCCGGCAGAGCCTGCACCGTCTACCCCGTTTCCTGCGTGCGCGGACTCGTGCCCGCATACTCGATCTATAAGAACAAGGACGACATCGTATTCAAGATGAAATGATTCCATATGAAAAGGCGTGTTGAAGCGAATCGCTCTTTTCGCATATTCAAACAGGGAGTCATATTGACAGTTGATATTTTTATGTGTATAATGAACGCATCTTACAACTGTGTAAAATAATAGGAGGAAACACGATGAAAAAGAAACTCACGAAGGCGCTTGCGCTTATGCTTGCGTCCGTAATGCTGATAGCGGCAATCTGCTCTGTGGCTTGCAGCACAGACCCAAAACCCGACCCGGAAAAGCCCTCGGTTAATATCGGCGACACCTATGTTTTCGGCGCATACGAGCAGGATAACGACACCTCAAACGGCAAGGAGGAGATAGAGTGGATAGTGCTGGATAAACAGGGATCGTCCCTGCTGCTTATCAGCAAGTATGCACTCGACTGCAAGCCGTATAATGAGGCATATGCAGTCGTCACTTGGGAGACCTGCACGCTGCGTGGATGGCTGAACAATGAGTTTATCAACGAAGCGTTCGGTTCAGACGAAAAGGCAATGATACAAACCACCCAAGTGAAGAATGACGATAACGCGGAATACGGCACCGCCGGCGGAAACGATACCGATGACAAGGTGTTTCTTATCAGCATAGACGAGGCAGAAAGGTATTTTTCCTCAGATGCAGCAAGAGAATGCGAAGCCACGGACTATGCAGTAAATAACGGAGTAGTGCCATCCGCCGTGTATACGGCAGGCGGCAACCCCACCTGTTGGTGGTGGCTGCGGTCGCCCGGCGCCGATTCTCACTGTGCTGTACATGTCGAATGCGTCTGCGGCGTCAAGCTCAGCGGCTGCCATGTCTACAACGACACTCACGCTGTTCGTCCCGCTTTGTGGGTGAATCCGGGATCTTAACTCTATCGGGCGCAGCCCTCAAATAATAAAACCGGCAAAAGAGCGACTCCACAGAGGCGCTCTTTTTCATTGTACAGCCCTTCGGTCAAAACTCGACGATTCTTGTGCGGCTGCCCCTTTTTGCTGTATGTATTTTTCTACACGGTCAGGGTACCGTTTTCGTTGTCGATCAGCCTTAAAACGCGTACTTCCTCGCCGGTTAGCGCGTCGATATAGACGATGTAATCGCGGCCCGACAAACTGCATAAAAACTCATAGCAGAGCCGCTCGGTGTTGTCGTCCATCGGTATCAGCGCGAGGCCTCCCATGCTTGCCCCCGCATCCTTGAACAGCCCCGCCGCGGCTCGCTCTTCGCTTATCAATCCCGTATCGAGATCGCGCTGCCTGCTGTTAAAAAGCAGGTTCCTCGCATCGACGCCGACCACGTGCATATCATCGCGCGAAATGCGGATTTTTACAAGATCCGGGTAGAGTTTTACCTTATACACCGCGGCTCTGTTCGGCTTATGTCTTGCCGCCGTGTCCGCTTCGGTGGGCTCGAACCCGCTCTTTTCCGTTTCAACGCACTTCACGTTCAGTACGGCGACAAAGTCGATCAGCACGCTGTCGTCATAGAACTTAACGTAGGTCGGCTCAAACTCTCCGAAGTTATGGTTTTTCAGGTATTCACGCCCGATATTCCCCATGGTTTCAAGCGTTTTTTCATCAGGTATTTCACTTGGCGCTTCGCCGTCTGTCGATGAGTTTTCGTTTAGATACAGCAGCATCCCGCCGCGCTTTGTTATCGCAATATCCGCATTTCTTCCGTTTTCGAGCAGCAGAGTAAAGCCGTAGTACGGCAGTTTGCCTTCCGAAAGCCCGTGCGAAGTTTCTATCAGCGCGCCGCCGTCAATGAACGAGAGCGCAGCGGTCTTTGCCGCTTCCTCGTCGATATCCTCGCCGCTCAAACCCGAAGGCTCGCGCTGTTCGGTGCTGTTTGAAAACGGGCCTTCATAAACGAGCGTCGGGTATTTTTCGCCGGTTTCCGCCGCTTCCTGTTCGTCAAACTCAAAGTAAGCCTCGCCGTCTATCGCGGCGAGCGGTATATCCCCGCGCGTAAGGCATTCGGATAGTTCCGAATGCACTCTCTCGCCCGCCTCGAGCAGGCGCGAGAGTTGTTCCCTGTCGGTGCCGTCTATGTTTTTGCCCCCCATGATCGAAGCGGAAAGTTGGCGCGCATAGTCGCCCGTCTGTGCCAAAAAGCGTGTTAGTTCGCAGTTTTTCGCGTGGGATTGCGGTATCCTGCCCATAAGCGCGGTTATCGTGCCGCACTCCTTCCAGAGTTCGTCGAACGTCAGCGCGAGGTTGGCGTTTGAGTTGGAAACGAGCAGTTTGGCGAGGGCGTTGTTCATACTGTTCACGGAATCCGCAAGTTCCGTATACGCCTGCGTGTAGATGTCCTCATTATTGCGCCTGAGCCCTTCGGCGCGCGCTTTCTGTGCGTTTCCCCAGAAGCCGAGCACGATCAGCGCCGCTACCAGCATCAGCGGTATCACAAAATAGAACAGCGCGTCGACCGTTGCCCTGCCGCGCTTAGCTGCTCCGAACGGCGCTTGTTTTTGCTTATTCTTAGTATTGTTTTCCATAATTTTCACCTCAACAGAATGCGTGGTTGCCGATCGTTAAAAGTACCTTGCGCGAGAGCATCCATTTGCTCGTCGCCGTGCGCGGGTTGTAATAGTAAAGACAGCCGTTGGTCGGATCCCAGCCGTTCAGGGCGTCCTTTGCGGCTTTGATGCTCTCGTTATCGGGCTGAAGGTTTATCTGGCCGTCGCTCACAGCGTCGAACGCGCCGCTTTGGTAGATCACGCCCGCGATGGTGTTCGGGAACGATGGGCTTTTGACCCTGTTCAGCACGACCGCCGCGACCGCCACCTTGCCCTTATAGGGCTCGCCGCGCGCTTCGCCGTGAACAAGGCGTGCAAGCAGATAGGTGTTATTGTCCACGGAGGATGTGTTCGCGGTATCGCTTCCGAGGCTTATGCCCATTGCCGCGGCGGTCTTTTTGCCGACTATGCCGTCCGCCGTCAAGCCGTTTCGGCGCTGGAACGCCTTTACCGCGCTCTCGGTCTTTTGCCCGTATACGCCGTCGACTTCACCGTTATAAAAGCCCCATTTTTTGAGGCGGGTCTGCACCTTTTTGACAAGTTCGCCCCTGCTTCCGCGGCGCAGGGTCTCGGCGTCCGCCGCCGAAAAGAGGATGCAGGAAACAAGTATCACCGCGGCAAGCAGCAGCGCCGCTGTTCGTTTTGTTTTTTTCATCGTTTTTCTCCGAATATCGATTTAAAGAGTCTAACTATCAAACTGTCAAACCCGAAGCCGCCGGAGCCCGGACTTTGCTCCGCGATCGGCGGCTCGCTCACTTCTGCCGAAGCAGAAGGCGTTTCGGTCCTTATCAAGCAGAGCGGCGGAAACAGCACGCACCACCAGTTCTTGCCCGAGGCGTTCCCGAGCAGTATCCTGAGCGCGCGGTACTCGCCCTCGGGATACACCCTGCCCGCATAGGTTTTTTCGGGGAAGATAAAATCCCCTATCATAAGCTGGGCGTCGTATCCCGCGCCCTTTTTATTGAGCGCCGCTCTTACCGCAGCGAGCAGTTCTTCCGCCCGTGCGATAAGAAAAGCCTCCGTATCGGCCGCGCTTTCAAGCGATACGCCCGCTTTTTTTTCAAAATCGAGCACGGCGTCGCGCACGGCGAGTTTTATATCTTGGTCGCGCTCCGAATCGCTGTTTGCGATTATGTGGAGCCGCAGTATGCCGTCCCGGTCATCGAGCCTTTCGCCCGCAAACGCGAACACTTCCCCGGCCGGTGCTTCGGCGGTCTCGCCCACGGCGGCGCTCTTTTTGCCAAGGGGCGGCAGGACGAATATGCCCGCCGCGATCAGCGCAAGCGCGAGCGTCAAAAACGCGAGCGCGCCCGAGATCTCGACGACGAGCCTATCGAAGTCCCTACGGTTTCCTGTTTGGGTTTTTGAAGGTTTTGCTTTCATAGTGAGTTGTCCTTTTGATTATTCGGAACATATATTTTTTTGTTCCCTGCAAATTATTATTGACAAACACATGATCGATAATACATACTTGTACACAGAAAATATGAGGTTTTTGATATGAAAAAAGTTGAACTGTACTGCGGCGCAAAACTGAATCTGACGCTTGAAACGCTGTTTCGGCGATCCGACGGCTATCACGAACTCGCAATGGTGATGCACGGCATCGATCTGTATGACCGAATGAGCCTTGAAAAAACGGATGATGACGAGATTCATTTTGAATGCTCCGAGCCGCTGCCCCACGATAACACCGTGCGTCGCGCGGCTGCGGCGTTCAAAGCGGAAACGGGCTGCGGCGGCGTTCGGATATACCTTGAAAAACGCATCCCCTCGGAAGCGGGGCTCGGCGGTGCGAGCGCGGACGCGGCGGGAACGCTTCGCGGTATGGAGCGCCTGTACGGAAAAATTGACGAAAAAAGGCTCTATTTCCTCGGCAAACAGGTCGGGGCGGACGTTCCGTTCTGCCTGCACGGCGGCTGTGCGCTCGTCGGCGGCATAGGCGAAAAACTCGAAACGCTTCCGAGCCTTGATATGAGCGTGCTCGTCGTCAAAGGCGAGCGCGGCGTATCCACCTCCGCGCTGTTCCGCTCGCTCGACGCGGATGCGCTCGACGGCAATCGGCGGCACTCTCTATCGATGAAGGAAGCGATCCTCACAGGCGATACCGGAGCCGTGCCGAAACTGCTTTACAACGACCTTTCGCCCGCCGCGGAAGCCTTGGTTCCCGAGATCACCGAAGCGCGCGAAAAACTTATCTCACTCGGCGCGCTCGGCGCGTGTATGACCGGGAGCGGTTCGGCGGTGTTCGGGGTGTTTCCCGATATCGAGAGCGCAAAAAAAGCGGCTGAAGCGTTTGAAGGCCGCTTCTTCACCGCCGCGTGTAAAACAACGGAGCGGACGATATTCGCCGCTCCGTAAGGAGATCGTATTCGGTTTATCAGCCCTCGATGGTTATCTGCTCCATCGTTTCAAACTCCGCATTCTCATCCGAGCCTATCTGTTTGTAGCCCGAGATATTGAGCGTTCCATAATTTAACTCGAACACCATATAGATACCGTTTACCGCCGATTTTTGAAGCACCCACGCTTCGTCCATATCGGTTCTGCCCCAGATCGAGTCCGTATCGGGGGCGTTTTTTACGCTCCACGCATAGGGATCGCCCGTTTCTTCGGATTCGTGGCTGAATCTGTTTTGAGCGTGAGTGAAACGCTTTATCATCTTGCCGTCATACTCGATGATCGCGCGCTCGGACATATTTTGAAGCGCATACATATCGCCGCCCAGCCACACGAACTCGGAGAACTCGACCGTTCTGCCGTTTTCGATGCGTTCAAAGCGGATTGACGAGTTTTGGTAAGCCGCCCTCTCTTCTATCGTGATGACTTCACCCGAATCGTCCTCATCGCAGTAACGAACGCTGTGCTCGCCATTTGAGTTGCGGTCGTATTCTACATTGAAGAAGCCTATCTCTTCGATCGCCGCTTTCACCTCTTCGGTCGTGCTGCCCAGGGTAGCGAAGAAATCAAGATTGCCCGAAGCGAACGGCGCGTATATGATGGGAAGATACGCGGGGTCGGATTCATACCCGGAGGGGTTGGAATCCATAATGCGCTCGTTGTTGGCTCCGATCGCAACGTCAACATAGGTCGTAAGCGCATCGGTCATACCCTTGTAGAACGCAGCGCAGGAGTTGAAATCTCCACCTCTGATATTGTCCACGACGGCCGGCGCGTCGGTATTCGCGGGCGTCGTCTGTTGAGTGCGTGTGGCATTATCGACATTGCCCGTGGGTACGCTTATGATGCTGTTGGTATTCGTTGCGGGTTTACCGCAGGCACAAAAAAGCGTCAAAAGCAAGATAACAAGTATCGGTGCGATGAATCTTTTCATCGTTTGTCCTCCTCATTTAGGGGTAAAGCCCCAAATCGTTGTTATATCTTATCATATGGGCAAAGCAAAATCAATAGCGATTTTGCCGCGAGGCGATTTAGGGTCATTTTATTTATCATTTGATAATCGGCTTGATTTCGCTGCGGTTTTGTGTATAATATTATTTGTTAATTTTTTGCGGAGGATAATGCTATGCAAAGAACAATGATAAAGGATATCCTTTCTAAAAACGGCGCAGTCGCCAAGGTCTGTGGCTTTGTTGAAAACATCCGCGACGGCAAGTCGATGGCGTTTATAGTCATCAAGGACATAACCGGCAAACTCCAGATCACCGTGGAAAAAGAAAAATGCCCAGATCTTATCGACGAAGTCGCCAAGATCACGCCCGATTCCGTCATCAGCTGCACGGGCACCGTCGCCGTGAACGAATACGTAAAACTCGGCGGCGTTGAACTGCTCCCAACCGAAATAATCGTCGAATCCGTTGCCGAGGCTCTTCCCATCGTTCGCAAGGAGATACCCGCGACGAAGAAAAAGCAGGCCGTGGAGCGCTCGTTCATCGACCAGAGGCTCAACTACCGCTGGGTCGACCTGCGCACGGACGAAAACCAGCTGCTGTTCAAGGTGCAGAGCTGCCTCGTTAACGCGATGCGCCAATACCTGACGGACAACGGCTTTATCGAGATACACTCCCCCAAGCTCATCGGCGCGGCGAGCGAGAGCGGCGCGGATGTTTTTGAGGTCAAGTATTTTGACCGCAAGGCGTATCTGGCGCAGAGCCCGCAGTTTTACAAGCAGATGGCGATGGCCTCCGGCTTTGAGCGCATATTCGAGGTCGGCCCCGTTTTCCGCGCGGAAAAATCCTTTACCAGCAAGCATACGACCGAGTTCACCGGTTTTGATCTTGAGATGAGTTATATCGAGTCCTACCGCGACGTTATGGATATGGAAGCGGGTATGCTCGCTTACGCGCTCGGCGTCGTCAAAGAAAAATACGGCGAGTCCATAAAAGAAGCGTTCGGCACCGAAGTCATCGTGCCGGCGCTACCGTTCCCCGTTGTTTCGCTTGACGAACTCTACGATGAACTTGAAAAGGAATACGGCTACAAGCCCGAAGGCGGCGACAGGAACGATCTTATGACCGATGCCGAACGGCTTAGTTTTGACTGGGTTATGAAAAAGTACGGCCACGAGTTCCTCTTCGTTGTGGACTACCCCACCGTCAAGCGCGCGTTCTACCATATGCGCGAAGACGGCAAGGCGCTCGGCTACGACCTCATCTGGCGCGGCGTTGAGATAACCACGGGCGCGCAGCGCGAGCACCGCTACGAGCAGCTCAAAGCGCAGGCGGATGAAAAGGGGCTTGCCGAGGACGTTAAGTTCTATCTTGAGTTCTTCAAATACGGCTGTCCGCCGCACGGCGGCTTCGGTCTCGGCGTTGACCGATTGACGATGCTGCTGCTCGGGCTGACGATAAAGGAAGCGATGTTCCTCTTCCGCAGTCCCGACAGGCTCAATCCCTAACAGAATACGTTTTTAACCGCAGGGGTTCGTTAAGTAAAAACGGGCCCCTTTAAAATGCTTGTAAATAAATGCGCGAACGGCAGATGCCGTGCTTTTGCATACACCCCAGCGGTACCCGTAAAGCAAACAAGCAGTTTTCAGCGGAGGGTGTCTTATAATCCAATATACATTTTTGTTGACCTGTGCGTAAGGATTTAGTATAATATTATTAAACTATAAAGGAAAGGACAACAAACGATGATAACCACCAAACGCATCCTTGCTTTTCTTTTGACAGTTCTGCTTGCTTTTTCGGCATTTTCCGTAATGATCTCCGCGGTGAACACAGCAGAGGGCGGCAGCGACGGAGCAGCGAAAGCCGATGATACCCGCGCCGTCAACTACCTTGACAGCGGCGTTCTTTCGCTGCCCAAACTCACCCAGGCGGAGATCTCCGCGCTGTTGGTCGAGAACACGCTCAAAAACCTGCCCGCAGACTCGTTCGACGTTCAGCCGAGCCTAACCTCGCCCTACGCGCCCGGCATCGTCAAATCGAGCGTGCTCGAGCGCACGCTCAACAGGCTCAATGCCTTGAGGAGCATCGCGGGGCTTAAGCCCGTTACACTCGACGCGACGCTTACCGAAAACTCGCAGTACGGCGCTCTGCTTTTGAGAACGATTGGTTTTTCGCATACTCCCCAGCCGAAGCCCGCCGATATGGACGAGGCGACCTATCAGCGCGGCTATACCGCAACGAGCAGCAGCAACATCGCGTCCGGCAACCACGTCATCTCCGTACCCGATCAGTTTATGCACGACAACAGCGGCACCAACATTATGCATCTTGGGCATCGCCGCTGGCAATTGAACCCGACTATGGGCAAGACCGGTTTCGGCTTTGTTCCCAACTACACCTGTGAATGGGCGTTTGACCGCAGTCAGTCCAATCCCGGCGACTACAACTTTATCGCCTGGCCCGCGAGCGGCAATTTCCCCAGCAACACGCCCTCGTTCCAGAAGAACACCGGTTGGAGTGTAACGCTCAACCCGTCCAAGTATTCCACACCCGTTCTCTCCGATCTGACCGTTACGCTCACCTGCGTTGACACCGGCGCGACGTGGACCTTCTCCGGCACCGAGAGTTATGCCGCGTCCGCGAGCGGCAAGTACTTGGGCGTCAACAACGACGGCTACGGAGTTAGCAACTGCATCATCTTTCGCCCCGACGGAGTTGACAAGTACGACGGCGTGTATACCGTAAACATCCAAGGCATAAAGGACAAGGGCGGCAGCGCCGTTGACTTCAATTATAAAGTCGTATTCTTTGACGCGGATGATTTTGAGTTTCCTACCGATGGCGAACTCATTGTTGACAAGCAGGTGCGCCTTGAAGCGGACGGCACCTATTCGTTCATCTACAGTGCCTACGCGACCGGTACGATGCACGACAGGACCGCGCGTATCCGCGAAGCGTTCTCGCGCAATTTTACGAACTCCTCCACGAACGAACTGACCTTCTCCTACAAGTTTTACGAGTGCCTCGGCATCGTTAACGGCGAGTACGCCTTCAAGCCGATAAGCGGTACGCCCTCGGGCGCGAATATGACCGTCGGCTCCGGTTGGAGCAGTGTGTCGGGCCTTACATACAATATAGGCGGTTTTGATTTCAGGGCCAATACCTGCCTTCCCAACGGCGGCGGTTATAAGATAGAGGCAACCGTTTCCGGCTTCAAACTCCGCGATACCGCAAGCGGCACTTTTGCCGCGAGTTCGTCGAGTTATATCGGGTTTACCGGCGAAGCTGACGTAAACTTCCCCGAATGCAGCATCACCGTCGGCAGCAGGTATGTGCCCTATGACTTCGGCCTTGCATATACTTACGACGGCAACATTGTTTCGATCGATACCACCTTCGCCCAATATGCCAAAAACGGCGATTCCTACGCCTACAACACCTATTTGAGCGGCGATGCGTATACCGAGGCAATCACGGGCGGCGCTGTGATATTCGAGCCCGTCGGCATCAGCGCGGCCGGCGTCGAATCAAGGGCGCTTATCAGGTTTGCGGACGGCGGTTATGAGTGGTCGCGGCTCACATTTCTGCCCGCTTCTCTCGTTCTGTATGAGGACGATAACGCCTCCATTACGTATACAAACGGTGTCGCTCCCTGGACGGTGGAAGGCTCCTCAGCCGGCAACGCGCCGAGCGCGGGCGGCATTTTCGGCTATGACGCGTCATACGCCGACGATACCTCAGCCTCCAACGGCACGGCGCACGCAGTCACGCTCACAAGGGATATGGTAACAGCCGTATCCGGCGGCGCAAGCTGGCCCACAGCGGAGTTCGCTTTCAAAGGCACCGGCTTTGAGCTCGTTTCCCGCTGCGGTGAAACAAGCGGCTTTATCGCCGCCGATATCGTTCCCGCAGACAAGGCGTACAACTACACCGGCTCCGGCAGCAGGCACATCATCATGGATACCCGCGTCAAACTCGGATACGACCTGTATCAGTGTCCCGTGCTCCGCATAACGGGCTTTGAATACGGCGAATACAAAGTGCGCCTCAGGGCTCTCTACGCGTCCTACGCGGATGTCGGCGCAATCCCCGGCCTTGAAAAAACGCAGTACGAACTTATAAAACTCGACAACACCGCAACAAGGGCGGTAGGAGCGCTCACCGTTCAGATCGACGGCATACGGATCTATGACCCCGCCGGGACGGAAGTCGAGGCTTACAAGGCGTTCAACGAATACAAGCCCGAGTTCAAGAACATCAGACTTCTTGTTGATGACGGCTCCGCGCTTAATCTCCTTCTCGACGATGAAAACCACACTGTCAAAAGCACAAAATACGATCTTGTCAGTCCCCTTCACGAAACCTATATCGCGGCAAACGGCTCCGTTGCGTTCACCGTGAGCGGCGACTGTTCCGCGGTGCATATGAGCCTTAAATCGCCGAACGGCAAGCCGATAATCGTTAAGATAAACGGCGAACAGCTCAAAGACGAAACCGGCAACAAGATAACGATCGACCATACGACCGAACTGTACTACGACATTACCGAATACATCGGCGCAAACGGTGAGATCTCCGTAACGTGCGAACTGCCGAGCGGCGAAAACTACGACGCGATCCTGTCGCTTGTAAACCTCAAACTGATTCCTAACACGACAGGCGGCAATATTCTCCCCGCCGTTTCCGCTGACAGCGGTCTTGAGATCTATGTGGAGGCTGTCAACTTTGGCATTACAGGCGATGCAAACCACGACCGCACCGTTGATATAACGGATATCGCAGCGACGCTGCGTGCCGCCCTCGGCATAGCGAAACTGGACGCCTACGGCAATTACTGCGCGGATGTTGACCTCAGCGGCGGGATCGATATCGTCGATGCGGCGCGGATACTGCGCTTGCTCCTTGGCATCAACAACTAAACCGATTTATTCCACAAAACAGCGGCATCCGGCTTACGGATGCCGTTTTTTTGTGAAAACCTACGATTTATTACATTATAATATGCATAAGGGCTTTTCATTTTATTTTTGATGTGGTAAAATATAGATAAACAAGTTTGCTTCGGCGCTTGATGCGCTTTATGTGCTGAAGCGGACGTGTTTATGGATCAAACTTCATAGGAGGCTTTATTGTGAAAAGGTATTGTGCGTTATGCCTCTCACTACTGCTCATCGCGGCGATCGTGCCGTTCTCCGCGTTTGCAGAAACGAACGCCGCAGAGCTGCCCGTACACGAGGGTTTAAAACTTGCGCCCGGCACGCGGCACATCAATACAAACGACATCGTCATCGATGCCGATCCCGAGGGCGGTTATGAAGGCGACTACGTCGTCGTCTACAACCCGAGCGAGTCCAGCGTTAAGCCGGTCAGCACCGGCAGTATGAGCGGGCTCATCGATACCACGGTCAACACGAATATGCTTATCGGCGAAGGTGCGGAGTCGATGGTCGACAGCGATTGTCCCTACATCATCGACGTGGACGCTCTTATGACAGAAGTGTCGCAAAAATATGCCGACTGCGATATCGACGCTCCTGAGCCGACCCGCGCTTCCTACAGCGTCGGCGACACGGCGAACTTTGCCCTGATGCAGTACAATCCCCTTGCAAACAGGAACGTGGAGTTTAAGGTGCTCTATAAGACCGATCACTGCTATATTTGGACCCCGACGTCAACGGACGCCAACGTGTATCCGTTGACCGAGGATTTTGCGGAGATCGCTGCGACCGAGTTTGAATCAAAATACGAACTTATGAACGCCTCGTTCGGTTCTCACAGCGCGGGCAGCGGCGACGGCAGGGTCAATATCCTTTACTACAATATCGACGACGGTTGGACGCCTGGCAATCCGTATTCCGCCGGCTTTTTCGCCCCCTACGACTACTCCACGTATAACAAGGTGCCGATACTTCACATAGACACCTATCCGGGCGTTTACAGGCCAAACGGCGATGCCGATCTCTCAAGATGTTACAGCACGATGGTGCATGAGTATCAGCATATGATCCATTACTCCGTCGCGCCGCGCAACGATACTTGGTGCAACGAGATGATGAGCGCGGCGGCGGAGGAACTCTGCTATCCGGGCTCCAGCATCGTATTGAGAGCGGCCAGTTATACCGGATGTACCTACTCCCCCGACGCAATGAATGCTCCGCCAAAGGAGTACCCTTCCACCAACGCTCATATGCATTACGGCTATACGATGTATGCCTTCAGCAACAACATCCCCGATATTCTGGCGCTCTACGGTCAGGTCTCCCTTTTTGCACAGTATCTCTACTCACGATCCGAACTCGGCAACGGCGTTTTCAAGGCTCTTCTAACCGAGATCTCAAAGACCACCAGCACTAAAAATCAGTTTCAGAAAGTCTGCCCCACCGTATTAGGTATGAGCGCGTCCGATATTGTTCGCGATTTCAGGATCGCTCTGACGGCAAACACATCCGCGAGCGTACTTGACGGCAAGTACGGCTTCAAACTTCAGTCCGGCTATGACCCAAGCCTGTATTACGGCATACAGAATCCTTACAATATCCTCGGCCCCATCATCTTTACCGAAAACTCCTGCAATATCAACGGAGGCGGCGCGATAACGATCAAACCCGTAGGCGGCGTCTACACTCCGCCTGCCGATGCGCACGGTAGCCTTAAGTACTACGGCATCAAGCTGAATGTCGGCGGCGGCAATATCGGGGACGAGCCCCGCGAGACCGGTATGAAGTTTGAAAAGGAAACGTTCATTGAAGAAGACGGCACATTTACCATCGTTACGAGCGCCTACTTTGCCGGCAGCGACTGCCCCTACGACACTGGTTATTCTCTGTTTGACAGCATCTCCCAAAGCCAATTTCAATACTCGACCGACACCCGTTACGGGTATTACTTTCTGCCCTGCGTCGGCATCGGCGCGGACGGCAAATTCATCTTCTCCGATACGCCCGTTGCAAGCGTTGCCGGATCGAACACGGATATTGGCGTTTGGCTTAATATGACGCAGATCTCCGGTATAAACTGGGCGGAAAACGCCTGCAATAACGACGGAGGTAGCTATCGGGGTTACAAGTTCGTATTCTATATCACCGGCGTGGTATTCAGCGACGATGATCCCACGGCCTCCAAGACTCCCGGATCCTATTCCGTACTCGGCGATTACAACTGGTTCGGCACGATGATCGATAATACCGTAACGCCTTACGAAAGCATTCCCGACGCCGAGATAACGATCACCGAGCGCTACGTGCCCTATGATTTCGGAGTGAACTTCGGCTACACCGGCGGCGGCAGCGTCATCTCAGTCAACGACAGGGTGCAGAAATGCGATCCCGCAGATACTTCCGTCAGCGGCGCGCTGACCTCCGTATCGCTCGACTACGGCACGCTCAACTTCGCTTCCCCCACAATCAACACCGAGAAACTGACCACGATGGCGCTGCTTAAGAACGCGAACGGCAGCTGCGAGTGGACGCGGCTCACCTTCCTGCCCGCCACGAACGTTCTGTACGAGGACTACTGCGAATCCATCACCTATACCGACGGTGTTGCGAACTGGTCCGTCATCGGCACGGCGAGCGGCAACGTGCAAAAGAGCGGCGGCGTGTTCGGCTACGACGCTTCCTATGCGAACGATACCGCGATGTCCAACGGTACGGCGCATACCGTTACCATTACGAAGGATATGATGCGCGACGTTATGGCCGGCGGCAAATGGCCGTGCGCGGAGTTTACCTTCACCGGCACGGGCATTGACATAATCTCGCTCTGCGGCGCGACCACCGGAACCGTTGCGATAGACATCGTTCCCGCCGACGAAGCCTATTGCTACAACGGAGCGAACAGCGCTCACGCCATCGTCGACGCCTCGCTTGTATGTGAATACGGCGATCTCTATCAATGCCCGATCTACCGTTGTCTTGATCTTGCGGACGACAGTTATAAGGTTCGCCTGCTCGCGATATACTCCCCCTTCTCAGGTGCCGCGAGCGCGATCCCGGGGCTTGAGGATGTCGAATACACGCGGATCGATATTGACAAGAAATACGCCGTTATGGGCGGCGAGGAGTTAACCGTTCAACTCGACGCGATCAGGATCTACGATCCTCTTGGGAAGAACGCTTATGAAGAAGCGTACGCGGCATTCAATGAAAGCAGTCCCGAATATAGGAACGTTAGGGCTCTTGTTGAAAACGACTATACCATAACCGGCGAATCGGCTATGAATCTTTTCTTTGACGGCGGCATCGTAAAGGAAGGCAAATCTCTCCTCATTAACTCGCTGAACGAGATCTACGTTGAAGCAACAAGTTCCGTCGCGTTCAATATAGGCGGCGATTATTCCGCGCTTCATATCAGCCTTAAATCGCCCACCGGAAATCCCGTCGTCGTCAAGATCAACGGCGAGCAGTTCAAGGACGAGACCGGCCGATCGATCATGATTACTCACACGACCGAACTGTACTACGACATTACCGAATACATCGGCGCAAACGGCGAGGTTTCCATCACTTGCGAACTGCCAAGCGGCGCAAACTATGCCGCCCTGCTCTCGCTTGTAAATCTCAAGATCATCCCGGACACAAGCGGCAGCGAAGAACCCGTCAGGATCAGCGCGAATGAGAACCTTCTCGGGTTCGTTGAGGCTGTCAATTTCGGCATTACGGGCGACGCCAACCACGATCACTCGTTGGATATCGTGGATGCTGCCGCTGCGATGCGCCGCGCGCTGGGGCTTATCGACCGTTTGGACGCCTACGGCGAATACTGCGCCGACGTGAACTGCGACGGCAGGATCGATATCATCGATGCGATGCGCATACTGCGTATGGCGCTCGGCATCGAACTGTAAAGGCTCAACTCCACAGGAGCGATCCCGATCGGATCGCTCTTTTTTTGCCGTTGGTGCGAAAATCGCTGTTTTTTTGTTCAAAAGTCTTTTGTATTCATCAATAATATGATATAATTGAGATGCCGCGGCAAAGCGATTTTCAACGTGCTGCCAAATAAGTATCAGGAGAAGAGCATAATGAAGCGAATCATTGCGATCCTCGCCGCCGTTATGATGTTCGCGGGTGTTATCCCCGCCGTCGGCGCGGCGCCCTCCGCCGCCGATCGCGGCGTAAACAGGAACATCCTTATCGACGAGGACGGAAGCGACGGTTATACCGGCGATTACGTCGTCATCTACAACCCTTCCACCTCCACGTCCGGCGTTAACACCGGCAATATGAGCGGTATTATCGAAAAGGAAGTTTCCGCCAATGCGGTACCCGCTCCCGTTGAGACTTCCGATCGTCCCTACAAGATCGACATCGACGCCGAATTGAGCGAAACCGCGACCTACGATCTTCCCAAATACGACGAAGGTGTCCGTGCGCCGCTTTCTTTCAACGTAGGCGATAAGCACAATTTCAGCATCAACGCCACCTACTCCCCCGTTTCCAACAATACCTCGGTGGAGTTCAAAGTACTCGCAAAGGGTGAGCATTGCTATGTTTGGACGCCCACTTCGACCGCGGACAACGTTTACCCGCTCGATTCCATCGACGAGAGTTTTGCCGAGATCTGCGCGTTTGAGTTTGACGACAAGTTCGACCTTATGAGATCGTCCTTCGGAGACCATACCAACAGCACGAACGGCGACGGCAGGGTCAATCTGCTGTATTATAATATCGACGACGGCTGGAAGCCCGGCGAAGGCTATGTTGCGGGTTTCTTCTCCGGGAGCGACCTTTATAACAACAAGATGCCGATCATCAATATCGACACCTACCCCGGTGTTTCCTACACCACCACGAGCGGTAACGTGATAATCAATCTTGCGAACACTTACAGCACGATCGTGCATGAGTATCAGCATCTTATCCATTATTCCACGCTCGGCAGCGGCTCCGAGACCTGGCTCAACGAGATGATGAGCGCTGCGGCGGAGGAGATCTGCTACCCCGGCAGCGCGCTGGTATCGCGTATACAGTCCTGGCTGAACTACAGTTTTTCCGCGAACAACACCTGGCTCAACCCGCCCAAGGAGCACGAGTACGTTTCCTCCTGGGAACTGCACAAGGGTTATTCGATGTACAATTGGTCCAACTATCTGCCGATGAACGACACGCTTGCGCTCTACGCGCAGGTGGCGATGTTCTCGCAGTATCTTTACACGCAGTTTGGCAACCCCGTCTTCCGTGAACTGCTTTTGAGCATCAAGGGCGGCAAGGATATCCATTCGGCGTTCAAGAGCGTTACGAACGAATCGAGCAGCGATATCGTTAAAAACTTCCGCACCGCCGTTACCGCCAACGCCTCACTAAACATCGAGTCGGGCATTTACGGTTTCAAGGCGCAGGAAGGCTTCGATCCCGGTAAATATCAGGGCATTTCAAGCCCGTTCGATCTGCTCTCGCCCGTTGTTTTCACCGGCTCATCCTGCTCCATAAAGGGCGGCGGCTCGATCACCGTCAAGCCCGTCGGCGGCGTTTACAATCCCCCGTCAGACGCGAGCGCTTCGCTCAAATACATCGGTATCACAGTAAAGGAAGGCGAATTGGAGACCCTTCCGCTAACCGGCTTCTCCGTCGATCCCGCAAGCGTTACTATGTATGAGGGCGCCTCGACAGTCGTGAACATTGCGCGCGAGCCTGTTAACGCGAACAACTTCGAGGTGGTTTGGACCAGTTCCGATACTTCCGTCGTTTCCGTCAACGGCGGCAACCGCAAAGGCAATCTGGATGCGCTCTCCGAAGGCAGCGCCACGATAACCGTCAAAGCGCGCGATCTTGGCACGGGCGCCGAGTTTACTGGGACTGTTTCAGTAAAGGTATTGAAGACTCCCTCGTTTGATGAGGCGGCTAATATCGAAAACGGTACGCTCACCTTCACCAATCCCGACAGCGGCAATTACGCGTGGGTCGTTGACACGAGCACCTTTACGGACAGGGTCTGTGTCAGGAGCGGCAACCGCGGCATCAACTCGTCCGACTCGTCATTCTCCGTAACGGTCGAGCTCAAAAAGGGCGATAAAGTATCCTTTGACTGGGCCGTTTCAAGCGAAAAGACCTACGACAAGATCACTTTCTATGTTAACGGCTCATCCGCAAGCTATATCTCCGGCGACGCCGACTGGGCGACCCACACATACACCGCGCCGTCAAACGGCACCTATACGCTCAAATGGCTCTTCCACAAGGATCCTATGTCCGCATCCGGTCTTGACTGCGCCTTTGTGGACAATATCAGCGTGCCCGGCTATGTTGAAGAAACCCCCGACTATCTGCCCGGCGACGTCAACTTCAGCGGTGATGTGGATGTTGCGGACGTTGTTCTGACGCTGAGGCGTGTTCTCGGCATTATCTCTTTCACAGAACTTCAGGATGAGGTGGCTGATATGAACAATGACTCTCAGGTCGCTATCGACGATGCGATCATCATACTTCGCCTCTCGCTTGGAATAATCGTCTGAGCGAATCAAGCGTAAATCAAAAACCGCCGCTATAACGGCGGTTTTTGATGTTTACTTTGGTATCTGTTTATTTGGCTTTGGGGCCTGCGTCGATGATATGCTTGGGCATATTGGAGTACTTGCTGAAGTTCTTTACGAACATATTTGCAAGTTCCTGCGCCGCCTTGTCGTACGCCTGCTTATCCGCCCACATCTCGCGGGGATCGAGAACCTCGTCGGGCACGCCCTCGCAGGTCTTGGGCACCATAACATTGAAGATCGGATGGATCGCATACTCGACATCGTTGAGTTTGCCTTCGAGCGCCGCCGTAACCATCGCGCGGGTGTATTTGATCTTCATACGGCTTCCGACGCCGTAGGGGCCGCCCGACCAGCCGGTGTTGATAAGGAACACCTGTGCGCCGTGCTCGTCCATACGCTTGCCGAGCATCTCCGCGTATTCGGAAGGATGTCTGAGGAAGAACGGCGCGCCGAACAGCGTGGAGAAGGTCGCCTGGGGCTCCTTGACGCCGCGCTCCGTGCCGGCGAGTTTTGCGGTATAACCCGTAACGAAATGGTACATAGCCATATTCTTGTCGAGTTTTGCGATGGGCGGCAGAACGCCGAACGCATCCGCGGTGAGGAAGATGACGGTCTTGGGATGATCGCCTACTCCGGGGATCACGCAGTTGGGTATGTACTCAACCGGATACGCGACGCGGGTATTCTCGGTGATAGAGCCGTCGTCATAGTTGAGCACTCGGGTCTCGTCGTCGATGATTACGTTTTCGACAAGAGCGCCGAACTTGATAGCGTCCCATATCTGGGGCTCGTTTTCGCGGGAGAGGTTGATGCATTTTGCGTAGCATCCGCCCTCGAAGTTAAAGACGCCGTTTGGAGACCAGCCGTGCTCGTCATCGCCAATCAGCATACGGTTAGGATCGGCGGAGAGAGTCGTCTTGCCCGTGCCGGAGAGGCCGAAGAACAGCGCGGAGTCGCCGTCCTTGCCTATGTTGGCGGAGCAGTGCATAGGGAATACGCCGCGCTCGGGCATAAGGAAGTTCATAACGGAGAACATACTCTTTTTGATCTCGCCCGAATACTTGGTGCAGGCAATCGTTACGCGGTTTTTCTCAAAATCGATTATGACCGCCGCTTCGGAATTGACCCCGTCCTTTTCCGGATCGCATTTGAAGCCCGGGCAGCAGAGTACTGTGAACTCGGGTTTAAAGGTTTTGAGCTGCTCCTCGCTCGGGCGAACGAATGCCTGAGTCGCAAACAGAGCGGACGCGGCATTTTCGCAGATAACACGGATGGGCAGGCAGTATTCGGCATCCGCGCCTACGAAGCCGTCAAATACGAAGACTTCACGGTTCTGCATATAAGCGCACATCTTGCCGTAAACAGCATCGGCAACGGCCCTTTCTACGGGCATATTGATCTTGCCCCAGTCGACCTTATCGTGGATGTTTGGAGTGTCGACGATGAAACGGTCATCGGGGGAACGGCCTGTGTACTTGCCTGTTTTGATCACGAGCGCGCCGGTGTTGGAGAGTTTGCCCTCACCGCGTGCGAGCGCGCGCTCGGTGAGTTCCGCGGGCGAGAGATTACGATATACTGCCGCGGGTTCGTAGACGCCCATAGATTCGAGATAAGACTTCATTTTTATTCTCCTTTCGGCATTGAAGATCATTCGGTGCGTTACGCGCAAAGCGTTATTTTTTGATGAATAGGATGCCGAGTGTCCTTGGGCCGCAATGGCTCGCGATGGTGCATCCCGCCGTTGTTGGGATCACCTCGTCGAAGTAGTTGTACTCCTTGACGATACTGACCGCTTCACGAACGATATCGTCGGGCGTATCGGTGTAGGTAACGAAAATGCGGTGCTGTCTGATATCGGTGCGCCCGTCGAGTTTATCCTTTATGTAGGCGCGCAGGCAGCGTTCCCACGAGCCGCGGTATTTTTTGAAAACGCCCATCTTGCCGTTTTCGACCGCGATTCCGGGGTGGAGTTGGAGTATGCTCGCGCCGAGTGCGGATACCGCCGAGCAGCGGCCGCCCTTTACCATAAAATCTAGCCTGTCAAGCACGAAACTCGTTTCCACGTTGGGCACGATATCCTCGTCGAGCAGGCGCTTTATCTCCGCGCCGCAAACCCCTTTGTCCGCAAGATCCGCCGCTTCGAGCACAACGTGCCCGACGCCGCTTGAAAGGTTTAGGGAATCAACGACGAAAACGCCTGGCATATCTTCGGCGGCGATGACGGCATTGTTGTACGACGAGGAAAAATGCGAACTGATTGTAATAAAAACAAGTTCCGACCCGTCTGCGGTCAAATCGGCAAAGATGCCCCTTAATCGCTCTACATCGGGTGCGGAAGTCTTCGGCAATTCGTCCAGTTGTTTGCAGCGTTCGAGGAGATCGCGCATAGTGATATCCACGCCGTCGAGGTATTCCTCGTCCTCTACCCTGACATACAGGGGAACGACAGTTATGTTGCGTTCTTTGTAAAGATCGGTACCGTAAACTTCGTTCAGAAGATCGGCGGTACTGTCGCAGCAGATTTTAACCATAAATTGCTCCTGTTATTCTTTTGGGTGTTTTATGATTCTACCACATCCGCATTAAAAAGTAAAGGCAAAGCGCCGTCAATTAGGCTTTGCCCCGCCAAATATATAAATCATTTATCGACCTGTTTCCACGCTGTGTGCCACGTTCGCCATACTTTCGCCGTTTTCACGCGCGATACGCGCGATATCCTCGTATTCGGGCTTTATTTTTTTGACTCCGTAGCCCTCGGAGACCTTTACGCGAACGCTCCCGAAAGGTGTTGAAACGGTGTCGGTCGTTCTTGCAAGTTCATACCTTAAAACGCCCTTTTCCCTGATGCCGAGGGTGGATGTATGCTTGAACATCTCCCCTATCAGCGCCTGCTTGTTTTCCTCGTCCGCTATCACGGTCAAAAGCGTGCCCTGTCTGCCCTTTTTCATACCGCATGGAACGGTAAAAACATCCCTTGCACCCGCTTCCAGCAGGCGTTCGCAGGCAAATGCGATCTGCTCCGCCGTCATATCGTCGATATTGCAGGCAAGTTCAACGAGTTTATGCGTTTCTTCCTCATCGCTTGAGAGTATCGCTCGGACGCAGTTTGCCTGCTCAAAATCCTTTTTGCCCGCGCCGTAGCCTATGCGCTCCGCGGTAAGCCGTGGCTGAGGCAAGAACCCGCCCGCGGCGAAATACTTTACAAGCGCCGCGCCCGTCGGCGTGCAGAGTTCGCACCGTATCCCGCCCGCATAGGTCGGCACACCGCGCAGGATATACGCCGTCGCCGGTGCGGGAACGGGCAAAATGCCGTGCGCGCAGCGCACCGTGCCGCTTCCGACGTTTACGGCCGACGCGATGACGCGCTCGGGTTTTATCGCGTCCATCAGCAGGCATACAGCGGTTATGTCCGCGACAGCATCCAGCATACCGACCTCGTGAAAATGGATCATATCGACCGGCACGCCGTGCGCCGCGCTCTCCGCCTCCGCGATCAGCGCGTACACATTCATAATATCATCGCGCACCTTGTCCGATACCGGCAGGTCGGCGACGATCTTCTCTATCTCCGCCATTCCGCGATGTTCGTGGTGATGTTCGTACTCGTGGTGGTGATGATGCTCGTGGTGGTGATGATGTTCGTGTTCGTGCTCGTGTTCGTGCTCGTGTTCGTGTTCGTGGTGGTGATGATGTTCGTGTCCGCCTTCCTCAATGCCTCCGATATCCACGGAAAAGCGCGTACAGACGATGCCGCATTTTTGTGTTTTACCGATTGAAACGTTCACGCCGTCTATTGCGGCGAGTTTTTCGAGGATCGCCGCCCTCTCGGCTTCGTCGACGAGTTCAAACAAAGCGCCCGCGAGCATATCCCCCGCCGCGCCCATCGAGAGATCGAGATACAGAGTTTTCATACAGGCTCCTATCCGCGCATTGCGCCGTTGTTGATCCCTTTATAGCACGAACGAAGTCGCTTGTCAATATGTACTGTGCTTGCAGACTCCGCCGCGCCGTGGTATAATAGCGGCGGACTAAAATACTCGGGAGAATACTATGAAAAAGAAGGATACTCTGTTTTTGGTCGGCTTTTTGCTCATCGCCGTGGGTCTGTTTATGTTCTTTAAGAGCACGCGCGTTTCGTCCTGGGGCTTTATGCGTATGTGGGGCGGCGTTTCGACGGGCGGCATCATCATATCGCTGATCCTGCTCGACGTTATCCTGTATGTCGCAACGCAGAGCAAGCTCACAAAGATACTGTTTCCGATACTCGTCGGAATGCTGGTGCTTTCGATCATACTCGGCACAAGGATCAGTTTCCAAGGTAGCGTTATCGACATCTTCCTGATGCTGGTACCCGCCGCGATCGGAGCGGGACTTATAATAAAGGCGCTGTTCACAAAGGAAAAAGAATAGTTTTACCGCTGAAAAGCAGGATCGGCAGGGTCAAAACCCCTGCCGATCTTTTGTTTTTTACGCACCCGTTTGTTTGATCGCAATATCAAAGGATCAGCGTCGGAACGCCGAGTTCGGCGAGCCCGCGATGGATGACGCTCTCCGGATCGCAGTACACAAGGCCCTTATCAAGGCGTTTAAGCGCGCTGATGAGGCTTTCCGTATCTGGCAGACGCTCCGCGTCATAGAACGCGCCGTAGTCGCGGTTGCCGCGGCGATTCATTATTAACTCCGCCGTCCTCTCGGGATCGAGCGACCTCAGATCGCCGAGCGATACCGTTTCCGCACCGGAATTGCCGAGGAATAATTCGCAGTCCCAGTGAACGGACAGATAGAGTTCATCCTGTTCGGTTTCAAAGCGTTCCTTCAACGACGCACCGTTTTCGAGCTGCGCGATCATTGCGCCTACGGTGCCGTTTTCGGCTCTTTGAAAGATCCTGTCCGCGCCAGAGCACCATTTTTTAAGATACGCTTCTATCGCGACAAGATCGCCGTATGACGCTCGATAGGGTTCAAAGCCGAGCATCCTACTGTTGGGCGTGAAGTTGGGTATCGCAAAATAGACAAATTCAGGCGCGAGAGCGGTCAAGACCCCGTCGAGTTCGGCGGCATCATCAACGAAGCAGCGGTTGAACATAAGTGAAACACTGATGCGTGCGCCGCGCGATTTTAAATACTCGGCGGCCTCTATCGCCTTTTGATATGCGCCGTTTCTTGACACGATTTCGTTATGGTGTTCCGCGTTTCCATGCAGAGTGATGCCGAACTCATCAAAGCCGTTATCGATGTAGGCTTTTATTATCTCATCCCTGTCCGCGCGGCGCATCAGCGCGATGCCCGTGGTCATCCCGTGGTGAAAATGTTTGATATGTTTCGTTGCAGCCGCGGCGCGGATGATCGAAACTATGTCGGGGTGGTTCATAGGCTCGTTATCAAGAGTGAAGCACGCCTCAAAAGGAAGGTGTGCCGCGATCTCGTCGAGCTTTTTGATGCACTCAAAAACCGCGTCCGACGGCATATTCGCGCCGGGACCGCCGTTGACATAACAATGCCTGCATTCGGTATTGCATCCAGACACCAAAATATCAAAGTTTACCTGCATTAGTTAAACTTCTCCGCCTCAAAAACCGAGGTTGTCGTTTACGAGGATGACGTGCAGTCTGTCCGCGTGCCTTGAAAAGCGGGTTATAAGGAACTGGCAGCAGATCGTATCCGGCGATTTGCAGTCCATACACGCGCCCGTTTTGGAGCAGGGCGTTTTGAGGCCGAAGCGCTGCGCGTTTATCGGCGCGGCAACATTGCGGGCGCGCTTCATCGCGCTGTCCGCATCTTTGCATATTTTGTTCATACCGACGATGAACACAACCTTTTTGGGGCCCTGCGCGATCGCAGAAACGCGGTTGGCGTTGCCGTCGATATTGATAAGCACGCCATCCTCCGTCATAGCGTTGACGCTTGAAAGGAACACGTCCGCGTCGTATGCCATAAGCATCGCGGCGCGTTTATCCTCCGCCTTATCGCGGTCGATGAAATTGTAATTGCCCGTTTTGAGCGTGTCGACAAGCCCTATCTCATGCACGCTCATACCGCCGCCCATTGTTACGGTGCTTCCCTCCGGTATCAGCGAGAGCGCGATATCGAGCGCGGCGCGCCTGTTCGCAGCGTAATAGCCGTGCATATTGCGGCTCGTCAGCCCCTCGATGACCTTTGTTGCGAAAAGTTCATTGCGTTTTGTGATGTTTTCGTTCATATCATTGCCTCTTTTCGAGTTTATTCATCGCGTTTTTTATAGTTGGGATAGAACCTAAAAAGCGTACAGGGCATACCGCCGTTTGAGAGTTTGCGCCGCTTATCCGCGCGCGCGCCGTAGATGCGCTCAAAATCGGGATGCGAGGTTATTATGTTTATGCTCCAGCCGTTGAGTTTTGAAAAAACGCCGCGCATCTCTCGATAGAGTTTTTCGGCCTCCTTCTTTTCCATAAGGCGTTCGCCGTAGGGCGGGTTGCAGCATAGCACTCCCCCGCTGCGCCCGTCCCTGAGTTCGAGCGCCGAGGCTACGCGCCAAGTGAGCATCACGCCCGCTTTTTGGGCGTGCTTTTTGCATAGGTCGATGCTTCTTGCGTCGATATCCGATCCGATTATGTCAAGCGGTATCCGCTTTATGCCCGCTATCGAGCGCTCGCGGGCAAGTTCGAACGCCCTTTTATCCGCAAAATGCCAGTCGTCCGCCGCGAATGCGCGGTTCAGTCCGACGGGGGTATCGGTCGCATAGAGCGCCGCCTCTATCGGCATCGTGCCCGAACCGCACATGGGATCGATAAACGGGCGCTGAGCAGTATAGCCCGAGAGCATCACTATCGCCGCGCCTAGTGTTTCCGATATCGGGGCTGGCACATTGTACGTCCTGTAGCCGCGCCGCGAAAGCCCCGCGCCGCAGCAGTCGAGCGCAACGGTTACCTCGTCGCGCAGGATGCCTATCTCGATTATTATACGCCTTCCGCTTTCGGGCAGCACCTTTACGCCGTAGGAATCAAACAGCGAATCGACTATCGCTTTTTTGGCGATGCTCTGACAGTCCGAAACTGAGAAGAGCGTGCTCTTTGCGGATTTGCCGTTTACGTGGATGAAACTGTCCTTTTTAAGGTATTCGCTCCATTTTATCGCGCGGACGCCCTCGTAAAGTTCCTCAAAACTGACGGCGCGAAAACTCGCGATATTCATAAGCACGCGCTCCGCCGTGCGAAGGTTGAGAAGCGCGGTATACATATCCAAAAAATCGCCGCGAAAATCGACCCGCGCGTCGTGAACGGCGCTCACCTCGATGCCGAGTTTTTTCAGTTCCCCGGAAACGAGCGATTCGAGTCCGAGTTTGCAGGTCGCAAAATAGTTATTCATCATCGCTTCCGTCCACCGTTTTTCCGAGCGCGGCCTGCTCGATGAGTTTTTTTAGCCTCTCGAGCGCGTTGTCAAGGCGGCGCGCCGTTATCCCGTGCGCCGCGGCAAAGGCAAACTTATCGCGGTCTTCATCGTCGATCAAATTCGATTCGTTATACACGTAATAGATTATCGCGGCCGCCATCGCCTCCGCCTGTCCGTATGGCAGGCGCGGACGCTCGATGCTGCTATTCAGCATATAGAGCGTGCAGAGTTCTGCGCCCATAGCCGCGAGTTTGGGCGAGCGTGTTTCCAGTTCATCGTGCACCGCTTTGAATATCTTTTTGTAGCACTCAGGCCATTCCCCGAACTCGGGCACGCGCGGACCGAATGAGGCGATGCTGATGCCGCCGTCGCGGAAGATCAGAAACTTTTCCTCCGAGCAGAGCGATCCAAGCCTTACCGCGGCGAGTTTGCGCATATTTTCGGAGCAGTCGGGCTCGATGAGCAGGCGGCGCGAAATCGATTCGGAAAGTTTTTCGTCGATCTGCGACAGAAGCAGCATATACAGATCGCCGAACACGCAGTTGCGATCGTTCATAGCCCAGTTTGTGAGCATCAAGATCTCGCCGATGTTTTCTTTGCGCTCATCTTCGGTCATCCTGACCAGTTCCTCCGTGCGATTGATGCGGCGGGTGAACTCCGTCGGCGGTACGGAATAGTCTATCTGTATCCTGCGGCGTTCCCCGTCCATAATTGTCAAATCGCAGATCTGCTTATAGTACGCGGCGACCGAATCGTTCGGTTCAATAATCAGGCAGCGTTCATAGCAGCGCTTTGCAAGCGGAGCCCTGCCGCAGTCGTAAGCCGCGTGCGCGTAAAAATGTATGAAATGGCGGTTATATGGGTCGATATCGTAGAGCTGCTTCGCAAAGCGGAACGCCTCCTCGAAGCGTTCGAGTTCCGTCATAACTGTGAAGGCGCGAACGAGTTCGCCGATCTCGTTGCTTTCCGATTCGCATATCTGCTTTACGCAGGCGTCCTCATCTGTTTTGAGCCCAAGGCTGTGGAATATCATCGCTCCGCAGCAGTTGACGGAAATGTCCGTTTTTGATTCGTAGGGCACGGTCTCGTAGACCTCCCTGCCCTTTTCAAACTCCTTTTGGCAGTAGTAATCGAGCATCAGATCGGTCTTTAGTTCGACAGAACGCGGAAAGCGCACTATCGCATCCTCGATAAAGCGCGCCGCCTCGTCGAATCTGCCCTCTTCGCTGAGTTTGCCCGCCTTGTCGAGGCAGCGGTCGAGTTCCACTTCGTCCGCGTCGCGCAGGGCGCGTTCGCGCTCTGCGTCCTCGCGCAGATAGTTTTCGCAAATGTCGATCGATTCGTAAGCGTTCGCGTATTCATCCATAGTCAGCGGCTCGATCTCCGCTTCTGTTTCGGGTTCAAAAAGCGCAAGTTTGAAAAGATCCCGCGCCGCCTTGTACTGCATCCTGCCGTACATACAATGCGCGAGACGGAACACCGCGCGCTTGACATTTTTGCAAGTGGAATGAAGCATCGGCGCAAGGTAGTCCATAGCCTCGACGCAGCAGTTGATATCGAGCAGCGAATCTGCGATTACAAGACGCACCTCGTCGCTGCCGGGATCTATCTTCGCTGCGCGGCGCAACATACGGAGCGCACCGAGATGGTCGCCCATAAGCGTCATCTCGTCCGCCTTGTCCAAAAACAGATCGACGTTATTAACAAGGCTTATCACCTTGCCCGCGCGTTTTGATGTCCGATTCGGTTTTTTTGTATCACTCATCGTTTTCTTCGGCGTGTTTTTTCGCCTCGTCAAGCAGTTTTCTAAGGTCGTTTTCCGTAAACTCGTACTTCTTGCGGCAAAACGAGCAGACTATCTCCGCCCTGCCGTCCTGTTCGATCATATCGGTCAGTTCCACTTCGCCGAGCGAGATTATGACCCTTTCGAGTCTTTCCCTGCCGCAGTCGCACCTGTATTCGGGCAGGAGTTCGTCCGACACCTCGAAATCCATACCTTCAAAGAGTTTGTCGAGCGCGTCTTTGAGCGTTTCGCCGTCGTCGATATGCTTTGATAGCGACGCGATCTCGCCCGTGAGCGCTTCAAGGCGCGCAATGTCCTCGTCGGGACAGTCTGGCAAGGGGGTAAGCATTAGCCCCGCCGCTGAGCGCACTCTGCCCGTTTGGGGCTCAACGCGCACGCCAAGGTACACCAACGACGGTTGCTGTTCGCTGACGAGAAAATAGTTCGCAAAATCGTCGGCGATCTCGCCGCTGACAAGCGCGCATCTGCCGACGTAGGGCTCTTTGAGCGAAAGATCGCGTATGACGCGCATCTCGCCGAGTTTGCCGACTGCGCCGCCGACGTCAAGCTTGCCGTCCGCATTCGGAGGCAATTCGATCTCTGGATTTGTGATGCAGCCCTTTACGATGCCGCCGCGGTGCCCGACCGCGGTCAGGTTGCCCGCGGGGCCGCCGCCCGCGAAGGTTACCGTAATGCTGTCCGTTTCGGTCTTGAGCCTTGCGCTCATCATCGATACGGCGACCAGAAGCCTGCCCATCGCCGCTGTGCATACGCGGCTCAGACCGTGCAGGCTGCGCGCCGTTTCGACCAGTTCCGACGCGCTTATCGCGATCACGTTTACGCTCTTTGAAAGGAGCAGACCGCCTATCATTGTATCTTTATGTTTTTCCATAGTGTTCTCCGAAATATCGATCATTGTTTTTCCGCCGTGAACTGGAGCCTTTGCGACTCGCCGCGCGGGCTTGCGAAGGTGAGCGCATCATATACGCGGATGTTTGTAAAACCCGCCTCTTTAAGAAGGGACGCAAGTTCGCTTTCGGTGTAGGCGCGCTGGATATGCGTTTCAGAAAAGCGCTCGTACAGACCGCCTTGCGCGCGAACAAAAAGTTCGAGTTCCATCTCGATAAGGCGCGTTTTTTCGTCGTAGGAGTTCGTCCAAAAATACGCCCTGTCCTCCCTGCTGTCAGAAAAGCAGTTGTTTTTCAGCACGGTCCCGATCTTATAAGCGGACGAAACGTCAAAAAGCAGTTTGCCGCCCGTTTTAAGAGCGTTATAACTTGCATTGAAGAACGCGAGCGCGTCCTCATCCGCCGTCAGGTAGTTTACGCAGTCGCAGCAGGCGATGACCGCGTCGACGGGGCGGTGCAGTTCGAAGTTTTTCATATCCGCCTTGATAAAGGGCATTTTAACGCCGCGGCTTCGCGCCTTTTCGGCGGCGGCAGCGAGCATTTTTTCTGAAAGGTCCGAACTCGTTATATCATAGCCCTCGCGTTTGAGTTCCACGGAAACGCCGCCCGTTCCGCAACCGCATTCAAAAACGCGCTTTGCGGGCGTTTCGCCTTCTTTGAGCAGCGCGGAAACATACCCTGCCCACGCGGGATAGTCAACATCGTCCATAAAACTGTCGTATAGTTTTGCAAAGCCGCCGTAAATCAAAGCCGACCTCCGATACAGGCAAAAACAATGTTTGCCGTTTAATCAATTATAACGCGATTGCGGGGATTGCGCAATACACGCCTTGGATTTTTTGCCGTTTTTGTTCAAAAAAAGGCGAAGCCCGCGCCTTTCACCGATGCGGGCTCCGCCATACGGCCGATAGAATCATTTATGGGTATCGTTGTACTTCTTGATGCCGAGCGCGAGCAGATCCATCGCCCTTTCAAGGTCCTTCTGTTTGAGGACGTACGCGATGCGTATCTCGTTTACGCCCTTGCCTGTGGTGGCGTAGAAGCCTTCGCCCGGCGCAAACATAACCGTGTCACCGTTATCGTCAAAATCGGTCAACAGCCATTTCTGGAAGGCGTCCGCGTTATCAACAGGAAGCGCCGCCATCATATAGAACGCGCCCTGGGGCTCCTTGACGATGACGCCCGGGATCTCGAGCAGTTTCTTATAGCAGGTGTCGCGGCGGAGTTTGTATTCCTTGCGAACATTCTCAAAATACTCGGGTCCGACCTCGTATAGCGCCGCGGAAGCGACCTGATCGAGCGTTGCGACCGAGAGCCTCGCCTGGCAGAACTTGAGCAGATTCTGCTGAAGGTCCTTGTTGCGGGTGATGATCGCGCCGATGCGCGCGCCGCAGGCTGAGAAGCGCTTGGAAACGGAGTCGATGATGACCGCGTTATCGTGAAGTTCGGGGAACTGACCGATTGTGGCAAGATTTTCGCCGCCGTATACGAACTCGCGATAGACCTCGTCGCCGATCACATAGAGATCGTGTTCCTTTGCAAAGTCCGCGATCGTCCTGAGTTCTTCGGGAGTGAGCACAACGCCGGTGGGGTTGCCGGGGTTTGTGAACATTATCGCGCGGGTATTCTCGTTATAGGCTTCCTCGAGTTTTTCGCGAAATGCATAGCGATAGCCGCCCTCTGGAGTGGTAGTTATGGGGCGGATAACGCCGCCTGCGCTCTTTACGAAGGTGTTGTAGTTGGGGTAGAAAGGCTCGGGGATGATGACCTCGCTGCCGTCGTCGAGTATGGAGAGCATAAGCATCTGAAGCGCTTCGCTGCCGCCCGTGGTGATGAGGATGTCGCTGTTTTCGTAGTGGATGCCGAGTTTATCGTAGTAGTTTCTGATCGCGTCGATAAGCACGGGCATACCGGGCGAAGCTGCGTATTCAAGCACAGGGTTTTCAAAGTTCCTGATCGCACAGTAGTAGTTCGGCGGAGTCTCGATATCGGGCTGACCGATGTTGAGATGGTAGATTTTTTTGCCCTTTTCCTTTGCTTCTACCGCGTAGGGATGGAACTTGCGCATAGGCGAGAGACTGCAGGCCTGCGCTTTTTTAGAGATCTTCATTTTCTGCCTCCGAGTGTTTTGCTATTATGATCGTGCGAACAGTATTCTGTTCGTAAAGCCAAGGTAATTCTAACACTTTGCCCAGCCTTATGCAATAAAAAAAGTGCAAAAGGCACTATATATTTGCATTTGTCGCGCGAGCGTAATAACAAAGCGGCGCGAAGCACTTGCTTCGCGCCGCGCGGGGTCTAAACTTTGCCGTTAGGGCATAACGGGAGTCCAGTATTCCTGGCAATAGATATCCGTGAACAGATAGGTCGCCTTGGTCTTGGACTGATGGTCCGCGATCTCGAGGTCGCTTACGGTGAGTGTCGCGTTGCCGGCATTGAGCACAACGGGCTCGCCGATCTTGTAGGAATCCACATAATCGCCGTTGTAGTTGTAGTAATCGCAGATGAAATCGATCGTAAGATCGCCTTCCGCGTTCTCTATCGCTTCGGAGATCGTGTAGAGTTTGGCGACGGTCTCGGTAACGGAATCGTCATAGACCATCCTGACGCCGACGACTTCACCCACATCGTCCTTCGCGCTTTCGAAGTTGATATAGAGTTCCGCCCTCTCGCCGTTCACGAGCACGGGCACGCGACCTGTGATGACGCGGTTGCCGCCCTCGGTGGTCTGACTGACGAAGTAGTATGCGACGAGTTGACCGTTGATGCCGAGCCATGTGCCTTCGTATTCGCCAATGAGTTCGCCCGCATCGGTGAACGAATAGATATTGTCAAGACCGAGGTCGATATAGCCCGCGCCGTCATCATAGAATACGTTGAGAGCAAGGTCGGAAACAGCGTCCCACTGCTCCTTGGAAAGGCTGATGACGTTCTTGCCGTCCGAGTTCTTTGTCCATACGAGGTTGGCTGGGTCGAGCCTGTGCGCCCCGATATATGCCGCGGTATCAACGCCCTCAAGGCCCTTGCCGAAGAAGTCGCTGCTGCCGCCGGTAAGCCCGCTGAGCAGGCTGCCGCCGCCGAGGAGACCGCCGAGCAGGCTCGTAAGGTCAAACGAACTGCCGGAGGACGCGCTGCCGCCGCCGAGGATCGAGGAGATGCCGTCCGCGGAAGCGGTGGTGCCGACCGCCTGACCCGAAACGCTCATACTCGCGAACTGCTGGATGCAGCGGGAGTACGCGCTGTCAAGACCGATGGCGTTATAGGTAGCGACCGCGCTGTCGACCTTGGAGGATTTCTTGTAGGGGAAGAAGATCGAAAGGCCGTAGCAGTTGGTCATATTGGACGAAGTCCTGTTGTACTTGACGGCCGAAAGGATCGTGTCCGCAAGCGCCTTGCTCTCGGTCGTGTTGAGGTTGTACGCAAGGTGCACAAGGTCGATCTGATCGATCTTGGATGAGACCGCAAACTCCCTCGCGCTTGCGCGGGCGTTGGAAACGGTCTGATAATCGGTCTTTATCTGTTCGGAAGTCTTGTTGGAGAAATCGCTGAACTTGTTGCCGACGGTGTAGCCGAGTTCCGCAAGGTCGACCACCGAAAGAGTGGTGTTCTGACCCGCGCACTTTTTGTTGCACTCATTAACGAAACTGTCGACGATGTTCTTGCCGACCTCGAGCGTGGACATCGAGGTATTGCCGCCGAGGGCGGTGAGCCAGTCGGTATAGTACCAGCCTACACCGGGCTCGGTTTCTTCGGACGCGATCATATAGTCCGCGTAGGGCTCGAGCATAAGCGCAGTTTCAAGCGTTGCCATAAGGCAGGCGTCGAAGCCGATGAAGTCGAACTTAACATCCGCCTTTTTGAGCGCTTCGTTGATGCCTTTGAGGCTCATAGAACCCTTGGACGCGTATTTCTCGTCATAGCCGTAGCCGCTGACGGAGCCTCCGCCGTGATCCCATAGGATGAGGTCATAGCGGTTTGCGGGATAGTTCTGTTTGCAGTACTTGATGAAGCCCGCGAGCAGATCGGGATCCGTCATACAGTCGTTGCCCGCGTTCTCCACGAGTTTGACGAAGTTGCCGCTCTCGACCTTATAGATCTGGTTGACGGAACTGCTTACGATGTTGTTCTTCCATTGTTTGCAGCCGCCGGTCAGAAGGATGATGTTGATGTTGCTGCCGTATCTGGCGTTGATCATCTCCTGGATATCCGAGGAGCCCATACCGTGCTTGGATTCAAGGTCGGTACCGCACATATACACCATAACGGTGATGACATCCCTGTTGCTTCCGAGGATCGTGGTGCGCTTTTCCCGCGAGCCTTGGACAACGTTCGTATTGAGTTTGCCTGTGTTGGCTTCGCTGACCCAGCCCTGGGAGATGCCGCTGCCGCTTGCGCCTGCACCGCTCATAAGGCTTGTCAGTATATCGGAAAAGCCGCCGCCCTGCTGTTGCTGCTGAGTGCCGCCGTCGCCGCCGGGACCTTCGAGAAGGTTGCCCCTGCCGCTGCAGGCGCATTTATAAAGCATAAAGACCAGAAGCGCGATGATCAGGATGCCGCCGATGCCCATCTTGCCCGCTCTTGTTATGCCGCCGGAGCCGGTGGAGCCGGAGTTGCCCGAACTTTGGAACGTCTGCGAAGGTCTTGTGCCGTTGCCTTGCGGGCTTTGGAAACCCGAAGAGGGCCTCTGCTGGGACTGGTACTGCTGCTTGCGTCCCTGATAGCCGTCCTGTTTGCCGACCGGGCCGGTGCCGAGACCTTCTTCCCGTTTGTTTACGCCGCTTACTTGACCGGACACGTGTTTTTTTCTTCCTGTAGGTTTGTTATCTTCCATAATTACCTCCAAACTTACAATTAATAGCAACTTTTGATATCGGCTGAAAGCAGTAATACAAAGAGCCGCTTTTTTTGATTATACTCCTTTCAGGCGTAAAATGCAATAATTTGCGACAAAAACCCACTTCTGTCAACCAAAAACGCCCCGCACGTTTTTTGTCCGTACGGGGCTTGGCAAGAACATTGTTTCAGCAGTCAGGGCACCCTGTTCGCATCCGTGTGCGCTATGCCCACGGATCCTGACTGTCGGGCTTTCTGATATCGGCAAGCAGATACTGCTCCCAAAGATACCATTTGCCGTCCTTTGCGAGGCGCGCATCGATATAGCGAGGGCTGTCCGCCCCGCCCGAAGTGATGAAGATGCGCTGCATATTCTCGCCTATCGCGCTGTGCGGGTTCGTAAAGCCGACGACGGTATAGGGCTCGGACGGAACATAGTCGTTTTTATAAGTTGCACCTACAAAATACGAACGCGGCACATAGTCCTTATCCATAAACCTGTCGCGAATGAACTGCTTGTCATACTCGGAGAGCGGGCGCGGGCCGCGCAGGCAGTCGAGCATTTTGAGCGAGAGTTCCTTGTTTTCGGGATAGAAGCAGAGCGCGAGCACGGTCATAGCCGCTGTATCGAACGGGCTCTTTAGCGCCGCCTGCTCCATTGCCAAAAAATCGTCCAAAGTTTCAGGGAGTTTTGTAAACACCACTTCCGCCGTCTTTATATCGACGTTCTTTGCCTCTGTCTGTACGACCTTTTCCAATTTGGTTTTGAGATTGTCAAAAAGTGCCATAATCAATCCTCCTTATGTTGATTTGATTTCGTTAACCCGCGAAGATGATTCCGTCGAACACATCTTCGATCGGCTTGCCTTCGACCGTCCTTGTATAGTCGGTGATATTCACCTCTATGCGGAAGAGCCCGCCGTCGGCCGTCAAAAAGTCCGCTGTTTTTTTATCGTCCGTGCGGATATAGATGAGCGCGGCGCCCGCTTTCAGCGTTTCCGTTTCGCCCGTCGGCATACCGAACATATCAAGGCGCTCCGCCGTGATATCGCAACGCAGTTTCAGTTCAATCGAGCCGCTGAGCATACAGAGTTCTTCCACGGTGAACGGCATACCGTCCTCCCCGATCGCATAACTGCGCACACCCCTTGCGGTGCTGAGAAGCTCGGTATAGGTGTCGAGCATAAAATCCATCGGGTCGACGATGAGCGCCGACACGCCCTTCTCTTCCTCAACAGAGTACTCGAAATGCCATGCGTTATATGTCTCTCCGAGCCTTTTTACATTGCCGTTCGTTATCTCATAAACGGTGATGAAACTACGGTCGTTGAACTCCCCGCAATGCATATGGATGTAATCCCGTCCGTTCGCACGGATGTATACGGGCTCGATATCGAAGGCGTCAATGCGGTCTTCAAAGAGTTTACCGTCGATCGTTATCCCGATATCGACTCCGATATCCAGATTCTCCGCTTCCTCGCCCGTTATCGAGACGCGGGCGGTTTTGCCGCCGATATCGAGAAAAGTGTCAAAATCAAGCGGCATATACACCGCATAGTTCTTTTCCGCCTTGGCGTATTGGGCCTTTACAAGATCCGAATTGTCGCGGAAAGAGAGCATCACGCCGACAGTATGGTCGAGTTCGCTCCCGAACGCGCCCGCGTTGAAGCGGAACGTGATGCCGTTATAATCGAGCGTCCACGCAAAATCGTCGCAGGGCGATGAAAACCTATCGGTATAGTCGATATCCGGATCGAGTATAAAGCCATCTTCCCCGTTCTTTTCGAGCTGCGCGTTGATGAGTTCCGGAATGAGCGTGATGTCCGCAACATCGCAGAGCATAAGTTTCTGTCCCGACTCCTTGTCGAAATTATCTGCGGAGAACACGGTCTCTACGCTCTCGCCCGTATCGATTGTACGAACATAGAGCGCGCTCAAAACTTTAAAGTCGCAGCGGCGCAGATACACTTCGTCGACGATGCCGGGCGCTCTGTCATCCGTTGCCGTCCCCTCCTTGACGAGTTTTTCATAAACGGCGTTCGCGCTTTCGCGGCGCTGCGCATTGGACTGATCGAGCGCCGTTATAAGTTTTGGAAAGTACAACAGATCGATGCCGCTGAGCATCAGTTCGGAATAGTCCAAATACGCCAGCGTTCTGTATGTCGCTTCGTCGAACTCATAGTCGTAGACCGAAGTCTTGCCTACGATGAATGGATCGTCTACCTTATCGCCATCCGGATCGGATTCGCGCATCTCGGCAATGTAGGCGTCGTTCGTTCCGTCCGCGTGCAGTACCGTGAAGCGCGCCTCGTTTTCGTCGCTCGAAAGCGTGACCCTGTCGCCGTGGCGAAGCACGACCTCGATCGCATCGTAGTTTATGCCGTTTTCATCGTGGGTGCCGATATCGTAGACGCCGCCGTTCACGCCATTGAAGTTTTGGAACGGAACGGTTATGGACTCACCCGCCGGGATCGAGTACTCGTTGAGTTGCCCGTTCCATTGAAAATCGTCCGAAGAACTGATATAGAAGCCGATTATGCTCGTTTTTAGTTCGTTTGTGAAAACGAGTTCCGCTTCCGGCGCGGGCGTATTCGGTCCCGTACTCTCTGTGGGCTCCGAGGTCTCCGGCGCGGGCGTGTTCGGCAGGGCGGTCTCGGACTTGCCTCCGTTTATCAGACTGCAGGCAAAGAGCGATGGTATCATGAGAAGCGCGATCAGTGTAATGAATGCTTTTTTCATAGGTTGTCCCCCTTTATTTGGCGGCAAACAGTCGGTCTGCCGTTTTCAGCGTTGGTTATTTGCCTTTTATTTTGCGATCCTGAGTGAGCCGAGTATCGCGTTTGCTTCCGCGGAGTTCACAGCATAGGAAACGCTGTAAACATAGACGGTCCTGCTGTCCACGATCCCGTATACGCGGAAGCAGTCCACGGAATCGGTCAGTTTATAGGAAACGCCCGTCCAGATAGCGCCGCCCGCCTCAACGACGCTGTCCTCGCCTTTATAATACTGCTTATAGGATTTTATCTCCGCCTCAATTGAGCCCTCTTCTCCGGGCTCGACGACGGTGATAAAGAACTGCTTGAGCGCGGGTTCTGTCTTGTTGACGATGCATACGCTCGTTTCGCCCACATCGTAAGCGCTTTGTATCTCCATCCCGTCGGGCACGAGCACAGTTATCTTGCCGTGCGTGATCTCGCTGCCGGTTATCGCGGACGGCGCTGGGGTGGCTTTGGGTTTGTCGCCACCGAAAGAGCCGCAGGCTGCCAAAAGCGCGGAAAATGCAAGCGCCGTCAACAAAACCGCGGTTTTGTACAAAAGCAGTCTTTTCATAAGAACACCTCACTCATTGCCGTTAGGCGCGTCCGCGCCCAAAACGGCGGTCATCTTTGGGTCAAACTCGCCCATACTTTTGAACTTAGGCTCGAAAACGCGGATCGCCGCAAATGCGAGCGCAGCGCCGCCGATTCCGAAGAGCGCAGCCGCAAGGTCGCCGATACGGCTGCCTATCAAAACGCCCGCGATCAGGGCGGCGAGCGGGATGCCATACATTATCAGCCCCGCCTTCATAACGCTTGGAGCGTGCAGAGCTATCTCCACGCGGTCTCCGACCTTGACGCCGAGCGTGTTTTCGACCTCCGTGATCACGCTGTCCGTTCCGAAACTTGCGCAGGCGCGGCAGTCGCCGCATGCTTTTTGGCGTTTAAAAACGACCTTTGCCCTGTTTTCCGTTATCTCCATAACCTCGCCTACGGCGTTAAGACCTTCGCGCATACTCATTCCGTGAAGAAATCGACAATCTCGTCGAGCATAACCATAGTTTCGATGCCGTCGAGCATATTTTTGACCTTGGCGGAGCCATCGTTCAATTCGTCGTCGCCGAGCACTACCGTGTATACCACGCCGAGTTTGTTTGCGTATTTGAACTGCGCCTTCATACTTCTGTCCATATGATCGAACTCCGCTGCAATGCCCTTTTCGCGCAGTTTATGCGCAAGGCTGAACGCCTTAAGACGCGCCGCGTCGCCCGTTGCGGCAAAGTAGACCTTTGCGTGCGGCGCGGGCGGGAAGATCGCCTTTGTGTTCTCCATAACGAGCAGCAGCCTTTCGAGCCCGAGACCGAAGCCGACCGCCGGCAGGGGCGAGCCGCCGAGTTCCTCGACAAGATCGTTGTACCTGCCGCCGCCGCAGACCGTGCCCTGCGCGCCGACATTGTTTGAGATTATCTCAAACACCGTGCCCGTGTAGTAATCAAGACCTCGAACGATGTCGGTATCTATTTCGTAATTGACGCCGCAAGCGTCGAGATTGCGCTTGAGGCCGTCAAAATGCGTCCTGCAGTCGTCGCATAGATAGTCTATCGTGCGTGGCGCGCCCTTGCAGATCTCGCGGCAGGCGTCCTCCTTGCAGTCGATGATGCGCATCGGGTTTCTTTCGAGGCGCGATCTGCAGGTATTACACATTTTATCGATGTTGCCCTCGAGATATTCATAGAGCGCACGGTTGTATTCCTTGCGGCATTGTTTACAGCCGATGCTGTTGATATGCAGCATAAGTTCCGTAAGACCGAGCGATTTCAGAAGTTCCAGCGCAAGCAGTATCACCTCCGCGTCCGCTTCGCATGACGGCGTTCCGAAGAGTTCCACGCCGAACTGGTGATGCTCCCTGAGCCTGCCCGCCTGCGGCTTTTCGTACCTGAAAACAGGCGCATTGAGATAGTACATCTTCTGTGGCATCGGCTCGTTGAACAGACGGTTTTCGAGGAAGGCGCGAACAACGCCCGCAGTGCCCTCGGGCTTGAGGGTTATGGAGCGGTCGCCCTTGTCTTTGAAGGTGTACATCTCCTTTTGGACGATGTCCGTCGTATCGCCTACGCCGCGCGAAAACAGTTCCGTATGCTCGATCACCGGAGTTCTTATCTCGCTTATCGAGTAGAGCCTGCATAGTTCGCGTATCTTGCCTTCAACATACTGCCACTTATAACTCTCCTGCGGCAGAACGTCCTTTGTGCCTTTCGGTGCTTGGATCTGCATACCGTTATTCCTCCGTTATCTTTACTCCGTACAGTTCTTTTGGTGTATCGTCCGCCGTCCTGACGCTGCCGTCCTTGAGGATGATTTCTACGCCGAACGGCCTGATGGTCGTTTCTGCGGCGCGCTCCAGCCTTGCGCGGGAATCCGGCGTTGTTGCATAATTATAATTTGAACGCCTTGTTTTGTCAAAGCAAAAATACAGGTTTTCATCGTCGCACCAATGCGCCGCAGCGAGTTGGAGATGTGAACCGAGCATAATCTCGTTCGGCATAAGGTACATCATAAAGCGTTTGAACAGGTCCTCGCTTTGCGGCGTCGCTTTCGGCGCTACGAAAACATCGTCGACGATGAGTTTTGCTTTTTCCTGTTTCGGTTTTTCTTCGGTATTGGATTTATCTGCCGGGTCTTCCTCTCCGCTTTTATCCGTCTGCGGGTTTTCCGTCCGTGCGATGAACGCTCCCTGTTTGAGTTTTTTCTCGAGTTCGTCCACCCTGTCCATGATCGCGGCAAGGTCGCGCTCATCCTCCGGATGGCAAAGACGCAAAAGCGCGCTTTCGAGCAGGAGCCTCGGCATCAGGGCGAATTTGAGTTCCTGCTGAACGTTCATAAGTTCCGTCAGCGTTCTTTCAAGCCGCGCCTTTCCCGTTTTTTCCGCCTGGGCGATATAGCGCTGTGTCATATCCTTCGTGCAGTCGAGGATATCCGAGCAGTCTCCAAGCGTTTTTACAAACAGCAGCGAGCGGAAATGCGCCGCGATATCGCGGATGAATACGCCGAGATCGCGTCCCGAAGCCACAACGTCCGCGATGTTTTTCATGACCGCCGCCTGATCGTTTGAGATAAGCGCGTCCGCGAACGCGAAGATGAAGTCCGAGTTCATACTTCCGAGCACAAGCAGAACGTCGTCCGCCGTGATGCTGTTTCCGCAGAGCGAGAAGCATTGATCGGCGATGCTGAGGCAGTCGCGCATACCGCCTTCCGCGGCGCGCGCTATCATTATCATACCCTCGTCGTCGATCTCCGCGCCCGCGTCATTCAGTATTCGCTTGGTGGTCATTACAAGGTTGTCCACCGAAAGCCTGCGGAACTCAAACCTTTGGCAGCGCGACAGGATCGTCGGCGCGAGCGCCTGCGGCTCGGTCGTCGCAAGAATGAACACGACGTGCGCAGGCGGCTCTTCGAGCGTTTTAAGCAGCGCGTTTTCGGCGCTTTTTGAGAGCATATGCGCTTCGTCGATTATGTATATTTTGCTCCTCAGGTATATCGGCGCGAACTCCGCCTTATCGATAAGGGCGCGCATATCGTCCACGCCGGAGTTGGAGGCGGCGTCCATCTCGATTATATCGATGCTTTCCGCAAAGTTCAGTCTGCACGCGGTGCATTCGCCGCAGGGCTCGCCGTTTTGCGGGTCGAGACAGTTCAGCGCGCGGGCGAGTATCCTCGCGGTGCTGGTCTTGCCCGTTCCGCGCGAGCCGCTGAAAAGATACGCGTGCGCCGTTCTTCCCGTAATGACCTGATTCAGAAGCACGCTTGTTATATGCTCCTGCCCTATTACCTCGGAAAACCTCTTGGGGCGGTATTTTCTGTATAATGCGTTATAAGCCATCATTTCTCCTTATGCGGCAGACAGACTATGGTTTCGTGGCGCGTCAGTTCGTCGAGTTCGTCCATCCAGATACGGCAGGAAGCGTCGGACGGCATACGCCAGTCGCCGCGCGGCGAGAGGCAGACGGAGCCGACCTTCGGGCCGTCGGGCAAACAGTTGCGCTTGAACTGCTGATTGAAAAACCGCCTGTAAAAGTTTTTGAGCCATTTGAGGATGACTTCGTCCGAATATTCGCTTGAACGGAATGCTTCCTTTGCTACGCGGTAAAGTTTTTTGGGAGGATAGCCCCACCTCAAAACATAGTACAGGAAGAAATCGTGCAGTTCGTACGGACCGACGAGATCCTCGGTCTTTTGCGCGATATTGCCGCTTTCGTCGGGCGGCAGAAGTTCGGGCGAGATCGGCGTATCCAGCACCGATTCGAGTACGGTCTTGACATTATCGTCGCCGCAGGTGTCGGCATAGAACCTTACGAGGTATTTGAGCAGCGTTTTGGGCACACCCGCGTTAACGCCGTACATGCTCATATGGTCGCCGTTGTATGTCGCCCAGCCGAGCGCAAGTTCCGACAGGTCGCCCGTGCCTATTACGAGGCCGTTTTCTTTGTTTGCAACGTCCATCAAAACGAGCGTACGAATGCGCGCCTGCGCGTTTTCGTAAACGACGCTATGGTCGCTCTCATCGTGCCCTATGTCCGAAAAATGCTGACGCACGGACGCGGTGATATCCACCGTATCGATGCGAACGCCGAGCGCTTCGCAAAGTTTGACCGCATTCGATCTTGTTCGCTCCGTGGTGCCGAAACAGGGCATCGTTATCGCGTGGATGAGTTTTCGATCCGCTCCCATAAGATCGCAGGTCTTTGCGCATACGAGCAGCGCGAGACTTGAATCGAGCCCGCCCGAGATGCCAATGACTGCGGACTTCGCGTTTATCTGCTCCATCCTGCGCTTTAAGCCCATCGCCTGTATCATAAGGATATCTCTCGCGCGCGCGTTCACCTCGCCCGCGTCGTTCGGCACGAACGGGGTGCGCTCGAAACGGCGCGTGAGTTTGGTCGTGGGGAGCGACGCGGCGTCGGGATGTATCTCTCCGTTCTCGTCCGGCTTTGCAAGGCCGATATCGGTAACGTAGACCTTTTCGTCCGACAGGCTCGAAACGAATGTATTCAGCCGTCTTCGCTCATAGAGGAGCCTGCCGAGGTCGATCTCGGTTATCATAAGTTCACCCATATTTTCAAAGGGCTTGTTCTCGGCAAGTAGTTTGCCGTTTTCATAGCAGAAACAATGCCCCGAGAACACCATATCGGACGTGGATTCGCCCTCGCCCGCGCCGACGTAAAGGTATGCCGACAGCGTTTTTGCGGACTGAACGGATACAAGTTTTTTTCTGTAATCGGCCTTACCGATGATCTCGTTGCCCGCGGAGCAATTGACGATCAAAAGCGCGCCGTTTTTGGCAAGGGTATTGCTCGGCGCGTCAGCGACCCAAAGATCCTCGCAGATCTCCACGCCGAAGCGAAAATCGGGCACGTCCTCAAGTTCGATCGTGCTGCAGCAGGGCTCAAGCCAGCCGCAGCGGTCTACTATGCGCGACAGTTCGCGGTTGGTATCCGCGGCAAAATGCCTTGCCTCGTAGAACTCGCCGTAATTCGGAAGATTCTGCTTTGCGACGAACTTCATTCCACCCTGCTCCGGCGATATCACGACCGCGCAGTTGAGGAGTTTGCCGCAGTAGCGAAGCGGCGTTCCGACAACGGCGATGATATGATGCTTTGCGACCTCTTTTTGTATGCGTAAAAGTTCCTTTTCGGCGGTATCAAGTATCAGTTCGTGCTCAAAAAGGTCGCCGAGCGTATAGCCCGTCAAACAGAGTTCCGGAAACGCGATAAGCCTTACGCCCGCCTTCGCCGCCTTCTTTATCGTTTCTATGATAATGTCCGCGTTATACTTCAGATCGCCCAGCCTTATCTTAGGCGCGCACGCCGCGATTTTTATAAAGCCGTCCTTCATAGTATTGACCGCCTTTCGCTTTTTGAGCGGAGATGCGTCATGCATACTGTCCGCCATTATGATTATACCACATATCTTCGCGTTTGTGAAAAGAAAAATGAGTTTTTTCGCCGTTGATTTTTATACGCAAAAACACGCAGGCGGGTCTGCCTCGGTCTGCGTGTTCCAAAGATCGGTTTATTTTGTTGTTTTATTTTTCTTTTTTGCCTTTTACCGCGTTTAAGGCTATATAGAGCGCGATCAACGCCGCCGTTGCCGCAAACAGAACGAGATACATAACGGGTATATTTACCTTGTTCCCAAAAAAGTAAAGATTGCAGTCAAGCGAATCCTTTATTTTTTCGACAGCATCCGCCGGAACGCCGTGATCGTTCATCTCGTTCAGGGCTCCGCGCATAAGGTGGTTGCGTACAAGCCCCGTGCCGTAGGTTCCCGGCAGGCACATAAGCACGTTTCTGAGTCCCGGCTCAAACGACGAAAGCGGCATATACGCCCCGCAGATAAAGCCGTAGCCCGCGCTTACGATCGCGCCGACGGCCGACATCTGGCCTTGTGATTTGAGAAAAAACCCGACGATAGACGAGAGCGCCGTGCCGAAGAGCGAAAGGAGCAGCACATCCGCAAGCAGCAGAACAACGTCCGTTGCGGAAAGATACCAGCCGATAAAGCCGAGATAGACGAGCAGCACCGCCGTCGCAGTACAGCAGACGATCAGCGTTGCGATGAGCGCGGCGATATAGTAGCTGAATGAGAGCGCGGCGTTCTTTACGGGCGATACGAGAAAATCGTTTACAGTACCCGATGCTCTGTCCTGCACCATAACGAAGTTTGTGCAGAAGGCGACGGTGATGCAGGCGACGGCGAGAATTGACGATGCAAGTTGCCCGCCGACTATGCCGTCGATAATGCGCTTGGGCACGGAGTATGCGTCGGGGATGCCCGCATTCAGGGAATCGCGGAACACATTGCCGAGGAACGACGCGTACAGCACAAGCAAAATAACGGGCGTTATCAGCGCGGTAAAGAACATACCCTTATCCTTGAAAAAGAGTTTTACATTGCGTTTTATCAGAATCGAAAGTGTTTTCATTATTCGTCTCCCCCGCTCAATGCCTTGCCTGTCACATTCAGAAACACATCGTCCATCCTGCCCTTTATTATCTCATAATCCTTGAAGACCTCGGGATGCTTGACTATCAGTTCCGTGGCCTTTTCGGTGTTTTTTACCGAGAGTCTGAACGCGCCGCGCATGGTCTCGTACTCGACGCCGAGCGCCCTGACGGCCGATTCCTCAACGCCATAAAGCGTGATATAATCCGCAGTATATTGATTCTTCAGATCGTGCGGCGTGCCTTCTGCGGCGATGCTTCCGCCGTCGATTATGACCACATAATCCGCTTCGGCCGCTTCTTCCATATAATGCGTCGTCAAAAACACCGTCAGGCTTTCGTTCTTTCTCAAAGCGGCGATAACGCTCCATAAATGCCGCCGTGTCTGCGGATCGAGCCCCGTCGTCGGTTCGTCGAGGATGAGTATTCGAGGTTTGTTTATAAGTGCGCGCGCAATGTCTACGCGCCTGCGCTGTCCGCCCGAAAGTTTGCCTACGGGGCGCTTCAACAATTCCCCAAGGTCGAGCAGCGCCGTCAGTTCGTCGAGCCTTTTGTTAAAAGCCGCGCCTGTCAACCCGTAGAGCGCGGCGCGGCTTTCGAGGTTGTCCCTCACCGTAAGCGCCGCATCGAGAAGCGAAGTCTGGAACACCACGCCCAGTCCGCGCTTTATGGAATCCGCATTCCCGTCTATATCCACTCCATCGATCATAACGCTGCCGCCGTCCTTTTTAAGGACGCCGCATATTATGTTTATTGTGGTTGACTTGCCCGCGCCGTTCACACCGAGGAATGCGAAAAGTTCGCCCTCTTTGACGCGGAAACTCAGATCGCGCACGGCGTGCACGCTTGAAAAATGCTTGTTGAGACGGTCGATCTCGATTATGTTTTTCATCTCGGTTATCCTTTGCTGTTATTCTGCTTTCTATTATAATACAGTTTTACCGATTTGAAAACCCCTCACCATATGCCGCAGCAGAAAAAGACCCTGCCGCGTGCCGTTTGATAGGCATTCGGCAGGATCTTATCGGGGGATCTCACTATGCGCAAAACCGCGCAGAAAAAAGTGTTTACCTCATATTGGAGTTCATACCGCCGTTCATGCTGTTCGCGGCGTATTCGATCATCCTTTTGACCATCTGACCGCCGATACGGCCCGCATCGCGCGCGCTGATATCGCCGTTATAACCCTGCTGAAGGTTGATGTTCATCGAGGACGCTACCTCGGTCTTGAGACCGGAGAGCTTCTGCTTCATTTCTCTTGAACCAGTGTTGCTGTTCATCGTGATTTCTCCTTTCATAATAGTTTTTCGGACCCGGCGCAAAAGCGTCTTTTCCTTTTGCCCGCGCCCCAAAAGGTTTATTGTCGGGGCGCGGGTTATCTTTACCGACAAAACCGCCGCGGCTTTTTTGCCGCCCGTTTTCTGCCGTGCGACCTTAATTTGTCCGTTTTTGCCGAATGTATGTTATGTAATTTTTGGAAAAACCGATTTTGCGGCCTAATAAAAACTAATTGCATAAAAAAGGCCCCCGGCAAATCGCCGGGGGCAAACGGGAATGAACGTGTCAGAGTTTTTTCACTATGTATATGCTGCTGTCCGCCGAGATAAAGCGTTGCGTGACAGCGTTTGCAAGGCAATAAAACTCCGCTCCGGCACGAGATGCGGCGTCGGAAAGATCTACGTTATTGTCTGTGCAAAACTCATTGAAAGCCGCCTCATCATAATCAATGTTGAAACGCTCCGCAAGCGCGCCTATGATCAGAGCATATTTTATCTCCATATCGGCGGATTCGGCGCATCTTATATAAAACTGTTCATCGCCAAAATGCGAAACTATATAGTCCTCAGCCTGAATACCGACACCCTCAATATTGGAAACTGTTTGCTTTACCAACAGTTCCGTATAGTTTTTAAGGTCCGCCTCCGATATGGCGAATTCGCAGTATTCTTCCACATATTTGACGAAATCGGCATTCAATGCGTAATCCGCCTCATATTTGCAGTCCCCTACTCTCAGATCGAATATGTGTCCGTAAAGATCCGTTATCGAGTCAAAGCCGTGCTTTGCCAGATAATCGGATGTGCCTTCCTTTTCCGTGTATTCGTATACACGATCGACTTCGGCGATGAACGTCCAATCGTCTTCGGCGTTCAATACTTTTTTCATACCGTCATCCGGTTTTAAGCTGACCGTGCTTCCCGATTTTTTGCCGATAAAAGCGTTTTCCAGCGCAGTAAGGCGACCGCAGCCGATCAGTATACCGGCATTATCCGCGGAATAGACCGTCTTGCCTTTCTCATCGTGCGCCTTTATCGAATAAACTACGATATCGCCTTGGACCGCAGTTTCGTCTTCTTTCAATGCGGCATCATATCGGGTACTCATAAAATCGTCCACTTCATCGGATACATATTTAAGATCCGTTCTGTACGGTTCGGGCTTGTACTCCGCGCATTTTTTGAAATCGATCGATGCTATGCGACTGCCCATAACATTGATCGACTCAAGATAAGCCTCAGCGGACGAGTTGATCTTTACGTTCTTTGCCGCACATCCCGTAAATAAAACGCAGAACAACAAAACAAGTGCAAAACTCTTTTTAAGCATATTTTCGCCTCTCTTTCTCTTGATCATAATTCGGATAGCATATTTTGCTATCTTAATATAATTTACCACGATATTGCTCTTATGTCAACATATAGTTCGTTTTTTTTTTTTTTCAATAAGCCATTTGATGCGATCATGCCGTTGAGGATCAGTTTATCACCACGTTTTCGAGCGCGCGGGCGTATTTTGTCATCGCTTTTTCGATCAGGGCGGCGTTTTCCGCGCCGTTTCTGTCGAGGATGACGCGGGCGCAGTCGCGCGCCTGTTTGAGCGTTTCTATATCGGCGGCGAGCGCTGCGGCACCGAACTCGCTTATACCGTGCTGACGCATACCGATCAGTTCGCCCGGGCCGCGGGTCTCGAGATCCTTTTCGGCGATCTTGAATCCGTCCGAGGTCTCGGTCAAAAATTTGAGGCGCGAGAGCGCGGACTTTGATGCGGACGTAGTAAGCAGATAGCAGCTCGACTGCTTATCCCCCCTGCCGACCCTGCCGCGGAGTTGGTGGAGTTGCGCGAGCCCGAAGCGTTCCGCGGACTCGATGACCATCGTGCAGGCGTTTGCAACGTCCACTCCGACCTCGATCACGGTGGTGGAAACGAGGATATCCGTTTCGCCGTTTCGGAAGGCGAGCATAGCGGCTTCCTTTTCGGCGGGCTTTTGTTTGCCGTGAACGAGCGCGACGCGCACGCCGAGGTTTTGCTCAAGTTCCCGATACACCTTTTCGGCGGAGCGCACACGCTCAAGCTCCTCGCTCTCCTCGATCATCGGGCATACGACGTAGGCCTGGGTGCGGTTTTCCTTGATCTGCTTTTCGATATAGCGGTACATATCCACGCGCTTTGATTCCGGCACGAGTTTGGTTATCACGGGTTTGCGTCCCGGCGGCATACCGCGCACGGTCGAGATATCGAGGTCGCCGTAAAGTATCAGCGAAAGCGTTCTGGGTATCGGCGTTGCGCTCATTATAAGCGTATCGGGACAAACGGCTTTTTTGCCTATCGCCGCGCGCTGACCGACGCCGAAACGATGCTGCTCGTCGGTTATTACGACGCCGAGATCGGAAAACTCCACGCCGTTTTGTATCAGCGCGTGCGTGCCCGTTATCGCGATCAGCCTGCCGCTTGCGATGCCCTCGAGCGTTTCGCGCCTTTCCTTTGCGGACATATGCCCCGTCAAAAGCGCCGCTCTCTCGCCGAAGAAGCGTTTTAGAGAAACATAATGCTGTTCCGCAAGTATCTCCGTCGGCGCCATAAGCACACTTTGGCGGCCGTTTTTTGCGGCAACAAACATCGCGTAGAGCGCGAGCGCGGTCTTGCCCGAGCCCACGTCGCCCTGTATGAGCCTGCTCATCGGCTTATCGCCCTGCATATCGAGCGCGATCTCGTTCATTACGGAGTACTGCGCCTCTGTCGGTTCAAACGGCAGAAGTTTTAAGAACTCGTCGAGCGCGCCGCGCGTTTCAAAGGCAATGCCCTGTTCGTTTTTTCTGTCGCGGCGAAGTTTTTCGAGCACTATCGTCAGCACGGCGGCGTCCTCAAACGCGAGCGTACGCCGCGCGGCGGCGAGTTCCTCGGTGTTTTTCGGCGAATGGACGGCGGCTATCGCGTTTTTTATCGATAAAAGGCCGTATTCCCCGCGCAATTCCTCGCTTATGGTTTCTTTAATGCCGTCAAGATGCTCGTCAAGCGCCTGACGAACGGCTGCGCGGACCGTATTCTGGTTGAGCCCTTTTACGAGCGGGTACACGGGCGTTATGCCCGGCAGTTCCTTAACAAACGACGCGCCCAAAAGCCGTATTCCCGACTGCCTGTCCACGGTGCCGACGATATAGCCGCCGGGCTGTTTTGGGATGTTTCTTAGTATATAGGGCTGATTGAACCAAACGGCGGTTATGTTGCCTGTATCGTCGCCTATTGATACGCTGACAACGGTCAAGCCGCTTTTTGATCTGAATATCTTCGACGGGCCGATGAAGTCCACCCGTATCGCCGCCGTATCGCCGTCCTCGGTATCCGCTATTTTGACCGCGCGCGAATAGTCAAGATACGCCCTCGGCAAAAAGCCCAACAGGTCTTCGGGCGAAAAAAGCCCCAGGCGCGCAAAGAGTTTTGCGCGCCCGGGACCGATGCCTTTCAGGCTTGTAAGTTGAGTTGTTGTTTCGCTTTGCAAATCATTCCACCGCGATATAGTAGTAGTAGAGCGGCTGACCGCCGTACTGGACGGCAAACTCCGCGCTCGGATGCTTCTTTTGCAGACGTTCGGACAATTCAATCGCGTCCGCTTCAGGCGTGTCGCTGCCGAAGTAGAGCGAAACGATGCCGTCGCTCCCGCATTTTTCGAGCATCATATCGACGATACCCTCCGTCGCTTCGGACACGTTCTCGCTGACGGTTTCTATCTTGCCCTCGAGTATGCCGATGATGTCGTTCTCCTTGATCTTTTTGCCCTCGAACGAGGTATCGCGCACGGAGAAGGTTACGGCACCCGACAGCACGCTTTCGAGCGATTCGCGCATTGCTTCGGCGTTTGTTTCGACGTCGGAATCGGGGTTGAAACTTATCATCGCGGTGATGCCCTGCACGATCGTTCTTGACGGTACCACGACGACGTTTACGTCCGCGGTCTGCGCCGCGCTGTCCGCCGCCATAATGATGTTGGGGTTGTTGGGAAGCACGATGACATTGCGCGCGTTCGCCTTTTTGACCGCGCTGAGGATGACGTCGACGCTCGGGTTCATAGTTTGACCGCCTGGGATTATCACATCCGCGCCGAGGCTCTTGAGCACCTCGTCTATACCGTCGCCCGCGCTGACCGCAACTACACCCAGTTCCTTTTCGCTGGATTTGAGCTGCTGCTTGATGGCACGGTTCTGTTCGCGCATATTCTCGATCTTGATCCTGTCGATCTCGCCGAGGCGCATCGCGCACTGGAGCACCCTGCCGGGATCGTTCGAGTGGACGTGGACCTTGATTATATCGTCGTCGTTTACGACAACTACGCTGTCGCCGATCTTCATAAGCTTGTCGCGGAACTTTTCGATCTCGGATTCGGTCGCGTTCTTGTTAAGATGCACAACGAAGAACTCCGTGCAGTAGCCGAACACGATATCCTCGGTCTCGCCCGCGATTATGTCGCGATTGGTGTCCTCGATCTCGGTTTTTTTTGCAAACAGCGCGGCAAAATCCTCGCCAGGCTCCTCGCCGTCGAGGGCAAGTTTGAAGCCGCGGTAGATGGTCAGAAGACCCATACCGCCCGAATCGAGCACGCCCGCTTCTTTGAGAACGGGGAGCAGTTCCGGGGTTTTTTTGAGCGCAGCCTCGCCGCTCTCGAGCATAACGTCTACGACCGTCGCCGCGTTTTTGCAGCCCGAAGCCACGACCTTTGAAACATGCTCGCTTATGAGTCTTGCGACGGTGAGCATCGTGCCCTCTTTGGGCTTCATAACGGCTTTGTACGCCGCCTCGGTGCCGGAGGTGAGCGCGCTTGCGAGCATCGCCGCGGTTATGCCGGTTTCAACGCCTTTGAGCGCCTTTGCAAAGCCGCGGAATATCTGCGAAAGTATAACGCCCGAGTTGCCCCTTGCGCCCTTGAGCGCACCGGTTGCGAGCGCCTGTGCCAAAGCCTCGACGGAATCGGAATCAACGCTCTGTATCTCCTGCACAGCGCGCTGCATCGTCATCGACATATTGGTTCCCGTATCGCCGTCCGGCACGGGAAATACGTTCATAGAGTCTATTGTCTGCTTGTTCTTTTCAAGGCAAAGAGCGCCCATCAAGAGCATATCGCGGAAAGTCGATCCGGAAATTATTTGATCCAATGTTCTGTCCTCCAAACGGGCAATGGCGCGTCAGACGCGGATGCCTTCTACGTAAATATTGACCTTGCGCACCTTGATGCCCGTCTGGTCTTCGACCCTGTATTTTACGTTGCTCATGGCGTTCGAAGCAACGGCAGGGAACGAAACGCCGTAAAGAAGGGTAACATAAAGATCGATATCGACACGGTCGTCGTCAAGCGTTGTGATCTTTACGCCGCGGCGGATATTCTCACCGCCTATTGCCTGCAGGAGCGCGTCCCCTGCGGTTTTGCTGTTCATAGCGACGATGCCGTAGTTTTCGCAAGCGGCATAGCCGGCGATGCTCGCGATCAGATCCTCATCGAGCGTGATGAGACCAAGCCCGGTTTTGATAGTCGCAGTCATAGTATTACCTCCGATCGGTATGAGTTTTGCTGCCTTACAGCATTATTGTATAGCAAAAGGCGGAATTAAGCAAGTATAAAAGCCGGATTGCGCCAAACTGCTATAATATCAAATATTATCGTTTGGGCACGGCGCGCCGTTTTGCTTAAACAACGGGGATATCGCCCTCTACGACGGGATCATCCGCCTGCGGTATCGGCGGAAGATCGTCAAGCGAGTGCAGTCCGAACTTTCTTAAAAACGCGTCCGTCGTACCAAAGAGCATCGGTCTTCCGACGGTGTCCTTGCGGCCGAGTTCCATAATGAGCCCCTGTTTGAGCAGTTGAGATACGGAGTACTCGCATCTGACGCCGCGCACCGCCTCGATATCCGCTCTCGTTACTGGCTGGCGATAGGCGATGACCGAGAGCGTTTCCAGTACGGACTCGCTTATCGCGCGCTCCTCCGGCGGGGAAAGGAGCATAATTATATGCTCGTTGTAGCACGGATTCGTTACAAGTTGGACCGAGGTCTCGGTTATGAACGGAAGCACGCCGCGCTTTTGCGCCTGCATAGTGTCGCGCATCTCGCACACGATCGATCTTGCCTGATCCTTCGTGAGTGAAAAAACGCGCTCTATCTCGGCAAAGCCGACGGGCTCGCCCGAAACAAACAAAAGGCTCTCTATCGCGCCGATGATCTCGCTTTTTTCCATAAGTTCAGTCCTGTTCGTCCATATAGTTCAAGGTTTCGTCGTCCCTGACGAGTTTTTGCTCGAATATCTCGATCTCGCCGCAGTAGCGTTTTTGCTCCACCCTTATCTCGCCGCCCGAGATCATCTCGAGCAGGGACATAAAGGTAACGATTATCTCCATCCTTCCCGCGCCCTCGATAAGCGCGTCGAAGGTCGTTCTGCCGTTGTTGGTTTTGAGCCGGTCGCGTATCTTTCTCGCGCAGTTGCGTACGGTAAAACTGTCCCTTTTTACGGCGTGTACGGACGGCGCCTTTTCGGGCTTCTTTACACGCGCGATCGCCGCGATCATCGCCTCGAACAGCCTTTCGACCGTGGTGTCCTTTATTATTATCTCCTTTGGCGGGAGCGGGAACTCCTCCGGGGGTTTGGAGCGAAGTTTAACCGCGTCCGACGCGAGGGTGCGCATATTTGCCGAAGCCTCTTTGAAGGCTTTGTACTCGCGCAGTCTTCTGACGAGCTGTTCCGCCGGATCCTCCTCTTCCTCGCCCTCCTGTTTGGGCTCGGGTGGGAACAGCGAACGGGATTTGGCGTAGACGAGCGTTGCCGCAACTGTCAAAAACTCGCTGGTCTGGTCGGGGTCGGGCTCGTCGAGCGCCTTAACGTATTCGAGAAACTCGGTGGTTATCTCGGATATGAATATGTCCTTTATATCGACCTCGGCCTTTTCCACAAGGTGGAGCAACAGATCGAGCGGGCCGTCAAACTGTTTTATGTGAACGCTGTATGCCAAGTTCAAGCCGCCTTTCGTTTATCGTCAGATCGGCAGCGCGAACGCCCACGCAACGACCTTGAAAAGACCGTCGAAGATCCAGTTCGTGATCGGGCTGATTATCGGGACTCCGAACCTACCAAGAAGCAGCACGCCCATAAGGATGTACATACCGTAGTTGCGAAGGAACAGGAACACGCGCGCGCCGAGCACCTTTGAAAGCGTAACCTCGGCGATATGGAACCCGTCGAGCGGGTAGATAGGAAGCAGGTTGAAGACCATCAGCGCGAGGTTGATCGAGATGAAGCCCAGCGTAAGGTCTATCGCGGTCAAAATGCCGCCGCTGAATTCGTAGCCTGTCGGGGTATAGTTTTTGAGCACTCCGAACTTATAAAGCGCGGCAAGCGCGATCATTCCGACGACGGCAAGGATGAAGTTCATCGTAACGCCCGCTAAGGAAACGACGATCTCACCAAGTTTGTAATTGCGATAGTTGTTTGGGTTTACGGGAACGGGTTTTGCCCAGCCAAAGCCCGCGATGACCATCATCAAAAAGCCGATAGGATCGATGTGCGCGAGCGGATTGAGGGTCATCCTGCCGAGGTTGCGCGCGGTCGGGTCGCCCATCTTATAGGCGGCGAAAGCGTGCCCCCATTCGTGGAAACTGAATGCGATCACGATGCCGGGTATGTATTTCACAAGGTCGAGTATGTTTGACAGATAACCCATTTCAATGTCAAGTCCTTTCGGCTGTAACAGCGCCGCTTAGGCGCATTTGGAGAGTTTATAGTTTGCCCACTAAACTCCGATTTTATTGTATCATACCAAGCCCGAATATGCAAGCAATATATTGATTTATGCGCGTTTTTTGCCGTTAAAAAGCACTATTCGCGCCTTGCGAAAATGCCGAGCACATACTTGACGCAGTCGATAAACGAGGCTCGATCCGCGTCCGCGTCCGCGACGAGTGGCGTTTTTGCGACGATCTCGCCCTCGGCGTTTCTGATTATCAGCGCGCCTATCTCGTCCCCCGCCTTCACGGGCGCTTCGAGGTATTCCGGGAGTTCCGTTTCCGATGTGCAGGCGCTGTTTGACGTGGGCATCAAAAGCGCGGTATCGCTTTTTGAAACGGCGGCTACGCTGCCTTTTATCGAGCCGCGAACGCGCAGCGTTCCGTACTCTTCGCCCGCCGTCCCGACGCGCACCGTTCTGAACGAAGAAAAGCCCTTATCCATTAGGTCGCGCCCGAGCGTGAACCTTTCTGCTGCGGAAGGTGCGCCGAGCACGACGGCGATGAACTCGGTATCGCCGCGCTTGGCTGCGAACACGCCGCAGTAGAGCGCCGTTTTTGACGAGCCCGTTCCCACGCCCGAACAGCCCGAATACTGCCTGATGAGTTTATTGGGGTTGGCAAGTTCCGTTTCCCCCGCGCCGAAATGGCTTATTTTTTCGTAAAAGCGAGAGCCGTATTCACGGTAGGTGGGGCTTTTTATGAGCGCCGCGCCGATCGCCGCAAGATCCATCGCGGAGAGGCTCGCGCCCTCGCCGCAGATATCGGTAAAGTTCGCGTCGACGCAGAGTTCCGAAAGGCGCGCGTTTATGCGCTCCACCGCCGTTTCCGTCCCTCCCGCTATATGTTCCGCAAGCGCGCAGGTAGCGTCCCCGGCGTTTATCATCGCCGCCGCAAGAAGCAGATCCCTTGCGCGCATTTGTTCGCCCTCGCGCAAAAACGCCGTCGTGCCCTTTACCTCCGAAGCCGCACGGCTGACGAACACGCCCTCATCGGGCGCGATCTCGCCTCTGTCGAAACTTTCGCATATCATAAGCAGCGCGCCGAGACGCGAAAGCCCCGCGACTGGCAGTTTTTCACCCGCGTTTTCGGAGATGACCGCGCCGCCGGACGCCGCGTCCACGAGCAAAAACGCCCTTGCGTTTATGGAATTGTTTATCGAAACCGCCGCCTCCGTCCGCAGCGCGGGCAAAAGCGCGGCGAAGACGAGCATTGCGGCAAGCGCCGCCGAGAGAAGTATTTGTGCGTTCCTTTTCATACGATAACCCCTTTCTGTCTGTCAAATAAGCATATTCCGCGCACCCGCGCTTTTATTCGCGCAGTTTCGGCGTTTTTTTGCGGCAGCGCCGCCCGCCTTGCTCATTCGGCGTACCGAAAAGCCCCGCCTCCCGTGCGGGAAGCGGGGCTCAATAGAACCGTCCATGTTTTCGCGCGTTTATTTCAGCCTGTCAAGGAACGACCTGCCCGTTGGAAATGTCTCTCCGGTCAGGTACTCATAGACCGTTGCGCCGATATCGGCAAACGAATCGAGCGTACCGAGATCGGCGCTTTTTACGCCCGCGCCGTACGCGAGAACGGGTATGTACTCGCGCGAATGGTCGGTGCTCGCCGTCGTCGGGTCGCAGCCGTGATCGGCTGTTATGATCAACAGGTCGCCTTCTTTTAGCGCGGCGAGCATCTCCGCAAGACGTTCGTCGAAATACTCAAGCGCATCGGCATAGCCCTCGACGTCGTTTCGATGGCCGTAGAGCGAATCGAAATCCACAAGATTCGTGAATATGAAATCTCCCCTGCCCTCGCGGATTAACCCAAGCGTCGAATCGATGCCGGCGGCGTTGTTCTTGGTATGGTCGACGGTCCTTATGCCGCGACGGTCGAAGATATCCTCTATCTTGCCTATCGCAACGGTGTCGAGCCCCTTTAAGTAAAGCGCGTCGAGCACGGTCTCGCCCAGCGGGGCGACGGCATAGTCCCTGCGGTTCTCCGTGCGCCTGTAATCGCCGTTTGCGCCGACGAACGGGCGGGCTATGACCCTGCCGACGAGATCGTCGCCGACGAGTATCTCCCTTGCGGTCTCGCACATTGAATAGAGTTTTTCAAGCGGGATCACATCCTCGTGTGCGGCGATCTGGAACACGCTGTCCGCCGAGGTGTAGACTATCGGCTTTCCCGTTCGCATATGCTCGTCGCCGAGTTCGTTTATTATCACGGTGCCCGAGGCGACGCGGTTTGCGAGCGTGCCACGATGGATGCGCATCTCAAACGCGTTCATAACGCGGCGCGGGAAACCGCTTGGGTAGGTCCTGAACGGGGTGTCCATAACGAGCCCCATCATCTCCCAATGCCCGCTCGTGGTGTCCTTCGCGTGCGTTTTTTCCGCCGCCCTGCCGAATGCAGCGAGAGGTTTTGGTGCCGCCTCAAGGCGCGACGAAGCAATGTTTCCGATGCCGAGCGCGGTGAGGTTTTTAATGTGTAAAGGTCTGCGGGCGTTGATGTTTCCGAGGGTGTGAGAGCCTTCGTCGCCGTACTCCGCCGCATCGGGCATCGCGCCGATACCGACGCTGTCGAGCACTATCACTATCGCGCGTTTTTTCATTCTATCTGCCCTCCGCTTTATGTTTTTCAGCATTGGTTTTTTGCTTTTTTGCGGTCTTTTCGGCATCCTTTTCGCGCGTCGTTACGACCTTTTCACGCATGGCGATCAGATAGTCGGCGGCAAGCGAAGCGGCGCTGCCGATATTTGCCCATGTTTCCATACGCGCCCTTTCCCTTTCGGCGCCGAACGTTTCGGAATCGATGCAGGAATCTATTATCCTGCCGATGTCGTCAAAATCGTTTTCGTTGAGTTTGACCCCCGTTTTTTCGAGCGTTTTGAATGTCCAGAGTTCTTCATCCAGCCACCACGCGTCATAGACCGAGGTATCGAACTCCGTATCCGCGTAGATGACGGGTTTGTCGAAAACGAGCATAAAGTCGAATATGACTCCCGAAAAGTCCGATATTAGGATATCCGCGCGGCGCAGCACCTCGAAATTGTCCGTGCTCCTGTCCCAGATCAGGCGGTCGCTCTCCGGGTATTTTTCTATAAGCGCGTCGAGCATCTCATTTTCGGAAGTGAAGGACTGCGGATGCGGGCGGATGACGATATTGTTATCGGTTTTAACAAGCGCGTCGATGATCCTTCCTCCGTATTTTGAGAATATGGAACTCGGCCCCCAGGACGGCGCAAGAAGCACCGTTCTGCCCGTTTTTTCAATGGGCGGCGCGGAATCGAGGCGTTTTTTCATCTCGTCCATATAGGTTATGCCGATCAGGGGCACATCCTTCTCGGGCAGGCCTCGGAGCGCTTCGAGTTTGCGTATCTGCTCGCGCTGATAATCGCCCGACACCATAACGGCGTCATAGTAGTCTATGCCAAACATACGGTAGATCGTGATATCGCTCGCGGCGTGAGGTATGTGCACATAGCAGGAAACATCCCTTGAACGCTTCCATTGGTACACGTCCAGCCCCGGCGTGGACGAGAGCACCACGTCGGCTTTGAGCATATTCATACGTGCGAACGCCTTGTTGCCCTCCCCCGCGAACTTTGCGGTTATGTGTTCGTAGTTCTCGTTGAGTGCGGCGTCGTCGGGCGAGGCGGTTAGATACAGCACCTTCTGTCCGCGGCGCTCCATCTCGTCCATAATGGGTTTGAAAACATTCCAGTAGCGTTTGCTGTCCGTGAATACGGCAAAATCGGCGCGACCGTCGTCGCCCGAAGCGCGCTTGCCGCCCGTGAAGATGAACTTTATTTTGGAAAACACATTCCTTAGCAGATAGATGCCCGCGCCCAAAACGCCGATCAGGATCGTAAAGAGCATACTGCCCGTGCCGGGGTCGATGTAAAGAAACATTTATATCCCTCTTTTAAGGTCGGACGCCGCGTCAGGGCTCGAGTTCGCCGCCGATGACGCGCCAGCCGTCCTTGTTGAAATAATCGTTTTCGACGGCAAGCCATTCGATGCCCTCGAATTTGTTGCCGTGGTATTTTTTAATGTCCCAAAGCGACGAATACGCGATGTGCTGTTCGGGCTCGTCCTTTTGAGATGCGTCGATCGTCTTGCCCGTTGTCGGGTTTGTCGGCGACTCAAACAGGCCCTCGAACGCGAGCGTCGGCGTATCGGCGTTGGTCATAAAGGTATAGTCCGTTTTGACCCCCGTGCTGTTGAAATCCTTGACGAGCAGCAACGCGTTATACCACATCAGATCCTCATGGGTCTTATCGCCTATCTCCATATCGAAAAGCCCGAGGTTGCGCCCGTGATCCGAAACGATGATTATCCTCGTATTGTCGTAAACGCCGTTTTCGCGCAGGTAGTCGAACCATTCGCCGAGTTTGAGAAGCGCCGCCATATTTACGTGATAATGCGACATCAGTTTTTCGGTATTCAGGCGCAGTTTGCCGCCGTCCGCCGTCATACGCACGGTATTGCGCTTATCGTACTTGGTGTTGTCGATCTCGATCGCCGGGATATAGTCGGGCTCGGAAAGCAGCGCGGGCTCGTGCGTAGTGTCGTTGCTCATCATAATGAACGCGCCCTTTTTGCCGCTTGTGAACTCCGTCATATTGGGCAAGTCCTCAAGTACGGCATAACTGTCCATAAATATCCTAGAAAGCCCCTTTGCCTTTGACGGGCCGTCCGCCGTCTGGATGCGGTAGAACCAGGTCTTCATCTCATTGTACTGACCGCTGTTGTAGGCTATCGGGTGCAGGGTGATCGGCAGCGAGCGGAACACGCTGTAGCAGAAGAAATTGCGCATCAGCGACGAATCGACGAGATTCGCGTCGTGATAGTTGTGATTTTTATACCAGTCTACGGTCTTTTTGCCGTTGGTGATATAGGTTTTGATCTCGGGGTGTTCGTCGAACACGGTGAGGTCGGGTATCCACGAATAGCCCGCATACGACGGGTCGCATACGGTAACATCGTAGCCGCCGTTCAAGAACGTGACGGGCATAACCTTTAGAGCCTCGTTCTGCTTTTGTTCAAGCGTGGCGTCCGTGCGCGCGTTTATCTTTTCGGGGATGTATTCATAGCCGCCGTACAGCGGGGGCGTTCCGATATTGGTGAACGCGCCGTATGAGATGGTGTTCGGATAATAGGTGAAGCCGGAAAACATCGTTTTGAGTTCGGGTTTTTCTTCGATAAGATACGGCACGAAGCCGCTTATCGCACGGTCGAGCATTATCACTACGACGTTCTGCCCGTCCTTTTGAAGCGGGAGCGTTATCTCTTCTTTGGATGATGCCGCGAAGGTGCCCTCCCTTATCTTTTTGACGTCGGAGTTTATCGAGAACACGTTTATAGCGGACATAATGCCGACGGCAAGACACGCGGCCAGGGCGACGGTACGCGCCACCGTGCCGAGTTTTTTGACAATCAGCACCGCCGCGCTTATCGCGCCGAACACAAGGAGCGTGTTGATGACGTATTCCGGTATCGAACATGAGAGCGAGCCGTCGTATTCGAGTTCGGGCGACATAGTGCCGTAGCCCTTGCCGAAGAACATATAGTTTATGACGGCGATAAGCGCGAGCGCGAACATCGCGTAAGCGAACACACGCTTGCCCCGGGGGCTTGCGAGTTTGAAAAAGACCGTAAACCAGATCAGGAACGTGCCTGCGGCAAGCAGCAGCGCGCTCAAAACGAACACGAGCGGCGAACGCTGCGTCAGCGTGCTTACGAACTCAAGCGGCGAAGCGTTTATGACCGCCGACGGTATCAATAAGCCCGTGAACAACGTCAAAAACACCGCAGACGTATAGAAAACGATTTTGTCCGTCCTTGTGGCTTCGGCGATCCTGACGAGTTTTTTGCCTTTGAAAACGAGGTTGATGACGAGCGGTATGGAGAGCGCGACAAAGACGAGCGCGGCGACTATCTTGCCGATCACGGTGTACTCCGGGTCAACCAAGCACCAAACGAAAAACCCCGCGCCCGCAGCGGCGAATATGCAGTACAGCACGCGCTTTGGATTTTTGAGTTTGATAAGAAAGATGTTTTTGAGAAGCGAGAAGATGTTGTTGAGCGTCCAGTAAAAAACAAGACCCGACGGCGAGGTGTATAACAGCGCAAGAAAGATGAGCGCCATACCGTAGAGTTGGATCTTGCTCTTTAGGGGCATACCCTTTGTATAGATCGCGCCCGAGATTATGTTTATCAGCGTCATAATTACGGGCAGTACGTTTACAGTGAGCGAGCCGATGCTCAAAAGCGCGTCGGGCGCGCCGAGGTTTTGTATCGGACCGAACTTTGCGCCCTCAAGCAGCGGCAGGTCGGAAAGAAATCTGTATGCCGCGATGAAAAAAGGTATCTCAAGCAGAAGCGAAAGCGAGCCCTTGAGCGCGTGGTAGGGCTTGTAGTTGTTCTGCCTGTTATAGGTCTGGAGCATCATAAAGCGCTCATCGCCCTTGAAGGTCTTTTTGATATGGTCGACGCCGGGCTTCATTTTGAGGTTGAGCGCGCGTTCCTCCTCCTGCATCGCGTCCGCACGTTTATACAGCGGCAGCACGAGGAAGTTCATAGCGAGGCTCAAAGCGATTATCGAAAGTCCCACATTGCCCGTGAGCTGGTATGCGTTTGAGTAAATGAACTCAAACAAAAGTTCGAGCGGGCCGAGCACAAGGGTCGAAATTATTGATCCGAAAGACATATTACCGTCCTTTAAGCGATTCATTGGGGCCGCGCTTTGCCGCGAAAAGCATTTATTATCGCCCGAAAGCGCACAAGAGCCCATAAAATAATATCATTTTTTCAAAAAATGTCAAGTCCCGCGAAAAGCATTTACAGAATTGCGCTTATAAAAAAGAGACCGCAAGGGGCTGCCTTGCGGTCGAAAAGATGTTGATTACAGATCGTAGTACTGCTCGAACTCGGCGGGATGCGGTATCCTGTTGATGCGTGCCGCCTCCCTGCGCTTGCGGTCGATCCATATCTTGATGAGCCTCTCGGGGAAAACGCCGCCGCGGGTGAGGTACTCGTGATCCGCTTCGAGCGCGTCGAGCGCTTCCTCGAGGGTGGCGGGCAGACTGTCGATCTTCTTTTTCTCCTCCTCGGGAAGATCGAAGAGGTTGAAGTCGTAGGGTCCCCAGCCGCAGGTGGAAGGATCGATCTCGTTTATGACGCCGTCGATACCCGCCATAAGGATCGCCGCGTATGCGTAGTAGGGGTTGCAGGTCGCGTCGGGGTTGCGAAGTTCAAAGCGCTTGGACGCGGGCGATTTTGCGTAAGCGGGGATGCGGATGACCGCGGAACGGTTCGCCATAGCGTAGCCGATCGTCACGGGCGCCTCAAAGCCCGGAACGAGACGTTTGAAGCTGTTGGTCGAGGGATTGGTTATGCCGCAGAGTGATTTGGCGTGCTTCAAAAGACCGCCCATAAAGTTGTGGGCGAGTTTGGAGAGTTGGGCATAGCCGTTCTCGTCATAGAACAGGGGCTTGCCGTCCTTTTTGAGAAGCATATGCACGTGCATGCCGTTGCCCGCTTCGCCGTAAATGGGCTTGGGCATAAAGGTCGCGGTGCAGCCTTCCTGGAACGCGACGTTGTGGATGAGGTGCTTGGTGACCATGGTATTGTCCGCCATACTTACGATGTCGCCGAGTTCGACCTCGATCTCGACCTGACCGGGACCGCCGACCTCGTGATGGTGGTACTTGACCTTAACGCCCCACTCCTCCATAAGCAGGCAGATCCTGCTGCGAAGATCGTAATACCTGTCCTGCGGAAGTTCGATATGATAGCCGCCGTGATGCCTGTTCTGGAAGCCGTCGCCGCACTGATCGGTGTTCCACTCGGCTTCATCTGTATCGATCTCAAGGGTAAGGCGGTGCGGGGTGGTTTTGAAACGAACGTCGTCGAACACATTGAACTCGAACTCGGGCCCGATAATCATCTCGTCCGCAATGCCGCTCTCGCGCATAAACTCGACCGCACGCTTTACGACGTTTCTCGGATACTGGTCAAAGGGCTTGTTTTCGGGACGGGCGATGATCATCGCGTCGCCGCTCATCGTAAGGGTCGGAGTTTCCGCGAAAGGATCGACCGCCGCCGTCGCAAGGTCGGGAATAAAGACCATATCGCTGTTTTCAACGGGCGCAAAGCCGTAGTTTGAGCCGTCAAAGCCGATGCCGTACTGCATCGTTTCTTCGTTGAAGCGCTCCGCGGGGATAGTGATGTGGCGCCATCTGCCGTCGATATCTACCATCTTAAAATCGACCATCTTGATCTCGTTCTCTTTGATGAACTTTTTGGCCTGTTCGATGTTGTTAAAAAGCATTGTGGACCTCCGTATTTTAATTATAATAACTTGCCCGAAACGGCAGCCGCTCGGGCTACTATCATTCTTGCATATTCCCCGGCGGAAGTCAAGCGAAAAAAAGATATATTTGGGCTGCGACCGACGCGGCGGATATGCCGCAGCAACATTGAGCGCGCGGGTTTGGGGCGCGGCGGCATAAAGCACAAAACGCCCCGCAACGGGGCGTTCGTGCCTATCGATCCTTATGATGCTGTTAACGCATGTTTTGAGGTTTAGTCGTTCTTCTTCCTTGCGGCGAAGACGCCTGCGCCCGCGATAAGGGCGGCGACACCGATGCCGATAACGCTGATCGCGCCGGTGGGCGGCACGGGAGTGGGCTCACCGGGATTGCCGGTGGGCTGGGGCTCTACGGGCGCTTCGGTCGGCTCTACGGGTACTTCGGTGGGCTCGACGGGCGCTTCGGTGGGATCGGGCTCGACGGCGGATTCGGAGAACTTCGCTATGACTTTCTTTTCGCCGTCATCGGTAAACGGAAACTCCGTTTCGGTCGAAAGTTCCTCGCCCGCTTCATTGTACCAGCCGAGGAAGGTCGCGCCCTCTGCGGCATTGGCGGTTGCTATAAACATTCCATCAAGATCCCAATACCCACACCCGATGTAACCGCTGCCCTCGGCCTTGATCGATTCGCCGGGCAACCTGGGGTTGTTGGAAAGATCCAGTTCCTTAAGACAGTTGTTCATGCAGCTAAGATACTCAAGCGCTGTGTTGTTCGATACGTCCAGATCGGTCAGACTGTTGAAGTCGCATTCAAGAGCCTCAAGCGCGGTGCAGCCGGATACGTCCAGTTCGGTCAGGCTGTTGGAGTAGCAGTAAAGAAAGATAAGCGCGGTACAGCCGGATGCATCCAGTTCGGTCAGGCTGTTGTCGTGGCAGGAAAGAGTCCTAAGCGCGGTGAAGCCGGATACGTCCAGTTCGGTCAGGCTGTTGTTGGAGCAGAAAAGAGTCTCAAGCGCGGTGAAGCCGGATACGTCCAGTTCGTTCAGGCTGTTGTAGGCGCAGTCAAGAAACTCAAGCGCGGTGAAGCCGGATACGTCCAGTTCGTTCAGGCTGTTGTAGGCGCAGTCAAGAAACTCAAGCGCGGTGAAGCCGGATACGTCCAGTTCGGTCAGGCTGTTGTAGGCGCAGTCAAGAAACTCAAGCGCGGTGCAGCCCGATACGTTCAGTTCGGTCAGTCTGTTTTCGTAGCAGTCAAGAAACTCAAGCGCGGTGCAGCCCGATACGTTCAGTTCGGTCAGTCTGTTTTCGTAGCAGTCAAGACGCTCAAGCGCGGTGCAGCCGGATACGTCAAGCTTGCCGGAAAGCCCATGCTCGCCAATTTCGATCATCTCTACGCTCAACTTCCCGTCAACGTCTATCCACTCGAAACAACCCTCTCCCCAAGTCTTCGGGTCGGCGGGGTCATAGTTTTCGCTCAGTTTTTCGCCGTTCTTTACGTCGGCGTCGTCGGTCTGCTCAAGGAACGCGACCAATTTGTTATAATCGTGCTCGTTATAGCCCTCGGGCACGGCGGCACGGGTATCCGGCTTTGCCGCAAAGGCGGGGAGCGCAAGCGCCGTAGCCAAAACGACGGCAAGCATTAGGGTCAAAAACTTTTTCATACTGTTTCCTCCATAAAAATATATTTTTGCCTTTTTGAATCAAAAAGGACGCAAAAAACTTTCCCGAACGCGGGCTTTCCGGCTGACGCGGGGACGGTTTCGCCGTCCCACGCTCGCTTCCGGAAAACAAAAAACGACCATGTACCTATCATACACAGCCGCGGTTTTTGCCGAGGAAATCGGCATAAACCATGCACACATTCGGGAAAGCCGTTATTTTCGGAAGAAACGCTCTTGAAAAAAAGCGGTGTTTCCCTTATAATAAAATCTGCGTGTGCGGGGAAAGACCCCGTTGTGTATGTGGCATATCACATATGCAGGTTGAGGAGTGTTCGCGGCACTCCTCAACCGCCGCATTTTTTGTTTTCAACCGTATTTTACTATTTATACCGTATTTTGTCAACAGCAAGTTGTTTGGCAATAAAAAACGGACCGCGAACGGCCCGTTTGGGTGCAGTATAAATTATTTTGCGTTCTCCTTTTCGAGGAACTTGTAAACAAGCGCCGCGAGCGCAGCGCCGACAAGGGGCGCAACGATGAATATCCAAAGGTTGCCGATGGGCGCGCTGTTGCCCCTGATGAGCGCAACGAGAGCGGGACCGAAGCTGCGGGCGGGGTTGACGGAGGTGCCGGTGAGACCGATGCCGAAGATGTGGACAAAGGTCAGCGTGAGGCCGATGATAAGGCCGCCGAAACTTCCGTGCGCCTGCTTCTTGGAGGTAACGCCGAGGATAGTGATAACGAAGATGAAGGTGAGGATGACTTCAACAATAAGACCCGCCCAGATATTGCCGTTAACGCCTGCGAGGCCGTTTGTACCCATACCGATCTTGCCTGTCATATCTTTTACCGTGCCGAGGTGGAAGATGAGCGAGAGAGCGCCCGCGCCTGCAAAAGCGCCGATGCATTGGGAGATGACGTAGGCGATAAACTCGCCGAACTTCATTCCGCCGCTCATAAGCACGCCGAGGGAGACCGCGGGGTTGATGTGGCAGCCCGAGATGTTGCCGATGCAGTAAGCCATAGCAACGATTGTAAGACCGAACGCGAGCGCGGTGAGGATGTAGCCGCATCCGTTATCGGCTTTACAGCCCACGAGCATTGCGGTGCCGCAGCCCATAAATACGAGCACGGCGGTGCCGATAAACTCGGCAATGTACTTTTTGAGAGAGTTCATTTGTATTACCTCCGTATGTTCTTCGGCGTTTTCCGCCTACTTTCGCAAATTATAGCACAATATTATACAAAAATCAAGGAGCGTGCCGAAAATCATCGATGATCCCGGTCCCTCGTCTTCGTATTGATATATCTGTGCGCCGCATGATCCTCGGCTTTACGCTCACTGCCCCGCGCTTGACGAAAGTGCGGCTTCGAGCGCCGCAAGACGCGCCTCGAACTCATATATCTTTTCCGCAAGGAGCGAAAAGTTCTGGTTGAGGCAGTTCTCGTTTGCCTTGATGTCCTCGTCGCGGCGCTGTGCGTCCTCGTTCTCGAGCCTTTCGGACGGGAGCATAACATAGTACAGCGATCGCATATCCATTTTCTTCACCCCCGTCATTCCGTCCTGCGCCTTATGCCGAGTTCCGTTTCGACGCCGCCCTCAAGCGCGAAGAAGCCGCCTCTTAGATTCGACAGTTTGATGCGCATAACGCGCCCCTCGTTGAAAAGAGGCACTTCCTTAACCCTCGAAACTTCGTCAAGGCGCACCCTTGTAGTGTTTTTTATGCCGTCAAGTTCCGTTTCTATGGTTATGCCGTCGCCCCTTGCGCGCATAAAGAGCATTTTGAGCGCCTTTATCGACGCCTTGTCGCCAAGATCGGTCAGCGGCGTGCACCAATACGCCTCTATCGGGTTGCCGTCGTAGGTGTCGCCCTTTTCAAACTCGTAGAGTCGACGCGTTCTGTTTATCAAAAGCAGCCGTCCGTCCATATCCGCGATGCAGTCTATCTCGAAGCCGTTTCGGCGCATATACTTGCGCTCGGTGAGGTCGTATACCATCATCTCGTCCTCGCCGCCGCGCCTGTACGTAAAATAAAGCTTATCGCGCACGGTTACGGCGCGGCATCCGTCGATATCCGCCTCGCTCATATACCTTCTTATACAGCGCATATCCGGACAGGGGCGCGCCGTTACGCCGTTATAGTAGTATAACCCGTCCTGTGTTACGAAATACAGCGTATCGCCGTAGAGCGCGATCGCGCCCGAGTGCGTTTTGGGCACGTTGGCGTCTATATGCTCGATCGTGAAGTTTGACGGACGGTCTCCGATAAGTCTGTAAAGCCCGTGTTTTTTAAAGATGAGCAGTTGATTCGACAGCGCCTTTATCGCAACTATCGCGTCGCCCGATGAGGCTCCTACCTCGACAAAGCCTCCTTCGACCGAGGGCGATGCCTCAACATAGCCCCAATCCTCGACCGTCCTGCCGCCGCCCGGAAGCACGGAATAGTAGAGCCTGTTTGGGTTCTGCGCGTCGCCCGCGGAAAAGAGTCTGCCGCGGTACACGGTCAGATACGAAACGGGAATATCCGAACAGCCCGCCGCACTTCCGAACGGGGTTGCCTCGTCGCCGAGTTTTATCATCTGCCCCCTGCCATCCGCGATAACGAGATAATCGCTCGTGTCTATCTTTACGAGCGCCGCGTCGTATTTGGCTTTGCCGGCGCTTGGATAGGTGTATTTGAGCGTCCAGCCGTCCTGCTGCTGGATATAGAGTCTGCCTCCCGATATCGCAACGGGAATATCCCCGTCCGGCGTTCGCATACAGGTCAACAGGTCGATCTTTGCGTTGCCCGGGAGTTTGCTCCCGATGTATTTTTCAAACCCTGCGGCGACCTTGAGCGCGCCGCCGTCCGTGGACATATTGACCGCGTCGGGCGAATAGACCGCGTCGAGCCTGTTTTCGTCGCTCGCCTGATTCAGCCCCACAAAATACGGTATCTCATACGTTTTAAGCGCCATAATCCACCTCAGGAGTATTTGTTTACGATGCGGAACGAATCGTCCGCGTTAAGATAGCCCTTGAGCCGCTGTTTCGCCGCGCTGTACATCGAAAGATAGATGTTGCCGCCCGATTGCGTCGAAACATCGCCGCCCATCCGTTCCCTTCCGACGGCGTAGTTTATAAGAAGCGGATGCAGGCTCTCGTTGAGTTCGCTTACATCGTCCGCATTTTTAAGGGGGCGAGGCTCGCATCGGTAAGTGATCGAAGCGGGCGCGTCATACGGCAGAAACAGAGTGTTCGGCTCGTCGCCCGCACGGAAGGGCACGCTTTTGCCGAGCTGTTCGACCTTTTCCACGCGGCGGCAGACGCGCGGAAGATCCTCGAACCTTACAACGCCCGACGCCGGCACGACAGTATCGCGCCGCGTCAGCGCGACCGTGTCCGCAAGATCGCTCTGCGCGTCGTTTATGTATCTTATCAGCCTTGATCTGTAGATCTCGACCGTCTGCGCGTCGTGCCCTCTGTCGAGCTGCGCGAGCGAAGCGACAAGAATATCGTTCAGTGTCATTCGTTTCCTCCTTTTTTGCGGGTATCAAAGTTTTTTGCCGAGGCCGAAGGTGAACTGCGTTATGAGCGAACTGCTCGCCTTCTTTGCGGCGGCGCTCTGCCTTATGAGCCTTGCGACCTCGCAGGGCACCTCGACCGCAACGCCGCGCTCGATCCTGTAATTTACGGAGTTCACGCAGCCTTCCCACGGCGCGTTCGTTCCGTTTTTTTCGATAACAATGGTTTCCGTTTTCATATTTATCTCCTTGGTCTGTGTGTTGTTCCGTTTTGCGTTTTTCCCCAAACAAACGCGCGTTTATTGAAAACTTTTTCCGTTTGGTGTAGAATGGATCAAACGAAAAGAAAGGACGATCCCGTCGCTCTATGAAAAAGAACGGTTTTTTGGGCGCGCTGTACGTTATACTCGCCTCTGCGTGCTACGGCTTTACGCCGATACTCTCAAACGCCGCGCTCAAAGGCGGTTTTCCCTCAGCCGCGTGCACGCGCTTTTTCGGAAAAGGCGCGTTTGCTTCCGCCCTGAGCGAATCCCCCGCGCGCGCCGTTACGAATGAAACGCTGGTCGTGTTCGTTATGTTCGCGGCGTGCGTTATGTCGCTCTTCGGCGGTATCGCCGGCAGGAAAAAACTCACCGTCAGCGCCAAACAGTTCTTTTCGCTGTCGCTGCTCGGCGGCGCCGCGCTGTGTTCGACGCTGCTTCTTATCACCTACGCGTATCTTTACATACCCGCGGGGATGACGATCGTAATCAACTTCACCTACCCCGTTTTCGTGCTGCTCGCGGGGCTTGTATTCTTTCACGATAAGCCGAGCGGCGCGCTGTTTGCCTCGCTCATTCTTGCGATAGCGGGCATCGCGCTGATCTCGTCGAACAGGTTTTCGGGCTCGGTGGAACTGCGCGGCGTAATTTTGGCGCTCGCTTCCGGCATCGCCTATGCCGTGTATTTTCTTGCCGGCAAGCATTCGAGCTATAATAAACTCGACAGCGCCGTTTCCAACTTCTACATAACTGGCTCGGCGGCGCTTATCGCGTTCGTCGTCGCCGTTGCGACAAAGCGCATATCGGTCCCTACCGACGCCGTGATGTGGGCGCTGATCGTACTTGAAGCGGCGCTTGGCTATATCGTCGCTTTGAGGCTGCTGCTCGCGGGCATACGCATCCTCGGCGCGGCGCCCGCAGCGGCGATAAACACGCTTGAACCCGTGTTCGTGCTTTTGACGAGTATGCTTATCTTCGGCGAAACGATGACGGCTTATAAACTCATCGGCACCGTACTCGTTTTGACGGGCGCACTCATCGGCATACTTGCGCTGCGCCGCGCACCGAAGCGCGCAAAGGGCAGTTCTTAAAGCCCCGCCTTTGTTGCGTGCGCCGTCAAAAACTCTTTGAGCGCATATAGCGTATGTTCCCCCGCCACGCCGTCCGCGCTTCCGCAGTAATAGCCGAGCGAGTTGAGCGCACGCTGCAGGTAAATAACGCCCTCGCCGCGCACGAACGGCTTTTGACGTTTTATTACAATCTGCTCGTCATAGCAGTTCTCCTCATAGATGAGGCGCTTTGTGATGAGTCCGCGATGTGTCCACGGACGCTCGGAAAGTTTTGTTACGCATACCCCGAACGCCAGCCCTCGCGCTTCCACGACGAGCGGCTCGCCGCCGAGGGTTCCGCAGATAAATCCGGTATGTATCGCCCTGCCGTCCGCATCCATAAAGAAGACTGCCTCGCCGAGCGCAAACGGGCGTTTGATCTCGGATATGGCGCCCTTGTCGGTGCACCATGCGCTGTAGCAGTAGTTTGGCGTCGCTTCCATCCCCGTATATGCGTTCATAAGCCCCTGGCTGTCGCTAAGGCGCACCTTTTGGCGCACGAAGTTCTCCGTCAGGCGGTCGTAGCGTTCCCTCTGCCAGCCGAGATGCCTGTAAAAATCGGCAAACTTGCTTTCAAGCAGTTCGTCCGTTGCCGTTTCTCCGCTCGTACCGGGCAGATACTCCCACGGTTCCGTACCGCATTCGTCCGCATCAAGCGGCAGTTTCGCGCCCGAGGGCACCGTTTCGCGCTTGGCGTGAGAAAGCGCAAAACGAACAAAATCAATCGCGTTTTTCATAATAATCCTCTCATTTCAAAATACATAATAATCAAGTAAACTTCGTTTCGTTTCGATCGTTTTCTCCGCGTATGGGGAGACGCTCGGTCTCCCCGTTCAGCCAAAAACTTACGATCAGTTAAACATATTCACACTCCTCGGCGCTGCGCCCGGACCCTTGCCGCCGCCGGTTTTCGGTGCGTAAGCCGAGATGAGTTTTTGATACAGCGCAGGGGTGAGATTCATCATCATCTCCTCGCGCAGTTCCGCCCAGTAGGCGCTCTTGCCGTTAAACAGGTTGTTGCGGTCGCTCTCGGACAGGGAGCCGACGAACACGGAATAGCCGGTGTAATTGTCAAGATACTCCTTGTCGGTAAAGCCGCGCCCGTCTGCACCGCCCGCTTGATTTGATGCGCCACCCGTTGAGCCGTGCGAAGCCCCCCTTCCCGCGTTCGAGCCGCCCTTGCCCAGAAGCGCCAACAGTTTCATCTTTTCGTCGTGCGCCTGCTGCTGTTTCAGCCGCCTCTGCTCGTAAGCGTTTTCAAGCGCCATCTGAGCAAACTTTGCCTGAATGCTTTGAAGTTCGTTCGAGGCGTTGTACAGGTACTGCGCTATCGTCGACGAGTAGTTGGATTCCATCGAAGCGATATCGCGGCTTATGCCGCTCTGCTCCCTCGATTTCATACTCGAAAGATAACTCGATCCGCCCATACCGCGCGAGTACGCATCCGCGTCGAGTTCCGCCATCACGGTCTCGCCGCGACTCTTGCGGTCCTCTATCGCCGAGTCAACGGACGGACGAAGAAACGCCGTCAGTTGGGCGCGTATCTCATCGAGCGACGGGAGCGTCATCGAAACGCCGTAATTTCTCAGCGTTGAAACGAGCCTGTTGTAGTAGTCGTCAAAACCGCCGACTTGTTGGGTACTGCCGCTCGCAGCGGCTTTCGGCACGGTTTCGGGCTTGGGCTGAGAATAGCCCGTTTTGGACTGCGTTCCCGCCGCGGAAGCGGCAAACGGCTGAGAAGAGGACGCGCGCCCGCCCATCTGTTCGGCGGCAATCGGCGCGCCCGGCGCCGACATTAAATTGCGTTTTTTAATGGTTCTGCCTATCGAGAATAGATTTTTTGCCATATCCGCCGTCCTTTCGTCATCGGTTCGGAGTCTTCCCGATCCGTCAGGAAACGGTGTGCTCGATGCGAACGAGCCAGAGATCGTTGAGCACGCTTGCCGTGTATGCCGTTACCTTTGCGCCTACGGTCGCACGCTGATCGAGAGGATCGGCGGTACCGCTGGAACCGTGGGGCTTGACGATGAGTTGTACGCCGCCCTTACCCTCGATATCCACAACGCCGTACGCGTCCCTGCCGAATACGACCGTCGCGTGAACGTCGAGTTCACGCTCCTCGCCTTCTGGGATCGCACCCGCGTCGTCGCTTCTGACGGTATCGTCCGCGCTGAGGCTGACCTCGCCGGAAAGATGTACCGTTCTCGTTTCGGGATCGTAGGGATTGCTGTCGGCAAGAGTATAGGTCGCATCTCCGATGACGACGGTGTTGCCGGGCACGGAGAGGTACGCTTCCTCTTCTTCGGTGGGCTCGTTTTTGAGAACGAACGATGCGGAGAGTTCGGTATCCGCGCTTACGCTGTTGCTGACGCTCTGGGAGAATACCTTCGCCTCGGTGCTTTCAACGAATACCACGCCGTAGAGCCTGCCGATCTCGCCGCTGTAAACGGCTTCGGCGTTGGAGTACGCGGAAACGTTTTTCCACATCTCATCGTTCTGCAGATCATAGGTCGCCTCGGGCGAGCAGATGCATACGAAATGCGGCTGCCTGCCGTTCTCGGCAAAGGGGCGTGCCTTGTTCTTTTTGAGGGTGCGCACGGCCTTTCTTATCTCGTCCGTGGTCAGCTTGTCCGACACGGTCAACTCGCGCCTTGCGCTCTTGCCACCCGCATACTGAACGTTGCTGCCCGAACTGACCGCATCGCGGGTAACCCATTCGACAACGGTGCCGAGCTGTTCGCCGAGCAGTTCGGCGGAATCGTTGATTACGGCGTCATACGCGGTGAGATCGAGCAGGTCGCTCACCTCAACATAGGCGCCGTACTGCTTGACCTCCGCCTCGACCTCGGTCTGCGACAGGGTCTGTCCCGCCGGGGTTACGCCCTCAACAAGGCCGCTTACCGCCGCCTTCGGGTCAAAAAGATTCCAGCGGCGGAAGTTTACATACTTGCCGTTATTGCGCGGTATGGAGCGCTTCTGTCCGAATTCCTGAAATACAAGGCGCGTCTTCGCGCTTTCGAGAAGCTGTCTTGAATAGTACTTGGACGGGAACTTGACCGCGTCCGATGCGGTGGTGTTGATATAGGTATTATCGCTCATATTGATTCCTTTCTTTTTTTGTGTTTTTTGTTTACAGGCGGATCCTGCGTCCGTCCATATCCGCACGCTTGAGCTGCTTTTTGAGGCGGCGGAACTGCTCGCTCGTCATACTTTCATAATCCGCCTCGGGCAGTTCGTTCAGCCCTCCGCGGAGCGTTTTGGGAAGCCTTGCGGTGCTTTCATATGCGGTATTTTCGTCCGCGCTCGGATACTTTTCTCCTCTCGCGTCCGCTTCATCCCACATCGAGATTATCGTTTCCGCCGCTTCAGCGGCACTCATCCCCTTCGGAAGATCGAGCCTTTTGATAAACGCTTCGCCAAGACGCGCAAGCGCCTCGGTCTCATCGCCGGATCCCGTGTCGTCCTCAAACGACGCCTTGGCTTCGTCCAGCCCGTCCAGAAGTTCCGCGATGCTTTTTTCATTGACTGTTTTTTTCACTTGTCTGCCATTCCTTTCTTTTTTTACCCTGTTTCCCGCCGTTTTCGGCGGGGTTTTCCGAAAAAAAGAAGCGCCCGTATCGGTCGCTCCCTCTGTCGGATGTACGCATAATAAGACCCGCCGCGCGGCGGTTAAACCGCGCCCGAATCATCGGTTTGACGGAAAGAGCGGTCGCCAACGCAATCCCCATCAATTTTCAGTATAACATAGTTTTCGTTAAAAATCAACTATCAGGAGTCAACAATAAATTATATTCTCTTATTGAGAGATTATTTCTCGTTTTTTCAGGCACGTATGGGGAGTGCCGCCAAAAGCAAAAATATAATCCGAGTTTTTTACTCGGAATTATTGACTAATTCCGAGTTATGTGCTATGATTTAATCGAACCGAGAAAGGAGGGGCGAAAAATGAAACTCAGCACGAAGGGGCGATACGGCTTAAAGGCTATTGTGGATCTTGCCAGCGAATACGATTCCGATACGCGCCTGTCGATAGCGCAGCTTTCTGAGCGTCAGGGCATCAGCAACGCGTACCTTGAGCAACTTATCGCGCTTCTCAAAAAAGGCGGGCTTGTCAATGCGAGCCGCGGCGCGCAGGGCGGCTACACGCTGGCGCGTCCCCCCGAGGAGATAACCGTCGGCGAAGTGCTCAAGGCGCTCGAAGGAAGCACCGCGCTCGTCGAATGCGTCGATACCTGCGGCACGGAGTGCGGCAACGTCTGCTCCTGCGCCGCGCGTCCGCTCTGGCTCAAGCTTCAACGGGGCATCGACGATGTGCTCGGCTCCACCACCATACGCGATATGGCAAACGACTATATCCAGCAAAAAGAAAGGAAACTCGACTGATATGAAACGCGTCTATATGGATAATGCGGCAACGACCGCCCTCAATAAAGAAGTGCTCGAAGCGATGATGCCCTACCTCACCGACATCTACGGCAACCCGTCGAGCCTGCACACCTTCGGCCAGCGGGCGCATACCGCCGTCGAGAACGCGAGGCATCAGGTCGCGCTCGCGCTCGGCGCCGATGATAAAGAGATAATCTTCACGGGATGCGGCACGGAATCGGACAATATGGTGCTTCTCGGCATCGCCGAACGCTACAAAACCAAGGGGCGGCATATCATAACCACCGCCGTTGAGCATCACGCCGTGCTCTACACCGCGCAGCGCCTTGAAAAGATGGGCTATGAAGTTACCTATCTGCCCGTTGACGAATACGGCAGGGTCAGCGCGGAGCAGGTCGCCGAGGCGATACGCCCCGACACGATCCTCGTTTCCGTTATGTTTGCAAACAACGAGGTCGGCACGATCATGCCGATAAAGCGCATCGGCGCGGTCTGCCGCGAAAAGGGCGTTTTCTTCCACACGGACGCGGTACAGGCCGTCGGGCATATCGCGATCGACGTAAATGAGATGAACATCGACCTTCTGTCGCTGTCGGCGCATAAGTTCCACGGACCCAAGGGCGTTGGCGCGCTCTACGTAAAAAAGGGCATCGTCGTTCCCGCGCTTTTGACAGGCGGCGCGCAGGAGAGGAACAAGCGGGCGGGCACGGAGAACGTCGCGGGCATAGTCGGGCTCGGCAAGGCGATCGAACTCGCCTGCGCCAAGATCGAAGAAACGGGCGAGCGTATGACCCGCCTGCGCGACAGGCTCATAGACGGCATCGCGTCCGCGATACCCGAGGTCAAACTCAACGGACACAGGTTCGAGCGTCTGCCCGGCAACGTGAACTACTCGATCAAATACATCGAGGGCGAATCGATCCTTCTTATGCTCGACCTCAACGGCATCGCGGCATCCAGCGGCTCCGCCTGCACGAGCGGCTCGCTCGACCCCTCGCACGTGCTGCTCGCAATGGGCATACCGCACGAGATCGCGCACGGCTCGCTGAGGCTTACCCTCGGCGACGACACCACGGACGAGGACGTCGACTATGTGCTCGAGACCCTGCCCAAAGTCGTCGAAAAGCTACGCAAAATGTCCCCCCTCTACAAGGGCTGACACACAATACTCAACGAATAAACTGTTTAAGGAGATAAACGCTATGTATACCGAAAAAGTAATGGATCATTTCCAAAACCCGCGCAATATGGGCGAAGTTGAGGGCGCAAACGGCGTCGGTATGGTCGGCAACGCCAAATGCGGCGATATTATGCAGATGTTTCTTAAGATCAACGACGACGGCATAATCGAAGACGTCGGCTTCAAGACCTTCGGATGCGGCGCGGCCGTTGCGACCAGCAGTATGGCAACCGAACTCATCAAGGGCAAGAGCGTCGACGAAGCGCTCAAACTCACCAACTCCGCCGTTGTTGAGGCGCTCGAGGGTCTGCCGCCCGCAAAACTGCATTGCAGCGTGCTCGCCGAAGAGGCTGTCAAGGCGGCGATAGACAACTATCACGCCCGCAAAGAGGGTCGCACCGACGAGGAGTGCAACTGCGTTTCCTGCGGACACGACCACGAACACGAACACGGCGAAGCCGAGGAATGAGTCTATATGCCGTGTACCAATTGCGTATGCTGCAAAGCATCGCCCTGCGCGAACAGCAATATTACAGAACTCAACAAGAACGATTGCATCATCGACTTTCAGCCGATAACCAAGCAGTTCATCGCGGATAACCGCGCCGTGATTGCAAGCGCCGATATGCGGCTTTGCGACCTTACGCCCGGATGCCTTTATATGTGGCGCGATTTCTACCGTATGCGCGCCGCGATAGTTGCGGGTATGCTCGTATGCATAGCGGGCGATCCCGACACGAACGGAGTGCTTTCGACCAACGCGCGCTACTACACCTGCCCCGTCGGAAACGGCGACTTTGCCGCGGCGATCAAGGCGATTCAATCCGACGCGAGGAGCCGTGGGGCGATGTTTAAGATGTGCACCGTGCCCGACGAAGCCGTCGAGCGGATAGAATGCGCCATCGGCAAAAAGGCCGAGGTCGACAGCAGCGTCGACCGCCCCGATTTTCTGTACCCGTACGAGAACTTTCTCGGCTATGCCGGCAAAGCGCTCCACGCCCAGCGCAACCATATAAACCGCTTCAGGCGCGAGAATCCCGAATACCGTTTCGAGCCGCTGACGTGCGAAAACCGCGACGCGGCGCAAGCGTTTCTGCGGGAGCATCACACGGATCTTTCCAAGGGCAACGCGATGTCCGACGAGGACCTCAAGCGCACCGAGGAACTGCTCGACTGCTTTGAGACGCTCAAACTCAGCGGCGGCATACTGTACGCCGGAGAGCGCGCGGTCGGCTTCACGATGGGCGAGGCGCTCGGCGATACGCTTCACGTGCACGTTGAAAAAGCGGATCACACCGTCCACGGCGCGTATCAGATGCTGGCTATGGAGTTTGCGCTTTATATGCGCTCCCCCGCGCTCAAATACATCAACCGGCAGGACGACGCGGAGGACGAGGGGCTGTACCGCTCCAAGATGAGTTATCGTCCCATCGCGCTTCTCAACAAAAACATTTTGAGTTTTTGATATTAGTTTATCGCAATCACCGCAACAACAAAAAGCGGACTTTATCCAAGTCCGCTTTTTGTTGTTCTTATTGATTTTACGGCCTGCTAATCCGCAAAGCCCTCCGGCAGATTTTCGAAGACGACCGTCAGCGCGGCGTCCTCGGGCTCCTGCTGCTGTTTCTCCGTTATGTCGAGAAGCACCTTTATCGCGCTCAATCTGTCCGACGGTTTGAGTTCGGTATCCTTGACCATTTCGATTATCGAATCGAGCGCGAGACGGCGCATTTTTATGCGTTTTGATTCCGCAGACCTTGGCCTCGTGCCCGTGTTTTCCTTTTGCATAGTTCTCCTTTCCCGACCTTTCCCCATTTATTATTATACCACGCCGAAATGCCGCGGTAAAAGTGCGTCGGCGATGTTCCGCGCGGGCGCGATAGCACTCTTGAGGGTTTATGTCAATACGCTGTATGTGCGTTTTTTTGTATCGATAGACGCGGTTTTTCGATTGTCTTTCGGCTTTATTGAATGATACAATAATATTAGAGCGGCGAAATACCGCCGCTTCTCAACTTAATATAAGCCAACGCATCGCTTCCGAAAACGCCGCATACGCGCTTTTTGCCCGCCGTGTTCCCCACCCACGGAATATGGCGGCGCGTCTTGGCGGGCAACAAAGGCATATCCGCTCGCATTTATGATGCCGTCTGCGGCGTTTTTGAGGCGAACCATCAAAACAGAATAAAAACAGGATCAAAAGGAGCAGTATGAAACTTGTACTGTACGGCGAGGCCAACCCGCGCCAGCGCGAGTTCTTTCTTTCGCGTTCAAGGCATACCGCATACGGCGGCGCTCGTGGCGGCGGCAAGAGTTGGGCGATGCGCAGAAAGTTCGTGCTTCTTGCGCTCAAATACCCGGGGCTTGATCTGCTGCTTCTTCGCCGAACGCTGAACGAACTGCGCGAAAACCATATCGTGCCGCTTCAGCGCGAACTCTACGGCGCCGTTTCATACAACACCACCGAGCGCGTGTTCCGCTTTCCGAACGGGTCGAGGATAAAACTCGGCTACTGCGACAGCCAGCAGGACGTCTATCAGTATCAGGGGCAGGAATACGCCGTCATCGGGCTTGAGGAAGCAACGCATTTTACCGAGGAGCAGATGCGTTTTTTGACCACCTGCAACCGCACCACGCGGCGCGATTTTTCGCCTCGGATGTACTACACCTGCAACCCCGGAAACGTCGGGCACGCCTGGGTCAAGCGCCTGTTCATCGACAGGCAGTACCTTGAAGGCGAGCGCGCCGAGGACTATACGTTCATACCCGCGCGCATCTACGACAACAAGGTGCTTCTTGAAGGCGACCCGGGATATGTACGCCAGCTTATGAGCCTGCCGGAGGATCTGCGGCGAGCGCATCTTGATGGCGACTGGGATGTGCACGCGGGGCAGTATTTTCGCGAATTTTCACGCGAGAAGCATACCGTCGCGCCCTTTGAACTGCCGCGGCATTGGCGGCGTTTTCGCTCTATGGACTGGGGCTACAACGATCCCTGCTGCGTGCTTTGGCACGCCGTGGACGGCGAAGGGCGCGTATACACCTACCGCGAACTCTATGTAAGGCGAATGCGCGCCGATGAAGTCGCAAAGAAGGTGCTTGAGTTAAGCCGCGGCGAGGATATCGCCTACACCGTCGCTTCGCCCGATATGTGGCAAAAACGCGGCGCTATGCTTGCTGCAAGCGGCGGCATCGAAGGCGAATCGATACAGGAGATGTTCGCGCTCTGCGGGCTCAATCTCATACCCGCGGACAATTCGCGCGTTGCGGGCTGGAACCGCGTTCGCGAATACCTTGCGTCGGACCCCTCCGACCCGAACTCGGCGGGCAAATGGCAATGCTTTAAAAACTGCGTCAACCTCATCCGCCAACTGCCGCTGCTTGAATACGACAGTATCAACCGCGAAGACGCGGCGGACGGGGACGACCACGCGCCCGAGGCGCTCCGCTACGCGCTGATGAGCCGCCCGCGCGGCAAAAGCGAGCCGGTGATCAAAAAGCGCTCGGCATACGACCCGCTGAGCCTTCCCGAAACGGACTCGAACTGGTATTCGCGCTGACGACCGAAGGCAAAGCGCATGGAATTAAAGAAAGGATCACAAATGATTATAAATACAACCAACACACCCAAGCCGTTATCGAGCGCAAAGAAGGCCGCCGAAACGGAGCGGATCTACGCGCTGTTCAGCGAGTTTTACGACGCGTACCGAGGCGAGCGCGCAAGGCTTGAAAAATGCGAACGGCTGTACCGCGGCGACCACTGGTACGACGTGCCGCCAAACGAAAAGGCGGAGCCGCGCCCCGTTACGCCCGTGCTACAAAGCACGATCGAGAATGTGCGCGCGGACCTTGTTGATTATCTGCCCGAAGCGATAGTCGGCTCCGACGCGCCGGAATACGACGCGCTTGCGGATATGTTTACGCATATCCTGCACGAAAATCATCTGAGATGCGGCTTTGACGAGGAGTATCTCAAAATGACCCACGATCTGCTCGTGGGCGGCTACGGCGTTTTTGAAACGGGCTTCGATCAGGACGCGAACGGCGGGCTCGGCGGCGCGTTCATAAACTATGTGGACAACCGCACCGTGCTGTTCGACCCTCTTGCCGCCGACCTTCAGGACGGACGCGCCGTATTCAAGTTCACCCACCACACGCGCGACTGGTTCACCCAGCATTATCCGGACGCTGCTGAAGAACTCAAGGAGGACGGGTTTTTGCTTGAAATGCCCGACGGCGAAGCTATCGCCCCGCGCTATGACAATAGCATACTTCTGATCGAATGCTGGCGCAGGGAGTACGACAAAAAGCGCGACAAATACGCCGTGCATATGTCTCTCGTTGCGGGCGGAATGATGCTCGAAGACAGCCGCGACGCTCGACCCGAGGGGTATTTTGCGCACGGCGAATATCCGTTTGTTATAACAAAACTCTTTGAGCGCAAGGGCAGCTGCCTCGGCTACGGCATAGTCGATATGTTCGAGACCGCGCAGCGCAATTCCGACAAACTCGATCAGATCGTTATGAAAAACGCCCTGCTTGCAAGCCACAATAAACTATTGATCACGGGCGCGAGCGGCTTCGATCCCGCCGACCTTCGCGACTGGTCGAAGGAAGTGCATCAGGGCGACAGTCTGAACGGCATCTCGTGGTTTGCGACCGCTCCCCTGCCCGCGTATATGCTCAGTTATATCGCCGATATGCGCAACTCCATCAAGGAGGAATCGGGCGCAAACGAGTTTGCGCGCGGCATGACGCACGCCGGCGTAACGAGCGGCACGGCGATCGCCGCGCTGCAGGAGGCTGCGAATAAACGCTCGCGTATGGCGGCAAGGTGCATCCACGCCTCATTCCGCAAAGCCGTATGCCAGGAGATCGAGGTCGAGCGCGAATACACGCTGTCTTCTCGCTGCAAAAAGACGCTCTGCGCGCTCGGCGGCATCGGCGAGGATATCGTAAAACTCACTTCGGTCGAAAAGGCGCTATCCTCTCTCAAAGACCTGCCCTCGGAGTTCCGTGTAACGGTCAAGGTCGTGAAGGAGAACGCGTTCTCCGTCATAAACAACAACGAGACCGTATTCCGCCTGGTTCAGTCGGGTATGGTACTGCCCGACGTCGGGCTTGAACTGTTGATGTTCGACGGCAAGGACAGGGCCGTTCAACTGATGAAGGAAAAGCGGCTTGAAATGCAGCTCGCGCTCGGCGAAGCGGGAGCTCAGGCCACCTCTTAAAAATAGCGTCCCGGGCTCCCGAGAATGTCGGGAGCCCGTTCTGTAAGAACAAAACCGGCAAGAAAGGATAATACTATATGTTCGATACTTTTTTTATTCAAGCGGCGGCGCGTGCGTTGTTAGATGCGCCAATATGTGGTATAATCATACTGAAGTATTATACGCCGCGCTTATACGACTCGGAGGCGCACTGATATGGAGCGCCTGTATTACGCGATCATCGGCGACATAGTTGCATCAAGGCGCGTGGCGGAACGGGGCGAACTGCAAAAGCGGCTCAAACGTGTGCTCGCCGAGATCAACCGCGATTTTTGCCCGGTCATTGCCGCCGATTTTCTGATAACGCTTGGCGACGAGTTTCAGGGACTTCTGTTCGCAAACCAGGATGCCCACCCCGCCGTCATCGCCGAAAGGATAATGTCCGCGCTGTACCCCGTTCGCGTGCGTATCGCGATCGGGCTCGGCGGTATATCTACCGAGATCGACCGATACGCCGCGCTCGGCGCGGACGGAAGCGCGTTCCACAGGGCACGAAGCGGCATCGAGCGCATACGAACCGAAAACCGCGGCGGCTCCGCGCTTCGCTTTGTCTGCGAACCCGCCCTCGACACGCCGATAAACTCGGTTTTCGGCCTCATCTGTGCACTGTTCAACAGGCGCACCGCCAAACAGAACGAAGCCGCGGCGCTATACCTGTTCGACCGCGCGTCGGGCAGGGCTTCCACGCAGACTGAACTTGCCCTCTGTCTTGGCATAACGCAAGGCACTATGAGCGTGCGCCTCTGCTCGGCGAACGCTGCCGAGTACGCGGCGGGTCTGTATGCTGCGGAGACGCTCATAAAAGCGGTGCTCGATCCCCCGTCGGCGGCGACCCAAACGGGAGCGGCGCTATGAGGGAGTTCACGCTTTTATACTTTGCTCACACCGTCGGCGATTTCTTTTTGCAGACTGAAGCGCTTTCCGAAAAGAAAAAAGCGAACGGGAGCGGCGCTTTGATCCACTCGCTCGTCTACGCGCTGGCGCTGTTTTCAACGCTTGTCATCTATCGCTCGCCTTGCTACCTTGCGTCAATATCTCTGTGCGCTGTAACGCACGCGGCGATAGACCTCGACAAGCCTCGCATAGAGCGGCGGCTGAAACGACGTTTTTGCGGTGCGAATACCGACGCGACGATGTTTGCGCTCGATCAGGCGGCACACACGTTTTTCATCTTGATCGGCGCTGCGATCGCGGCGAACAACGCGGACAGGGCGTTCGTTCACGGTCTTATCTTGAACGATATCCGCGCGCTGACGGGGTTTGACGGGTTTTACATACTCGCCGCCGCAACGCTGATACTGATGTCTGCAAAGCCCGCGAACCTGTTTATCGAGCGCGTGCTCGCCCCTTTTAACAGCGCCGGCGCAAAGCCTCGCGATCTGACTCGCGGCAGAAGCATCGGCACGCTTGAAAGGTGCATTATGGCGGCGCTTCTGATGCTCGGTCAGTACGCGGCGATAGCCGTTGTTTTCAGCGCAAAATCGCTTGCGCGATTCAAGGAACTGGACGACCGCGCCTTTGCGGAATACTATCTGCTCGGCACGCTTACGAGCGCCGCGCTGTGTTTGTACTCATACGCCCTTTTCAGGGTGTTCGGCACACTATAACAACAAAAAAAGAGGCATAAAATGAAACTTATCGCGATCGACGGCAACTCGCTTATGCACAGGGCGTTCTACGCTCTGCCGAATATGACTTCAAGGAACGGCACGCCCACGGGCGCGCTGCACGGTTTTCTTTCGATGCTGATAAAACTCATCGAAAAAAAGCCCGACTATCTCGTTGTGGCGTTCGACATGCCAATAAAGACCTTCCGCCACGAAAAATATTCCGAATACAAGGCTGGCAGGCGCGAAACGCCGCCCGAACTTCGCGCGCAGTTCACGATGCTTCGCGAGATACTTATCGAGATGGGCATCCGCGTGATCGAGTGCGAACGCTATGAAGCGGACGATATCCTCGGCACGCTTTCTCGGATGGCGATGCGCGAAGGTATGGACGCTCTGCTCGTAACGGGCGACCGCGACGCGCTTCAGCTCATCACGGACAGGGTGCATATCCTTATGACCAAAAAAGGCATCACCGAGACCGTTGAATACGACGAGGCAACGCTGAAAGCGGAATACGGGCTCGAGCCCGCAAGGATGGTCGACCTCAAAGGACTTATGGGCGACAGTTCCGACAATCTGCCGGGCGTTCGAGGCGTCGGTGAAAAGACCGCGCTCAAACTGCTTGAAAAATACGGCACGCTCGACGCTGTACTCGACAATGCCGAAAACGAAAAGGGCGCCCTTAAGGAAAAACTGACGGAGGGCAGGTCTGCGGCGCTTATGAGCCGCAAACTCGGCACGATCGACGTTGACGCGCCCGTCGGGATAAGCACCGAGGACTGCCGTTTTTCGCCCGAATCTATGAAAAAAGCGCTCCCGACGCTATCCGCGCTCGAACTTCGTAGCGTGTATAAACGTATCGACGAACTCTCGGGCAGCGCGCCCGCGCCCATACCCGTTTCCAACGAAAAGGCTCGGTCGGTCATCTGCGACGAACAAACGCTCTCGGACACCGACGCGCTCGCTGCGGCGGTACGTGATACTGCAAACTGCCGCTATTTCGCGTTCGATATAACCGAAGACGCGGTGCGTTTTGCGGGCTTTGACGGGGAATATCCCTCGGACGGCGCGAAGGTCTATGCGCTTACGCTCGGCGGCAACCTGCTCGAGCCGGGCTTGATGCCCGACGAGGTCATCGCGGCGCTGAAACCCGTCCTTGAGAACCAAGCGATAAAAAAGGTCGTTTTTGACGCGAAAAGGCTTATGCATCTTACTTCGGGCTACGGCGCGGAACTTGTCGGGGTCGAGTTTGACGCGATGATAGCGGACTATCTGCTCAACGCGCTCCACCCCTCAAAGGAACTCTCCGTTTTGATAAGTGAAAGCGGTCTTAACCGCGCCCCCGTGCCCGCAGCGCTTATGCGCCTTCGCGCGGAGATGCTTGAAAAACTCGGCTCTAACGGGATGCTTTCCCTGTTCCGCGATATCGAGATGCCGCTCGTTTCAACGCTGTTTGATATGGAAAGAACGGGCTTTATGACGGATCGCGAAGTGCTTGTTTCGCTCGGCGGCGAGATGACCGAGCGCATAGAAAAACTGTCCGCCGACATCTACGCTCTTGCGGGCGAGGAGTTTAACATCCTTTCGCCGAGGCAACTCGGAAGCATTCTTTTTGAAAAACTCGGACTGCCCCCGAAGAAGAAGACCAAAACCGGCTATTCTACCGACAGCGACGTGCTCGAGGCTCTGAAGCCCCTGCACCCCATCGTTCCGCTCGTGACGGAATACCGCTTTTTGACCAAACTCCGCTCCACATTCATCGACGCGATGCTTGAAAAGATCGGCGCGGACGGCAGAATACATACGACGTTCAATCAAGCCGTTACCGCGACTGGCAGGATCTCATCGACCGAGCCGAATCTTCAAAACATACCCGTCAGGACGGAACTCGGACGGCAGATACGCCGCGCATTCGTCGCAAGCCCCGGCAACCTGCTTGTCGGCGCGGATTATTCGCAGATCGAACTGCGTGTGCTCGCGCATATCAGCGGGGACGATACATTCATCTCCGCCTTCAATGCGGGCGAGGATATCCACGCGCGCACCGCTGCGGAGATATTTGGGGTGGATCGCGGCGAGGTCACCCGCGAGATGCGCTCAAGCGCCAAGGCAGTCAACTTCGGCATCGTGTACGGCATAAGCGCGTTCGGGCTTGCCGAACAACTCGGCATACCGCAAAAGCGCGCCGCGAGTTATATCGACAGATACCTCGAGCGCTGTACCGGCGTTCGGGACTATATGCGTTCCTCCGTGGAGGCGGGCAAGTTCAAGGGCTATGCCGAGACCCTTTTCGGACGCAGAAGGATGCTTACCGAACTTGCTTCGAGCAATTTCAACACCCGTTCGTTCGGCGAGCGCGTTGCGATGAATATGCCGATACAGGGCACCGCCGCGGACATCATCAAGGCGGCTATGGTGCGTGTGCATAACGGGCTCGTTTCGGGCGGATTCAAGGCAAAACTCGTGCTCCAGATCCACGATGAACTCATTATCGACACGCCGACGAACGAGGTCGAGCGCGTGAAAACGCTTCTTCACGACGCTATGGTGAACGTGATAAAACTCGCCGTTCCGCTCGTTGCGGATGTTGAGAGCGGGCACAGTTGGTTCGATACTAAATAGTTAAAACGCGGCGCATATTCCATGTGCTAAACAAATACCGTTTACTACCTGCTTTTTGGAGGAGAACGCTTTATGATAATCGGGCTGACGGGCAGTATGGCGGCTGGCAAATCCACCGTTTCAAATATGCTCATTGAACGCGGCTTTACCGTTATCGACGCGGACAGAGTTTCGCGCGAGATCACAGAAGACGAACTGGTCAAGTCCGCGCTCAATGACGCATTCGGCGGCGGCGTTTTTGCCCCAAACGGCGATATCGACCGCGCGGCGCTTGCGGACGCGGCGTTTTCGAGCCGCGAAAACACGGCTAAACTCAACGCCATAACGCATCCCGCAATAATCAAGAGGCTGATACTGCTTGCAAAGGAAGCCGAATCGCTTTCCCCCGTGCCCGTTTTCTGCGATGTGCCGCTTCTTTTTGAAACGGGTTTTGACGCGTACTGCGACCGTGTTATCGTCGTCGCGGCAAGCGACGAAGTGCGCTATCTTCGCATAATGCTCCGCGACGGGCTGCCGCGCGAAAAAGCGAAACTCCGCATCGAAAAGCAGATGCCGCAAGAGGAAAAGATCGCGCGTGCCTGCGCCGTGATTATGAACGACGGCACGCTTTATGACCTCGAGCGGAGCGTCGACGCGGCACTCTCTGCACTCGGTGTTACAAACCTCCCCTCACCCGACAACGACTATTCATTAAGCGATGAAGAACAGTAAGAAAAAACCCGAAAAAAGCCGCTTTCCGTTTGTTTGGCTGATGGCCGCGCTGATACTTTTTGCCGCCGTCGCATCAATCGTCATAAAGGCTTCCCCACGCTTTGGGTATCAAAAGAAATACACGGAATACGTGGAAAAAGCTTGTATTGACCACGGACTTGACGAAAACCTCGTCTACGCCGTCATCCGCACCGAGAGCCATTTTACTTCTGACGCGATATCGCGCACGGGCGCTGTGGGGCTGATGCAGCTTATGCCGTCGACCGCCGAGTGGATCGCGTGGCGGCGCGGGATGGATTACGACCGCGAGATGCTGTTCGACCCCGAGTATAACATCGACAACGGCTGCTGGCTTTTGAAATACCTGATCGACTACTACGGCGGCAACCTTGAGTACGCGCTCGCCGCCTATAACGCAGGATTTGGCAACGTGGATTCCTGGCTCGCATCTGACGAATACTTTGACGGAAAGGAACTTGATATACCGTTTCCCGAAACCGCAGACTATGTAAAAAAAACCTTGAAAGCCTATGAAAAATACAAATACAGCAAATAGAACAAAGCGCTTTTTAAGCCTCTTCCTCGCGCTGGCTACGACCGCAGCGGCATTGTTTTTTGCTCTCTCGTGCAAACACGCGAACATTGCGCCTACGCCGCCCTCCCCCGTTTCACAGGAAACGCCCCTGCCCGAGAAAAAGCCCGTTCCTGGCGGCAGCCTGAGGATGGTCATGCCCGAAAACCTCAGCGTCGGCAATCCCGACTACTGCCCGCTCGTCGTCAAGACCGAGGAAGCGCTGACGCTGTATTCGCTCGTTTATGAGCCGCTCATCACGCTTGACGAAACGAACGCGCTCGTGCCCTGCCTTGCCGTTAAATGGAGCCGCAATCACGCAGACCCGACGCGCTGGACGGTGTCGCTTCGCGAGAATGTGAGTTTTCACTCGGGCGAGACTTTCGGCGCGGACGATGTTATCTATACTTGGCGTAGGCTGAACGAACTCGGTGCTGAAAGTTATTATTCAACGAGCCTTGCCAAGATATCGTCGATCACCAAGATAGACGAATCGACTCTCTCCGTTACGGTAAACGGCAACGGTATATTCGATCTGTACGCGCTGAACTTTCCCATTATAAAGGCATCCTCTCCCTTTGACGGTACGGGACCCTACCGCGCCGCGCGCTACAACGACGAACGCATAAAATTAGAGGCTTTCGACGCGCATTGGGATCGCACGCCCTATATCTCCACAGTAGAATTCTTTTCAAGGGACAGCAACGAGACCGCACTCTTTTCCTACGACGCGGGTCAGCTTGATTTTGTGCCGACGGCGGTGCTCGCTGCAGGCAAATACCGTGAAAGCGGCGTTACCGAGGTCTATAATTATATGACGCAGGGAATGGAAACGATGCTTTTCAACCACCGCCGAAGCATTTTGACAAAAACCGCGTTCCGCCTCGGCCTTGCCCACGCGATAAACAGAAACAGGATAATTACCAACGTCTATATGCACAAGGCGCGCTCCGCCGACGTGCCCGTGCCGCCCGATTCGTGGCTGTATAACCCCGCCGGCACACAGATAGACTACAACCCGACATTGAGCGTAAAACTCTTTGAGGAAGCGGGGCTATCCCGCGGGGACGACGGACTGTTCCGTCTTGACGACTCACCCTTTGAACTCACCCTGCTCGTCAGCGGAACGAACGAGAACACTTCTCGCATCGATGCCGCAAATGCGATAGCCGCACAACTTTCGGAGGTCGGCATAACCGTCGAAATCATCTCCGCGCCGCACGGATACAGCGAGGACGACAGCGAGTTTATGACAGCCCTGCGCTCTATGAACTGGGATATCGCGCTCGTGGGCTTCAACCTAAACTGTTCAAACGACCTAAAGCCCTACCTCTCCCAGCACGGCGCAAACAACTACGGCGGCATACCAGAGAGCGACTTTGCCGACGTGCTTGCCGCGATCGCCGATGCGGGCGACGAGGAAAGCGCGCGCGAAGCGTTCTATGCCCTGCAGGAGCGTTTCATCGAGCGGCTGCCGTTTATGGTGCTGTATTTCCGTCTGAACAGCCTCGTATGCACCGCCGAACTCAAGGGCGTTTCGCTGATTCGTGAGCCGAACATCGTTCGCAATATCAAGAACTGGTATCTGCTGTTTGAATGAGGTTTTCCTTATTATGCAGCGCTTTGCCCCGACGCGGTGATGACAATACAAGGAGTACGCACGTGAAAAGACTTGCAATGCCCATATTGTTCATCATCGCCTCGGCTTTGTGTTTTCCTCCCGCGCAACGAAAAGCCAACCGTTTATTCCGCGAGCGCACGTTCGTGGGGTCTTTTTCAGATAAAATGCAGTTTGCACCGTTTCGCTCGGGGGCTTATCGCAATTTGCCGAAAACAGAGCGAACAGTATTGGCGACTTTTGCGTTTTTGTTGAAAAGCCTATTGACAAAATGGCTTTTGGGATGATAAACTATATCCAAATAGAGGAGCGGGATCAGAGGTAGTCTCCGCTATACGGGGCGGTACCCGCGGAGAAGAATGCTTTTCCCGCCGAAAGCACGGCCGAATGCCGCTTTAACCGTGCTTGGGCGCAGGGCTCAGCGCTCTGCGACTGTCATCTTTAAGGGCTTTTGCCCAATACGGGATGTTGCGCTATTTGTGCGGATTTTTCGTCCGCGCATTGGCGCGTTTTTTGTTTCCTTAAAGCGATACAAATATACGGTTTTACAGTATAAGGAGGATATCAAAATGGAAAAGATCACATCAACCATCCGGCTTAGGATGAGTTCGCAGGACGCGCACTACGGCGGCAACCTTGTTGACGGCGCACATATGCTCGCGCTGTTTGGCGACGTTGCGACCGAACTTCTTATAAAGTGCGACGGCGACGAAGGTCTGTTCAAAGCGTACGATATGGTAGAGTTCATCGCGCCCGTCTACGCCGGCGACTACATCGAGGCCTACGGCGAGATCACCGCGATCGGCAACTCTTCCCGCAAGATGAGTTTTGAGGCGCGCAAGGTCATCATCCCGCGCACCGACATAAACGACTCCGCGTGCGATTTTCTTGACGAGCCCATCGTTGTCTGCCGTGCGACCGGCACCTGCGTCGTGCCCAAGGATAAACAGCGCAAGACCGTATCCGCCGATGCAAAAGGCGGCGCGGCCGAGATCTTGAAGAATTGACCCGTCTTCTCTGCAGGAGGAAATATAAATGGAAAAACTCATCATCACCGCGGCTATCTGCGGCGCGGAAGTAACAAAAGAACATAACAGCGCCGTGCCCTACACCGTCAGCGAGATGGTCAACGAGGCGCGCAGCGCCTACGACGCGGGCGCCGCTATAATCCATGTCCACGTGCGCGAGGACGACGGCACACCGACCCAGAGCCGCGAGCGCTTCCGCGTTGTTATGGACGCTATAAGAAACGAACTGCCCGACGTCATTATGATCCCCTCGACGGGCGGCGCGACCGGTATGAGCCCAGAGGAGAGGCTCCAGCCCACCGAACTCTTCCCCGAGATGGCGACGCTCGACTGCGGCACCTGCAATTTCGGCGACGAGATATTCGACAACACGATGCCGATGATGCGCACCTTCGGCAAGCGTATGATCGAAAACGGCATCAAGCCCGAGTACGAATGCTTTGAGATGGGTCATATCGATACGATCCTCGATATGGCGAAAAAAGGCGAAGTGCCCGGCGACCCGATGCAGTTCAACTTTGTTCTCGGCGTAAAGGGCTGCACCCCCGCCACCGTGCAGAACCTTGTCTGGATGGTCAACGCCATTCCGAAGAACGCGACCTGGACGGCGACCGGCGTCGGCAGAGCCGCCTTCACGCTCGCCGCGCCCGCCATCGTAATGGGCGGCAACGTTCGCGTCGGCTTTGAGGACAATATATATCTCTCCCGCGGCGTAAAGGCGCTCTCAAACGGCCAACTCGTTGAAAAGGTCGTTCGCCTCTCCCGCGAACTCGGCAGGGAGATCGCTTCTCCCGACGAAGCGCGCGCGATCCTCGGCCTCGCGCCCAGAAAATAACGCATTCAAAAAATAATATAAAATTCAGGAGGAAACACAAATGGCAATCAAAGGCAACAAGTACGGCACTCACAGAGTTATCGAACCCAAGGGCGTTCTCACCCAGGCGGCGTGGAAGATCGACAACGATATGACCAAGCGCTATTCCAACGAGATCATCTGCGATGTTATCTCTCTCAACATCGACTCCGCGTCCTTCACCCAGATCGAAGAGGCCTGCGGCGGCGACGAAACGAAGATCGGCGAGATGATTATGGGCATCGTCGCGGAGCGCGGCAAGCAGCAGAACCCCGTAACCGGCTCCGGCGGTATGTTCATCGGCAAGGTCGCCTACATCGGCGAGGACCTCAAGGATCGCGACCTCAAGGTCGGCGACAAGATCGCTTCGCTCGTATCGCTCTCCCTCACCCCCCTCAAGATCGAAAAGATCCTTGCGATCCACAAGGATATCGACCGCGTCGACATCGTAGGCCAGGCAGTGCTCTTTGAGAGCGGCATCTACGCCAAACTGCCCGATGATATGAGCGAGCCCCTCGCGCTTGCGGCGCTCGACGTTGCCGGCGCACCCGCTCAGGCACGCAAACTCCCCAAGGAAGGCGACAGCGTACTGATCCTCGGCGCAAACGGCAAGAGCGGCGTTCTTTGCGGCTATGAAGCTATGAAAAAGGTCGGCCCGAACGGCAACGTCGTCGGTCTTGTCCGCAACCCCGCTCAGGTACCCGCGCTTATGGAACTCGGCGTTTACAACAAGGTCATCGTCGCCAGCGCGACCGAGCCCATCGCGGTTCTCGAAGCGGCGCTCGAAGCCAACGGCGGCAAGGAATACGATATCTCCATCAGCTGCGTAAACATCGAAAGCTGCGAGATGAGCGCGATCCTCCCCGTTCGCGACGACGGTATCGTTTACTTCTTCTCCATGGCGACCAGTTTCACCAAGGCAGCGCTCGGCGCCGAGGGCATCGGCAAGGACGTTACGATGATCGTCGGCAACGGCTACACCAAGGATCACGCGGAGATCACCCTCAATGTTCTTCGCGAGAACGAGAAACTGCGCAAACTCTTTGACGAGAAATACTGCTGATAACATAAGGGGCAGCCGTCTTGCGGCGGCTGCCCCTTATCATTCCCGCCGCGGTTTGCGGCACACCCGGCGCAGTACGCCGTCCAAAACTAAATCGATGGGAGAAACAATTATGAATAAAAGCAGACAGTACGGTCTTTTTGCTGATGTACCCGATGAACTTTGGAACGATTGGCATTGGCAGGTGCAAAATCGCATAGAAACGATTGAAGACCTAAAAAAATATATAACCCTCACCCCCGAGGAAGAGGAGGGCGTCAAGGAATGCCTCGGCACGCTCCGTATGGCAATCACCCCCTATTATCTCTCGCTGATCGACCCGAACGACCCCTTCGATCCCGTTCGCCGTCAGTGCATCCCATCCGCGTCCGAACTCTTTCAGGCGCCCGAGGATCAGCTCGACCCCCTGCACGAGGATACCGACTCCCCCGTGCCCGGTCTTACTCATCGCTATCCCGACCGCGTACTGTTTTTGATTACCGATCAATGCAGTATGTACTGCCGCCATTGCACCCGCCGCAGGTTTGCTGGTCAGCACGACACCGCCGTTCCCGATAAGCAGATCGAGGGCTGCCTTGACTACGTTCGCAATCATCCCGAGGTGCGCGACGTGCTTCTTTCTGGCGGCGACGCGCTTATGCAAAGCGATAAAAAACTCGAATACATCATCTCCGAACTTCGCAAGATCCCTCATGTGGAGATCGTCCGCATCGGCAGCCGCACCCCTGTCGTTATGCCGCAGAGGATCACGCCCGAACTTTGCGAGATGCTCAAAAAGTATCATCCCATTTGGCTGAACACGCATTTCAACCATCCGAATGAGATCACTGAGGAATCAAAGCGCGCCTGCGAGATGCTCGCAAACGCGGGCATCCCCCTCGGTAACCAGAGCGTTCTGCTCGCGGGCGTGAACGACTGTGTGCACGTTATGAAAAAACTCGTGCACGAACTTGTCAAGATCCGCGTTCGTCCGTACTACATCTATGTATGCGACCTTTCTATGGGTCTTTCGCATTTCCGCACACCCGTCAGCAAGGGCATCGAGATCATCGAGGGTCTTCGCGGACATACGAGCGGCTACTGCATCCCGACCTTTGTTGTTGACGCGCCCGGCGGCGGCGGCAAGACCCCCGTTATGCCGAACTACGTCATCAGCCAGACCCCGAGAAAGACGATCCTGCGCAACTTCGAGGGCGTCATAACCACCTACACCGAGCCCGAGCACTACGACGGCACCTGCCATTGCGAGGTATGCCGCAAAGCGCGCGGCGAACAGCCGAACTTCGTCGGCGTCGCGGGGCTCGAACAGGGACGTATGGACGACAAGATCTCGCTCGAGCCTTCCGATCTCGAGCGGCTTAAGAGGGGACATCACTGATCGTTTCGGGCGGCTGAAAACCGCCCGAACTCATCTTTTTTTAAAGCGCCGCTTTGTTTCGGCGTTAAATGAGAGGAGAACCAATGGAAAGTAAACTCAACCTCAACAGAGCGCTTGTTGACAAGGCGCGCGCATCCGCAAAGCGCATCGCGGTGGATACACAGAGTTTTATCGATCTGCACACCACCGTTACCGTTGAGCGCGCGGTCTGCCGCCTGCTTTTGATCGACGGCGTGAACAATATGGACGTTCCGCTTCCGAATGTCGTTGTCGATCATCTTTTCGACAAGGGCATACTCAGCGGCGGCGCCGCCTACTATATCGGCAACGCCATCGCGGAAACCGGTATGACGCCTCAGGAGATAGCCGAGGCCGTGGACAGGGGCGAACTGGATCTTGCCAAGGTCGCTCCGCATTCGATCGAGGAGATACGCGCGGCGATTATGCCCGTTGCCGAAGCCACGGTCGAGCGCATCCGCGGCAACGTCAAAACACGCAACGAATATTTAAGCGAATTCGGCGACAAAAAAGGACCCTATCTCTATATCATCGTTGCTACGGGCAATATCTACGAGGATATCATTCAGGCAAAGGCGGGCGCGAAGCAGGGCGCAGACATCATCGCCGTTATCCGCACGACGGGTCAGAGCCTTCTTGACTACGTGCCCTACGGCGCGACGACCGAGGGCTTCGGCGGCACATACGCCACGCAGGAGAACTTCCGCCTGATGCGCGCCGCGCTGGACGAGGTCGGTGAGGAACAGCACCGCTATATCCGTCTTTGCAACTACTGCTCGGGGCTTTGTATGCCCGAGATCGCGGCGATGGGCGCGCTCGAAAGGCTCGACGTTATGCTCAACGACGCGCTCTACGGCATACTGTTCCGCGATATCAATATGCAGCGCACGATCGTGGATCAGTTCTTCTCCCGCGTTATAAACTCCTTTGCGGGCGTTATAATCAACACAGGTGAGGACAACTACCTCACCACCGCGGACGCGGTCGAAGAGGCGCATACGGTGCTCGCTTCGCAGTTTTTGAACGAACAGTTCGCGATAATGGCTGGCCTTCCCGAGGAGCAGCAGGGTCTCGGACACGCGTTTGAGATCGATCCCGAGGTGGAAAACGGCTTCCTCTACGAACTCGCACAGGCGCAAATGGCAAGGGAAATCTTCCCCAAAGCGCCGCTCAAGTATATGCCCCCGACCAAGTTTATGACTGGCAACATCTTCCGCGGGCACGTGCAGGACGCGCTGTTCAATATGGTAACGATACTGACGGGGCAAAAACTGCATCTGCTCGGTATGATGACCGAGGCGATCCACACCCCGTTTATGAGCGACCGTGCGCTTTCGATCGAGAACGCGCAGTACATCTTCAACACAATGCACGACCTTGGAAGCGAACTTTCCTACAAAAAGGGCGGCATTATGGAAACAAGGGCGAACACGGTGCTTCAAAAGGCGACCGACCTTCTCGGCGAGATAGAGAATATGGGTCTGTTCGCAACGCTTGAAAAGGGCGTATTTGCCGACATCAAGCGCCCGCGCGACGGCGGCAAGGGCCTTGCGGGCGTTGTTTCCAAAGCGGATATTTACTTCAATCCATTTGTAGAACTTATGTATAACGAAGCGGTTGCGAAAGGCGGTGAGTCTGAATGAGCGGCGGACTTTATAACACACACAAAGCAGATTTTGACACCACACTCGACCTGACCCGCCTCAAAGCGTACGGCGATACGATGAACGACGGCAAGGTGCAGTTCAGTTTCACCCTGCCCATCAAGAACGACGCCCGCGGTATGGAAGCCGCGCGCCAACTCGTGCGCAAGATGGGCGTTGACGATCCGAACGTCGCGATCGCAAAGCCGCTTGACAAGGAGTTCACGTTCTACGTGGTATATGGCTCCGTTGCCCACAGCGTGGACTATGAGAACATCCACGTACAGACCGTCGAAGAAGAGACGATGAGCATGGAAGAGACCAATGACTATATCAGCGAACACTTCGGCCGCAAGATAATTATGATCGGCGCTTCGACGGGCACGGACGCGCACACCGTAGGCATCGACGCGATCATGAACCGCAAGGGTTTTGCGGGGCATTACGGGCTTGAAAGATACGATATGGTCGAGGCGATCAACCTCGGCGCGCAAATACCCAACGAGGAGTTCCTCAAAAAAGCGCTCGATGTGAACGCAGACGTACTGCTCATCTCCCAGACCGTTACGCAGAAGGATATCCACATCCAGAACCTGACCGAGATGATCGAACTGCTCGAAGCCGAAGGGCTCAGGGATCGCTTCATCGTATGCTGCGGCGGCCCGCGCATCACGCACGAACTCGCAAAGGAACTCGGTTTTGATGCGGGCTTCGGCGCGGGAACATACGCGGACGACGTTGCGACCTTCGCCGTTACCGAGATGGTCAAGCGCGGAATGAAATAATGCTTCGTTTCTGTCGGATGACGCCGAACCTCGGCGTCATCCCTTTTGAATACACCGATTTTTATGGACAAAAAACTTGCAACAAAAACGCTTGCGGCGGCGATCGTCAGCCACACATTTTGGGGTTTCAGTTTCATCGCGTCGCGCACGGCGCTCGATACCGCGGACGTGTTCGTGCTTTTGAGCCACCGCTTCCTGCTCGCGTTTCTCGTAATGAGCGCCGTTATGCTGATACGCTCGATCAAGGTCAGACTTTTCGGCAAACGGTTTTATCTGTTGATCCTTTTGGGGCTTGCGGAGCCCGTGCTGTATTTTTTCGGAGAGCAGTACGGCATACTGCATTCGAGCACGATCTTTTCGGGCGTTATGATAGCGATGATACCGATCGTATCGACGCTTGCTGCGGCGCCGCTTTTAAAGGAAAAGCCCACCGCGCTCCAACTCGTTTTCAGCGCACTTTCCGTCTGTGGCGTCATCGGTATCGGACTTATGAGCCGCTCATCCGGCAGGCTCGATATCATCGGCGTGCTCGCGCTGCTGCTCGCCGTGGTGTCGGCGGCGGCATATACCCTGCTCGGCAGGGGCATCTCCAAGGAATACACGCCGTTTGAGCGCACCTATATGATGCTCACTATCGGCGCGTTCGTGTTTACCCTGCTTGCCGCGATCGGTGTCAAGGGCGACGTGCGCGCATATCTGCAGCCGTTCAAAACGCTTTCGTACACGCTTTCGGTGATATTCCTCGGCTGTTGCTGTTCCGTCATCAGTTATTTTCTCGTTTCGTACGCGATCACGCATCTTTCCGTGGCGCAGGCGACGGTGTTTGCAAACCTCACGACCGCCGTTTCGGTATTCGCGGGAGCGGTGCTGCTCGGCGAGCCGTTTTCGTGGACAGGCCTTCTGTTCTGCCTTATGATACTCCTCGGCATATACGGCGTTCAGCGCTTTTCGCGCGAGCGGACCGGTAAATGATGCATCGATAAATATATTGTTGTTTGATTAAGGAAAGCCCACCCCCTCGGTTGACTAATTGATAGAGAGTGTACGAAAGGGGCGATCACTTTGAACAAAACGATAAGAACTCCAAAGCCTGTATCCGTTATTTGCGCGCTTACGGCGCTGCTGCTCGCGCTCGGGATTTTTGTTTCCTGCACCGAAAAACCTTCGGGCGAAGCGTCCCCGTCCGATCTGCCGCCCGTGTCGGCATCCGCCGATCAAAGTTTAAACGCGCAAACCGCTCCGTCCTCTCATACGGAGCCCCCGAGTGAAGAATACGCTATTAAAGATAAAACTTTTGCCGCGGCGATCGAGGATATCTTCGGCCATATGCCCGATCCGGACGAGATAGCCGCTGTCAAGGAACTCGACCTCTCCTCACGCCAACTCGATGATATAAGCGATATAGCGCTGTTTACCGGGCTTGAAAAACTAAATCTCTACGGCAACGGCACTTTTGAAGGGGCAGAGGCGTTAGGCAAGCTTACAAAACTTGTTGAACTTGATGCTTCCGCCTGCGGATTCAACGACATCGAATGGATCCGCACCTGTACGTCGCTTAAAAAACTCAATCTTAACTGGAGCAACGGCGCCAAAGACACTATGCCCCTTGCCGCGCTTACGGAACTTACGGAACTGAGTATGCAGTATGTTCAGATCACCAACCTTGCGCCGATCGCTTCGCTCAAGAATCTGACCGTGCTCAATATAACAGTGCAATCAATACGGGATTTTTCGACGCTCAAGGAATTGAGCGGGCTTAGGTCGCTCACCGTCAACTATGCTCAGCCCGCAAACCGCGCGCAGTTCTTCGAAGGTATCGGTGCGATGAGCGAACTTACGGAACTGCATTTTAACAACTTGACTTTGAACTATGAAAGCGATCATCCGGAGTTGTATGAAAACCTGCTCAAACTCAAAAAACTCCGCGTGCTCGAGTTTTCGTACTTTCAAGGCAACTATGATGAGAGTGCACTTGATCTTTCCCGTCTTTCCGGAATGGAGGCGCTTGAGGAACTCAGCGCTACATACTGCTCGATCTATGAACTCTCCGATCCCATCGACATTCCCACGCTCAAAAAACTGAATGTTTCTATGAACGCGATCGCCGATATCAGCGGCATCAGCGCGCTTACCGGGCTTGAGGAACTCGATATCTCCTACAACGAGATAAGCGATATCAGTCCGCTTGCGCCGCTGAAAGAACTCAAATACCTGAATCTTGACATTCTTCCCATAAAGTCATTGAAGGGGCTTGAGGATCACAACGCCCTCAAAGAGCTCATCATCCGCCCGTCATCGAATCAAGCTGCTGAGGTGGATATGTCCGCGATTCGGGGAAACAGTTCTCTTGAGATGCTTGATATCTACTTTGTCGAAAATGTGGATTACGGCATAATCGGAAGCCTGTCCTCGCTCAAAGCCCTTTATTCGAGCGGCAAGGGCAAGACTCCCGAAGCGCTCGCGGGGCTGAAAAACCTGACTAAACTGGACATCTATGATGCCGGTTTCGACGACATTTCGTTCCTTGCGGGGCTGACCGAACTTGAAGAGTTGTGCCTCTCGTACTGCAATATCGGCGATGTTTCGCCCCTCGCCGGGCTTACAAAGCTGCGCACGCTCGTTCTGCGTGATTGCGGCCTGACGGATATCGCGCCGCTTGAGGGGCTTGTTTTGCTCGAAACGCTGCAGCTGGACGGCAACGGCATAACCTCCTGCGCGCCGCTCGCGGGGTTTAAAAACCTTGTCGAACTCGATTTCAGGAACAACGAGATCCGCGATGTTTCTGTGCTTGGCGAACTTAAAAACCTCAAACGCCTCGAACTCAGCGGCAACCCTTTGACCGTCCAAAAAGTAGATAAACTGCGCGAAAAACTGCCCGAGTGCAGCATCGGCTTCTCCGGAAGCAAAAAGACCTGAGCCCTTTAATAAGGCAGAAAACGCACAAATCAAAAGCGGGAAATACTCTATGTATTTCCCGCTTTTACTAACTTAAAACAGATCAAAACTCCACGGTTTTGGGCTCCGCGCCGAACGCGGCGAACACGGCCTTGGCGTTTTTAAAGTACAGCACCTCTGTATTATCGTCGTTTTCGTCGTACATACCGCGCAGGTGCGGGTACGCGTCGAGCATATGCTTTTTGGCTTCCAAACGCTCGTCGCGAACGAGTTCGCCTGAGAGCCTTATCCAGCGTCCGTCCTTGAACGCGCAGATCTCCACATTGGAATTGAGTTCGATCTGCTTTGAAACGTTCTTGACCTTGCCCATCTGGATATAGAGCCTGTCTTCAAAAATATCCACCGTGCCGAACGGACGCACGCGCGGTCGATCGCCCTCGACTGTTGCGAGATAGTAGACTCCGCAGTCCTTCAAAAATGCAAATACTTCTTCCATAATGCTGAAAAACTCCTTTCACGCCGAGCGGCGTTTTTGTTTTATTATACCAAACGGGTGGCTTTAAGGTCAATCGCAACTTATTTGATGACAAGCGCCGAAAAATGTGATAGAATAATATTTTAGAAGAATGTTCTTTCATAAACACACGCAAAACATCCCAAAAGGAGACCGAATATGACAGTACGCACACGCTTTGCACCCTCGCCCACCGGGTTTATGCACGTCGGCAACCTTCGCACCGCGCTCTATGCCTGGCTCTGGGCAAAGAAGAACGACGGCGTTTTTATGCTCCGCATCGAGGATACCGATCAGGCGCGCTATGTTGAAGGCGCGATCGAGACCGCATATCAAACGCTCCGCGCCGCGGGGCTCAACTGGGACGAAGGACCCGACGTCGGCGGCGATTACGGCCCCTATATCCAGTCCGAGCGCAAGGATATGTATCTGCCCTACGCCAAAAAACTCGTTGAACTCGGCAGGGCGTATTACTGCTTCTGCACAAAGGAAGAACTGGACCAAAAGCGCGCCGAGGTCGAATCAGCAGGCGGTACGTATAAATACGACAAGCACTGCGCTTCACTGTCCGAAGAAGAGGTGCAAAAGCGCCTCGCCTCGGGCGAAAGTTATGTTATCCGCCTCAACGTGCCGGAGAGCGGCAAAGCGGATTTTGACGACGCGATATTCGGGCATATCGAGGTGGACTGCGCCGAACTCGACGATATGATCCTCATAAAGGCGGACGGTATGCCGACCTACAATTTTGCAAACGTCATCGACGATCACACGATGGGCATAACCCATGTGCTTCGCGGCATGGAATACCTTTCGTCCACGCCCAAATACAACCTCATCTACGAGGCTTACGGCTGGGAAAAGCCAGTTTACGTGCATCTTACGACTATAATGCGCGACGCCACGCATAAACTCAGTAAGCGCGACGGCGACGCGACCTTTGAGGACCTTATGAACTCCGGCTTCCTGCCCGAGGCGGTCATAAATTATCTTGCGCTCGTCGGCTGGAGCCCCGGAAACGACCGCGAGTTCTTTACGCTTGACGAACTCAAGGAGGCGTTCTCGCTCGAGGGGCTTTCAAAATCCCCCGCCATCTTCGATAGTGCCAAACTCCGCTGGATGAACGCCGAGTACATCCGCAAACTTTCGCCCGAGGCGTATATCGGCTATGCTATGCCCTACCTCGAAAAAGCGGGCGTTGCGGGTATGGACAGGGACATCCTCTGCCGCATCCTTCAGCCGCGCACCGAGGTGTTTTCGGATATCGGAGCGAACGTGGACTTCCTTGCCGCGTTTGACGAAAACTACGATATCGAACTGTTTACGAACAAAAAATCCAAAACAAACCCGGAGATCTGCCGCGCTATCCTCGGCGACGTTATCCCGAAACTTAAGGCGTTTCCCGAATGGAGCGAGACCGGACTGCACGACTTTTTGATGAACTATGCCGCAGAGCACGAGTTGAAGAACGGCACCCTGCTTTGGCCCGTTCGCATCGCGATGAGCGGCAGAGCCGTTACGCCCGGCGGTGCGATCGAGATAGCGGCGCTGCTCGGTCGCGAAGAGGCGCTCAAACGGCTTGAAAAGGGTCTTGAAAAACTGAGCAACGCTTAAGTAAAGACTATGACGCATGCGGAGTTTTTGGCGCTTGCGCGCGAATACGGATTCGAGAAGGTGTATTTTTTGCCGCTTGACAGATACGACCTCGGAAGCAACCCGCATCGGCTCGTTGCCGATGCCGCGCTCGATTTTCCGTTCGCGTCCTGCGTCGCCGCGCTCGTGTTCCCCTACGCGCCGTTCACCGCAAGCGAGCGCATACCAGCGTATTATCTTGCATCCAACCGCGCCTACCACGCGCGCAAGGCACTCATCGATCGTCTTAGGGACGCTGGGCTAACCGTCGAAAAGGCGGAGATACCCGTCCGTACCGCGCTAAACCGCGCCCGCGTCGGTGCTGCGCTTCGCACGGGGTTTATATCGATCGAGCCGTTCGGAACGCGCATCGTGCTCGAATGCCTTGCCGTCAGCGATCTTACGCCGCTTGAATACTCCGAAAGCCCCGCCGTGCCCTGCCGAAACTGCGGCGCGTGCATAAAGGCCTGCCCCGCCGGTGCGATAGGCGAAAAAGGCGTTGATTACGAAAAATGTTTTCGCGCCTTTATGGAAACAGCGGCGCATCCCGACCGCATTCGCGACGCGCAGACGACCTATATCGGCTGTGAGGTCTGCCAGTACTGCTGCCGCGCAAACTCCCATCTCGAAAAAAGCGAGCCTGCGAACGATGTAAAGCAGGCGTTTGATACGCGGAGATTGATACTCGGCGACACGAAACAGGCGCGTTCGCTCGTTGGAAAGAATATGACGAGCGGCGGCAAACTGACCGCCGAAGCCATCGCGTTCGCGGCGAGGGACGGCGAATACTGTAAAGAGATACTCGCTCAAAGCGATTCCCCATTTGACGCGGTGCGCGACGCTGTGCGCTACGCGAATGAAAGGTACAAAACGCTATGAAACTTAATGAGTTCATCAAAAAGAATAAGGCCGTCTTTTACGGAGCGCTTGCCTCCCTGTTCATCGCTGCGGCCGTTATCGTCTTGATTCTTATCAAAAACTGCGGTGCGGCGGGCACGAAGGACGCGCACTCCACCCCTGCCCCCGATGTTTCCGGCGGGATCGAGCCGACCTATTGCGAGGTTCCCTCTCTGCCCTCGCCTATCGGCACGGCGGATGAAGACCCTGTTATCACGCAGGATCCCTCGTCGCCCGCGCCGACGGGACTGCTGTCCGTTTTCGGTATGGTCGCAAGCGCTAAGAACATCTCTTACGGCGTATCAACAACCGGGCTTGTTTCCTATACCGGCAAAACAAACCTTCGCGCGGAGTGCTATTCCTGGCGCGATATAACAAGGCTCGATGCGTCCGAAAAACTCACCGCCGCCGTCGATTCATCCGGCAAGGTGCATATTGCGGGCTCCCCCGCCCTCAATAAGACCGCCTCGGCGTGGAGCGGCGCAAAAGAGATCTGCTGCACAAGCGACGCGGTCTATGCCCTGCTTGACGGCGGCAAGGTCGTCGGAACGGACGGCAGATCGTATTCGGGCGCCGTCTGCATCGCTGCGAACGATGAGGATGTGTTCGTATTCGGCGAAAACTCCGTCATATATGCGCCCACTATCGACATAGACACTTCGGGCGGCGTCGTTGCGGCAAGCGCGTCGTCAACTCACGCCGTGATCGTTTCCAAAGCGCTTAAACTGCACTCGAGCCGCGCGAACGACCCGTTTGAAGGCTGCGCAGCCGCGTGCGCGTTCGCGGGTGAAAACTGCACCGCCTATATCGACGGCGCGGGCGCGCTTCATACCGACTGCGAGTATGTCGTAAACGCGATCGAATCGGGCGCGCTGCTCTCGGGCTGCGTTGAAAGCGTCGGCGGCGTAAAGATCGCCTCCGTCGCGGACTGCGCCCATTTTTCCTGCCGCGGCGGACACGCGCTCATATTGTTTGAAAGCGGCTCCGTGTTCGGCTGCGGGGATAACGCATATCTGCAAAACGATGTTTCCTCGTGGCGGCTCAGACCCTATTCAAGCGAAGGCTGCGTGTACGGCATAGCGCCCGCTTCCGGCATTAAGACGGGACAGGAATACACCGCGCCAAACGGAGTTTCCGGCACGGCGATCGTGCTTGGGGACATAGATATGGACGGCGAGATCACCCGCGCCGACCATACGCTGCTTGTCAACTTCATCGCGGGCAAGGCAAGCCTTTCCGACGCGCAGAAGCAGGCCGCAAATATCATACGCGACGCGAAAAACCCCAATGCGATAGACAATGCCGACGCGGAGCAGCTTGATTACCATATAAAGGGCTATACCGTCATCGACCAGTATCTGAAGAGTTTCGCCTACTCGGGCGAGGTCGCGGACGCGGAGCGCAAAAACAAGGACGTTTGCGGCTATATTCGCCTCAAAAACACGAACATCGACGCGCCGATCATGTACGGCAAGGATTTTTACTATCACTACCACAGTTGGACGGGCGCATCGAGTTCCAACGGCTCCATCTATCTATACTACGATCATCCGTCCAAAAACAGCGTCATCACGGGGCATAATCTCCGAAAATCGGGTACGATGCTCCACGATCTGCATACCATACAAGATAAGTACGCCAAGAATTACTCCACCTATTCCAACAGGCTTTGGACGATCAATCTCTACGGCGAAACGCATCTTTACGAGGTGTTCAGTATGTACGAGGAAAAGCCCGCGTCGGCTAACGCCTCATCGCTGTACTTCAACTGCAACTACAACTACACGATGGATACTATGTCCGAGACCGCGATACGCTCCTGGATCAAATACCAGACGGTGCGCACGGAACTCAACTATACCGTGGATGTTGACACGAGTGATCGCTTCATAACCGTCGTTACCTGCGCCGACCTGCACTCCGAAAGCGAAAAGGGCGGCAGGATCTACTTCTTCCTGCGGCAGGTGGACGGGCACTGATACCAACAGCGAAAAGGACGCAGCGGATACCCGCCGCGTCCTTTTATGTTTTTATGTTCCGCGCTGCAATTATTCGGCCAAAACTGCCGCCTTATTTGAACATCTCCGCTATCTCTTCATTGATCGATCCGAAGGTCTCGATCCTAAAGCCGTATTTCTCATTGAGTTTTTCATAGCTCAACTCTTCGTTGAGCGGGAAAATATATTGCGAAAAATAGCACTCCTGTCCGAAAGCGAACCGCGGGTCTGCCAACGGTACAAACATAGTGTAGCTTTCGCCACTCTGCAGTGGATACATATATTCTGTAGCCAGAACCATCTCATACTCGACCCCTTTTTTCGGGATCAACTCAAACTTATGACTTGCCGTGTCTTCGCTGCTGTTTGCGAGATATGCGGCACGCGCAGCCTTGAATGCCTCTGGGTCATGTAAATCGAGCCCTGTCTTTTCGGAGAAAAACTCAATGTGCGCATCAGAAGTATTTCCGTTATTGGGCTTAAATATAATGTAGGTGCCGGGAATAACGGTAATCACATCCCCGGGCTTTAATGCCGCGGTGTTGTATTCGTCAACAACCTCATCAATTTGAAACTCAACCAAAGAACAGTCGTCGTAATTATCATCGAAGCCAAGATAGTATTTTACGGAGATCGCCGTACCCTTAACAACGGCTACCGGGTTATAGCCGTTGTGATAGTTCCAAACTTCCGAAAAATCCTTTGGAAAAAACCATTGCTCACCCATTTCGTATGATTTCGGAAGCTGCAGAATCTCCTCCGCGGTAAGGGTCCCCTGCTCGGGCGCTTTTTTGCATGCGTATGCGCCGAGCGTAAGAACGGCGGCAAGAGTTACGATAGAAATTGCGAAAAGTTTTTTCATATGGTTTTCCTCCTTGGGGATCATTCCCATTTGTTTTTGAAACTTTCCCCGCCCCAAACGGGGCGGGGAAAGTTGCCGTTCGCCTTGCCGCGTTTATCCGCCTGCATTTGCCGCCTTATTTGAACATAGCGGCGATCTCCTCTGCAATTTTGAGGATGTCGTCATAGTATACGAACCCATGCTCCTTTGCAAACTCGGTAACGGAAGTTTTTGCATTCAGCGGCTTTATATTGCCTGGACGATAATACTTTACGCTGCCGTCTTCAGCATACCTAGCGGATAAATACATAGTATAGCTTTCGCCCACTTTGAGCGGATACTCATTATAGGGCATATGGTAAATGTAATCGACCCCTTCCACGGGAACAAGTTTGAATTCCCCGCCTCCTGCCGCACGTAGTTCTTCGATATTGCTTATGGATTTACCGAGCTTTTCGGAAAAGAAAGCAAATGTATCCTCATCCGTTTCAAAGTCGATATAGTTATTTTGCCTTATCTGCAATATTTGTCCGGGCTTGATCTGCGCCGTGTTATAGTCATCCACGACCTCATTCACGCGAACCTCCGCCATGGTGTGCCCCGCCATATGCTCGTCATCCGTATCATACCAATAATAATGATCGACAGAGAGAACCTCGCATTTAACAACAGCCAGATCATTGATCCAACCTTTGACATCATTCCATTGTTCAAGAAAACTGCCGTATATTATGCGATAGTCGTCGGTAGGGCACACCTTCGGCAAGTTCAAGATCTGCTCATAAGTAAGCCCATCGGGTACGGGCTGAACGGTCGGTTTGCAGGCGCCGAGCGTAAGCACGGCGGCAAGACCTATAATAGAAACTGCAAAAAGTTTTTTCATAGTTTTCTCCATAGTTTTTTATGATGATTGTGCAGATGATTTCTTGTAAAAGCCTCGCCATTACATCAATATAAAGCAACGGACGCCAAAACGGTTGATAAACCGTGATCGGCATTAGGGGGCATCGTATCAATATTATTATAGCAAAAAAAGTTCTGTGCATCAACGATATGCACAGAACTTTTTTTATTGTTTAATATTTCGGCGCGCCCGCCCGAAGCATAGTTTGCCTATGGCGGGAGGCGGCTGATCCTCCGCGCCGATTTATGCTGCGCGCCGATCTTAATAGCGGCTCGTTCTGTTCTGGTCGCCGTTCGGGTAGAGTTCTTTGAGGATGTTCAGGCACTCGCCGAAGCGCTGATAGTGCACCACTTCCCTCGCGCGCAAAAAGCGCAGGGGCGCGATGTATTCCTCGTTGTCCGTCAGGTTCATAAGATGCTCATAGGTCGCCCTCGCGCCCTGCTCGGCGGCAAGATCGAAGGTGATGTCCGTTATCGGGTCGCCCGTGCACTGGATATAACTCGTTGTGAACGGCACGCCGTTCGGGTCCGACGGAAACACGCCATGGTTATGCAGCGTATAATAGCCGAGCAGTCCCGCGTTTTCGAGTTCCGTAAGCGAAGCGCCGCGCATCGACTGCATTATCATAACACCGATCATCTCCCAATGCGCGATCTCCTCGGTGCCGATATCGTTCAGCGTTGCGCGGATGCGGTCATCGGGCATCGAAAAGCGCTGCGTCAGATAGCGGCAGCCCGCCGCAAGTTCGCTGTCGGGCCCGCCGTACTGCGCCATAAGCATCTTTGCCATTTTGAGGTCGGGGTTTTTGATGTTCACAGGGAACTGAAGTTTCTTTTGATAGATCCACATATTCTTTACCTCCTTATTCAAACGGCCAGCAGGAGCATACCCAACTGCCCTCGCGCGTCGGCGAATGCCCAAAGCCCATAAGCGGGCCGTACAGGGCTTCGTACTTCTTTATCAGATCCTCGAGCATCACGGAATACGCATAGTAATCATCGAGCGCGGCGGTATCGTCGGGATGGGTGTCGATATAGAGATTCAGTTCAACGCAAACGAACTGTATCTCGCTGATCCTTGTCAAAAGTTCTTCCTTGGACATATTCACGCTAAACACCTCACTTATACACGCTCACAAGTTCCGGAAACATCGTGCCGAAGGTCAGCGCCGCGTCGGGACAGAGCCCCTCGCGGTATGTCTGCGGCTTGATGTCGGTATCGGGCAGGCGCGAAAAGCCCCTTTCATAACCGCAGGCGCCGAGCCCGCTTCCGACGTCGCCCGCGGGCACCGTTGCCGCGTCCTTGAGGAACTCGTCCTCGCCGAAGCCGCAGGAGCAGGACACCCTAGCGGCAGGAAAAGTATAGTTCATATTTCACATATCCTCCTTTATTTGGGGTTTGTACACCTTATGCGCTTTTTCGCCCCGTCGTGCCAAATGCACAAAAAAAGCAGACCCCGCGGGGTCTGCTTTCGGTCGATCCGGTGTTTGGCGTTATACGTCGTTTTCCTGTATTTCGTCGTACGAATTATTTGAGAACGCGTTTAACATAATGCTCTTGAGTTCTTCAAAATCCTTATCGTTCAGGGCAAAGAAGCCGCTGCCGAAGTTGAACGAATACCTTCTGCCTGCAGCGCCGTCCACGCTGTAAACGTTGAGGTTGAAGCTGACGATGTTCTTCTCCTTTCCAACGGAGCCGCGGCTGTTTTCCAGGATCTCGCCAAGGCGTTTGATCGCGTCCTGCTGCATCTTTTCCTGCGCGCCGCTGTACTCGCCCTTGCAGGAAGCGATATTGCACCATTCGGTCTGCCCGCCGCCGATGAAGGTCAGATCGCCGTACACTTCATCGTACTTGCCGCTCTTGAGGCGGTCTACCATATCCGCAAAATCGTTAGCTTTATGGAAGCGTTCCGCCGACTTCTGCATATAGAGTTTGCTGCTCTCGGGCAGTTTGTCGTTAAGGCGGACTTTGATGAGGTGATCGTACGACCACGACGCGAGCGAAACGGTGGCGTAAACGTCCTGATCCACGGGGGTAACGGACGTGTACCCGCCGATGACGCTGCCGTCGTAGTGCAAATCGATTTCGCTGAACTCATACATAACGCTTGCGCGCTCTTCGGGGGTGAGTTTTTCGAGTTCCCCGATCAGGACCTTGGAGAAATCGCGTCCGAGCCAGTCCGGGTCGACAACGCGACCGTTCTTTACCCTGTCAATGCTCATTGCGCGCTCGATGAACTCGGAGTTGTTCAGCGCGGCGTTGCGCAGCCCGCTCGTGTATTCATTGGATACCATAGGGAGCGCCCACTTGCTGCCGTCATTGAGTGTGATCTCCGCGATATCGATGGATGCCGTCAGATAACCGCTGATCATATTGCTGAGGAAGTCGGATTTGTTGTCGCCATCGCCCAAGGCTTTGTACTCGATCGCGCTCTTTGAGGCGATATCGATGACTGCGGGGTCGGTGAGTTTAATATTGTAAACGCCGCTGTCGCCCTTTGCGACACTGCCGAAGTCGTAGATCATAGTGTAGATGCCGCTGACATTGCCGAACGCGGCGTCCGTTACGCGGACGTATTTGATGTTGGAGGCGGAAAAATCGAGTTTTTCCCATTTCTTGTCGACGCCCTTGGCGATCGGGAACGCGGCGAGGATCACAAGCATCGCGATCGGCAGGAACATAAGCCTCTTTGCCGCACCCTTGAAACTCTTCATCGAGATCCACATATACACGAAGTACGCGATGATCATTACGAGGATGACAGCGATGATGGGACCGATGATGACGCCCTTGTTGTCAAGCGCCGCATCGTAATGCGTCCAGTAATAGGCTGCGCCGATGATCGCGGCGAGAAGACCTGCCGCTGCGGCAAACGCGAGGCCGATGAGGATATGGATCCACGGGGCTCTTGCGGGTTTGCCGGAGGTTTCGACGCGGTGTTTGGAATACGCGACGACCGCGATGACCGTAAGCGCAACGGCGCCAAAGACGAGCAGCGCCCAGGAGAGCACCTTCATACCTCTGATGCCGACGGGCAGGATGATGGACAGGGTGTTTAATCCGCGCTCTCTTACCGCAGCTACAAAACCCGAAAAGAGGTCGGGGAGCACGAGCGCGGAGCCCGCCGCGATGAGCAGGGTCATAAACCTGCCGATGATGCACGCGAGGATGATAAGACCGCTGTAGGTCGCAACGCCTTCAAGCAGGGCTTTGATGAGAGATACCGCCTGCTCGCCGAAGCCTACGGGGACCGAGCCTCCCCCAGCGCCCGGGATGAGCCTTACAAGCTCGCCGATAAGAACGCCTACATAGTTTGCAACAAAGATGAGCGCTGCGTAGGTGAGCACCGCCGCCATATGCGAAACGATCATCGTTTTTTTTGCGATCGGCAAACTGAGCCTGAAATCCCAGCTGTTTCTTGCGATGTGGCCGATATAGAAATTGAACGCCGCAACGATGAAGAATATGCTGTAAATATTGGAACTCAAACTGCCGCCCGAGGTCGTGCCGAACACGAGCAGCGCCAGGCCCTGGCCGATGCCGAAAGCGCCGAGGAAGCCGAAGAATACCTGGATAGCCGCAAAGATTATCCCGATGGTTTTGAGTTCCTTCAAAAGTTCTTTATAGTATTTGCCGCTGAAAAGCGGTGCGTGATTATTTGTGGTAGCCATTTTCATCCTCCTACATAATCTCTTCGAATCTGTAGCCCATCGTGTCCATCTCATAGGTGAACACTTCCTCGAGCGAAAGCGGGAGCACTTCCATCAAAACGGGATCCATTGCCTTGATCCTTGCTTCGGACTCGTCCCTGTCGCCCTTGAGGATAAGGTTGATGACCTTGCCCGCCTTGTTGAACGAAAGCACGTCAAAGCCGTCGAATGCGCTACGGTCGCGCTCATCCGCGAATGCGAGCTGTACCTTGAAGAGTTTGGTCTTAAGCCCCTCAACATCGCTCTGGAGCACGATCTTGCCCTTGTAGACCATTGCGAGCTGGTCGCAGGTGTCCTCAAGTTCCCTGAGCGAGTGGCTGGTAACGAGGATCGTGGTCCCGTTATCGCAGACCTCGCGGTAGAGCAGTTTTTTTGCAACGTTCCTCGCAACGGGGTCAAGCCCGTCGAAGGTCTCGTCAAAGAGTATCATCTTGGCGTTGCACGAGAGCGCGAGAATCGTCTGGGACTGCTTTGTCATACCCTTGCTCATCGCCCTGATGCGCATCTTGGGTTTGAGCCCGAAAACCGACGCGAGATGCTCGAACTTTTCGTAAGAAAACTTTTTGTACACGGTCGCGTAAAAATCCGCCATACGCTTCAGCGTCGCTCCGCTTGAAACGGTGCGCATCAAGTCGGACGAGAACACGATATTTTCCTTTGCGGACGGGTTATCGTAGATCGTTTCGCCGTTGATCGTGATCGTGCCGGAATCCTGCATATACACGCCCGCGATGAGCCTCAAAAGCGTGCTCTTGCCGGCGCCGTTTGCGCCGACCATACCGAATATGCAGCCGTCGGGTATCGTGCAGGTCATATCGTCGACCGCTTTTGTCTGCCCGAACGTTTTGGTCAGATTGGTTATTTGAATCATTTACTTGCCTCCTTTTTATTCGGCGCCCGCCGCGCCGTCGCTGTATGCCGCCCTAACCGCGGCGATCACCTCTTGTTCGTCAACCCCCGAAAACCTGAGTTCGCGGGCGAGCAGCGCGACCCTTTCAACAAGTTCGCGCTTCATTTCGCGCAGTTTTGTTCGCGCATTCTCCGATACAAACCTGCCGTTGCCGGGCACGGCGTAGCAAAGCCCTCGCCTTTCGAGTTCCGCATACGCCTTTTGCAGCGTGTTTGGATTTACCGAAAGTTCCATAGACAGCGTGCGCACGGACGGTATCTGCGAATTTGCGGGAAACTCGCCCGACAGTATCGCGCGTTCCACCTGCGCGATGACCTGCTCGTAGATCGGGACTCTTGAATGCTTATCGACAAACAATGCCTTTCACTCCCTTCGTTTGAAACAGTATAGCACTATTAAGTGTCTTATGCATTATAGTACGCTTATATGCCTTTGTCAAGCGTTCCTTCGGGCGCAAATCAAATATATTATCACGCGCCTATCCGCATACGTCCCGCCGGTATAAAACAAGCGCCGCCCGCGGAGCGTTCCGCGGGCGGTCGTTGACGTTGATCTATGATCGAGGCGAGCGTTTAATATCCGCTTATATACGCGATCTTACACCGCCAGCCCGTGCCGGTCTTTTTTATCACCACATCACCGCCAAAACAGATGCTGCCGGGATGATCCGGATCGTCGTAAGCCTTTAAGCCGCCCATATCATTTTCTCCGGCGAGGTATGCGGTAAACGCCTGCGGATAGGTCGGACGCACATATAATGTAAACCGGCAGTATATGTTCGAATCCTTTTCCTTATAGATCTCGTTGAAGCGTACATCTCCGACCTTAACGTCGTCGCAGCGGAACTTGCTCCACTCAGGCATCTCCAAAAGTTCCGTCGCTTTGAGATTTGCGCAGTATTCCGCGATCTTGATATAGTCCTGATCCGTGCCGTCGAGCGTATAGCCCGCCGCCGTAAGTTCTTCGACGGTAACATCGTATTCCCCCAGCAGGCACGTGTCATCGATTTTTTGCCTCTCCTCCTCGCTCAGCGACGAGACGTCCGGCGCGTCTACCTGTGGGTCTCCGCTCAAACAGGCCCAAAATACCTCCGTTCCCGTTGAGTCATCAAAGTAAACCCTAAGGCCTTGACCGCCCTCGAACCCATGCTTACCGTTTGTAAACGCTATATATTCGAGTTTTTTGCCGAGCTCGTCATAAAACGCTTCGCAGGTATCCTTTTGCAGCGAAAACCCGTATTCGCGGTTTGCTGTTTCGGCATATTTCCACGCCGCTTCAACGCATTGCGGATCGATCGGTTTTGCGGAGGGCGCTTCGGTCGGAACTTCGCTCGGCTCGGGCGTGCTTATCGGTTTTTCCGCGCCCGTGCAGGCGGCTGCCATAAAAAGCATAGCGCACAGCAGCAATGCTGCGATTCTAATAAAACCTTTCATATTATTTATCCTCCTCTTCCTATCTATTGCTGCGGCAAATCTGCCGGGATAACTCTAACATAGTCTTGTTTTGACCGCCGTTTTGGGGATCGTTTCCATTTTATAGTATATCGTTCGGTATTGTCAATAGATTTAACAAAAATGACACAATTCGTTTGATTATGTTTTGTTAGCGATTTTCGGGTGCAAAAAAAGCGGCAAAAAAACGCGGCTCTTTTCAGAGCCGCACGAAGCATCATTACGGTATTATTTTAGCGGTATCCGCCCGTTTTGCGGCTTTCCGCTCACCATTTGAGAAGGTGGAACACATACCGATCGAGCAGCACAAACACGCCGAGCGCGGCGGTATAGATCGTGAAACCGAGGAACGAACGTTTTGTAATAAGGCGGATCATAAAGCGGACGGCAAAATAGCCCGATACCGCGGCGGTGATCACGCCGACCACGCAGCAGAGCCAGTTGACGGCGAGCGGCTCGCCGCCCTTGAGCGCGTCATACACCTCGAGCACAAGACCGCCTAGGATCGCCGGGATCGAAAGCAGGAAACTGAACTCCGCGGCTTCATCCTTCTTGAGGCGGCAGGCGGTGGCGCCGGTTATCGTTGCGCCGGAGCGGGAGATGCCCGGAAGCGGCGCGATGCCCTGCATAAAGCCGATGAACGCGGCGTGGTACCACTTCATCTCGGGCACGGTCAGCCTGCCGGGGATGCGCTTGCGCATAAGATCGGTCAGCGCAAGCAGCAGCGCCGTGAACAGGAAGCAGAAACCGAGCAGTCTGCCGCTTTCGGCAAAGTCCATAACGCCGAGTTTTTTCAGCACGAGCGCGAGCACGACCGTAACGCAGGTCGCAACGATCATCCAGATCCAATACATCTTTTGTTTAACCGGATGCATTATCATCTCGATGATGCGCTTTCTGTAAACGACGAGCACGGCGGCAAGGGTGCCGAGGTGCAGCAGAACGGTGAATATCATCCCGCCTTCTGTCAGGTCGAAAAGTTTGTTTGCAAGCAAAAGATGACCGCTTGACGAAACGGGCAAAAACTCCGTTAGACCCTGGATGAGTCCGAGTATGATCGCGTGAAAAACTTTCATATTGGCTCCTTGTTCAAAGTATTTAGATAGCGATAACAGTTGATTATATTACCATAAACCGCGCCATATTGCAAGGCATTGACACGCGGAAAGTTATTTCCCAGTTTTTTCGTGATAGGCGAGCAGCAGGTCGACGACGAGCCCGTAACTTCTGACGCCGGCGGGCTGATCGTTGTATTTGAGATAGGCGTCGTTCACCTTTTCGTTCACCTTTTTGGCGGGATGTTTTTCGTATTTCTCGTAGTATGTGCGATAGTTCGCGGCATCCCGCTTCATACCCTCGGTATAATACTTATAGTAGAGTTCCGAGTAGAGTTTTGAGTCGAGCGCATTGAGCGTTGCGCTGAGATACGACAGCGCAAACATATACGCTGAATACAGCATCGCGGGATCGTCCGAGGCGATCAAAACATAATAGGCGATGAAGTTGCACTCGTCCTCCTTCGCAAAGCCGAGATAATGCGCCATCTCGTGCGCAGCACCCGAAACAAAGTACAGATCGGGCTGTTCGGCGTTCACGTTCGCTTCGGCGGTATAGGGTATGTAGATGCCCGCGATATCGAGTTTGGACATCGTTTTTGAATGGATGACGGTTTTTGCGGGATAGGTTTTGTTTTTGAAAAGCGGGTTTTCGCTTCCGACTTCGGCATAGAGTTCGACGAGTTGTTCGAGCGATCCGCGCCTGTTTGAAAGTGTGAACACTCCCTCGGCGTTCTCCTCCACCTGCTCGCGGTATAGCGCGGCTTGGCTTGCGGCATACTCATACAGCGCCGCGACCTCCTCCTTGCTTCGGGCGCGGGCATCGAGTTCCATCAGCGTTTTAAGCGGCACGCGGTAGTGGTTGAACGCCCAAAGCCCGTAAAAAAGGTTGAGCATTATGCCTGCAAAGATGCCGAGTGAGATCAGAAAACTGAAAAAGCGTATCCTGTTTTTGCGCCTTTGGCCGAGTTTGCCAAATGGTATCTTTAAAAGGCGAACGATGAGCACGATCACGATAAAACCGCCGAGGAAGATGATTATCAGTTCCGCGAGCGAGTTCGGAATGACCGAACTCAAAAAGCCGAGCACTCGCGCGATAACGGGGTATATGCCCCTTGAATAGATGCGCTCCACCCGCTCCGGCGCGTTTTTGACGAGTTTTGGGAGCAGCAGTCCGATGGGTATCAGAATAAGCCATGGCAGCCTTTTGAGTTGGTGGATCCAAGTGTATTTATCCGTTTGGGTCTTTGTTTTTTTAGTTGTGTTTTGATCGTTTGATTTGTTTAACATATCGTTCTCCGATCGCCGAAGCGTTTTGCTTACGGCTGTTTTTCGCATATCGCGGTAAGGTTTTTTCCGTTTGAAAAGAGCGTTATGAATCCGTCCCGGTCGGTCCTCAAAACCTTTGCGCCGACGGAATCGAGTGCAAGGAGCGTGCTCGCGTCCGGATGCCCGTAGGGATTTTTCGCGCCGCAGGATATCAGCGCGTACTCCGCACCCACCGTTTCAAAGAAGCCGAGCGACGCTGACGAAGCCGAGCCGTGATGCGGCACCTTTACCGCGTCCGCCTCAAAGAGTTCCTTTTCGTTATGGAACATAGAGATGAGTTGGGCGTGCACCGTCGCGTCCGCCGTAAACAGCAGCGCCGTTTCGCCGTACTCAACGCGCAGCATCAGGCACCAATCGTTCGCGTCGTCCAAAGCGTACTCGCAGCCGTGAACCGGCGAAAGCACGGTTATTTCAACGTCGCTCCCGAGAAAGAACTTATCCCCGCTCCAAAGATAACGCTTGTTTGCGCCTGCCGATTCGAGCGCGCTTTCCGCGGCGGCAAGCGCCGCGTTTTCAAAAGGCGCGTCCGGCAAACAGCAGTTTTTTGCGCCGAACTCCTTTACGATATCCGCCATAGCACCGATATGATCGGTATGCGGATGCGTTAGGACCACGGTGTTAAGCTGCTTTATGCCGAGGCGGGAAAGCACCGCGATCACGCGCCGCGAGTACATCGCGTCGCCCGCGTCGATCAGCATCGCCCTTTGGTCGGGCGAGACCAGAAGGAATGCGTCGCCCTGCCCAACATCGAGGCAGTAGACGGAAAGTTCGCCCTTTTTCGGAAGCGGCGGCGTGTAGTATCTTTCTTCGCTCTCGCGCGCACCGCAGGACTCAAACGCGCCGCGATCATAGGCGACGAACATTATCGCCGCGGCGACGGCGATGAGCATTATTATGCCTCCGAGCGCACGCACAAACGCGCCGAATGCGTCTTTCGTCCGTTTTTTGGGCATACCGTTTATTTCTCCGTCGCCGCGAGCCGCTTCATAAGCAGCCCGCCGTTTTCTTTGAGCCAGCGCCGTTTTTCTTTATATGCAGGGAACGCCTTTGCCACCTCGGCATAGAAGCGTTTGGAATGATCCATAACCTTGAGATGGCAGAGTTCGTGAACGACGATGTAGTTGCGCACCGCTTCGGGCGCAAGCATCAAAAGACAGTTGAAGTTGAGGTTGCCTTTTGTCGAGCAACTGCCCCACTTGCTTTTTTGAGCGCGTATCGTTATCCTGTTTGCATGAACGCCTACAATCGGCTCATAGTATTTTACGCGCTCAGCAAAAAACGCCTTCGCATTGGTCTTCAAAAACGCCAACTCTTCCCGTGTCAGCGGGATAACGGGCTCCGCTTCGCGCTTTTGGGCCTCGGCAAGATGCCGGTCGATCCATTTTTTCTTTCTCCCGATGGCTTCGAATATCGATTTTTTATTGGCAAAAAGCGGCGCAAATACGCTCAGTTCGTTCTTATCCATATCGATTTTAAAGCCGATCGAGCGTCTTTGAGTTCTGATGAGTTTGAACTCATATCCGTCGGTTTTTACGGTCTCTTCGCGCCTGAAACCCATATCGTCCCTTCAATGCCGTTCGTATTTTTTGCGGAATTACTATATCTTTTAATTCCATACCATTATAGCATCCGCACCGTAAAAGTTCAAGGTTTTCGCTGCCGCACATACAAAAAAGGATTGACGGGCGGCAGAAAACTGTGGTATTATTCATTAAGATAAGCGCCCTTTGGCGCATAAGTCGAGCTCTTTCGGAGGCAGATATGATAAACAAACTTGAAGAATACGCACACCTTGTTGTCGAGATAGGTCTGAACGTTCAAAAGGGGCAGTATGTTGTTATCAACTCGCCCATCGAGTGCGCGCCCTTTACAAGGCTCTGCGTTAAGGCCGCCTACGAGGTCGGCGCAAAAGAAGTGCTTATGACCTGGACCGACGATTTCGTTTCCCGTCAGTACTGGCTCAATGCCGACGATTCGGTATTTGACGAGGTCTATCCCTGGATCGTAGAAAAGAACCTCGAAATGACCAAGCGCGGCGCAAGCAGGCTCTCCATCTCCGCCAGGAATCCCGAAAACCTCAAGGGCGTTGACCCGAGCCGACTCAAGCGTTCAAGCAAGGCGTATGGTGAAGCGAGTAAGGAGTTTTCCGCGATGCTTATGGCAAACGCTGTGCCGTGGTGCATCGCAAGCATCCCCGTTCCATCATGGGCCAAAAAGGTCTTCCCCGATCTTTCCGAGCAGGAGGCGGTTGACAGGCTTTGGGAAGAGATTTACAATGCCGTTCGCATCACCGACGAGGGCGGCGCAGTCGAGCGCTGGAAGAAGCATTGCGCTGATCTTTCCGAAAAATGCCGCATTTTGAACGAGCACGCGTTCAAGTATCTGCACTATACCAACTCCCTCGGCACCGACCTTACTGTCGAACTGCCGGAGGGCCACGTCTGGGGCGCCGGAAGCGAAATAAGCAAAAGCGGCATCGAGTTTGTTGCAAACATCCCCACCGAAGAGGTCTTCACCGCACCGAAGTTCGACGGCGTAAACGGCAAGGTCGTTGCCTCAAAACCCCTTATACTCGGCGGCAATATCGTTGACGGCTTCAGTATGACATTCAAGGACGGCAAGATCGTCGAAGTCCACGCCGAACAGGGCGAGGAGTTCCTCAAAAATGAGATCGGCATCGACGAAGGCGCTTCGTATCTCGGAGAGGTCGCGCTCGTACCGTACGATTCCCCAATCTCAAAGAGCGGCGTTCTGTTCTACAACACGCTGTTTGACGAGAACGCTTCCTGCCACCTTGCATTCGGCAACGCCTACCCGTCCTGCGTAGAGGGCGGCGCCGATCTCGACAAGGATCAACTTAAGGAGCGCGGGCTCAACTATTCTCTCACCCACGTTGACTTTATGATTGGAACGAGCGATTTGAACATCGACGGCATAAAGGCAAACGGCGAAAAGGTCGCGGTGTTCCGCAACGGAAATTACGCGTTCTGACGCGATTATTCGGACGCACGGCAAAGTGCGTCCGTTTTTTTGTTTTATCGCAAAGGGGGCTTTCTTATGAAGAAAAGAAACGGCATAATCGTTTCCGTCGCGGCGGTGGTACTGCTTACGGCGCTGTTTGCCGTTTTTGCGCGCGGTAAAAATGCCGATATGCCCGCGTCCACCTCCAAGAGCGCAAGCGGCGTTGCTTCGCCGACGCAGATACCCTCCGGTATACCGCTCGGGAAACTGATCCCCGCGCTTTTATCCGCAGGAATGGAGTGTGAGTTTTCCGAAGCGGAGCGCGTTGGCGGAAACATCCAATACAACTTTTATTATGACGGCGAAAGGCGCGGCGAACTTTTGCTCAATACGGACGCACTCGGACGGATCGTGGACGCTAAACTCACGCTATGCTACCTTTACGGCGGCGAGCCCGGGGAATGGATATCGCCCGAGGTCGCCGCTGTGATCAGAAACGAATACCTCCGCAGGGAGAACGTTGACACGGCGCTCGTCGAGGCGTATCTTGACGGTGTACTGTCGCTCTACGACGGCGGCGCCGACAGCGTTGACATAACCAAACTGAAACAGGCAGTAAAAGACGCCTATATCGGACGAAAGCCGCTTGATAAAAAGCTTGCGTCCAAACTGCATTTTTATTCCGAAACAAAAGAAGAGGCGAACGAATACACCTATTCGCTCGCCGTTTCTGTCAGATATTCAAAATAGTATCATTCCTCTTCGGACTCCTCGCCCTCTTCGTCGACGGAGCGTTTGCCCGTAAGGGAATTGAGCACGCCCGAGAGCAGATTGCCCGCGAGCACCTCGTTGCCGCCGCCCTTAAGCAGTTTAAGGGCGTTTTTCTTTGTCTGCGAATCCGCTTTTCTGTACGCTTCGACCAGTTTGCGCTCGGTCGCCGTAACCTTCATAGAGGTCGTATTCGCGTTCGAGGCTGGTTTTGAGGCTGTCGACGCGGGTTTTGACGACGTTCCCTTTGCGGCGTCAAGCAAAGATTTTTGAGTAACGCCCGTAGCCTTTGCCACCTGTTTAAGCTGTTCGGTGGTTAGTTCCTTTTCGCCGCGCTCGGCGCGACCGATATCGCTCGCGTTCGCGCCCTTGACCTTGCGCGAAAGCTGTTCCTGTGTGAGCCCAGCTGCTGTGCGGGCTTTTTTGATCAAGGTTCCTACTTTCTTTGCGTTTGCCATAAGACCTCCGTAAGTTTTAGTTTTATTCACTGTTTTGATTTTACCATATCGCGTGCGATTCGTAAATATACTTTTTCCTTCTCTTTCATTTTTCTATTATTAAGAGAATCTATCTTGTTTTATTCTCCTATTTATAGTATAATGGTAATAGGGCACCGATCCCGTCGGTTGCCTGTCCCACGTTTTGCATCCCCCAAGCGCACGCACGCCTCAACGGCATATCGGATACGGCCTTTCCCCCGCCGCATCCGCCTTTATGCGGCAAACGATTCTATTATACAAGGAGAGATTATGAATAATAACATTTTGACCGTTGTTGTTCGCAACAAGGTGCCGAGCGTTGAATACGGCGAGGTATTCGTTGCGGACAATTCCGAGTACAGAATACGCTTTGATTTTGACGCCGAATGGGAACAAACGCCCATCCGAACGGCGCGCTTCATCATAGACGACTGGACAGCGGATTATTTGTTCACGGGCGATACCGTCAGGGCGCCGCTGATACCGTCGGGCTCACGTGATGTTGAGATCGGCGTATACGCCGGCAGCATCCGCACCACTTCGACCGTGTGCATCCCCGTTTTGGATTCCATCCTATACCGACAAAACCAGCTCGACACTTTGGACGCGGCGGAGATCGAGCGCGTGCGCCAAGAAGCGGCGCGAGTTGAAGCGGAACTTCAGCGCCATAGCGCCGAAAACGCAAGGGTGAACGCGGAAAATGCGCGAGTGAGCGCAGAGAACGCCCGCCAGAGCGCTGAGTCCTCAAGACAGAGCGCGGAGCAGAGCCGCCATTCGGCGGAACTTGCCCGCGCACAGGCGGAAGCATCTCGCATCGGAGCAGAGAACGCCCGCCAAAGCGCGGAAGCTTCAAGGCAAAGCGCGGAGCAGAACCGCAATTCTGCGGAACTGTTGCGTATGCAGGCGGAGAACGCACGAAACACCGCCGAGCACGCCCGTCTTGCCGCTGAAGCGGCGCGATCTTCCGCCGAGACCGAACGCGTTTCAGCCGAAGCGCAGCGCATAAGCGATGAAACAGACCGCAGTTCCGCCGAGAGCGAGCGCGTGCAAAACGAGCGTATCCGCGGTGAATATGAGCGCGTGCGTGTTTTGAACGAAACTGCCCGCATCGAAAATGAAGCCCAACGAACAGGAGCGGAAGAACTTCGCCAAGCGCGTATGACGGCTGTCGAAACCGTCGTTTCGGACTTTATTGCCGCTGACGAAGCCTACCGAGTGCTCGCGCTGATAAACGAGTTCGGCCCCGCCGGCGCGCTTAAAGTTTTTTTGAATACGCTCGTACCTGACATCGGGCTTACCGCGGCTGTCGAGCGCTTCTTCACGGCGGCCGCCGAGTGGGAAAACAAGGTCTACGCCTCGGTCTTTTACCTCTATGCAACCTCGCCAACCCCCGTCGGCACAAAGACGCAGGCGAACGCCTCGCTTGTATGCGTTCCGTCCACCAACCTCAGCGCGGGGCGCGACGACTACGCAGGGATACCGCTATTTGCCTGTTTTGACTGCAATTATACGATCGACCCCACGACGCTCGAGCCCGTCATCCACGCGATAAAGGGTGTTTACGGCGAGTTTTCCTCCGCGCCTGAGAACAGTCTTGTAGGCGTTTTGCAGATGACGGGCTGGGTCAGGCGAAGCGTGAGCGATACCGAAAAGACCGTCGAATACGCCGCAAAAAGGATCGGCGATGGGTTTTTGCCCCTGCCCGAGGCTGTGCGCGCAAGCGACAACGGCGTTCGCGCATTCGTGATCCACGCAAAATATGTGGCAGGGCTTGACGCTCTCGGCAAACTTTCGAGTATTTCGGGCGTTTTCCCCGCAACAAACAGACCAGCAGCCCTTGGCGGAAAGAGCATCAGCCACGACGGACAGGTATCACTCTGGCGTGCCAGAGGCGGTCAGTACGGCGGCGCCGGCATCTGCGATCAAGCGTTTTTGCAAACGATGCTTGAGATAAAATACGCCAATCTCGGATCATCCAATGTGATGCGCGGCTGCTGCGACTACGACCTCTCGTTCACCGCCGCAGCAAGCGAAACGGGCACGCGCCGCATACTGCTGACCGCGGAAGATGGCGCGTCCCTATCCGTAGGCTCGATCGTTTCCGTCGGCACGAGCAACGATCGTGCGAGCGCAGACTGCTACTCGCTCTGCCCGTCCGCATCGATAACCGCGATCGAAACCGTGAACATTGCGGGCAGCGACTTTGCCGCCGTCAGCATCGACGCAGACGTGGATTTTGACACCACCCTTGGCGAGACCTGTATCACAACGCATCCTTGGCGCACGGGCGCGACGGACGCCGTGCTCGGAAACGACGGCAGCCCGAGCGATAACCTCTGCGGCAGGGAGCCTTTCAAACTGCAGGGCATAGAGTTGATGCTCGGCGCTCACGAGGCTGCGATGGACACTCTTATCTATGATAACGGCAGTTCAAATCCGTACGATGTTCACACCGTGCGAAGAGCGGCAAACGCAGACGCCGCGACAAGCTTAGGCGTCAATGCCTATGACGTTGGCACGATCAAAAAATCCACCGGCAGCGCAGGCTTTAAGTATATCAAGGAATGCAGTCCCGAAGCTGCATCTGTTGAAGGTTATATCCTCCCGCAGTCCCTCGGCGCAACATCGAGCACCGGCTACTGTGCCGCGCTCCAACAAACGTCCGGCGTTTCAGGCAAGGGCGTAAGACAGTACATTATGTTCGGCGGTCTGTCTGCCGCGGACGCGGCGGGCATCTCGTTCATAATCGCAAACTGGGGACGCGAGAGCGCATCGCCGCTCTGCTGCTGCCGCGCGGCGGGCACCGCCGGCAACCGCGGCGTTTATTCGGAATAAAGGAGAAACTATGATAAAAAGAACGATTTCAACCGAAATGCTCGATCCCGTCGTCTACGCGCTTTTGCCGACGGGCGAAGCGGATATTTATTTAAGAAAGAACGTGGCGTCCTTTACGGACGAGATCGGCGATATCTACTATTGCGCCGACGAAGCGTATATGCGCGGCAAACTGTCCCTTTATGAGATAGAAACGGATTTCGACGGTGCGTTTGCACTTGCCTCGGCGTGGGGCAATGAAGCGCCCAAGTCGCGTTTGAGCGCCGAGGAGCGAATCGCCGCGCTTGAAGAAGAGAAGGAACTGCTGTCGCAGCAACTTGTAGATACGCAGATCGCACTTTGCGAACTCTATGAGATGTTAGGAGAATGATATGGCAAAAATCTATTATGAACTGATAATAAAAGGTCTTAAAAAACTCGACGACGTGCCGAGTAAACTTCGCGATAAGGTGGCGAAGCTGCTTGAGTTTTCGCAGGAGGATACGCTTGTATGAACGTAGTAGGATTCATTGAATGGGCTCTCACCCACATCGACAGTGCCACCATGCCCAAGGACGCGATCATACCGATCCCGCACGAGGAATGCGGCGTTGAAAAATGGCATTATCTTTTCGGCACGATCCGCGCCCGCACCACCAAGGAGCGCATCAAGGAGCGCTGGGACAGCCACTACTCCAAGTCCTGGTCGCGCGCGGCTTACGACAAAGCCGTCAAGGATTTCGGAGAAAACGATTACGCGACCGATTGCCAGGGCCTTCTTGACGCGTATCTGACCTATGAATGCGGCGAAAAAACGGATATAACCGCCAACGCTAACTATCTTGCGTGGTGCTCGGATAAGGGCGCGATTTCCGAAATCGCGCGCGATTATGTCATCGGCGAAGCGGTGTTCATCCAAAACTCCGCAACTGGCAAGATGACGCATGTCGGCTGGATCTGCGGCTTTATGCCAAACGGCGCTCCCCTCGTTGTCGAGGCTCGCGGCCTCGCCTACGGCGTTGTGATCACCAAGTTTTCCGAGCGTCCATGGTCGCATCGCGGTCTTATGACGAAGCGCTTTTCATACGACGGCGCGGAAACCTCCAATCGTGCGGAGTTAAAACCTGAAGCGGAGTTCAAACTGAGTTCTCCGCTTTTTGAGGGCGCACCGTATCTTTATATGCAGCGTGCGCTCAACCGAGCGGGCTATACGGATTCCGACGGAAAGGAACTGACCGAGGACGGCAAATGGGGCAAGCGCAGCGCTTCGGCGTTTGAAAAACTCATTTCGAAGCACTCAAATACACAGCCCCAAAAAGTGCTTGCGTTTTTCGATTCCGCCGAGAGCGGCTACTCGCTTGCCGTCATAAAGAGAGAAGAACAGGAGAACGTATGAACATCTTTACAAAACAATGGCTGCGCGCGGCGCTCGTGCGCGCCGTTCGCACGACCGCTCAGGCGGCTGCCGCCGTCATCGGCACTGCGGCTGTAGTAGGCAAGACGGATATTGTAAATGCGGCGACGACCGCACTCGTTGCTGGGCTTTTGTCCATACTCACGAGTCTTGCGGGTCTGCCCGAATGCAAATAGTTTTTTCATCCTAAATACAAAAACGGGGTCTTCCTTGACGGAGGCTCCCGTTTTTTATTATACGCTTTATATCATTGCTCGCCGAGTTTTCTGTTCATACGCGCGGCAAGTTTCTTAGACCTTCTGTACTGGATGAACCAAATGATGAACGCGACCGCCATCTGTCCCGCTATGACCGCAAGACCTATCAGAACGCCGTGCTCGCCGCTAAAACGCGCCCAACCGTTAATGATTGCCGCGGCGACCATCACTGAGCAGCCGATGCCCATATGGATAAGCACCTTGACGGGCATGGAGAGCTTCGTTTCATAGATCAACGACGGGATGCCGAAGCCGGTGCCTATCGCGAAGATGGTGAGGCAGTTGCGGAGCATGCCGCTTGTTGATGCAAAGGTTCCTTCCTCCGCCGACAGCGCAACGAAGAAGCTTGAAATGATGAACACCGTGCTGGCGATCTTTATGCCGCCCCATGCGGCAGATAATGCTTTTTTCATTTTTGTCTCCTTTCTTCATCATAGCCCGAGATATTCTTTAAGATCGGGCAGATATTTTCTTGAAATGTACTCTTTCGAGCCGTTTTTGAGCGTCAAGAGCATCAGTCCGCTGTAATGCGGCTCCACGAGTTTTAACTTTTTAAGATTGACTATGCACGATTTTGAAATCCTCATAAAATCGCGCAGGCATTCAAAATCCTTTAGCGGCTTCGGACTTTCGAAACTCCGTTCCTTGCAAACGAGCAGGGTTTTTCCGTTTTCGCTCCTTATCGCGTACAGTTCCGAGTGCTCGATTATGACCGTTCGCCCGTTCTCCGTGCCCGTTATCACGGCTTCGCCCTCGCCAAGCCCAAGCAAAAGCCGCTGCGCTTTGAGCACCGCTTCCGTTACCTCGGGACAGGTGATGAGCGCGTTTGTTTCGCTTTTTGAAATGCTCTTATCTATCCTAATTTCAACCTTCATAAGTTCTCCTTTCAGCCGGCAGAATGAGTATAGCACGAACTGGCGCAAAAGTCATCGGTTTTGCCGCGAGAGGCGCGAAAGCGGCGGTGAGATGCGGTTTTCTCAGACCGAAGTTCAGTCAATGCGGACAATGCGGAAACTTTGCCCTCATTATGTATGTTTTGACAGATATATATTGAACGGAGCACTTGAACTCTATACTGAAAAATGCTATACTGACTTAGTTAAATCAGCATATGCTCCGCCTTTGCGTTCGACATTCAACGATAAAAGCGCGGAAGCGGAGTCGAAAGGAACGCTATGATAAAGAAAGTTTTGATTTGCCTCGTTGCCGCTGCGCTTGCATTCGGTATTTTTGCCGCCTGTGCAAAGCCGCGCGATCCCGCACCCACGGCTGCGCCTGTCGTATCGGCTGCGCCCACGGATGCGCCCACGGCTGCGCCGACTGCCGAGCCGACGCCGGCTCCCACGCCGGAGCCATCGCTCAAAAATGAACTGACCTGCCTTGAGGATACTTTCGTGGACAGCATTATGTACGCTGGAGACGGCTATCTTGCTGCGCTTTGCAGTGTGCAGGCTTCGCCCCAAGTATCCGAAACCGATGACGCGGAACACGACGAAACGGATGACGGCGAGTATGACGATTTCGAGGAGGGTGAAAGCGACCCCCGCAGGGATTTTGTGCTGCGCCTTGTAAACATGTTCACGGATGAGGTTGAAGCGGAATACAAGGGCTACGGCACCCATGAACTTTTCGGCATCAGGTCAAGCGGAGAGATCGTTATATACAGCCCCGGCTACGTCTACAACGACGACCTCGGCGCACCGGAGATAGTGATACTTGACCGTGATCTCAAGGTTGACAGAACCGAGGCTGCTTCCTTCCACGAAGCATTTATGGATCCCGCGAACGACCGCATCGTGTATCAAAACAACAACGGCGAGATCCGCTTCCGTAATTTCGACGGAAACGACGGCTTGCTGCTTGAGGACACTCAAATGAAGCTTGACGGCGTGGATCCTATCACCGGCAGCCTGCTTTTGACACGGAGCAATCCTTTGGTCTATAACGATCATTACATTTGGTATCTGCCGAACGAGGAGCGCATGCTCTGCTCCGGCTCCTGCTCCGGCTGGTTCGATAAGTGCTTGCTCTCGGGCGACAGCGTTCTTCTTCTGCCGTGGGCGTATTCGGAATATGACGGCAAGTCTATTCCTCTCACTGTTGTTGACGTAAAAACCGGCGAGGAAAGGCTGCGCAGCGCTTTCAGTGCAAGAAGTTCGATCGGGCTTTTTGCCTCATCCTCCACGCCCTACGCTCTGATCTCAGAGTATTTGGGGGAAGACCAAAACCATACCGAAAACAATTTCCTTTTGGATTCTTCCGACGGACTGGTCTGCTCGCTTGACGATGTACTTGGCGACGATCGAATTCTTGTCACTGCCGAATACGCGGAGGATATCGGTCGCTGGATCGCGACGACCCAGGAATACGTTCCCGATTCCGATAGGGTAAAAAGTAAGATAATACTTATCGACCCCACGGCGTTCGCCTGCACGGATGAGCTGCCCGCATGGGATGAAACGAAGCCCGCGCTTGAGGGCTTCCTGCTTGACGCCCGCGCTCTTGCGGACGGCATTGAGGAAAAATACGGCGTCAGCATTTATTTAGCAAACGAACTGGATGAGCAGCCCCCCGGAACGTATGAGTTTTCAAGCGACTACCCGGAACTCGCTATGGGCGCGCTTAACGATCTTGATCGGAATCTCGCCCGCTACCCCGAGGGCTTCTTCGATGAGTTCAAGAATATATTCGGCTGGGGCGGAGTGGAATTTATTCTGTTTTCCAATATGGATGACAGGGCCGGTGATGCCAACAACGATTCGGATTCGCGTTATACGGTGAGGCTCGCTGCGGGCCACGTTGATTATGCAATACATCATGAGATCTGGCATATTGTCGAGTTTTTTATAACACGAAAACTCGATAACGCTTTTCCCGATGAAGAGTGGCAAACGCTGAATCCCGTTGGCTCTAAACCGCCCGACAACTATTGGCAATTCAGTGATTATCTGCTTGATCTCGGCTGCGCCGATCCGTATTTTCTTCGCGCTTACGGGCTTAATAACCCTATGGAGGATCGCGCGGACCTTATCGGCTACCTGCTTGATGGTGATGTGTATGGCGGCATTGATGAGCTGTATGCCTATCCGCATCTAAAGGCCAAATACGATTATATGGCGGAGCGGACAAGGACTGTATTCGGCAGCGTGTACTGGGAGGAAATGAGCGGGTATAGTCGCTGAGGCGATATATTTACCGCATCCCGTTTTTTAAGTTGCCATTCTCAAAGAAATGTTGTAAAATGGCAGGTGGAACTGCCGAAAGGCAAGGCATACCTTATTATTTTTACGGAGGCCAAAATGAGCAAGAAGTTTGAAAACAATATCGGCATCAAGGTGCCGGAGCTGATGATGCCCAAAAAGGGCGTTGACCTGACCAAGTGGGCGGTCGTTGCGTGCGATCAGTACACCTCCCAGCCCGATTACTGGAACGAGTGCGAGAGGATCGTCGGCGATGCTCCCTCCACCCTGCGCCTTATGCTCCCGGAGATCTACCTCGAGAAGGAAGGCGAAGCCGAGCGCATCGCGGAGATACGCAAGACTATGGACGAATACGTTAAGACCGGCATCCTTGAAAACAGGGGCGAAGGCTTCGTTTTCACCCGCCGCACCGTGGACGGCAAGACCCGCAACGGGCTTGTGGTCGCTCTCGATCTTGAGTGCTACGACTACTCTAAGGGCTCAACCACGCTCATTCGCGCCACCGAGGGCACGATCGTTGAGCGCATTCCCCCGCGCCTTCGCATCCGCGAGGCAGCGACCGTTGAACTTCCCCATATCATCGTGCTTATCGACGACGAGCATAAGACCGTTATCGAGCCCCTTGCAAATATGCTTGACAAGGCGGAACAGCTCTATGATTTCGAGCTGATGCAGGCGGGCGGCCACGTCGAGGGCTGGCTTATCAACGATGAAGCGATGATAAAGAGCGTTATCGACGGCATTATGGGCCTTGTTGACGAAAACAAATACGGCAAGAAGATGCCCCCCCTGCTCTTTGCTATGGGCGACGGCAACCACAGCTTCGCTACCGCAAAGGCGAACTGGGAAAAACTCAAGGCGACCCTTCCCGAAGAGGAGCGCGAGAACCATCCCGCAAGGTATGCGCTTGTTGAACTTGAAAACGTTCACGACGACGGCATCGTTTTTGAGCCCATCCACCGCGTTATCTTCAATATCAACACCCCCGCCTTCATCGAGGCGCTTGAGGCGGAACTTGAAAAGCAGAACGGCAAGGTTTCCGTCAACTACTTCGATTGTCCGCATTGCCGCGCCGCCGCTATGAATGAAGTCAAAAAGGGCGCGCACGCGATCCCCTTCTGTATGGAAAACAAGCTCGGCATGATCGTGGTTGAAAACCCCACCGCTCAGCTTGAGGTCGGCACGCTCCAGAACGCGCTCGACGTGCTCCTCAAAAAGACCGAAGGCGCGGTCATCGACTACATCCACGGCGAGGACGTTGTAAACGAACTCGGCGGCAAGCCTTCAAATATGGGCTTCCTGCTCCCGCCGATGGCGAAGGGCGACCTGTTCAAGACCGTTGTGTTCGACGGCGCGCTCCCGAGAAAGACCTTCTCGATGGGCGAAGCGCACGAGAAGAGGTATTACCTCGAGTGCAGGAAGATCGGCAAGTAAATCAGAATGATGTTTTGTATCGGGGCTGCTGCCGCTTGGCGGCAGCCCCGTTATTGAATGAATAAGCCATTGATACAGGAGAAAAAAAGATGGATTTTACAATGTTCTCCTCGGTAGTGGATTAATAACTGTTAATCAGAGCGATTATCACAAGATCTGCCGATGATCGGCATATCACTCTGATGTCGCATTACTAACCGTTCACGCTCGGCGCGGTCCGAAGGCGCCGGACGGAGTTCGCTCGGCTAATGTAAATCGAAAATCACGGAGGAAATTATGACGATCCGCGCAATGACGATAGAGGATTATGAAGCCGTGTATGAATTGTGGATGTCCTGCGCGGGGATGGGACTGAACAATTTGGACGATTCAAAAGAGGGGATCGAGAGGTTTCTTCTCAGAAATCCCGAAACCTGCTTTGTTGCCGAAGAGGATGCCGAAACAATCGGCGTTATACTCGCGGGAAACGACGGAAGAAGAGGATACATTTATCACACCGCGGTCCGCCCCGACTTCAGAGGCCGCGGGATCGCTTCCGCCCTCGTTGAAGCCGCGATGGCGGCATTAGGGTCGCTTGGCATAAACAAGGTCGCTTTGGTCGTGTTTTCAAAAAATATGGCCGGCAACGGCTTTTGGGAAAAGTTGGGCTTTACAACTCGAGACGATCTTATTTACAGAAACAGGACAATTACCGAAATGATCCGAATAGATACGTGAATTCGTATCGCGGAGTTATCCGCCGCGTTTTGGCAGCTCGGGGTTTGATTTTGCTTTAACATATTCCCGCTTATCGTGAGGGTTAAAAAATGCACGGATCGGAGTTTATAATTAAAAAGCCGGAAACGGACGAGGAGATAAGGGGCAAAGCCTTTGTGTTTTGGCGCTCATGGCATGAAGCTTATCCCGGCATCGTCAGTCAGGCATATCTTGACAGCCTGACTTTGGAAAGCTGCGAGGAAAAGGCTTTCCGCCAAACCGAAGGTATTCTGATTGCCAAAGACGGCGAGCGCGTGATAGGCTTTGTTTCCTTTGGCGATCGCGGCGAAGAAAAGCCGGAATTCGGCGAGATATTCTGCCTGTACGTGCTTTCGGAGTATTACGGAACGGGCGCGGGACAAAAACTGATGGAAGCGGCGCTGAACGAGCTTAAAAACTATCCGAAGATCTGCCTATGGGTACTTAAAGAAAACGGAAGAGCCATTCGATTCTATCAAAAATGCGGCTTTGTTCTATGCGGCGAGGAAGCTGTCAGCGCAAATCACGGAGCCACGGAGATACGAATGGTCTTGAAACGGTAGAAGTTTTTTCTGCGTTATCGAAGTTTTGGCGACAAACCTGTTGTTTAATACAGCCAAAATATCTGATATAGCGAAAGAGGTGCAAAATTATGCATAAGCGTATACTTGCGATCCTGCTCACGGTTTTGTTTGCTTTTTCCGCTGCCTGCAATACCAAGCCGCCCGCGGACACTACCGCGGAGCCCACAGCCGAGCCCACCGCAGCACCGACGAGCGCACCGACAGCGGAGCCGACGAGCGTGCCTACCGAGGCTCCGACCGCGGAGCCCACGCCGGAGCTGCCCACGCGCTTTGTGTTCAAGCCGAAGGTATCCTCCGTGTATCAGCAGGAGGTTTTCGGTCAAACCATGATCGACACTTGGTATAATTTCGTGGATGCGGTGATGGCGGGCGAAACCACCTTTGCCTGCCCCGATAATGATACCTACAACTGGATGATGGGGCAGTTCCGCGATCCCTGTTTCCCGCTGCTTTACGAGATAACGGACTATTGCTACGACCGCAACGACCCCGTAAAGGACGGCGTTGCGAGTTTCATCTACACGATCCCCGAGGATGAGGTCCCGAAGCGGATAGCGGAATTCATCGAGTTTATCGAGGGCATACTCAACGAGGTGCTGAAGACCGATTATTCCGATTTTGAAAAATGCGCTGCGCTTTATAAATACTTTGCCGATAACTTTACATACGATTACGATATGTTTGACAGAACTCAGCAGGGGTACGTTTTCGAGGCCTGCTCCATGCGCTGTTTCAGGGAATGCAAGGGTATTTGCGCCGAACTTTCCGTTGCCTATTCCTATCTTTTGATGCAGGCGGGCGTGGAAGCCTCCGTTATGAGCGGCCAGCGCGAATTCGATCATCTTGGGCATCAATGGAGCTACGTTCGTATAAACGGGAAGGACTATCATATCGATCCCACCTACGCGCTCGACACCTATGATTCGCTTTCGTATCTGATGATGACCGATGATCGGCGCGAGGTGATGGACGGTTTCCCCGTTTCCACCTTCTTCGCCGTTTCCCTCTACTCCAGGGAGCACCCGCATCCCGACTATGCTGCGACCGACGACTTCTTCGCGCCTATCTGGGACTGTCATTTTGAGGCGCTGTATCCGGACGAGGATATCCTGCGCTGCCGGCGCTATTCCGAGGGCTTGGAGAAGGAGTATTTCGATTTCGATTATAGCGGATATTGATGCTTCGGGATCCTTATAACCATTTGGAGGTAAAACGAATGCGTATCGGCAGTTTAAACGATATAGCCGCGGTCAAGGCGCAGTACGCCATTCCGAAGGGGCTTGACATACGGCTTGCTTTTCACGATAAGTATTCCGCGAACAGGCAGGGCTATGGGGCTTGGCTTGTTTCCAATTATGATATCCGCAGCGGGATGACGGTGCTGGAGATCGGGTGCGGTACAGGGAGTTTATGGCTCGGTAATGACAGCATCGTTTCAAGATGCAAAAAGCTTATTCTTACCGACTTATCGGACGGTATGATCGAAGCCGCGAAGAAGAATCTTGGCGAGCGCGATAATATTGAGTATCTTAAAGCGGATATTCAGGCGCTCCCGTTTATGGATGATACCTTTGACGTTGTGATCGCCAACGCGATGCTTTATCACGTTCCCGATATAAAAAAGGGGCTTGAAGAGGTGCGGCGGGTGCTGAAAAAGGGCGGCGTATTCTACTGCGCTACGTATGGAGAGCAAAACTTTACCGATACGCTTGCCGAGTGGTTTAAGTTTGGCGGAGAAGATTTCAAGCCGAATCACAACTTCACGATGCAGAACGGTGCGGAAAAACTCCGCGATTCTTTTGAGGATATCACTCCGATATTCTATGAGGATTCCCTTCACATTACCGAAACGGAAGACCTTGTGGAGTATCTTCGCAGCCTTGCTTCCTTCAAAGCGGTCATCGAGCTCCCCGTTCAAAGGATAAGGGGCATTTTGAAGGAGCATACGGTTGACGGGGCTATCGATCTGCCCAAAGAATACGGTATGTTTATTTGCAGATAAGCCCACGTTTGCGGCACTGGTTTGAGATTGATTTGTTGCTGTAAATCGACGTTTAAAGGAGGATCAAATGGATAATTGTGAGTGGTGCAATCTGTCTGAAGAAGACAAGCGGTTTCAGGTGTATGAAAGCAGATCGTGGTCCGTTTTCCTTTCGGACGAACAGGACTATATCGGACGCTGCATCTTGGTTTTGAAGCGTCATTGTGATTCATTGTCAGAACTTACAGACGATGAATGGGTCGAGCTTCACGATCTTATCTGTAAAGTGGAGGCGTGTTTGAAGACCGTTTTGGGAGCGACCCTATGCAATTGGAGCTGCTTGATGAACAGTTTTTATAAAGAATCGGCGCCCGATCCTCATCTCCATATTCACGTAAGACCGAGATACGATAAGCCCGTGGTGCTGAACGGGCGCACCTATACCGACGGCGAGTTCGCTCATCATTATGCGCTCAAAAAGAGCGGGGAGATTCCTACCGAAGATAGGAAAGAAGTATTCGGCAGGCTGAAGGAATGGCTTAATCGCTGAAATAATGTTTTATTAAAAAGGTTTTTACTATGCTTGAGATCACTCTTCATTCATTATCCGCCGTGCTTATCGTTATGTTTATGGTCGGCGTGGGCTGGCTTTTCGGAAGGCTCGGCTACATAAAAAAGGAGCACAAGGGGCTGATGATAAAACTTATCATCTATGCCGGTATGCCCGCGCTGGTTGTAAACAACGTGTTCGGCAATCTTGACCTTGCTTCGCTTGAGCGGCCGCTGCTTCTGTTTCTGCTCCCCGCGCTTTCGATGCTGATAACGCTTCTTTTGGGCATACTGCTTGCCAAGATCCTGAAGCCCGACGCAAAGCGGCGCGGCGGGTTTATCACGATGTGCGCGTTTTCAAACTCCATATTCGTCGGGCTTCCGATGAACACGGGGCTTTTCGGGGATGCGGCGGTGCCCTATGTGATGTGCTTTTATATTGTGAACACAACGCTTTTTTGGACTGTGGGCAACTACCTTATCGGCAAGAGCGGAGAGGGTGAGACCCGCGAAAAGGGCTTCTTCAAAAACCTCAAAAAACTTGTTTCGCCCCCGCTTATCGCGCTCGCAGTATCCCTGCCGCTGTTCGCGCTCGGCGTAAAGATGCCGGAGCCCGTGATAAAACTTTCGGGCTATATGGGCAATATCGTTACGCCGATCGCGCTCTTTTATATCGGCTACGCGCTGTATGAGTACGGCCTAAAGAGTATGAAGCCCGACAAGCATATGATCGGGGTCGCGCTGATGCGCTTTATAGCCGCGCCGCTCGTTATGATCGCGCTGTGCTATGTGTTCCGTTTCGGCGGTATGCCCTCGGGCGTTATGGTCGTTGAATCCGCGATGCCCGTTATGACGCAGGCGGTAGTGGTCGCCGCCGCGCACGATGCGGACGAGGGTTTCGTTGCGGGCGGTATGAGCCTTACAACGCTCGGCTGCTTTGTGCTTGTGCCGATACTGATGCTGGTTTTGAGGGCAATGGGGCTGATATGAAATTGACCGTCATCTGCGGCGGCGCACAAAAAAGCAGAATAAACGCGGCAAGGCGAACGGCAACTTCCCCGCCTCCCGCCATAGGCAAACTATGCTTCGGGCGGGCGCGCCGAAATATTAAACAATAAAAAAAGTTCTGTGCATATCGTTGATGCACAGAACTTTTTTTGCTATAATAATATTGATACGATCCCCCCTAATGCCGATCACGGTTTATCAACCATTTTGGCGTCCGTTGCGTTATATTGATGTAAGGGCGAGGCTTTTACAAGAAATCATCTGCACGATCATTATAAAAAACTATGGAGAAAACTATGAAAAAACTTTTCGCAATTTCTATCGCAGCTCTTGTCGCCGTTCTTACGCTCGGCGCATGCGCCTGCAAAAAAGCGCCCGAGCAGGAGACACTTACTTACGAACAGATCCTTGACTTGCCTAAGGTGTGCGCCGACGAAAAGCGCTTTATATATGATAACTTCCTTGAAGTATGGGACCTTTGCGAGAATGTGAATAACAATCTGGCTGTTGTTAAATGCGAGGTGCTCGCGGTCGATTATTATTATGGTCGGACGGTGCATCACCTTATGAAGGGGCACACAATGGCGGAGGTCCGCGTGATTGAAGTTGTTGACGACTATAACACGGCGCAGGTCAAGCCCGGCCAAATTGTCAAACTTAGGCAATTTAACTATATCGACTTTGAAAACGTCGAGGATGATATTGCTTTCTTTTCCGAAAACCTTGGCAAACCCATCTCCAATCTCGAGGAGCTTGATGCCGCAGGCGGTGTAGCGTTCAAACTTGTTCCTGTGAAAGGGGTAGAATACAGATACCATATGTCCGCTAATGAGTATCCGCTCAAGGCGGGCGAAAGCTATACTATGTTTATAGATGCCCAGTATGCTAAAGACGGCAGCATAGAGTATTATTTTACGAACTATATCATGCCGCTGAATGCAAAAGTTTCCGTTACCGAGTTTGCAAAGGAACATGGGTTCGTATACTATGACGACGTCCTCAAAATTGCAGAGGAGATCGCGGATATGTTCAAATAACGCGGCAAATGCAGGCGGATAAACGCGGCAAGGCAAACGGCAACTTTCCCCGCCCCGTTTGGGGCGGGGGGAGTTTCAAAAAACAAATGGGAATGATCCCCAAGGAGGAAAACCATATGAAAAAACTTTTCGCAATTTCTATCGTAGCTCTTGCCGCCGTTCTTACGCTCTGCGCCTGCAAACCGACCGTTCAGCCCGTATCCGATGGGCTTACTTATGCGCAGATCCTTGATCTGCCGAAGGTGATAAACCCCGCTTACGATCCGATTATATTTGACAGTTTTCTTGAAGAATGGAACTCAAGCAAGGCGTGGAACAATGATATGGCTGTTGTTAAATGCGAGGTGCTCTCTGTCGATCATTATTATTGGTATGATACGGATGCCGAGCATATGGCGGGGCACACCATGGCGGAGGTTCGCGTGAATGAGGTCGTGGATGACTATAACACGGCGCAGATAAAGCCCGGTCAAATATTGCAGATAAGGCAAAACAACTATATCGGCTTTGAAACGGATGAGGATTCCTTTGCTTTCTTTTCCGAAAAACTCGGTAAATCCATAAGCAATATCGAAGAACTACGTGCGGCAGGAGGCGGAGAATTCAAACTTGTTCCCGTGGAAGGGGTCGATTACGTTTACCATATGCCTGAGAATGAGTATCCACTCAAAGCTGGCGAAAGCTATACTATGTATTTATCCGCCAGGTATGCTGAAGACGGCAGCGTAAAGTATTATCGTCCAGGCAATATAAAGCCGCTGAATGCAAAAACTTCCGTTACCGAATTTGCGAAGATGCATGGGTTTATGTACTACCCAGCACTCCTCAAGATTTCCGAGGAGATCGCCGCATTGTTCAAATAAGGCGGCGAAATCGACTGAATACACGCGGCGCGAAGGCAAGTGCTTTCGCGCCGTGTTCGATCTTATTATCCGCGCATAGAAAATACCCCCGCCATCTAACAGGGGTATTAAAACCGAAAGGCTTATTTATTTGCGTTTACCGCAACATTTACGAGCTCTTTGAACGCGTTCATATCGTTGATCGCGAGATCGGCGAGAACTTTGCGGTTCATATCCACGCCCGCGAGTTTGAGGCCGTGGATGAGGTTGGAGTAGTTGGTGCCGCAGAGCCTTGCACCCGCGTTGATACGGGCGATCCAAAGGCGGCGATACTCCCTCTTTTTGAGTTTACGGCCCACGTAGGCGTAAGCCATGGACTTCATTACCTGCTGGCTGGCCGCACGGTAGAGTTTGCTCTTTGCTCCGTAGTAGCCCTTTGCAAGTTTAAATACTTTACGACGCTTTTTTACCGCGTTGACTGCTCTTTTGATCCTTGCCATTTATTTGTCCTCCTTATCTCTTGTAGGGGATCAGCTTGCTGATCTTGGACTGTTCTTCCTCAGCGATATAACCGGTCTTGCGAAGATTGCGGGTACGCTTGGTGGTCTTCTTGGTAAGGATGTGGCTCTTGTAGGCCTTGCTCCTTTTGATCTTGCCGCTCTTGGTGAAACTGAAGCGTTTTGCGGCGCCCCTGTGGGTCTTGATTTTCGGCATGGTATTCCTCCTAAAATGATATCAGTTCTTGGAAGTGGGCTTGGGGTTCAGGATCATTATCATATTTCTGCCCTCCTGCTTTGCGGAGCGCTCTATGACCGCATTGTCCTGTACCATTTCATAGAAAGCGTTCATAACGTCGAGGCCGACGCTGCCGTGGCTGATCTGCCTGCCGCGGAAGCGAATGGAGACCTTGACCTTGTTGCCGCTTTTCAGGAACTTTTGGCACGCCTTGGCTTTTACCTCCATATCGTGCGTATCGATCGTGGAAGAAAGACGGATCTCCTTTGTTTCTATAGTGGCCTGGTTCTTGCGCTGCTCTTTCTCGCGCTTCATCTGCTCAAAGCGAGCCTTGCCGTAGTCCATTATCTTGCATACGGGCGGGTTTGCGTTGGGCGCGATGCGAACGAGATCGAGATCCTGTTCCTCTGCGATGCGGAGCGCGTGGTCGATCTTGACGATGCCGAGCTGCTCGCCGTCGCTTCCGATGAGTCTTATCTCCTTATCGGGGATCTCCTCATTGATCAATAATTCCTGGATTGCTATGATATCCACCACCTTTTGATGTTTTTATCAAAAAGAAAACGCGCCGCATACCGCGCCGCGTAAACCGTATTGATTGCCGGACTACTGCGCCTGCATAAATACCTGCGGCGAGTGAGAAGCGGGCGGCTTCTTCTTGAACTCTATTATTATATCCGCGCATACGGGCTTTGTCAACCCGTTTTTTTGTTTGGCTGCAATATATTTGATGCGGGGGCTTACAGCCGCGCCTTTTCGTATGTTTCAACGCTGTGCCCCATCAGGCGCATTATCGTCAACTCATCGAACGCATCCAGCATAGCGTTATGCGTTTCAAAGTAGTTGTCGCTCCCCGTCAGACGGCGGAGCATCGCCTCAACGCCGTAGCCGCGCTTTAAGCGTCCGCTTTTGCAGCATTCAGCGGGCTTTATCTTATCGTTGAAGTTTGAATACGCGGCAACGCCTATGATATCATACCAGTCATAACCGTAAAACTCGCGCAAAACGCCGCGGTCGAAGCCTGCGTTGTAGGCAAAGAGTTTTGAAACGCCGTATTCCTTCAAAAAGGTCTCTATCGCGCCCACTGCCTCGTGCCGAAACAGCATATGAACCGGCTCATAAAGACCGAGACTTTCAAAATACATACCGCCGCGCTCATATTCGGGCGATATTATTATGTATTTGGCGTCAACCGGGCGAAGCGTCCCCGCGTCCGCGATCGCAACGCCCACGCTCATAAGGCAGTTATCCCAGTTGGTTTCGGTATCTATGACCGCTATGTATCCGTCCATAATCAAGCCCCTCTACCCGTTTATCGGCTTTACTTCGGTCTTTTCCGCCGTCTGTATGAACGCGAGTTCCACCTCTTCGTCCACGACGAAAACCGTCAGCACTTCCCCGCCGCCGAGTTCCGCCAAAAGGCAGTAGACCTCGCCCCGCCTGTCGATATCGGAGGAAAAGCCCGCGGCTTTTGAGGCTTCGACGGCGGCAGTCATATCCTCGCCGTCCATAAGCGAACGCACGCTCGCGTTTTTGTCGTAGGAATGCTGTTTTAGCGCGTTTGCGTCGATCTCAAGCCCGTGCGACTTTATCTGCTCCGCGATGCGCGCGGCAAGCCCCCGCGTTTCCAGCCTGTGGCGCATATAAAGCGCGGTCAGCAAAACAAGCACGGCGCCTATCAAAAGGATAAGCGCCTTTTTGTTTTTAAGCAGATTGTTTTGCCTTGTTTCCATAGTTTATCAGGGCAAGAATGTTGGCAGGAATCTGTTTAGAAGCACGACCGCTGCGATCAGCAGCGCGACCGCGATCACCGCGTAAAGATCGATGAGTTTGAACGCGTACACGCGCATCTTCGTTCTTCCGTCGCCGCCGTGATAACAGCGGCTCTCCATCGCCATAGCCAGTTCGTCCGCGCGGCGGAACGAGTTTACAAACAGCGGTATCAGCACCGGCACCAGCGCCTTTGCGCGCTTCAAAACATTGCCGCTTTCAAAGTCGGCGCCCCTTGCGAGCTGCGCCTTCATAATTTTGTCCGCCTCTTCGATAAGGGTGGGTATAAAGCGCAGGGCGATGGTTATCATCATCGCAAGTTCGTGCGCGGGGAACTTGATTATTTTGAGCGGCGTCAACAGTTTTTCAAGCCCGTCCGTCAGCGCGATCGGCGTTGTGGTTAGCGTCAAAAGGCTTGTGCCCGCAACGAGCGTCGCAAGGCGAAGCACGATGAACACAGCGTTTTTGACGCCGTCAGTATAGATCTTGAATATCCACCATTCAAAGACGAGCCGACCCGTTTTTATAAGGAACAGGTTCATCAAAAACATCAGCGGCAGAAGCAGTTTCATCGGTTTGAGTGCCTTGACGAGGTATGATAGCTTCATCCTCGAAAGCAGCGTGACCCCCACCGTAAATAGGATGACGACGAAGAACACCTCAACGCGCTTGACGAGGAACACCGCCACAATATATGCGATCATCAGCAGTATCTTTGTGCGCGGGTCGAGTCTGTGGAGCACCGAATCTCCCGGCACGTACTGTCCGAGGGTTATGTCCTTAAGCATTTGACATCCTCCCTCTGAACCACTCCGTAAAGCGTTCGTTTGTATAGATATCCTCCGGCACGGGTACGCCGCGCTCGCGCAGCAGTTGGGCAAGGCGAGCGGTCTGGGGCGCGTCGAGCCCAAGTTCGATCAGTTCCTTTGTTTTTGAAAAGATCTCGTCGGGAGTGCCCGTCATATAGAGTTTGGAGTCGTTCATAACGGCGATGCGTTCCGCGCTGCGCGCCACGTCCTCCATAGAGTGGCTGACCATTATGACGGTGCAGCCGAGTTCCTTTCTGAGAGCGCTTATCGTTTCAAGCACGCCGCGGCGGCCGGAGGGATCGAGCCCCGCCATCGGCTCGTCGAGCACGAGGTATTTGGGGCGCATTGCGATGATCCCCGCGAGCGCGGCGCGCCGCTTTTCGCCGCCGGAGAGTTCGAACGGTGATTTTTCCGCAAACTGTTCGGGATCAAGCCCGACCGTGCGCATCGCTTCCTCGGCGCGCGTCTTTGCTTCCTCCACGGAAAGGCCCATATTTTTTGGGCCGAACGCAACGTCGTCGAGCACGGTGCTGTCAAAGAGCTGATAATCCGGGTACTGGAACACCATACCCACGAGCGCGCGCCCCTTGACGCGCTGTTTTTTATCGCTCATATCGTAGCCGTCGACGATGACCCTGCCGCTCGTCGGCTGAATAAGACCGTTAAGATGCTGTATCAGCGTCGATTTGCCGCTGCCCGTATGCCCGATTATGCCGAAAAACTCGCCCTCGTTTATCGTGAGGTCTACCGAGTCCACGGCGATATGCCGGCTTATCGTGTTCGGCATATAGGTATGTGTCAGTTTTTCGATAATGATCGGCATATTTCCTCCGCCATATCCTCAACGGAAAGCGCGTCGCAAGCGTTTATAAGACCTTCTTTTGCGAGGTCGTCACGAAGTTCCACCATCGTCGGCACATCAAGGCGCAGCGCGCGCAGTTCGTCGCCGCGGCGAAACACCTCCGCGGGCGTGCCCTCAAACGCGATCTTGCCGCCGTTCATAACCACAACGCGGTCGGCTACGGTCGCCTCCTCCATATACTGGGTTATCATAACGACGGTCTTTCCGTCCGTTTTGTTGAGTTTTTTTGCGATATCGATTATCGCCCTGCGTCCGAGCGGATCGAGCATCGCCGTCGCCTCGTCAAACACGAGCACATCGGGGCGTATCGCCAGTACGCCCGCGATCGCAACGCGCTGTTTTTGACCGCCCGAGAGCATATGCGGCGCGCTTTTTCTAAACGCGAGCATATCCACGGCTTCAAGCGCGGCGTGCACCCTTTCGAGTATCTCCTCGGTCGGCACGCCGAGGTTTTCGGGGCCGAAGCCCACGTCCTCCTCCACGACCGTCGTTACTATCTGATTGTCCGGATTCTGAAAAACGATGCCGACTTTTTTGCGTATGTCGAGCGTTTTTTCCTCATCCTTGGTATCCATTCCGAACACGCTGACGCTGCCGCTGTCGGGTACGAGCAGGGCGTTGAGCATCTTCGCAAGCGTTGATTTGCCGCTTCCGTTATGCCCTACTATCGCGACGAACTCGCCCTCCCCGATCGTAAGGCTCACGCCGTCGAGCGCTTTTTTTGCGGCGTCGTCATAACTGTATTCGATATTGTCTATGCGTATCATCGATGTTCCCCCGCTATAACAAATCATTAAATGTTAACGCTTTATTATACATTTTTTACCTGCCTACGGCAAATATATTTGCGCCTTGTTTATTTGGCGCAAAAGCGAATGCGTATGCCGCAAAAAACCCGCCGTTCGGGCGGGCACAGCGTTTGGTTTACATATAAATCCGTGTATATTTGACCGGCAAATCTACTGTGTAATTTTGTCTATTTATCGGTTATCGTGCACAGCGCGGACTCCGCAAAATCCATAAACGCGCGGCAGGCGGGCGCGATCGTCGTACCGCGGCGCACGGCAAGGCCGATGACGCGCCTCTTTTGGGGCTCGAGTTCGAGCGTGCGCCCCATTTCGCCGATGCCCTCGATTATGAGTTCCGGCAGTATCGTCATACCGAGCCCCTGGCGCACCATCGCGGCGGCGGCGTAATCGTCGCTGACGGCAAAGCGCACGCGCGGATCGATGTTCGCCTCGCGGAACAATCTGCCGATATCGTAATTCGTGCCCTCGCCCGGAACGATGAAGTCGATGTTTTTTATTTTGGAAACGGGGAGCGAAGCGCCGTCCGCGAGCGGGTGCCCCTCTGGAAGCAGGGCAAGAAGCCTGTCCTCCGTAAGCGGTTTGAACTCGAGTTCCTTCGCCGTCGCGTCGCTCAAAAAGCCGCAGTCCACCTCGCCCGAAAGGAGCCACTCCTCTATCGTGCGGTAGGTGTCCACGCGAAGGTCTATATCGATATTCGGATGAAGCGCGTTGAACTCGCGGATTATCTCCGGCAGGCGCATTATCGCAAGGCTTGAAAACGCGCCGATGCGCACCCTGCCCGATTTTAGGCCCTTTATCTCAAGCGCCTCGTCAAGCATAATATCCATACGGTTGACTGCGTCCTTTATATACGGCAGCATCCTTTCGCCCTCCTGCGTGAGCGTAACACCCGTTTTGCTGCGCGCAAACAGCCGAAAGCCGAACTCCTTTTCCATACTTGCGATGATATGACTGAGCGCAGACTGCGTATAGCCGCTCTGTTCCGCCGCCGCGGTCAGGCTGCCGAGGGTTACCGCGCGCAAAAAGAGCCTGCAATTGTCGATATTCATATTTCCCCCCGTATTCGCTTTATCATTCGGTGCGGCAAGTTTTTTGCTTGAGCCGTATCCGTATTTTCAGCAAAGCGTTATCATTGAAAAATATTTATGTTTATGATAACAAACATTTGCTTTTTTTGCAACCTTTTTTGCTGTATAGTTGCGTTTGGATAGGGGGCCGTGCGCCGGCTTGTTTGGCGTGCAAAGCGATTTTTCCTATACTAACCTATGTTTTTTGAAAGGCTAACTCTAATGTCTGCAAGTCGGAAAACAATAAAAAACGAAGCGGGGCGTGCGCCCTCGCCTACCTCAAAGTTCAAGTTTTGGCTTTCTCCCCTGCTATTTCTTGTGATATTCACGGGGCTTATGCTGCTGTTCGCGATCCCGATGGGGCTTCCGAATATGCTCAGCACCGTTATGAACACGGCGTTCGCGCTTTTGATCGACACCTGCCTTTACATTATGGCGATCGCCGTGATAATGGGCGCGGTGGCCGCGCTTTTGACCGAGTTCGGCGTTGTTTCGCTGCTCAATAACATCCTAAACCCGCTTATGAAGCCGCTCTACGGTCTGCCCGGCGCGGCGGCGCTCGGTATCGTTACGACCTATCTGTCCGACAATCCCGCGATACTCTCGCTCGCCGAGGATCACGGCTTCCGCAAATACTTTAAAAAATATCAGTTCTATGCGCTTACCAACCTCGGCACGGCGTTTGGTATGGGCGTTATCGTATCCACCTTTATGCTTGGTCTCGGCGTTACAGAGGGCAACGTCGTCGTCGCCGTTTTGATCGGCAACCTTGGCGCCATCATCGGCAGTATCGTCAGCACGCGCCTTATGCTGATGCAGACAAAGCGCGCGTTCGGCACCGAAGAATACGAAGAGATCCCCGTCGGCGCGGACAGTATGTCCACAAGCGTTTCATCCGCGAAAAGACCCGGCATCGGTATGCGCATACTCAACGCGGCGCTCACCGGCGGCAAAAACGGCGTTGACATCGGGCTTGCGATCATCCCGGGCGTTGTGGTCGTCTGCACGCTCGTTATGCTTTTGACCAAGGGGCCCTCCGCCGACGGTACCTATACGGGCTCGGCGTTCGAGGGCATCCGCCTTCTGCCCCTCGCCGCGGAAAAAATCGAGTTTTTGCTCCGTCCGCTGTTCGGCTTCGCGCATTCGGACGCTATCGCCGTTCCGATAACGGCGCTCGGCTCCGCGGGCGCGGCAACGGGTATTGTAAAGGAGCTCTCGGCTGCGGGCCGAGTAAATGCGCACGATATCGCCGTGTTTACCGCGATGTGTATGTGCTGGAGCGGATACCTCAGCACGCACGCATCGATGATGCAGGCTTTAAGGCGCCCCGAACTCACCGGCAAGGCGATACTCAGCCATACCGCGGGCGGCCTTGCGGCGGGCATTGCCGCCAACTGGCTGTTCAAACTGATATCGCTGATACTATAGCGCATAAAACGGGATCCGGCTTTGGGGGAGCGCGAACGCGATCCCCCCTCTAATATACAAAAAAACGCTTGACATTTACGCTTTATGGTGTTAGAATACAATCCGTTCCTTTCGGAATGACTGGGTGTGGCGCAGTTTGGTAGCGTGCTTGAATGGGGTTCAAGAGGCCGGAAGTTCGAATCTTCTCACCCAGACCACGTCGTCGCGGACTATAATCGTTCGCGGCGACTTTTCTTTTTGAAAAGTCATCCCTCATTCGCGCCGTCGCTCCCTCCTTTCCGCAGGTTCAACTCCGTCCGCCGAAAACGCTAAAATATCTTTTTTACAGTCCTTATACAAAAACGGTGATCTGTTTAACAAATCACCGTTTTTGATTATGATCTCACTTGCGTAAAAATGCTGCGCGCGTATTTCTACAGCCTTATCCTTACCCTGTCGCCATCCGCGGAAGTGATGTCTACAAGATAGAAATGCCCGTTTTGGCGCACATAGCGTTTGACGGCGGCTGCAAGTTTTTGCGCCGTTTCCTCGCTGATGATCGGCGCTTTGTCGCCCTTGGCGTTTTTGTTTATAATACGCCATATCCAGCGCCAGCCTATCGCGCCCGTGGGCACCGCCATAACTATCGGCAGTTTCATATCGTCCGCTTTTACATAGATACGCATTACTCCACCACTATCCTTATATGGTCCCCGTCTGCGCTGTCTACGGTGATGAGTTCGCCGATGACGCCTTTTTCGATGAGCGCGAATATCCCGCCGAAATCGATGCCCTCCGCCCATTTGTTGCCGCTGAACATAGCCTTGACGCCGCCCTCATCCGCCATAAGTATTTTTACGAGCGGTATCGGCAGATTGACGCGCACCCTGTCGCCGTCCGAACTGTCAACGCAGATGCGAAGCGCCATCTTGTCGATATCGGTCTTTTGGGGGTCGCAGAGTTCGATCGCGTCCTTTTTGACCCTGCCCATCAGTTCGTCAAGCGATACATCGAGCATTTCCGACAGTTTGATCAGCGTGTCGATGTCGGGCGAGGTTAGATCGTTTTCCCATTTGGATACCGCCTGCGCGGAGATGTTGAGCCTGTCCGCGACGCTGTCCTGGGTGAGTCCGTGCTCCTTCCTTAAACGGGCGAGCCTTGTTCCGAATGTTTCCATGGTTTTTGATTCCTTTCTGTCGCCGAGTTTCCCTCGGCACGCATAGATTATAGCGCTTCCCTCCCCCGAGTATGAAGCGTCCGTCCGTTGATATTATAACTCAAAAGTTGATTTTTCGCTAACCTGTTTGTTGAGTTGATGTGTTTTTGACAAAAAAAGCCCCAAAACAGCCTATGGGTGATTCGACACGGCGCGCATACCGTACGGTGGGGATATCGATCCTTTACCGATTTCATTCGGCTTTTCAAAACGCGGAAAGTACCAAAAGAAGAACTCCTGTTACCATAAAAGCGACGGCCTTCACCAGCAGGCTCTCCTGCACAGTAAGCATTTGCGAAGCGTGTTCGACGGTTTCATCAAGGTCGTCGTCAAAGGTATGTCGGATCCTGTTTATGCCTAACCGAGGATGGATCGCACTGTCCGATCCGCGCAGATAATACGGAACATTGGGCGGACGCCGGCGTCGAATGATCGCGCCAAGATCGGTCCCTCTGCGCTTCAGCCAGTTCAGCCATCCGACAAGAAGATAGCAGGCTCCCATCAGCCCTGCCGCCCATCCGGCATAGACGCTCCCCATAGGGGAAAGCCACCGCACCAGAAGCCATACGGCAATGCCGATAGATATATGCCAAATAAGTTTTTTCAGCATATGGCGAAGCAGACCGGAATTTGTTTCCATACGTTCCCCCCGTCCTTTCCCGTTTTACTGCGGCACGGTTCCTTATCGAAATCAATTCCGAGCGAAAGCGTCGCCGTCTGCATAAAATCAAAACTGCTCAGGCTCTTAAAACCGTTCATTCAAATGAGCGCTTCTCGGCGTGGATATTCAACCCCACTTTCGAGAAAGAAGCGTGCTCGCTCCGATAGCCGCGCGTATTAGCAAAGCGTACGTATTCCGGAATGACCAGCCATACTTCCCCGTGGATATCGTGCAGCGCCGCACCGCGAACGCAGGGAAAGCCGTCCGCATTTTTGGGCATCGCGCTCTCATTGGCGCGGATCAGGCGTTTTTCCATCATATCGTCAAAGCCGTGATCGTTGATCATACCGCCCAAAACATAATCTTGAGAAGGCTCCCCATCCTGCTGCGGTGCAGCCTTTGCAAGTTCCGCCTCAAGCGAGGCGCAATCGAACCTGTCGCCCCTGTGCAGGGCATAAAGCACCGCGCCCCGATAGTTCCCCGCGGCACGACGCTCGGCTTTGTTGCAGTCTACAACGTAAACGCCCGCGCTTCCCAAAACGGTAATTCGCCCGTTTTGATAGACCAGCGCCGTATCCTCCGAAACCGCATACCCGACGCGATATCCTTCGTTATTGCGCAAGCAGGCTTCCACGAGCCGCAGCAGACGCGGACGCCTGTTGAAGTGCTGATCCACGATCCCCTCTTGAAAAAAACCGAGTCCGCGTGCAAGGATCATTGGATCGCACGGGTCGTCCTTTGCGCACATCTCATCATATCCGTCGTATCCGAACACCACGGGGTGGGCCAGAATGCCTCGGTTGTTTCCGCCGCCGATCATCACGCGGCTCATAATCGCGGCGCCGGCGCTGGAGCCGCCGATAACGCCGCCGTTTTCATAGATCTCCCGAATGCGCGTCAAAAGGGCGGTATCGCTTCCGTTCGAACGGAGCAGGCATTGGTGTGTGTAATACTGATCGCCGCCGGAAAACCATACGCCGCTTACGCCGTCAAGACTTTCGCACAACCCCTCCGCATCGCCGGTCATAGCGTTGTAGCCGCGCTCGTCTAAAATATGCATAGCATAGATCGGAACCAAAATGCATTTTTCTTCCGGAAGTCCGAGGCGAACCATATCGGACCGGTAGGAGCGAAACAGTTCGTCCGGAGCCTCCCCCGACGCCGTAACTATAAAGGCGATGCGGGCTTTTTCCGCACCTCCGGCTCTTTCGATAAATTCGGAAAACACTTCATCCTGCGAAGCGGTCAGTCCTCCGCCGCAGATCATAAGCGTACCATTCATAAAATACTCTCCCTATTCTTGAGTTTTGTTTTCATAAACGGAGCCTCCCCTTTTCAGCCGGAGGCCCCCCTTCTATTCGGTTTATTTTTCCAAATGCTTTTTATAGGCGTCCAGTTCCGCCCTATTGGCGCGGATGAAGTGCCCCGGGCGAATTTCTGTCCATATAGGCGGATCATCGGCGTAATCGTGGACCGACGGATCGTATACCACTACCTTTTTATTGCGCTCGATATCCGGATCGGGCACAGGTGCCGCCTGCAGCAGCGCGTTGGTGTATGGGTGCAACGGGTGCGCAAAAAGTTCCTCCGCCTCCGCCAGTTCCACCATCTGCCCCTTATACATTACGGCGATCCTGTCCGAAATGAACCGCACCGTGCTCAAGTCGTGGGCTATGAACAGATAGGTTAGCCCCCTTTCGCGCTTGAGCCTGTTCATAAGGTTGATGACCTGCGCCCTGATGGAAACATCGAGCGCGGAGATCGGCTCGTCGGCCACTATGAACTCGGGCTCGATCACGAGCGCGCGGGCAATGCCTATGCGCTGGCGCTGCCCTCCGGAAAACTCATGGGGGAAACGGGTAACATATTCCGGCAAAAGCCCGACGCTGCGCATTGCGCGCGCCGTTTTTTCCTGCCTATCCTTATTGTTTTCAAACAAACGGAAATTATAAAGACCCTCCGAAATGATGTATTCCACCTTGGCACGCTCATTCAGCGAAGCCATCGGATCCTGGAATATCATCTGCACGTTCTTTCTAAACTCGGTCATTTCGTGCGATGACAGCCTTCCTACTATCGACTTGCCCTTATAAAGAATATCGCCGCCGCTGGCGTGGCATATCTTCAATATCGCCTTGCCTATGGTGGTTTTGCCCGAACCGGATTCGCCCACAAGCGAGAGAGTTTCGCCTCGATGTATATCGAACGATACGTTTTTCACCGCGCTGAACTGTCCGCGCCCGAGTTTGAAGTTAACGGTCAAGCCCTTTACCTGCACCAGTTTTTCCGCCGCGCTGAAATCGGTCGGTGGGGCGGGGATCGGATCCTCCGCTTCCTCCTGCTGTTCCATTTGACGGCAATAATCGGCGGCCTGTTCGCTCAAAAGCCATGTTTTGGCGTAATGGGTATCGCTGACCTTGAAGAACGGCGGCTCATAGAGATAATCTATCTTCATAGCGTTCGGATTGCGGGGAGCGAAGGCGTCGCCTGTGATCTGTTTATAAAGATTGGGCGGCGAACCCTTGATGGAATGAAGGTCCTGCCCCCTCACGCCCAACTGAGGCAGCGAGCGAAGCAGCGCCTTTGTGTATGGATGCCGTGAATCCTTAAATATCTCGCAGGACAGCCCGTATTCCACGATCTGACCTGCATACATGACCGCCACGCGATCCGCCACGTTTGCCACCACGCCCAAGTCGTGGGTGATATAGATCACGGACATATCCAGCTCCTTTTGAAGCTTTTTCACCAGTTCCAAGATCTGAGCCTGTACCGTCACATCCAGCGCGGTTGTGGGCTCGTCGCATATCAGTATCCTCGGCCGGCAGGCGATGGCTATGGCTATGACCACCCTTTGCCGCATACCGCCCGAAAACTGATGCGGATACTGCTTATACCGCAACTCAGGCTCTGGTATTCCCACCTGACGCAAAAGCTCGACGGCCTGCTTGCGCGCCTCGGCCTTTTTAACGCCAAAATGCCATGTGATGACCTCGCGTATCTGCTCCCCCACCGTCTTTACGGGGTTTAGCGACGTCATCGGGTCCTGAAACACCATAGCGATCTTCTTGCCGCGCACGGCGAGCCATTCCTTCTCGGTTTTGTATTTGGAAAAATCCACACCGTCCATCACCATAGAGCCGCTTTCCACCCAGCCGTTCTTATCCAGCATTCCTATAAATGACTTGGTAAAAACGCTCTTGCCCGAGCCGGATTCCCCAACGATGGCAAGGGTCTCCCCGTGGTAAAGATCGATGGATGCGCCGCGGATGGCGGTAAGGGTCTTGCCCCTAAGATTGAACTTAATTACAATGTCCTTGGCTTCAAATATCTTTTTCTGCATAATCGCGCCCTCCCTCTTACAGATGGTTCTTCGGATCGGACGCGTCCGCGAACTTGTTTCCGATGATATAGAAGGACACCATTATGAAGCATAGGATCAGCGTAGGGAATATCATCTGGAACGGATATACCAAGAACGCGCTGCGCCCCTGATTTACCAGATTGCCGAGCGTGCAGAGATCGGCGGGAAGCCCCACGCCTATGTAGCTCAAAAACACCTCGGAGCCTATCGACGCCGGGATCGTCAGAGCGGCGTCCATAATTATAAGGCTCACAAGATGCGGGACCACGTTGCGGGAGATTATCCGTCGGGCCGGCGTTTTAAGGCAGATGGAAGCTATGTTGTAATCCGCTTCGCGCAGGGCGAGAATGCGGCTGCGGAACCATCTTGCTTCACGTATCCAGCCCGTTGCCACCAACGCTATGATGATCGTAAAAACGCTTGGCTTCATTATGTACGCGATCAGCACCAGATAGATGGTGCTCGGGACATTCGTCAGCGTGTTGTAAATGGCAAACATCACGGTATCCAATTTGCGGTAAAAACCCCACAATGCGCCTATTATCACGCCAAGACCCACTTCAAACACCGCAACGGCAACGCTGAGCAGCAGGGATGTGCGCGTTCCGAACCATACCCTCGCCCATATATCGCGCCCAACACCGTCGGTGCCAAAGGGGTGCTCCCTCGATGACGGGAGATTCCATTCCTTCGCGGAAAGCGAAGCGGTGTAGGGATCCCTGTCCGTAACCATAGGATAGATCACGGTATAGGCCAACATAATCAGCACAAGCGCCACGATCACTTTTACGACGTTGCTTTTGAAAAAGGTACGGATGGTGCTTCGCCAATATGAATAGTTTGAAAAGCCGGTTTCCTCCAGCAATTCCTCGTGAAACTCGGCCTTGGAAAAGAGTTCCTGCGGCAGCGTTTCTGGAGCAAGATTTTTGTTTTCGTCCATAACCGTTCCTCCTCAGTCGTTGCTGTCCACCAGTTTGATGCGCGGATCCACGAATGATACCAGGATATCGCCCAGGAATACGCCTAAAACCGACAGCGCACCGTACATAAGCACGAGCACCTGAACCATCGGATTATCCATAGCCTTGATCGACTTGATGAGCAGTCCGCCGGTGCCGGGGATCGAATACATACTTTCTATGACCAGCGAGCCCGAAAGCATCAGCAGAAAATCGGAGGGCACGTTGATCGCTATTGGAACGATGGCGTTGCGGAACACGTGGCGCCACATAATGTATCTGCGCGGAAGCCCCTTGACCCTTGCAAACTTGATGTAATCCTTGTTTTCTTCATCCACGATATAGCGGCGAAGCCAAACGCCGTAGCCCGCTATGCTGCCGATGGACATAGAGAATGTTGGCAGCAGCCATGAAATGGGCTGATCCATATAAAACAGCATCGGCAGACCGAACCATTTTGATAAGAACACCTGAATAAAAAAGTGGATGATTATGGACGGCACCGCACGGATAATGACCACGTAGACCGTGCCGAGTTTATCCGCAAGGCCGCCCTTTTTTCGCGCCATTGCAACGCCCAATGGCAGGCCGAACAAGGCTGCAACGAACCATGATATCAGATTCAGCAGAATTGAATACGGGATCTTTTCCGCCAAAACGCCCCCTATCGGTGAATTTGGATAGAGCACGGTGCTGCGCCCAAGATCCCCGTGAAAAAGATTGCCGACAAAATTCTTAAGCTGGATCGGCAGCGGATCGAGCACGCCCATATTCCGAAGATAGGCGGTCTTTTCACCGTCGGTCATATCCTTCCATTGTTCTTTGGAAAAATATCCGGCCGTAGGCATAAACCGCAGCAGAGTAAAGACCACCAGCATCACAAGAATGATGGTGACGATCGCCTGCCCCAGCTTGGATAAAAGATAACGTCCCATATTTTGCCTCGCTTTTCGGAGATTTAAGATAGGGGACGGTATGCGCCGTCCCCTTTTTCGGTTTCACCCGCAGAGATTAACCCGAAAGAGCCGCCTTCTCGCGGTCATATTCTTGAGTGAACGCCTCATACTCTGCCAGAGTTATCGGATTTTCGCGTATCAGAGCGCCCTTCATCTTGTAGCGTCCCAATCCGAAATAACCGCCGGGAACGGTATAAGGAACGATGCGCGTCATCTTATAGGAGCCGCCGCCGCTCATATAGGGTTTGAGATATGCGTGCTCCAAAAGATATGCCTCGGCCTTTGAGTAGGCTTCGTAGCGCTTGTTGATCTCATAGAGCGCGGTCGCTTCGTCAATCAGCGCGTCGAACTCCGGAATATCATAGCAGCTGTCGGTTATGTCGTAGTCGCTTACGCAGCGATCCAAATTCGCGGACGGATCCGCATATTTGAAACTGTAACTGTCGTCCAGCAGATCCCAGTTGCCCAGATCATAAACATCCGCCGAGAAACTGTTGCTTGAATAACCCAGAATAACGTTCACGTAATCGGTTCCAAGATAGGTCTCCAGCATCTGCTTAACCAATGTAGCTTTTTTCATCTCGCTTTCGGTACTGCCCGAGGCATAGACGATGTCGATTGGCAGTTTGCCGTCAACGTTGAACTGCGCGATGGGCAGCATATCCACCGAACCTGGGGTAACTCCCTTCAGCGTAACGCCGTCGCTTTCACAAAGTTCCTTCACCGCTTCCTCCATATAGCCCCTCGCGGTATCCGCGTTGAAGGGATCCTTGTCCTTATAGGGCTTGAGCGCATCATAATCGGTGTAGTCCTTGCCGTTTTCGTCAAACATACAGCCCTCGGGAAGTAGTGTGAAGCGGCAGAAGAACTCGGGATCGTTGGGCTCCCAGATCGCAGAAAGGGTTACTGCGTCGATTGCCGTAAAGATCGCCTTGCGGAAGTTCTCGTTCTGCACGGCGGCCGCCATCTCCTGATTCTTCGTGTTGAAATTATAGGAATACCAGAAGGTGGTAACGTTCTTTTCGGAAAGGTAAACGTAATTCTCCCACTCGGAGCCCCTTACGCTGGCCACTTCCTCGGAACTCAGCGACGTTGAAGTAATGTTGCCGCGTTCAAACATCTCCAAACTGGAAATGCCGTCCGAAACATACTCCCAGCTCAGGGTATCCAATGTCAGATGCTCCAGATCCCAGTAGTGGGGATTCTTGGTCAGAACTACCTTTTTATCCAGATCCCATTGAGAGATGTAGTAACCGCCGTTATAGAGCAGCTTGTCCTTGGCAATACCGAAGTTTTCGCCCACAGAATCGAGGAACTCCTGCTCGACGGGCAGCAGCAGATCGAGTTGCGCATAGGACAGGAAGTAGGGGTAGGAACCGGACAGCGTGTACTGAACGGTATACGGATCCAGCGCCTTGACGCCCACCGTTTCATCGAACGAGGCAAGCGCCTCTTCGCGTGTTACCGAGGTTTCCTCGCCGTTGTCTATATCGACCAGCAGATAATAATAATCCGACAGACCGCTGATGACGCTGCGAATGGTACTGAAACTGCTTGCCGAATGATTCGGTTCCGCCACGTAGCGGATGCCGTTTACAAAGTCGTCCGCAGTAACCTCGTAGGAGGTCTCCGCGCCGTTGTGATCTACCCAATGAATGCCCTTGCGCAGTTTGAATGTCCACACGCTGAAATCGTCGTTATGCTCCCAACTTTCGGCGATGCATCCAACGGGAAGACCGTAACGGTCGGTCTCTACAAGACCATCCAACAGGTTGGCGATGAAAACGTAGTCGGACGTTCCACCCGTAGTGTAGGGGTTCATTGAAGTAATGGCCTTGGAAAAAGTGGACTTGTACTCCTTCAGATAGGAAACTTCGTTGGTCGGTTCGACGCCATCGGTGGGCGCGGGGTTGGGCTTGCCGCCGTTGTTGCAGCCCGCCAGCACACCAGCCAGCAGGACTGCCGCCAAAAGCAGAGTCAAAAACCTTTTCATTTACGAACACTCCTTTTCACATACTTAATGGCGCGATATCAAGATTGCATACAATGCTCTCATAATCGCATCTATACTATATCATATCCCCCGAGTGAAAGTCAAGTAAAAACTTTGATTTTGATGTAAAATTATGCGGAATAATCGTATATAGTCGCAAATTTGGGTATTTTGGGGGTTGATTTTACCAAAATGATTTGATAGAATAAAGCAAACACTTTAATCCGGAGGATCCTTATGATCGAGTTTGACGAACTGTTTCAAAACAGGGAGGCGCTGACCGCAAAGCAGCGCTCCATCGTTGAGTTTATTCTAAGCGCGCCCGACGAGGCTGCCTTTCTCACGCTCAACGAACTGAGCCGCAGGGCGGGCGTTTCCGAGGTCTCCGTACTGCGCCTTTGCAAAGCGCTTGGTCTTAACAGTTTCGTCGAACTCAAGCATATCCTTCGCAAGCATAACAGCCGGCAACTTAGACTGGCAAACCCGCCGGCCTTTCTTTCCTCAAACATAAAAACAGACCGTTCCGATCCTACGGATGTGCTGTACGCGGTGTGCGAGGATGATATCAATAATCTGCGCGATATGATCAACAGGCTTGACAGGGAAAAACTTTTCGCCTGCGTGCAGGGTCTTATGAAGGCCGATGAGGTGGTGGTGTTTGCGCACGACGCCTCGTTTCTCTTTGCCGATTATCTGGCTTACCGCCTGAATTTTCTGCGCATAAAGTGCACCAGTTTCAAGATCGGAGACAGCGATTCCGTGCAATCCGCACTTGCCCGCTTGGGAAAGGACGACTACGTTATATTGCTCTCCTTCCCGCCGTATCATCAGCCGATAGTCAATCTGGTGAATTTCTGCCGCTATCGCGGTATCCGCACTATGACGATTACCGACAGTATGGATTCTCCCGCGGCAGCGCCCGACGGCAACGTGTTTCTCTGCCGCACCGCCGCCCGGTATTTTTATAACTCCCAGTCGGTTACCGTCAGTTTTATAAACATCCTTTCCTCATACATCGCCCATTTGCTCGGTTCCAGATTTGATGAGATACTGGACGAGGAAAAGGAAGTTGGCAACTTCATCTTCACCGGCTTTGACGGAAATATGCCGACAGGGCATTCATAAAACGATTTTGCGTTCACGGAGGTATTATGCTTACTCTTTGGAAAAATTGTGATGTTTATGCGCCCAAGCATCTGGGTATTCGCGATCTCCTTATCGAAGGGGATCGGATCGCAGCCATCGGCGAGAGTCTTGATTATTGGCGCTGTGCGCCGAACATCGCCGTGCGCGATATGGAGGGCGCCTTCGTTTGCCCCGGGCTTGTGGATATACATACTCACGTTGCCGGCGGCGGCGGCGAGCAGGGACCCGCTTCCAGAACGCCCGAGCTGCAGCTTACCGATTTTACCCTGAACGGCGTAACCTCGGTGGTTGGGCTGCTCGGAACCGACGGCATTTCCAGAAGTCTTGAGAACCTGCTTTATAAGGTACGCGCATTGGAGGAGGAGGGGCTTTCCGCCTGGATGATGACCGGGAGCTACCGTTTCCCATCCGTTACGCTTTTTGGCGACGTGGAGCGGGACATCGCTTTGATAGACAAGGTCATCGGCGTTAAGACGGCGCTCTCGGATCATCGAAGTTCTGCGATCACCGGTCCTGAACTGGCAAGACTTGCTTCCGAAGCCCGCGTGGGCGGTATGCTCTCGGGCAAGCCCGGCATCGTAAATATCCATATGGGCGGTTCTGAGCATCGTATGGAGCAGATCCTCTGGGTTTTGAATCACACGGATATCCCCCCGCAGAATTTGCTGCCGACCCATTGCTGCCGCACTCCGGAGCTCGTCGCCGAGGCCGCGAAACTCACACAAAAGGGTTCATATATCGATTTTACGGCCGATATTCCCGATAGCGAAGCCGGCACCTCGGCAGCGCTTTGCAGCGCAATCCGTCAGGGCGCCGCCATCAACCGCATCACTATGAGCAGCGATGCCGGCGGGAGCCAGCCCGCTTTCAACCAAAACGGCGAGTGCGTCGGGCTCACCTATTTCACCAGCGCAACGCTTCTTTATGAACTGCGCCGAATGATCCGCAGGGAAGGGCTTTCGCCTGAAACAGCGCTGATGTTCTTTACCGAAAACCCCGCAAGGCTGATCGGTCAAGCAGGAAAAAAGGGTGTCGTCGCCATTGGCGCGGACGCCGATCTTCTGGTGCTTGACGGGGACTGCCGTGTGCTTCACGTGCTGCTCAAGGGCAGGGAGGCCGTGCGTAACGGCGCCGCGGTGATGACGGGGCGGTTTCAGCGCTGAAGGCTTCGTGCTTACGATAACGATGGATGGTGCTGCCGCCAAAGAGTAATACGGCAGACCGGTATGAATACGGCGTGGACGCCTGATTGTTGTCCTTTTTGGGATTGGACAGTTAAAGTTGCAATTTGCACGTATTTTTTTGCTTTTTATGATTGACAACCGGCTTCCGATTTAATATAATAATGTTTAAGGTTTTTTGCTTTTGCGCCCCGCAGAAGCAACTATAAGGACTTTGAACGGGACAGGACGCCCCTTGCTTTTGCTCAAAGAGAGCCGTCGGTCGGTGTAAGACGGCAGCGCGGCATCGGCGTTATCACCCGCGAGTCCCTCGGACGAAGTTTTTTCTTTAAAATGCGTAGTCCGAGGCGGCGGCCGCCGTTATCGGCATTGAGTGCGCAGGAGCCTTTATCCTGCGAATTCGGGTGGTACCGCGGTTATTTCGTCCCGATTTCGGGGCGATTTTTGTTTTGAAACAGAATATCCGGAGGATAAACAATGTACAAAAAAGTTTCAACTTCCCTTGATTTCGTTCCGCGCGAGAAGGAGATTCTCGAGTTTTGGAAGGAAAACAAGATCTTTGAAAAATCCGTCGCTCAGTCCAAGGGCAAGCCCCCCTATACCTTTTACGACGGCCCGCCGACCGCAAACGGAAGGCCGCATATAGGGCACGTGCTCACTCGCGCTATGAAGGACATCATCCCCCGCTACCGCACAATGAAGGGCTACGACGTGCTTCGCAAGGCGGGCTGGGACACACACGGTCTGCCCGTTGAACTCGAGGTCGAAAAGGCTCTGGGGCTCGACGGCAAGGAGCAGATCGAGGGCTACGGCGTGCTTCCGTTCATCGAAAAGTGCAAGGAATCCGTTTGGAAATACAAGGGCGAATGGGAAGAGATGAGCGATGAGGTTGCGTACTGGGCCGATATGGAAAACCCCTACGTTACCTATCACGACGACTATATCGAATCCGTATGGTGGGCAATAAAGACCATCGACGAAAAGGGGCTTCTTTACAAAGGCCACAAGATAGTTCCATATTGCCCGCGCTGCGGCACCGCGCTTTCGAGCCACGAGGTCGCGCAGGGCTACAAGGACGTTAAAGAGGTTTCCATCTTCGTCACCTTCCCCGTCAAGCCCGACGCCGAACACCCCGATTTCGACGGGAGCGAGGAACTGATCGCGTGGACGACCACGCCCTGGACGCTTCCTTCCAACGTCGCGCTCTGCGTAAACGCCGACGAGGACTATGTGATCGCCGAGAAGGACGGCAGAAGATTCGTGCTCGCAAAGGCGCTCGTTGAAAGCGTGCTCGGCGAAGACGCGGCGCTTGTAAAACAGATGAAGGGCTCCGCCCTCGTCGGTCTCAACTATGAGCCTTTGTTCTCCTTCCCCGTCAACCACAGGGGCAAGAAGGGCTGGCGCATAGTTTCGGACGATTATGTTACCCTGACCGACGGTTCGGGCATCGTCCACATCGCGCCCGCGTTCGGCGAGGACGACGCAAAGGTCGGCCGCGAATGGGATCTGCCTTTTGTCCAGTTCGTTGACGCGCGCGGCAGGCTCGCAGGCGGCACCCCGTGGGACGGCGTATTCGTCAAAAAGGCGGATAAGCCGATAATCGAGGATCTGCGCGAGCACGGCAAACTTTTGAAGGAACTGCCCTATGAGCATTCCTATCCGTTCTGCTGGCGCTGCGACACCCCGCTCATCTACTATGCGCGGGAAAGTTGGTTCGTTAAGACCACCGCCGTCAAGGACAGGATGGTCGCCAACAACAAAAAGATAAACTGGATCCCCGAGTCCATCGGCGAGGGGCGCATGGGCAACTTCCTCGAAAACGTCATCGACTGGGGCATAAGCCGCGAAAGGTACTGGGGCACTCCCCTACCCGTCTGGATGTGCGACTGTGGCCATTATCATACGATCGGAAGCCGCGAAGAACTGCGCAAATACGCGCCCGATGCGCCTGCCGACATCGAGCTGCACAAGCCGATGCTCGACCCGATCACCTTTAAATGCGAAAAATGCGGCGGCACGATGCGCCGTGAGCCGGTCGTTATCGACTGCTGGTTCGACAGCGGCTCGATGCCGTTCGCGCAGTGGCATTATCCCTTCGAAAATAAGGAAGAGTTCGAGCGCCGCTTCCCCTCCGACTATATCAGCGAGGCCGTCGACCAAACGCGCGGCTGGTTCTATACCCTGTCCGCGCTCTCTACGATACTCTTTGATAAGCCCGCGTTCAAAAACTGCATAGTGCTCGGTCTTGTATGCGACAAGGACGGCAAAAAGATGAGCAAACATATCGGCAACGTAGTCGCTCCCGCGGACGTGCTCACCAAGCAGGGCGCTGACGCCGTGCGTTGGTACTTCTACACCGCTTCAAGCCCGTGGCTGCCCAGCCGTTTCAGCGGCGACGCCGTAAGCGAGCAGCAGCGCAAGTATATGGGTACGCTTTGGAACACCTATGCGTTCTATGTGCTCTACGCGGATATCGACGGGTTCGACCCGACAGCGCATTCGCTCAAAACGGAGAACCTTTCCGTTATGGACAGATGGCTGCTGTCGCGTCTTAACACGCTCGTAAAGACCGTTGACAACGACCTTGAAAAACTCCGCATCACCGAAGCGGGCCGCGAACTCAACCGCTTTATCGATGACCTTTCCAACTGGTATGTGCGCCAGGGCCGCGAAAGGTACTGGGGCAAGACGATGACTCCCGACAAGGAAGCCGCGTATATGACGCTGTACACCGCACTCGAGACCGTCGCAAGGCTCACCGCGCCGTTTACCCCGTTTATGGCGGAGCAGATCTATCAAAACATCGTCCGCACGGTGGACGACGACGCGCCCGAAAGCGTGCATCTCTGCTCCTTCCCCGTATGCGACGAAAGCCGTATCGACGCGGAACTTGAAAAGAGCATGGACGATATCCTGCGCGTCGTAACGCTCGGCCGCGCCGCGAGGAGCGTTGCGAACATCAAAAACCGCCAGCCCCTTTCGGAACTCTTCGTGCAGGGCGTTGACGAACTGCCGAATATGTATACCCGGATAATCAGCGGTGAACTCAATGTCAAAAACGTCAGTTATGTAAAGGATGCATCCGCGTTCATCACCTATCGCGTAAAGCCCCAGCTCAAACTGCTCGGGCCTCGCTACGGCAGGATACTGCCCAAGATAAACGCGTATCTTTCAAGCGACGGAATCGGCAACGAGGTAGTCGCCTGCCACGCCGCGGGCAAGCCCTACGAGTTTGAACTCGATGGCGAAAAGGTATCGCTCTCTACCGATGACGTGCTTGTTGACACCGTAAAGAAAGAGGGTTTTGCGACGGCGGGCGAAAATGGCGTTACGGTCGTCCTCAACACCGCGCTCACCCCCGAACTCATCGAAGAAGGCTATGTGCGCGAACTCATCAGCAAAGTGCAGACGATGCGCAAGGAGGCCGACTTTGAAGTAACCGATAAGATAACTTTGACCGTTTCCTGTGGCGAGGAACTGCTTGCGGCGCTCGACAAACATTCCGACGAGATACGCACCGCAACGCTCTCGACGCTGCTTGAGTTCACCGATCCCGATGGCATCGTCAGGGAATGGGATCTCAACGGCCACAGCGTCAAGATCGGCATCAAACGCTGAATCCGTTCCGCCGCCCGTTTAAGGCAGCTGCCATCGGGCGGCGTGATCACCCCACATCGATGAAAGAAACTTTTTACAAAAGCAGAATATTCGATAAACTTGCTAAAACGCTTGCCCTGATCGTGCTCGCGCTGCTGACGCTCGCTCTTTTTGCCTGCAAAAACGGGGGTAAGGCGCGGAAGTATTTCAATGAAGCCCTCGAACATTACAACAGATTTGAAATGAACGAGGCAAAACTCCTGTTCACCAAATCCGCCCTCAAGGACGCTGAGCCGTATCTTGAATCGATCAAACAGCACGAGGACTATTATCTGCGTGCCGTTGAAGCGTTCGATGAAGGCGATTTTGCGACTGCCGAGTCCATATTTGCAAGCATTAAGCAGTATTTGAACAGCGCCGAGTACCTTGACGCCATAACCGAAAAGAAGTCGGAATACGAAGGCGCGGTCGAATTGTACACAAACGGCGAATACTTGAAAGCGCTCGCATCGTTCACGCGCGCACTGCCCTACGCATACAGCAAGGAATACATCGAAAACATTGAAAACATGTACGCGCTTTACACGGACGCATTTGAGTACGTCGCGCTTGGCGATTACAAAAACGCCATCCTCGCGCTCAAAGCGATAAACACCGATTTTGAGAACTCCGCCGAACTCATCGCGGAACTCCAAAAGCGCGCCGATTCCCAGCCCATCACGCTCGGCGCGTTCATCTTGCGCTATAACGGTGAGTTTGATGACGGAACAAAGATAGTCGCGGGCAAAACGGACGATCTCTTCTATATGGTGGACACGAACGGTGCATGGATCTCCGGCGCGATGGACGAAAACGGCTCTATCCGCTATATCTCGCTCTATCTCGACAAAAAAACGCGCGCCGCGCTCACCTCCGAGGGCGAAAGATCAACGCTCGCCTCGTTCATCCACGCGATCGACCCCGATTATTCCGAAAAGGATAGCGTATTTGCGGATCTGCCCACCTATCTTCGCGACAGCGGTTGGAAGTACTCCTGTATGCACGTAAGCGGCGGCGAAAACGAATACGGCGGCATCGTCGCGCGGGCGGAGTATCGACCGTAGCCCCAACATATTCTTAAATTGAAAGGACCGTTATGAACATCCAAGAATCGGGCGAAATGTATCTTGAGACCATACTCGTACTCAAAAAGAGCGGCATCAACGTGCGGAGCATCGATATTGCCGATAAACTCGGCTACTCAAAGCCGAGCGTGAGCCGCGCCGTTCGCATATTGAGGGAAAACGGCTATATCTCCGTCGATCCCGGCGGCATCATCACGCTTCTGCCCGAGGGCGAAGCGATAGCTGAGCGCACCTACGAAAGGCATCGCATACTGACGGAACTGTTTATCCGCCTCGGCGTGGATGAGGCAACCGCCGCAGAGGACGCGTGCCGGATAGAGCACGTCATCTCCGAAGCCACCTTTGCGGCGATCAAGGGGCATATCAGCGAACGCTCATTGACGAAAGAGTGAACGCTCTATAAAAAATGCTTGCAAAATCCCCCAAAATGCGGCATAATATAATAGCGCCCCGAAATGCGGATGCTATGAACGGCTTTACAGTTTGATAACCGCAGGCAGAAAAGGAGTTTATTATGAAAAAAAGCGCTCAATCAAACGCTGTTTCTTCATCAAAAGACTTTGCTTCCAAGATCAAAAAACCCGCGCTCATAACGGGCGTCATCGCGCTTGCCCTCGTTGCTGTTATTGTGGCTGTCGTGCTGGTGATCCCCTCTCAAAACGAAACTCGCGCAAGGCTCAACGCCGAACGCGAACAGCGGCTTGAAGAACTGACAAGACTCAACATCGAAAAGGACACTATGCAGGAACTCTCCGCGCTCTCAACAAGCAAGGATTACCTGATCCGCTACCTGCGCCGCACCCACGGCTATATGTTCGAGGGCGATATACGCATCGACCTTTCGGATCCCAATGCCGTGATCCCAACGCCCGATCCACGCTTCTTCCCCGCGGACGATCCGAACGACTGATGCTCCGATTTATATTTATATGTCCAACCAAAAAAAATATGCGATAATCGATATCGGCTCCAACTCAATACGCTGTCTGTTCCAGGGCGCCGCCACCAAAAGCGGCACCACAACAAGGCTCGGCACCGGGCTTTCCCAAACAGGCAAACTCGACAACGCGCACGCAAAGCAAAGCGCGTTTGTTGTTGCCCAATACGCAAAAACCGCACGCAATAGCGGTTTTATACCGCTCGCCTATGCCACAAGCGCCGTGCGCGACGCCCAAAATCGGGACGAGTTTTTGCAGCTTGTTAAACTTTTGAGCGGGCTCGATGTGAACGTTATCAGCGGCGAAGCGGAGGCAGGCTACGCCTACCGCGCCGCGGCAAAGGACGGCGGCGGAATTATCGATATCGGCGGCGCTTCGATGCAGTTCTCTTCCGAAACGTTCCAAAAAAGTTTCCCCGTCGGCTGTGTGCGCGGTATGGACATCGCGCTCGAGTTGACCGGCAAGAATAATTGCGACGACGGTTTTTCCGTTCAGCGCGAGGCGCTGCGCGGATATCTTGAGCCGCTTGTCGCCCCGTATCTGGACGCGATACGCGCATCGCGCTTTACTCCCCTTGTGGGCGTGGGCGGCAGCATAACGGCGCTCGTATCGCTTGCCTACGATATCACTCTCTTTGACAAACGCCTCGCCCACGGCAAGACCATGACCTATGACGCGCTTCAGAACCTTATAAAAACACTGATCGATATGAGTTCGGCGCGAATCGCGCACCCCGTTATGAAAAAGCGCCACGATGTGATACTCTACGGCGCAATACTGCTTGAGTTCGCTATGGAATTACTCGGCGCAAACGAGATCACCTCAAGCATCGTGGACGGGCTGGACGGCTACCTTGACGCCGCGATAAACGGCGAACTTGACCGATAAACATACGGAGAAAACTATGAGACTTGTTATTGCATCCAACAACAAACACAAGATCGCCGAGATCAAGGAGATACTCGGCGAAAGTTTTGACGAGATCGTTTCCCTTCGAGAAGCGGGCATAGAACTCGATACCGTAGAAGACGCGGACAGTTTTCTCGGCAACGCGGCAAAGAAGGCGCTCGAAGCGTCCGAACTGCTAAAGGGCGACGCGGTGCTTGCCGACGACTCGGGGCTATGTGTGGACGCGCTCGACGGCGCGCCCGGGGTCTATTCCGCACGCTATGCGGGCGAAGGGCACGACGACGCGCTCAACCGCAAAAAACTGCTCGAAGCGCTCGACGGCGTTCCGTTTGAAAAACGCGGCGCGCACTTTGCCTGCGCTATGGTGCTTGCGGAAAACGGCTGCATAAAGGCGCAGAGCGTCGGTCGCGTACACGGCAGGATACTGTTTGAGGAGCGCGGCGAAAACGGCTTCGGGTACGATTCGCTGTTCTACTATGAGCCGTTTGAATTGAGTTTTGCCGAGATCGACGGCGAAAAGAAAAACACCGTCAGCCACAGGCGAAACGCGCTTATGCTGCTGCTCGCGGCGCTGAAAAGCGGCGAATGATATGATAAAACTCGGGATAATGAGCGATACTCACGGCAACAGCGCCGCGCTCGACAGGGCTTATAAGGCGCTTTCGGACGCGGACGCCTACGTGCATCTTGGGGACTTTGTTTCCGACGCGAGAGTTCTTGAAACGATGACGGACAAACCCGTTCACGCGGTGCGCGGCAACAGCGACAGTTTTACGCCGGACCACGACAACGTGCCGCCAAAGGAACTCGTTATCGAGTATGAGGGTGTAAAACTGCTGCTCATACACGGGCACGCGCACGAAGTGGACGCATACTTCACCCTCGCGGCAAGAGAGCGCGCCGAACGCCTCGGCTGCTCCGTGCTTTTATACGGGCATACGCATATACCGCAGTATCGCAACTACGGCGATCTCAGCGTTATCAATCCCGGCAGTCCTGCGCGCCCGCGCGGCGGCTCAAAGCCGTCCGTCGCCGAAGTCATCATCGATTCGGGGCGTGTCCGTGCAAGGATAATACCGCTTGAATAGCGTGTTTTCATAGAAAAAGCCGATCCATAACAATGGATCGGCTCTTTTTTGTCGTTATTTAATAATGTGGAACATCCGTTGTAAGCTGCGAATAATCGGGCGTCGCGGCGGGCTTGCCTTCGGGATCGAGCGTGAGTATCTCCACCGCCACGATGAACCAGCGTCCGTCGATCTTCTCGAGTTTGAGTTCCATCTGCGCGTTATCCCACGCGGGCGCGGGGTCGACCGTCGCCTCGTTTTTGGGTTTTGCCTGTATGTTTTTGACCCTTTCCACAACGCGCACGGTGGCGGTCTTGGACCACGGGAATACCTTTATCGCCTCAAACGACAGACGGTGGTCGTAGGATTCCACTCTGTACGGGTGATACGCCTGTGTCATAAGCAGTTCGTCCTGCAGTATCCAATCGTTTACAAAGTATTCCTGAAGCGAGTTGGCGTCGGTCTCGCCAAGTACGCAGTCCGCGCGCATCTCCATACCCTCTGACGTGATTATATAGATATTGGACACATAGAGCATCTCAACAAGCGCAAAATAGCAAAGAAAGACCGTAAGCGTGATAATGAGCATCCATCTTAATAGATACCATATCGAACGCCTTGCGATACCAAACGGGCGGCGCTTTTTTTCCGCCTCGCTGCGCTCCCTGTTTTTTCTGTTAACGGTTTCGCTCATATGAACAATTACCGTCCTTTCAATGGTTTAATACTCCACCGCGATAGTTTATCATATTTTGCCTTTTTTCGCAAGCGCGGCGGATCGACCGTTTTGCCTTATGGCCTTTCGATCCTGTAAAGAACGACGTTGCCTTCTGAATAAACGGCGCTAAGATTGTTTTCAAACCACGCCCTATCCACATTATAACTGCCCGTTTCATAGGAACTTATAAGCACATAATCGATGCCGTACTCCTCGGCGCAGGCAAACAGGTACTCGCTCGGAGAGGAATACATTTTGCCTATTAGGTTTGCTCGCTCGCGGTAGTTTATACCGTGCCAATGCAAAAACGTGCCCGAGCCGCAGAACAGATCGCGCCCCGTTAGCATCGCGATCACGTTGTTATGGTTGTTGTGCGTCAAAAACATCGCGTCCTCCGGCGTGTTTTCGTTGACCCATGCGGCAAGGTCAACAAGTTGGCGGCTCGTGAGTTCATAGCCTTTTTCGACCTTTTGAACGCGGATCCCGTTTTCGCTCTTGACGAGCGTGTAATGGTCCGCCGAAACATATTCGCGCAGAAGCGTCAATACGCCCGAAAGCATCATAACTATAAGCGCGACGGCAAGCGCCGCGAACCGCACCGCCGTGCGCCTGATGTCGAGTCTTTCCCCGCCGTCCAAGTACGCCCGTTTTGCGAGCGTTTCGGCGATCAGGTGCGCCACTATGCCGCAGGTCATAGCGAACCATATAAACAGCAGTTTATTGTTGTCATAGGGATTTGGCTGGAACAGAAGCATCTCGCACACCGCCCATATCAGCAGCGCGCCTCCGTAGAAACGCCTCTGTTTGCGTTTGAGCCAAATGAACGCTATCGGCATCAAAACAAAGATTAGGCCGAGATTTTTTATGTAGAACCACAAAAAGCCGTCGCTGTTATTGTCCCAGTTGAAGTTCCACCGCAAAAACGAGCTGCTGTCTGCGGACTGTTTGAATGTAAAGAGGAACAGCTGCGGCGCGGCGATCGCGACCGCGATAACTCCGAACAGCGCGAAATATCCTAAGTGTTTTAGACCTGATCTCAGCTCGTCATCCCCCGCCGTTTTCGGATCCTGCCCGCCGGCAAGCGTGAATATGACGACGGCGGCTATGCCCGCAAGGGGCACGACGACCGCGAACGCCGAATGCGCGCGTATCGCCGCCGCCGAAGCCGCGCCTATTATTAGTGCGATCGATGCAAGGACGGCGGCGGATGTTATTCCGCGTTTATTCTTTATACTTTTGACAAGGCCCGCTCCCGCGGCGATGAGCGCGAGCGCGCCGAGCAGTATCGCCATCGACGTCTGCATTTTTCGCGCGATGCCGTCCTTTGTTTCCGCAAGCGGAAGAAACGATACGACTGCGAGCGCGGCAAGCGCCGCAAAGAAGCCCGCAACGGTCGCCGCCGTGCGCGCGTTTTCGCCATGTTTTGCGCAGACGAGCATATCCGTCAGGCTCGTAACGAACAGAAATACGGATACCATACCGAGCGCAACGAACGAATGTGTGTGTATCAGCGGCAGACTGCCCGCGACTATGCCGAGCGGGATGAATAGCCTGCGCGTTTTTTCGATCGCGGCGCGGTGCAGCAGTTCAAGCGCAGGGAACAGCAGCGCCCATCCGAACAGCGTCGCGCGCTGCGGCAGAAGCATATCGGCGATGGCGTTGACCCACCTCAAACCCTCCGCGGGCATATTTGTCGGCGTAAGATAGAAGCCCGCAAACATATCCTTGACGCGATCCACGCCCTCCGCGAGCAGTATCAGGCGGTTGTTGTAGATGTACATAAACCCGATGCCGCCGCCGATGAAGAAGATGTACGTGGCGATGACGGCGGTTTTTTTGCTTTTGAACCATGTATTAAAGAACAGGTAAACGCCGAGAACGACCGTGATGTGCGCATAGACAGCGGGAAGTATAGTCGCCGTGCGCAGCGAGGCGCCGAGCGTATAGAAAGTTGAACTTACGCTGTCGCAGAGGAACGGATAGCCGACCGCCGTGCCCGGAAGCAGCGAATACTCTGGCGGGAATGCCTTTTGTGTGCTGATGCTCGTGATGAACCCAAGATGCATACAAAGATCGCCGTAGGTGCATTGACCGACGTGAAGCGAGCCGTTCGACGCGGGCACTATCGTGTGATTGAGGTGCAGTATAATTCCGATAAGAACTATCGGCGCCGCCGTCAGTATGAGCGTGCGCAGTTCGCCTTTATCGCTTTTGTTATCGAGCGGGATCGTGTTTTGCCGTTTTTTGGCGCGTATGAGTTTTGCGGCGAGCGCGATCGAAAGCGCGGTTATCAGCGCGAGTATCTGCGCCGCCAAAGTAAAGCCCATAACGAACGAAAACAGCGCGGGCAGCCATATGAGCATCATAAGCCCCGCGGCAAGCCCGTAGACGATGCGCCTTATCGTATTGTCGCCAAAAAACAGTTCCCGCGCGAGCACGAGCCCCGCCGCGGCAAAAGCAAGCATATATATGAGCGATAGGATATCAAAAAGCATAGTTTTCCTCTGCGGTTTGCGGCTCGGCGGCACGCCTTGGCGTCATTTGAACGCGGCCATCCTCGCAAACGGATAGGCGATGAATCTGACCTCGCCCTTGATCCTGTTTGTATCTACAACGAGTTCTTCGAGCATCTCGTCCGTCAGGTACAGCCTTTCGTCCGGCAGTACGAACACGCTCCCGCTCGGAACCGTAAACTCCATCCGAATGCTCGTATACAGGGCGCGTGCGTACTCCGTTTCATCAAGCAGGCTGCCGTTTATGTAGACGCTTCCGCCCGATATCGTAACCGTTTCACCGGCGAATGCAACGACTCGCGCAAGGCGCAGGGGCTCCGCCTTTTTGTCGGTGTTTTTGTTTATCTCGAACTCGACGGGTTTAAGAAGCAGCATATCGCCGCGATCGAAACCGTAAAGATATTTGCCGAGCCTGTCCGCGACCACGACGTCGCCCTTTTCAACGCCCGACATCGTTGCGCTTTCAACGCGCATAGGCGAAAAAACGCCGAACAGCAGCAGCGCCGCCGCACCGACGCCGATGACCACCGTCGTCGTCCAGTCGAGCACCCTGTATTTCAGCGTTCTGTTCTGCCCGCTTCTCGGTCGAACGGCTCCTTGTTTTTTGGTCATTTTTTAACTCCCCTTATCGCCGCAATCGGCCAGACCACCGCCACGCCCCTGCCGAGCACCTGCTCCGCGGGGATCGCGCCGACGTTATAGGCGGGGTCGTAATCGTCGCGGCTGTCGTGCGAATCGTTGCGGTTGTCGCCTATAACGAAATAGTGGTTTTCGGGCACGGTATAAACGCCGTTCTCGCTGCCCAAACACCTGACGCCCTTGAGGATATTGCCATACCAGTCCCCCGCGTATGCGGATTCGTCGAGTTGTTCGCCGTTGATGTAGACATAGCCCGACCTTATCTCGATCGTTTCGCCTCCGAGCGCGATAACGCGCTTTACAAAGCGCTGAGTTCTGCCTGGATAATGCACTATGACGATATCGCCGCGCTTGGGTTTTGAAAACAGATAACTCACTTTTTCAACAAGTACGCGCTCCTCGTTCATCAGCGTGGGCTGCATCGATATGCCTTCAACGCGAGTCGGCTCGAAAACGAACTGCCTTAACGCAAACGCCGCTATCAAAGCGCCGATCATCAAGAGCAGAAAATCGAGATTAAAAGTCTTGTTTACGCTGTGATGGTGCTTATGAAGCGCGAGCGAAGCCTTGTTAAACGCCTTTTTTTCTTTGGGCGTGAGTGTTTCAAACGTGCCGTTATCGGTCCCTGTCGTTATTTTCATCTGTTTCGTCATCCGTTCGTATAAAAGTATCACAACGGTCGGAGTTCACAAAGGTGCGCTTGGTGGCGGCGCGCATAAAATCGAGCCTGTCGAGAAGCACATCCCGCCCGCAGTTCGTGCATTTTATGCGTATGTCCGCGCCCGTGCGCGTGATGAGCCACTCGTTGGCGCCGCAAGCGTGATTTTTGCGCATCTTGACGCGATCGCCGAGCCCAAATTCGGTTAGCATAGCGCCGCACCGTCCTTTGACCGTCATAATCTTTTTAATTATACCACAATGCGAATAAAAATGGAATAATCAATATTGCCCTCTTGCAATTTTAGCCGCGTTGTATTATAATACCGCACGGAAAAACAGAATAACTCCGCTGGGCGCGCATCCGATCCATATCGGGATGCTGAGATAGAGCCTTTGAACCTGTTTGGGTAATGCCTGCGTAGGGAAGCGGTACGGAAATACAAGCATTATGCCTCCGCACCGTTTGCGGGGGATTTGTTTTTCGGGAGAAACTATGTTCAAAAACCTATACGCAAAAAGCGCAAAAGCGATTATGCTCGCGCTTGTACTGGCGATCGCGTTTGCAGCGGTCTGTTTCAGCGTCCGCCCGGCCGCTCTTGCAGAGAGCGCCGTTTCAGGCAACGATGATACAGAAACCGTCGGCAGCGCCCCCACCGATGAGCCCAAAGAAGGCGAGTCCGCTTCGGGCGACGTTATGACTGTCGGCGCATCTGAAACGGATACAGAAAGCGATTCGGATGACGAAGACGCCGCCAAGAAGCACAGCATCGTCCTTGCCGTCATCGGCGGCGCGATCGCGGCGTGCTTTGTTGCCCTGATCGTATTTGTCAACTTCGGCAAAAAGGGCGTATCGAATCAGCGCATCACCTCGATCCAGCTCACCGAAAGCGCGCTTATGGTAGCCGTCGCGACGGTGTGCAGCCTGATAAAGATCGATCTGCCCTACGGCGGCGGCGTAACGATCGTAAGTATGCTGCCGCTCGTCATCATCAGCCACCGCTACGGCTGGCGCTGGGGCATAACCACCGCGTTTGTTTACAGCATCATCCAAATGATTCTCGGCCTTGACAACGTCGGCTACGCGACCTCTACCGCTATGGCGTTCGGCGTCATCTTCCTTGACTACATCGTCGCCTATACCGTGATAGGTCTTGCCGGCGCGTTCGGCAAGGGCCGCAATGGCGTTGCGATCGGCATCATCATAACCTTCTTCCTCCGCTTTGTCTGCCACTACACCACCGGCGTTTGGATCTGGAAAGAGTGGATGCCCGAAGAGTTTTTCGGTCTTACGATGACCTCGCCCTGGATCTACTCCCTGCTCTACAACGGCTGGTATATGCTTGTGGAACTCGTTATCACGCTCGTTGTCGCGATGCTCATCTACCGGCCCCTCAAGGGTTATTTTGAGAATCGCGAGGTTAAAACGAACTGATCCCGTCATCATCGCCGCTCCCTTTTTTGGGGGCGGCATTTTTGTTTTGGCTCAATAATAAAATCGCAGATGATCCGATTTTACGCTTGACTAATATGCGCGTATCGATTATAATGTTAAGTAGTATACACATATCCGTTTTCGGTCGTTCGAGCGGGATCATCAATCAAGGGGGCATTATGGATTTTTTTGAAAACATCGGTTCCAAACTGACGCAGGCAGGCTCCGGCGCGCAGCAGCGCATCAAAAAGATGCAAAATGTTTCCGCGCTCAATTCCCATATCTCCAAACTCGAAAAGAGCATCCATGAGGCCTATTTAAAACTCGGCGAAAGTTATTATTCCTCCCACAGCGGCGACGAAGCGCCCGAGTTTTCCGATATCATCGGCACCATAACCGACGCAAAGAAACAAATCGAGGCTGCGCAGACCGAACTCAAGGCGATCCGTGCGCTCACCACCTGCCAAAAATGCGGCGCCAATCTCAAGGAGGGCTTCGCGTTCTGCTCCGCCTGCGGTGCGAAGGTCGAAAGACCCGCCCCCCCTGCGGCTGCCAACGTATGTGCCGGCTGCGGCGCTCCCATTTTGGGCGATGCTTCATTCTGCACAAAATGCGGCCGCCGTATCGAAGCGCCCGCCGTCAAAGCGGAGGCTCAGCCTGCATCCGAACCTCAACCTATACCCGAGCCCATACCTCAACCCATACCTCAACCCGACCCCACGGTTGAGGATGAGCCCGAACCCGATACCGAGCTCGCAGAAGCCGCGGAGACCGTTTTCGGAGCGACCGCTGCGGTTTTTGAGCCCACTTCGGAAGCCTCGGAGCCGCCCGTATGTCCCGATTGCGGCAAGGCGCTCAGGTCCGGTGCAAAGTTCTGTACCGGCTGCGGCCGCAGGATAGAATAAGTTTTCCCACCCCCCACGAGAAATCAGCGCGAGCGCTGTGGTTTCGCGCTTTTTCTGAAATATTAAAAACCTTTGGAGGTAATTCTATGTATTGCAAGAAATGCGGTGCACAAAACAACGATGAAGCAGTCTTTTGCCGTGCGTGCGGCGATCCCCTCGTTCGCGAAGCGGTCGAAGAACAGATCGACCGTATCGAAGATCAGGCGGAGCAGTTCGAGGATCGTGCGGAAGAGTTCGGCGCTCAGGCGGATGCGCCGGCTCAGCAGACAGCGAGCGGTTTCAATGCGTTTATTGAGAAGATCAAGGGTCTCAGCAAAGAAAAACTGATCGGTCTCGGCGCTGCCGCGCTTGCCGTTCTTGTCGGTCTCATCCTTATCATCGCGCTTCTCTGCGGCGGCTGGAAGAGTACTGCCAAGGGCTATGCAAAGGCCGTCGGCAACATCAATCTCGTCAAAGCGGCTTCCTACCTTCCCTCTAAATATGTAAAGGCCTACCTCAAGGACGAGGATATGACCAAGTCCGAATGGAAGAAGGAACTCAAAGAAGACGCCAAAGAAATCAAAGAATACCAGAAGATCGCGGGCGCAAAACTGGTCAAGACCGAGATCGTAGGCTACAAAGAGCACAGCAAGGATCAGATCAAAAAGATCAAAGAAAACCTTAAGAACAGCAAATACGATCTGTATCTCAACATCACCGACGCGAAGACCGTCTATATCCGCTACACCTACAAGTACGACGACGAGAAACGCCAGGAAGACAGCAGTTTTGTTCTTATCAAGGTCGGCGGCAAATGGTGCCTCTCCCCGAGTTCGTTCGACTTCTGATCCCGTTAGGGCTCGATACTTTTAAATCAAAAATAAAGCCGTGCAGTTTGCACGGCTTTATTTTGCATTATTTATGTTTTTTGAGTATTTACGTTTTATCCGTCTATTCGTCGATAAGGATATCGCAGGCTATGCTTATCACCGCGTCGCCGCCGATGCGAACTCGCGGCCCCGCCTCCGTTTCCGTCATCACGCTGAACACGCTCGACGGCCTTCCCATATGCTCGCCCTGCAAAAACCTGTTGACTTCCCCCGCCTTCACTTTTGAAGCGCGGTACAGATAATATGTCAGCGCGGCGTTTGCCGTACCCGTCGCGCATTCTTCCTCTATGCCGTAGAGCGGCGCAAAATTGCTGCAAAAAGCCGTACACCCTTCGTCCAAAGCGAACATATGCACGCCGACACAGTCCAATCGGCGCGAGAGTTCGCTGACGGCGGCGGAGTTCTGCACGGCGCGCATCAGCGCGGCACGGTCTTTGACGGGCATTATTATGTCGGCAAGCCCCGTCGAAACGATCGCAGGGCGCATGCCGCCTACGCTGTCGCGTTTATCGAGCGAATAGGCTTCAAAAAGTTCCGCCGTTTCCGCGTCCGTCAGTTCCCTTATAAAGCGCGGCGGAGCCATATCCATCCACACACAGTCCTCGCCAACCGATATTTTGAGTTTTCCCGCCTTTGTATGAGCGGTGTATTCGCCGATACCGATCACACCGAGCCGCCTCAGCAGCGAGAATGCCGCTACCGTCGCATGGCCGCAGAGATCCACCTCGGCCTCGGGCGTGAAATAGCGAACGGCGACGTTTTTTTCGTCTATAACGCGAATGAACGCGGTTTCGGAATGCTTGAACTCCGCGGCGATATTCTTCATAAGCGCTTCGTCGAGTTCGTTTTCGACTATCACGGCACCCGCCTGATTGCCGTAAAACACCTCTTTTGAAAACGCGTCCATAACATAGGCCTTCATACTCTTTCCCCCTTTTTTATTCGATTATAGCACCGCGGGGCTTTTTCAACAAGTTTTTTGTCCACGCCTAAAAACGTGTGTTGTTCAGGTTGACATATCCTAAAAAAAAGGATATGATTGACGGGTAATAAACCGTATTCTGGAGGTAATGCAATGAAACTCGAACTCGGCGCCAAAATCGGCGGTTTTAAAGTGGAACGCATCCGCGAAAGCGCGGAACTCGGCGGCAGATTCATAGAGATGCGGCATACGGGCTGCGGCGCGGAGCTCATCTATATGGACAACGGCGACAGCAACAAACTCTTCTGTGTGTCGTTTAAGACTCTGCCCGACGATTCGACCGGCGTATTCCATATCCTCGAGCATTCCGTGCTATGCGGCTCAAAAAAGTACCCCGTCAAGGAGCCCTTCCTCGATCTGATGAAGAGTTCTATGAACACCTTTTTGAACGCGATGACGTTCCCCGACAAAACGATGTACCCCGTTTCCAGCCGCAACGAGCGCGATTTTCTCAATCTTACCTCGGTGTATCTTGACGCGGTGTTCGCGCCATTGTGCATTGAGGATCCGAACGCTTTCCGTCAGGAGGGCTGGCATCTTGAGACTGACGAAAACGGCGCGCCGCTGTTCAACGGCGTTGTGTATAACGAGATGAAGGGCGCGGCGTCAAGTTATGAAAGCGTGCTCTACAACGGTATGAACGAACTGCTCTATCCCGACAATTGCTACAAGTTCATTTCGGGCGGCGACCCCGTTGTCATCCCCGAACTGACCTACGAAAAATACTGCGAACTCTATCACCAATACTATCATCCCTCAAACGCAAGATTCTTCCTCGACGGCTCCGTGCCGCTTGAGAAGACCGTCGAACTTATCGAAGAGTACATCGGCTCCGCCGAGATGTGCGACGCGACGCACCCGATACCGATGCAGATCCCGACCGTCGGCCGCAAGACGCTGCCCTACGAGATCGGCGCGGACGAAGACGAGGCTAACAAGACTATGCTCTCTTTCGGTCGCATCGTGTGCCCGTTCATCGAAAAACGCACGGTTATGATGCTCGAAGTGCTCGCAAAACTGCTCGCCGAGACCAACGAATCGCCCCTCAAACGCGCGATACTCGACAATAAACTCGGCGAGGACGTTTCCGTCAGCGTCGCCGAACAGCAGCAGCAGATCAATTTTTCTTTCGACGTTATCAATACCGAAGCAAATAACGAAGCCGAGATAGTCGCCGTCGTCAAAAAGACGATCGCAGACCTTCTTAAAAACGGCGTCGATAAGGACCTTTTGACGGCGCATATCAACAAATACGCCTATATGCTCAAGGACATCCCCGAGCCCGCGGGTCTTTTCTACCGCTGTCTCGGCTCGCTCAACTCGTCCCTCTACGGCGGCGATCCCCTGCTCTACCTTGAAAACGACGCGGACATCAAGGCGCTCCGCAAGAGCGCAGAAAACGGCGAGTTCGACGCGCTTTTGAAGGAACTGTTCGATTTTGACAAATTGAGCGTTCTTACCGTCGTTCCGTCAAAGACCTACGGCGAAGAACAGCGCGCGGCGGAAAAAGCGCGCGCCGAAGCGATGTACGCGCCTCTTACCGAAGCCGAAAGAGCGGACCTCGCGGCGATGAACGAACGCCTCGTCCGTTGGCAGCAAACGCCCGACAGCAAAGAGAGCGTTGCGACACTGCCCGTACTGCCGCTTTCCGAGGTCTCCGAAGATCCTATGGACATACCCACCCGTTTCTATGACGAAAACGGCGCGCACATCATCGAGCATCGCATCACCGCAAACGGCATAGCGCATTTTATGCTCTATTTTACGGCGACCGATCTTGAAAAAGCGGAACTCGCGCCCGCCAAGTTGATGACGAAACTCTTGGGCAAACTGCCCACGAAGCGGCATACCGTTGCCGAACTCGGCGTGCTCATAAACACCTATATCGGACGCTACGGCTTTGAGATCACCACCGCCGCCCTTGATAAGGACAGCTGCACGCCGTATATCACAGCCAAGTTCTCCGCGCTTGAAGAAAACGCGGAGAAGGCGATCGGGATAATCACCGAGATACTGCTCGAAACCGATTTTTCGGACGGCTCGCGCATCCGCGAGATAGTTCAGCAGACGAACGAGGAGACCAAGCAGTTTGCGATCAATATGTCCCACGCCCTCGGCATCTGCGCCGTAAGTTCGCATTACTGCGCCGCCGGCGTTGTTGACGACGAGACCAAAGGCGTCGGCTACCGCGCCTACATCAAGGCGCTTGCCGCAGAGCAGGGCGAAAATGCCGCGCTTTGCGAACGCTTTACGGCGATCGCAAGCCGCAGTTTTGCAAGGTCGCGCCTGATCCTCAGCATCACATCGAGCGCTCCCGTGGATTTGGACGCGCTCATTTCGGCGCTCCCCGAAGGCAGTCCCGTGCGCCCCACCGTCGATTACAGGGGCGACCTGCCCAAAAAACTCGGCATCCGCATCCCGTCGCAGGTATCATCCGCCGTCAAGGGCATCTATGCGGGCGAGATCACGGGCACGAGGCGAGTTGCGGCGTCGCTCATCACGCTCAATTACCTCTGGGGCAAGGTGCGCGTGCAGAACGGCGCATACGGCTGCGGTTTCCGCGCAAATCCGAACGGCACCGTTACGAATCATTCCTATCTCGACCCCTCCCCCGCCAAAGCGCTTGAAGCCTACGACTCCGAAGCCGACTTCATCAACGAGTTCGCAAAGAGCGACGAGCCGGTCGAAAAGTACATCATCTCGACTATAGGTATGCTTGAGCCGCTTATGACGCCCGGCGAACTCGGCGCATATGCCGACAGAGAGTATTTGAGCGGCCGCACGCCCGAGGTGCAGGCAAAGCTTCGCCGCGAGGTGCTTTCGACCACCAAGGAAAAACTGTTTGCGCTTTCGGAACTGTTCGATAAAATGCGCGACGAGGGCGCGGTCTGCGTCGTCGGCAACGACGCCGCGCTTTCGAGCATCGACGGTCTCACCGTCATCGATGCCTAAAACTGACAGTATTTTACAAAAACACGCTCCGACGCTGCTTCGGAGCGCGTTTTTTTGACGTTTAAAATATGCAGTTGGCATTGAAAACGGCGGTTTCGTTATGGTATAATTTGATTTGGGAAGTGCGGCGAAGCGCATTTGCCGCAAACGATCAAACCGCATTACAAAGGAGAACTTTTTTATATGAAACTCGGAGTTGTGGGTCTGCCGAACGTCGGCAAAAGCACACTTTTTAACGCGATAACCAAAGCGGGCGCGCAGGCGGCGAACTATCCGTTCTGCACGATCGAGCCTAACGAGGGCGTAGTTGCCGTAAACGACCCGCGCCTTGCCGTTCTAAACGAGATGTACCACCCAAAGAGCCTCGTTCCCGCGGTGATAAAGTTCGTTGACATAGCGGGGCTTGTGCGCGGCGCGTACAGAGGCGAGGGGCTCGGCAACAAGTTCCTTGCGCATATACGCGAGGTGGACGCGATAGTCCACGTCGTGCGCTGTTTTGAGGATATGAACATCGTTCACGTGGACGGCTCTGTCGACCCCGTGCGCGATATGGACACGATCAATCTCGAACTCATCTACGCCGATCTCGAGTCGATCGACCGCCGCATAGACAAAGCAAAAAAGAACTCCAAGAGCGGCGATAAAAAATACCTTGTGGAGATAGAGTTTTTGGAGCGCATCAAGGCGCATCTCGACGCTATGAAGCCCGTTCGCAGTATGGATATGACCGGCGATGAAAGGCGTATGGCGGACGAACTCTTTCTTTTGACTACCAAGCCCGTTATCTATGTTGCGAACATCCGCGAGGACGAGATAGGCGCCGAGCCCGAAGCCGTAAAAAAACTTTACGCGCAGGCGGCGGCGGAGGGCGCGGAGGCGCTGACCGTATGCGCCAAGGTCGAGGAGGAACTATCAGAACTTTCGGACGAGGAAAAGGCCGCGTTCATCGAGGAACTCGGCATCGGCGAAAGCGGTCTCGACAAACTCGTGAAGGCGAGTTATTCCCTGCTCGGACTCATAAGTTTTCTGACGGCGGGTACGGACGAGGTGCGCGCGTGGACGATCTCAAAGGGCACCAAGGCGCCGGGCGCGGCGGGCAAGATACACACCGATTTTGAGCGCGGCTTCATCCGCGCCGAGGTCGTACCCTATGAAACGCTCGTAAGCGAGGGCAGCCTTAATGCCTGCAAGGACAAGGGCCTCGTTCGGAGCGAGGGCAAGGACTATGTGGTGCAGGACGGCGACGTAATCGTGTTCCGCTTCAACGTATAGCCTATGGAACTTTTTGTCTATCACAATTCAAGAGAAAAAGCCTACCGCCTGCCGCAGGGTGCTTTGAAGTGCCGCGAACAGGCGGTTCTTAAACTCCGCCTTTGGGGTTATGACCACGCTGGCGCGAACTGCACGCTTCGGCTCTGGACGGACGATGGCGAACTGCTCGTCTGCGGCGATCACAAACGGGATTGGGACGGCACGACGGTCGAGTTTTCGATAACCGCGCCCGAAAATCCGCAGCTCATATGGTACTACTTTATCATCGACGTTTGCTCCACCCGCCTGTACTACGGCGCGAAGAGCGGCGTCGGTCGCCTTACGGACAGCCTGCCCGACGACTATCAGATCACCGTTTACGAAGATGGCTTTAAAACGCCCGAATGGTTCCGCCGCTGCACCGCCTATCAGATCTTTCCCGACCGTTTCCGCAGAGGCAAAGCGGACGCAAACGGAAAGACCGCGCTCGATCGGCTCGCCTATCACGAAAACCTCGGTCGCAAGGTTTCAAAGCATGAGGACTGGTCTGAGCGGGTGAACTATAAGCCCCGCCGCGGCGAAAGATTCTATTCGCCGACGGATTATTTCGGCGGCGATCTTTGCGGCATCCGCGAAAAACTGCCCTATCTTGCCTCTCTCGGCGTAGGCGTTATCTACCTTAACCCCATATTCGAGGCACCGAGCAACCACCGCTACAATACCTCGGATCATATGCGCGTCGATCCCGTGCTCGGCGACGAGGACGAACTAAAACGCCTTGTTGACGAGGCGCGCGCGCTCGGCATACGCATAATGCTCGACGGCGTGTTCTCGCATACGGGGGACGACAGCGTATACTTCAACCGTTTTTCGCGCTACCCCGACCCCGGCGCATATTCTTCAAAGCATTCGCCGTATTATGATTGGTACACATTCGAGCGTTATCCCAATGAATACCGCTGTTGGTGGGGCTTCAAGAGCCTGCCGGAGGTGCGCGAACTGACGCCGTCGTATATGGAGTTCGTGTGTTCGGTGCTTGAAAAATGGGCAAAACTCGGTCTGACCTCGTGGCGGCTCGACGTTGCGGATGAACTGCCCGACGCGTTCATCGAGCATTTGAGGACCGTCCTCAAGCGCATCGACGGCGACGGTGTGCTGCTCGGCGAGGTCTGGGAGGACGCTTCCAATAAGCTTTGGGAGCAGGGGCTTCGCAAATACGTATACGGACGCGAACTCGATTCGGTTATGAACTACCCGTTCAGGGATGCCGTAATAGACTTTTTTACCGAAAAAACGGACGCGAACGCCCTTGTTCACGCACTCGGCGCACAGCGCGAGAACTATCCCGAACCCTTCTACCGCGCCGCGCTGAACCTGCTCGGCAGCCACGACTGCGAGCGCATACTCACCGTGCTTTCGGGCGCGCCCGCGCATAACGAACTCACGCGCGAACAGCAGGCGGCGTTCACGCCGGAAAGGGACGCGCTCGAACTCGGCAAAAAGCGACTGCTTGCCGCCGCCGCTCTGCAGTTTTCGATGCCCCAGCCCCCCTGCGTCTACTACGGCGACGAGGCGGGTATGACGGGGCTTTATGACCCGTTCAACCGCGCGACCTTCCCCTGGGGCGGCGAAGATGCGGAGATATCGGAGCGCTACCGCCTGCTGGGCAAACTCCGCCAAAAAAAGCCCGCGCTGAACAGGGGCAAGGCGGCGTTCGCAGCGCTTGGCGATGATGTTTTCGCCGTCATTCGCGCATACGGCGGCGATTCCATAATAACGCTTGTAAACCGCTCCGTCGAGCGGCGCACCATAACATTGCACGAGCACGCGTTCTATGAGGGTCCCGATGCGGGCGAATTGCCGTTTGCGGAAAGGTATGTTGACCTCATCGGCGGCAAATACGCGGACGCGATATCGCGCACCACGCACTCCTTCACCCTTAACGGCTGCGGCTCTGCGATACTGCTCGCCTGCTCAAAACGAGGTAAACTATGAACGGTTTTGGATTTGACAGACTCTCGCGGGACGCGCTGATCGCCTCGCTCGCGCTCGGCTTTGTCTCGGCGGTGCTTTGGGGCACAGCCGTCGGACTTGTTCTAAGCGTGATCTCGCTGATACTTGCGGGGCTCGTGCTGTTTCGCGCGCTGTCGAAGGACGCAGCGGCGCGCGAGGACGAACTTCTCGGCTACGAGCGTTTGATCGCGGGCACGGCGGGCTTTTTCTCTCGCGTATTCAAAAAGAAAAACGGTGAAAAGGCGCGTACCGTCAAGGTAAAAAAAGCAAGTTCCGAGTACAGATACCTCAAATGTCCCGAATGCGGCAAGCGGCTGCGCGTGCCGAAGGGCAAGGGGCGCATACGCATCACCTGCGCCGCCTGCGGCAGCAGATTCGAGAAAAAGGTTTAGTTTGTTTTATCAAAATACGGCGCTGTTTCCGATAATTACAAAAATATTGAACCGCTGAGCAAGATATCGCTCCGCGGCTTATTGACGCGCGGTAAAAAAAAAGGTATAATAGGATTTAAGCGTTTAGAAATAACGCTTCAAAACAAAAAGTCGAAAGGTAAAACAATGAAAAGATTCTGCATTCTTTTGGCCCTGCTCGTGATCATCGGCAGCCTTGCCGGCTGCACCCCGATAAAGACGGGCGAAAACACCACCACCGCTCCCGAGAACACCCAAGCTGCCGAGGCAACCGACGCCCCCGCGACCGACGTTCCCGTAACCGACGTTCCCGCTACTGAGGACGCTTCGACCCCCGTGCCCGCGACAAACCCACCCAGTATGCCCACCCCGTTCGGCAATCAGCCCGATCCTCAGCCCAAGGCGATGGAAGATTTTACGGTTGAAACCATCGACGGCGGCACCTACACGCTTTCCGAAGCGCTCAAGAAATACGAACTCGTTGTTATAAACCTGTTCGCCACCTGGTGCGGACCTTGCAGGGTCGAGTTCCCCCATATGCAGAAGGTTTGGAGCGAATACTCCGACAAGGTCTCCGTCGTCGCCGTTTCGGTTGAAGCGAACGACACCGTTGAGGCCCTTACCGAATACGCCAACGGTCTCGGCCTCGGCTTCCCCGTTGCGCGTGAAGGCTCCTCCCACCTCAGTCAATTCGTAACTATCGGCATCCCCACCACCGTGCTTGTTGATCGCTACGGCAACATCGTCGCCGTCGAGATCGGCTCCAAGACCTCCGAGGAGGAGTTCCGCGAATTGTTCGACCGCTACATCGGCGATGATTACGATCCCAATTCCTGCACCTATACCGTTTACGCCTACGACAACAGGAACCGCGACGTTGCGGGCGTTGTAGTCAATTTCTGCACCGATACGATGTGCTCCCCCGTCGTTACCGATGAAGAGGGCACCGCGTACTTCGAGGGCGTTCCCTCCAAGTACCACGTGCAGGTTATCGGCATACCCGAGGGCTATGAACTTGAATCCTCCTCCGAGTTCTACACCGACCCCTATTCCCAGATCATATTCATCGAACTCAGCGTTAAGAGATAATGCGTAAGAAGAATCTGATTTTCGCATTGCTTATCATCGTGAGCGTCGGCTTCATCGTTCTCGGCATCGTGAACGGCGGAGCGCTCGACGTGCTCGCGAAGGCCGTCAGAATCTGTTCGGAGTGTATCGGAATTGGATAGGACTGTTAAAAAACCGTTAACAAGGCGCCTTATTCAGCTTTATTCGGCGCTGTTATACAACGCCCATCTCAAAGGCTTTACCGAGGGCAAGATCTATACGGGCAACATCAAAAGCGTATGCGTACCGGGGCTCAACTGCTATTCCTGCCCCGGCGCGATCGCCGCTTGCCCGCTTGGATCGCTCCAAAATGCGGTGTCCGCTTCCGCGGATCGCCCTGCGTTTTATATCGTCGGCATTCTGCTTTTGTTCGCGCTGCTGCTCGGACGCGTCGTCTGCGGTTTTTTGTGTCCGTTTGGACTGATACAGGAACTTTTACACAAGATCCCGACCAAAAAACTGAAAAAAAGCAAACTTACGCGCAAATTGAGTTATACAAAATACGCGATCCTCGCGGTCTTCGTATTCCTCATCCCCGCTTATTTCGCGTTCAGGCGTTTGCCGCTTCCGGGCTTTTGCAAATACATCTGCCCCGCCGGCACGCTTGAAGGCGCGGTCCTTTTGATGCTCCATCCGAATAACGGCGATCTTCGCGCGATGGCTGGCAGCCTGTTCGTTTGGAAGTTTGCCGTGCTCATCGCCATGCTCGTCGCGTGCGTGTTCATCTTCCGCGCGTTCTGCCGTTTCGTCTGTCCCCTCGGCGCGCTTTACGGCCTTATGTCAAGGCTTGCGCTTATCGGCGTAAAGGTCGATAAGGGCAACTGCACGGATTGCGGCGCGTGCGTGCGCGTATGCGGGATGGACATCGCGTCCGTTGGCGATCACGAATGCGTACACTGCGGCGACTGTATCGATATATGCCCCACAAAGGCGATCACCTTCAGCGCGGGCAAGATAGTTTTGCGCGGCTCCGCGATTAAAGAAAGGGGGCATTTGAATGAAAAACAATAAACTGCGCCTTCTTTGGATACCCGCGCTTCTGCTTCTCGCCCTCGTGCTTGTGATCGTAAACCAGCAAAAAAAGCCCGCTCAAAAGCCGATACAAAACGGCGAGGCTGCGACTTCATTCGATCCGACGCAAACAGGCGACGTGCAGACCTCGCAAAAGCCGAGGCGAAGCGGCGAGATCCTGTCCGATTTCACCATTACCTGCGTTGACGGGAGCGAGTTCAAACTCTCCGATCATCGCGGCAAGGTGGTCGTAATCAACTTTTGGGCGACCTGGTGCACGCCCTGCGTAAAGGAACTGCCGCATTTTGACGAACTGCAAAAGGCGCACCAAGGCGACGTGGTCGTGCTTGCACTGCATTCCCCGCCGATCCTGACGGATATCGACGCCTATCTTGCGGCGTACGACTACGGCATCGCTTTTGCGATCGATGATGAAAACGCGATCGGCATGGCGCTCAACGTATCCACCGTTCTGCCCCAGACCGCCGTCATCGACCCCGACGGCGTGATCGTCTACAACAAGATCGGCGCTGTTACCTACGAAAAACTCGAGGAACTCGTTGCCGACGCAAAGGGTTGACGGCGGAACCGAATCGATAGAGCATTTAATTTGGGTTGCAAGTAAAATAAAGCAGGCTGAGAATGAATCGTTCTCAGCCTGTTTTATTCTTCGCTCAGTTTTTACCGGCGGCGTTATCGGATCGGCATTGCCCGATCAATCCCCGGGAGAATCCTCGCCCGTGCCGAAGTCGAATTCGTCCCCTCCGGGAATTTCATCATCGGGATCTTCCGGCTCGGGAGCCGAAATGAATTCGTCAAGATACACATCCTCCGGCAGACCGTTTAAATACGCGGGGAGGTTGATTATGATATTGTCCATAGAATACGGGAGTTTGATAACAATATCCTTTGTTTCCTCAACGCCATCGATCGTTTGCTTGATCTTCAGCGAAAGTTTCATAGTCTGGCCGATGACGACGGTCATGCCGCGCTCTGCCTTTTTGAGTTTTGTAATACTCTTTCCGCTCTTTATCAGTTCGATCTGATAACTCGCATCATAGGTCTGCCCGTTGTACTCGATCGTTTTGTTATCGATGTAAACGGTGTGACCTCTGCCAACGACGAACATCAATGCGGCTATGGCGAGTATCAGCAGCAAAGCGCCGATGCGGAAGAAAATTTTGCTCGTCTTTTTCATTTTGCTTCCTCCTCCAACTGCTCCTGCTGCAGTTGCTGTCCCATAAGGCTCTTCTGTCTGCGCTTCTTCACCTCATACATAATGAGCGCAACGGTTATGACGCCGTAGGAGATGAAGACTCGGAAGTATTCGCCTATCATGGAGTCGCCGGTGATCTTGGCGCCAACGGTGGGAGCCAGGATGAACATAAGATGGAACAGCGCAACGCCTAAGAAAACGTTTCCGATGGACGCCTTCTCGACGGAAGCGCCGCCGACCAACAGCGCGGCGATACAGAACATACCGATCTGCGAGTGAGAAGAATAGGTCGCAATATTGCCCATATTCTGCAGATACAGTATCATACCGAATCCCGCAAGCACGGTGGACATAACGATCGAGATTATGCGCGTCCTGTCAACATTGATGCCGGCGTCGCGAGCGACCTCCATATCCTGACCTACCGCGCGCATATCCTGACCGAGTTTGGTCTTGCGGAACCAGACTATGAACAGGCACAGCGCAGCGATTATGAGCAGCGTAAGAACGGGGATACGAACTCCTGCGATGTTGACCGCGAGCAGATTGTCGATACACTGACGCATATTCAGCAGACTGACGGTGTTGCGGATTCCGTAACCGCGAGGGAGTTTGATCGATGAATGGCTGATCGGGATGATCGGTCCCATCATGTACAGAACTACCAGCTGATATATACCGTTCATAAAGAAACTGATTATATAACTGGTTATCATCTCACGTCCCTTGGCCTTGTTCAGCAGCGTGCCGCATATAATGCCGAAGAGGATCGAGATCGGGATGGAAACGATCATTGCGAGCACAACTCCGGGAATACCCCATATCTGCCAATCGGAAGTAAGTATGAGCGCTATCTCTCCCGCCATTGCGCCGAGCGTCATTCCGAAATTCAGACCCATACCGGCCATGATCGGTATGAGCAGGCTTAGAATGAGGAATGTGTTGCGGCCTATGCGAGTGGTCATCTCGTTGAGCAGATAACTGCCCGAGAATCCCGATACGGGTATGCACACGGCGCAGATGATTATGAACATCACGGGCACCGTGTTGTTGCGCAGCAGGTTTAACAGGTTGTTGCCGAATCCGGCCTTTTTCTGTTTGTTCATCTGGTCGCCTCCGTCTTTCTGGTCAAAGCGTACAGTATCATGCCGTTGGACACGATAATACGGATGACCTCGCTCATATCCATATGTATCATGGAATTCATAACCGTAGGGGTCATGGTGACCAAACCCTGAAACAGGAAGGTTCCGATGATAACATGTGTGATCGTTGCTTTGTTGACCGAAGCGCCTCCGATCAATATGGCCGCAACGGTCGGCAGCGTCAAGTTGAACGGCGCCGTATACAACTGGATAAATCCGAAACCCTGCTCGTACACAAGTATGCCGACTGCGGCAAGCCATGTGGAAAGTATGACGGACAGGGAACGCATTTTATTGATGTTTATGCCGGCAGCCCTTGCAAAAGCGGGATTGGAACCGACAGCGGTCATCGCAGTACCGAGTTTCGTGTGGAAGAACGCCCACATAAGCAGGGCGAGCAGGGCGAACAGCAGCAGCGATCCGGTCGGGATCTCAAGAGAACCGATCTTTATCTTAAGGAAGTTTGCGAGCACCTTGTCGTAGAATCCCTCAAGAGAAATGGTCGTTCTCAGACCCTTGCCGGCAAGACCCCAAACCATATTGGGTTTGTGATAAGGCAGCAGCAGCCACGCCATACACATAAACGATACCGATGAAAAGCCAACGTATGTGGCAATCATCATCTCGCCGCCCTTGATTTTGTTAAGCAGCCATCCGTAGCCCCACCCGAATATCACGGTAAAGAACGTTGCGATGACTATGGCCACCCAAAAACTCGTTGCACCGGTAAAACCGAGTTCTATCGAGATCGTGCCGCCCAGCAGACCGGCGATGATACCGAGCGGAAGACCGAAGTTCAGACCGCAGCCCGACTGGATCATAGGCACCATGGCAAGCACCATTATTGCGTTCCAACTGAAACGGTTGAAGGTGTTTGTCAACTGAGCGAAGAAATTTTCGCCTACAAAGGGGGCCATAATGAACAACAAGACCAAAAAGCCTGTTATGATGAGTCGGGGAACCCCGAAACTTTTAAAAAGTTTTTTTAACTTGTTGTCTTCTTTTACGGCAACTATTGCTTTTTCTTTCATGCGCCCTCCTTATCTAACCTGGCTGACCATCAGCATACCAAAATCTTCTGAACTTGAAGAAGCCGGAAGTATGCCGGCGACCTTGCCGCCCGAAACTATGGCTATGCGGTCGCAGGTCGACCTTAGTTCTTCGAGTTCGGAGGAGATCATAACTATGGTGACTCCCTTTTCGCGGTTAAGCCGTTTCAGCGCTTCGAGCACGAGGGCTTTCGCGCCGACGTCGATACCTCGCGTAGGCTCCGAAACGAACAGAAACGTGGGTTCCATAGCAAACGCTTTCGCCAGACATACCTTTTGCTGGTTTCCTCCGGAGAGTTCCTTTGCTTTTTGCTTGGTACTCGTGCATCGGATCATCAACTCGTCAATATATTTCTTCGTAACTGCATGGATCGCTTTTTCATCGCGCCATTTTATCAGTCCGCCGAGATACCGCTTGAGGAACTTGTCCTGAATCTGCATCGCCGGGAAGGCAATGTTCCACTCAAGCGTTTCGTCCAGAAGCAGACCTACGCCGCGCCTGTCCTCGGAAACAAAGGATATGCTCGAGTCCAGACACTGCCGCGGGCTGTTAAGCGGCACGTTTTTGCCCTTCAGCGTGACGGTTCCGCCTGCCTCGTAAAGACCCATAATGCCGTTTGGTATGCCCAACTTGCCCTGCCCTGCAAGGCCGCCTATACCGAGTATCTCGCCCTCCAGAACGTCGAGATTGACGTTGCGGACGAGTTCGCCGGGCATATCTACCCACAGTTTGCGGATGGACATTATGACGTCCCTGTCCACATCGGCTTTTTCGGTTGCGACAGTCGGACTCTCATCCACGTTGCGGCCTACCATACAGCGGGTGATCTCGGGAATGCTCGTTTCTTCGGGCTTGACTTCTTCCACGATGTATCCGTCGCGCATTATCATAACCTTGCTGCATACGGACAGTATCTCGTGCAGACGGTGCGTAATGAATATTACGGCAATCCCGCGTTTGGACATGGCGCGAATGGAGTCGAGGAGCGCGCCGGCTTCTTTTTCTGTCAATACTGCGGTGGGTTCGTCGAGTATGAGCAGTTTAAGATGATCCTTGCTCAATTCACGGGCGATCTCGGTAAACTGTTTGTGTCCTACGGGCATCTGATTGATGACCATAGAAGAATCGATCCTGACGCCCATCTTTTCTATTGCGGCGTCGGATCGCAACTTCATCTCGGGAACATCCAATGTGTTTAGACGGTCCCCGAATATCTGTGAGATCACGTTGGTTTTCTTCGGTTCACGGTTAAGAAGGATATTCTCGGTGGCGGTAAAGCCGGGGATCAGGGAGAATTCCTGATGTACCATACCGATACCCGCAGCCAATGCATCGAAAGGCGTGTTGAACCGAACCGGCTCTCCGTTCATAAGGATTTCGCCCTCAAAACCGCCTGTGTCGCGGATAACGCCCATACCGAAAAGTATCTTCATCAGGGTGCTCTTGCCCGCACCGTTTTCGCCCACCAGACCCAACACCTCGCCCTCATTCAGCGTCAGGTTGATGTCTGTCAAGACTTGATTGCCGAAGAAGTCCTTTTTTATGTTACGCATCTCCAACAAGGGAGCGTTCATTGTTTCCATAATATTATCCGGTCCCCTTCCTTAAAAAATAGGGGGAGGAGTAAATCCTCCCCCGGGGGTGTGTCAACAACTATGATTATTTGATGGTGAAGTACTTCTCGGGAACCTCGATCTTGGTGGATCCCATATATTTGCCGGGATTGCCCATAATGTAGGTATCCTGATATACGAGGAACACGTTTTCGGACTTGACGCCGCTTTCGGCATTGGTATACTGCGAGCCGTTCCACTCTGCCTTGGGCGAGAACTCTCCGTATGCCTTTGCGATGTCTTCCATACTCTTAAGTTCGCTCTTGCCTTCGATAACGTTCACAGCATGCTGTGCAAGACCTGCGGAAACGGTGTAGCCATAGGAGTATGCCCATGTGCCGAAACGGCCTGCGCCGTTCTTCTCGCAAACGGCTTGTTCAACCTTGGCAAGAATCTTCTCAAAGTCGCCCGCCTCAGCGGTCAGGTCGATGCCGAGAGCGCCGGGATAACCCATCAGCGGCGAGGGAAGGTCGGCTTCGATGAAATAACCGCCATAGGTCAGAAGCTGCTTCAGAAGCGGCTCGGTATGCGCGTCGTTGGTGCAGAAGTACGCGGCGTTCTTGCCGTATTGTTCAACCCAACTTGGCACCTTTTCGAGGATGTAAGCCTGAGCACCGGTTTGGCCGACGTCAGACAGGGGGTCGGGAGCGGTCTCAAGAACGAACTTCATACCGAATTCTTCGCAGGCAGCCTTCATGATCGCAACACGGCGGCTCATTGTTTCATAGGACATATGGCGGGGGAAGGAAATGTGTACGAAGGTATCGCATCCAAGTTCATGAGCGGTGCGGATGATCAGGTAGCCGCGGGCAACAAAGTCGTTGTTGCAGACCAGATCGGCCGCGCTGCCTATTTCGGGAAGATCCTCGTGCGCCTCGCCCGCAATGCAGATGATGTCGGGACGGCTTTCCTTGATGCGGCGGAACGCCTCAGTCGTGCCCGGAACTGCCTGGTTAACGATTATCGCTTTCATTTTGGGGTCGGCGGAAAGGTTAACAATGGTCTGAATGGTGGTCTCCGACTCTTCGGCGAAGTTGTCGGGATAGATCGCCAGTTTTACGCGATCCTCGCCATACTTTGCCTGGAACGCCTCCGCGCCGCGGCGGTCATCCTCCGACTGGGAAACGGAGCCGGTAACGATACCGATATGGAAGTCGTCGCCTTCCTGCTCCTTCTTGCATGCCGTGAAAGACAGCATACCCACGCCCATAGCAAGGACCAACAAGATACACAGCAGTTTTTTCATTATCCTTTTACCTCCTAAAATATTTTGGATATGATGTTATTATATAGCATTCGACCGGTTATGTCAAGCGCATAAACGGATGGATTTTCCTTTTATTTGTTTGGGATCAATTTATCAAGATCGACTTTTGATAACAAAGCATACCGCAAACCAATATATTTAACACCCTTGTTTCGTCTGTTTTTTAGCGGTTTGAACTCATCGATTTCTTAAGATATATTTTAACTCGCGTATTTCTTGTCTGTAATCCTTGCTAAACTATGCGTTTATTCGGAATCCCTTGTCTGCAATTTGCTTGTAGAACATCCAAGGAGCATCGATAGAACTGCGATACTATTCGCTTTTCGCCGGTATCCACATCAACAAAGCGTAACAAAACCTCCTCTCGGTTTGTCTTTCTGTCAAGGTACTTCATCGGGGAATTGGCACCCATCGGCCATTCCTCACCCTGTATCCAGCGCGAACGTTTGTTGTCTTCAACATGGAAAACTTCCGTATTCCGCTCAAAATACAGCGAAGGCAAATACATCCGCTTGCCGACGCGCAGCCCGTCCTCATTGTACGAATAGGAATAGTACCCTTCGCCGATTATGCAAATATCAACGAGCTGCTTTCCGTCCCACGTGTACGAGATATGCCCACATGAGGTCATATTGCCCATACTGTCATAGGTTATGGTTTGTCCGTTATAGTTTGTCAACTGATCGCCCCATTGGGTGTTGTCGTAGCCGTAGCTTATCGTGTTCAGCACCGTGCCGAGGCTGCCGGTAGTGTAGGCATATTTCGCTTTATTGAGAATATTGCCCCAGTCGTCGTACTCGTAGGTATCCAGCGCATAATCATCCATTACCGCTTTGTGGGCTATCTGGAGATGGAGCCAGACTTCTTCGAGAAGAACATCAAACAGGATACACGCCAAGGCGTTGCGGTGGAGTATGTGCCGCAGGCGATAAGCGAATAAACATTATCAAGTATTTAACACAACATTCGTACCGAAAAGAGTAAAACAAAACGAGCATTGCTTCTCAAGTCCGAGAAGCCGGTGACGGGATATTTCTCCCTTCACCCTGTATTCCACACTTTTTTTGAATTTTAGCGGGTTATTTTTTAATATATTTTTCCAACTTCTTTAATGCCCGCATTTTTCTGTCGTTCAAGGTCTTTTGAGGAATGCCGGTTTCTCGGCTGAGTTGAAGCTCTGTTACAGGTGTTTCCGAAAGAAATAATCTATGTACGAGCCACAATTCTTTATCCGAGAGTGCTGTAAGTGCTTGATGCAGAGTTTCAAGATCGATCTTGTGAAGCGCCTGTTCTTCAACATCCACAGCCGGATCTGCGATGAGTTCTTCTCCGGAGATAATATCGTCGTTCTCATCGGCCTGCATCGCATAAAGGGATATGGTGATGATCTCCGAGTTTTCGATACAATCGGAAACATACTGCTTGCGCCGTTCCTCGCGGCGATGCTGTTT